>JADCLI010000015.1 GCA_016803235.1 Pimelobacter simplex
GATGGTACTGCAACCGAGAGGATGTGGGAGAGTAGGACGCCGCCGGACAAACATTGCCTCAGGGCCAGCACCACACGTGCTGGCCCTGAGCGCTTTTTCGGGTCCTCGCGGCTGCTCATCCGCCGCACGCGTGCTCGCCGAGTCCCTTCCTTCTCCACAATCCCCTCGACCGCGAACGATGTCCACAGTCGTTCCCGGCGCGCTGGGCCCGCGTCGGATCCGTTCCGCAGGATCGTCACGTGGGTGAGCCAGCAGGGCTCGCCGTCGACGTGGAGGTGGCGGAGGATGACGATGGACGCGGTGGCGCCGACGACGGCGAACACGGTGCGGCTGAGCGGGCGACTGGCCGCGGAGCCGGAGGAGCGGGTGCTGCCGAGCGGCGACCGGCTGTGGACCTGCCGGCTGATCGTGCCCCGGGCCGACGTACGGGTGCTCGCCTCGGGGCGCAAGGGGCCGTCCGTCGACGTGGTCGACCTGGCCGGCTGGTCGGGCAAGGTGCGACGCTCGATGCGGACCTGGCGTGCCGGGGACGTCGTGGGCGTCGAGGGCGCGCTCCGGCGGCGGTTCTACCGATCGGGCGGCCAGACCGCGTCGCGGATGGAGGTCGAGGTCACGACCGCCCGGGTGCTGCGTCGCGCAGCGAGCGGATGAGGACGCCCAGGCTCGGCTTGGGCTGGAAGGAGGTGGCCTTCTCGGGCAGCAGCCGGTCCGCCTCTGCCACCCGGATGACGAGGTCGACGGAGGGGGCCGGCATGAGCACGGCGATGGTGTCGGACCGGGCGCCGCCGAGAGCCTCCTCGACCGTGTGGTGGTAGGCGATCGCCGCCGGTCCGTGCGGCAGCGCGGGGACGATCCGGTGATGGAGTGCCTCGACCGCGGCCTCGTCGGCGTCGTTCCCCAGAGCGATGACGGCCCAGCGATCGCCGTCGGTGGCGGCGAGACGGGCGGCGGAGAGGGCGTGCACCGCGTCCGCCTGGGCCTGCTCGCGGTACTCGAGGCCGAGAGTGTCCGCGGCGTCGCGGAGGTCGTCGAGGGAGGTGCCGCTGAGGGTGCGGTGGATCGGTCCGAGGAACAGGGGCGTGTCGGCCTGGTCGACCAGCATCGCCAGGCCCAGGTCCGTGGGGCTCGGGGCATCGGGGTCGCCGATCCTTCGGCGCTGGAGGCGGAGGTAGGCGGCGTACCGGTGGTGGCCGTCGGCGATGAGGGCGCGGCTCTCGGCGAGCTCGGCGGCGATCGCAGCGAGCGTGTCGGGTGCGCGCTCGGCCCAGATCCGGTGCTCCTGGCCGCCCCGATCGGTGAAGGCATGGTCGGGGTCGCGGCGGGCGATGTCGCTGACGAGCTCGCGCAGCCGCGTGCTGCCCTGGTGGACGAGGAGGATCGGTGCCGGGTTGAGCTGCATCTCGTCCATCCGGTCGGCGAGCTCGTCGGCCTGGACGGGGTGGATGCCCTCGTGGGGGAGCACGGCCCGGTCGGCGGCATGCGCGGCGCGGCGTGAGACGTCGAGTGCCCCGACCAGGCCGCGCACGGTCATCCCGTTGGAGCTGTACTCGTGGAGGTAGAGCGCGGGGTCGGCGTCGGCGGTGACCAGGCCGCGCGCCTGCCAGCGCACGAGCCGGGCGGAGACGTCCTTGTAGGGACGTGCGAAGGCGCGGCCGGTGGTCGGGTTGCCGACGCGGGCGGGGGCGAGCATGAGCGCCGCGAACGGCTCGAGACGCAACGGACCGGCCACGTAGGGCGGGGTCACGAGGGTGCTTGCGTCCATCAGGGCATCGTACGGAGCCGTGGGTGGCGGGGGCTGGCAAGGTGGGGACGTGTTGCTCACATCGACCGAACCCCTGGCCGGCACCTACGACCTGGCGATGCTCGACCTCGACGGCGTGGTCTACATCGGCCACGAGGCGGTCGAGGGCGCGGCGCGCCACATCGGTCGGGCGCGGGCGGCCGGGATGCGGGTTGCCTTCATCACCAACAACGCCTCCCGGTCGGCAGCAGTGGTCGCCGAGCACCTGCGAGACCTGGGGGTGGAGGCACGGCCCGCGGACGTGGTGACCAGTGCCCAGGCGGCGTCGCGGCTGCTCGCGGAGCGGTTCGGCGCTGGCGCCCGGGTGGTGTGCCTGGGCGGCCCGGGGCTGCAGAGCGCGCTCGACGAGGCCGGCCTGGTGGCGGTCGACGTGGAGGCCGAGGCGGTCGCGGTGGCGAGCGGGTACGGGCCGGAGCTGCTGTGGCGCGACATCATGCACGCGGCGGTACGGATCCGGGACGGACTCCCGTGGGTCGCGAGCAACACCGACCTCACGATCCCGACGACCTACGGCGTTGCGCCGGGGCACGGCGTGCTCGTCGACATGGTGCGGCGTTTCGCCGGAGTGACGCCGGACGTGGCCGGCAAGCCGGCGCGGCCGCTGCTCGACGAGACGGTACGACGCGTGGGCGGTCGCCGTCCGCTCATGGTCGGCGACCGACTGGACACCGACATCGAGGGGGCGCGGAACGCGGGTGTGGACTCGCTGCTCGTGCTCACCGGCGTGACCGGGCTCGCGGAGCTGGTGGCGGCCGAGCCGGGGGAGCGTCCGACGTACCTGGCGGTGGACCTCGGCGGACTGACCCGGCCGCACGCGGCGCCGGAGCGGGTGGCCGGCGGCTGGGCTCTGGGTGGCTGGTCCGCGCGGGTGACCGACGGGCGGCTCGTGGTGGAGGAGACCGCGGCCGCGGCGTGCGTCGACGACTGGTGGCGGGTGGCGGCGGTGGCGGCGTGGGAGCACCGGGACCGCACCGCGGCGGTGCCGGACATCACCGCGGCACGCGTCCCCGGAACCGGCCCGGGGGCGCGGTAGCCTCGGGCCATGACCGAGGTACCAGTTCCGGCGCCCACGCCGACCGGGATCGATGCCGTCGACCGGGTGCTCGACCTCGTCGCGGGGCTCACCGAGCGCCCGCTCGAGGAGCACGCGGGAGTGCTCGAGGAGGCGCACGGCGAGCTCCGCCGCACCCTCGACAACCCACCGGCCGCACCGGCCGTCCCGTAGTGCCGCCGCGCCGACTGCGCCTCGACGCGGAGCTGGTCCGCCGTGGGCTGGCGCCGTCGCGTGAGCGTGCCGCCCAGCTGATCGCCGAAGGACGGGTCAAGGTCGCCGGGGCCGTGGCCTCCAAGCCCGCCACGGGCGTGACGACCGACGTCGCGATCGTGGTCAAGGAGGGCGAGAACGGGCCAGACTACGTCTCGCGAGGTGCCCACAAGCTGGTGGGGGCGCTCGCGGCGTTCACCCCGCTCGGCCTGCGGGTCGAGGGGCGCCGGGCCCTCGACGCGGGGGCGTCGACGGGTGGCTTCACCGACGTGCTGCTGCGGGCCGGCGTCGCCGAGGTGGTGGCGGTGGACGTGGGCTACGGGCAGCTGCACTGGTCGCTGCAGCAGCACGAGAAGGTCGTCGTGCACGACCGGACCAACGTGCGCACGCTGACGACCGACGACATCGGCGGTCCGGTGGACCTCGTGGTGGGTGACCTGTCCTTCATCTCGCTCACCCTGGTGCTGGACGCCCTGCTCGGCGTGACCCGGCTCGACGGCGACCTGGCGCTGATGGTGAAGCCGCAGTTCGAGGTCGGCAAGGACCGGCTCGGCAAGGGCGGCGTGGTCCGCGACCCCGAGCTGTGGGTGGAGACCGTGCTCGGCGTGGCCCACGCGGCCGCCGAGCGCGGGTGGGGGGCGCGTGCGGTCACGGTGAGCCCACTGCCCGGTCCGTCGGGCAACGTGGAGTTCTTCGTGTGGCTGCGGCACGGTCCGGCGACGATCGACGACGAGTCGCTGGCGGTGATCGTGCGGCGCGGTACGTCGGGCCCGGATGAGAGGGTGACCCCATGACGTCCGCCGACATCCCGCGCCGGGTCCTGGTGCTCGCCCACACCGGGCGGGCCGAGGCCCGCGACGTCGCGCGCGCGTTCGTGAAGGAGCTGACCGGGCACGGCATCATCGTCCGGCTGCTGCGGCACGAGGCCGACGACCTCGACCTGGAGCCGGAGGCCTACGTCCCGGAGGTCGAGCTGACCGACTCCGAGTCCGATGCCAGCCACGGCTGCGAGCTGACCGTGGTGATCGGCGGCGACGGCAGCATCCTGCGCGCCGCGGAGGTCACCCACCAGCGGTCCACGCCGGTGCTGGGCGTCAACCTCGGCCACGTCGGCTTCCTCGCGGAGGCCGAGCACGAGGACGTGGCGGCGACGATCGAGGCGATCGTCGAGCAGCGCTACCGCACCGAGGACCGGCTCACGCTCGACGTGAAGGCGTACGTCGGCGGCGAGCTCGTCTACGCGACCTTCGCGGTCAACGAGGCCAGCGTGGAGAAGGCCGCCCGGGAGCGGATGCTCGAGGTGGTCGTCGAGATCGACGACCGGCCGCTGTCGCGCTGGGGCTGCGACGGGGTCGTGTGCGCGACGCCGACCGGCTCGACGGCGTACAACTTCAGTGCCGGCGGCCCGATCGTGTGGCCGCAGGTCGAGGCGCTGTGCATCGTGCCGCTGAGCGCGCACGCGCTGTTCGCGCGGCCGATGGTAGTGGCTCCGTCGTCGGTGATCGCGATCGAGGTGCTCGAGGGCAACCAGGGGTCCGGGGTGCTGTGGTGCGACGGTCGGCGCAGCGTCGACCTGCCGCCGGGCGCGCGGATCGAGGTGAGCCGGGGGCAGCGCCCCGTTCGCCTGGTCCGGCTGCACTCGGCCCCGTTCACGGATCGCCTGGTGGCGAAGTTCGGCCTGTCCGTCGAGGGCTGGCGAGGAGCCGCGGAGCAGCGCCGGGAGGCGCGGGCCCGGGGGGAGGACGCATGATCGAGGAGATCCGGATCAGCTCGCTCGGGGTCATCGACTCCTCGACGCTCGAGCTCGGCCCCGGACTGACCGTGATCACCGGTGAGACCGGTGCCGGCAAGACCATGGTCGTGACCGCGCTCGGCCTGCTGCTGGGCGGCCGCGCCGACAGCGGCGCGGTCCGCGCCGGCGCCAGGCAGGCACGGGTCGAGGGGCTGGTCGCTGCCGGGTCGCTGCCCGACCTGGTCACCGCGGTCGAGGAGGCCGGTGGCGAGGCCGAGGACGACGGGGTCGTGCTGGCGCGCAACGTGAGCGCCGAGGGCCGTTCCCGGGCGTTCGCCGGAGGTGCCGCGGTCCCGGTCGCCACGCTCGCCGAGCTGGCCGAGCCGTTGGTCGCGGTGCACGGCCAGTCCGACCAGCACCGGCTGCTCAAGGCGCAGACCCAGCGTCACGCCCTCGACCGGTTCGGGGCGCTGGACAAGCTGCTGGCGGCGTACACGAAGGTCCACGACCGGCTGGTCGCCACCGAGAAGGAGCTGGCCGAGGTCGTCGCCAGCGCGCGCGAGCGCGCCCGGGAGGCCGACCTGCTGCGGTTCGGCGTCGACGAGGTCGCGGCCGTCGAGCCGCAGCCCGGCGAGGACGCCGAGCTCGCTGCCGAGGAGGCGCGGCTGGGCCATGCCGACACGCTGCGCGGTGCGGCCGAGCAGGCTCGGGAGGCGCTGTCCAGCGAGCACGGCTCGCCCGACGCGCTCGGCGCCGTGGCTGCCGCGCGCGGCCTGCTCGAGGGCGTGCGCGACCACGACCCCGAGGCGGCGGCGCTGGCGGACCGGGTGGCCGAGGTGAGCTACCTGCTCTCCGACGTCGCTGCCGACGTGGCGTCGTACGCCGCCCGGATCGACACCGACCCGAACCGCTTGGCCGCGGTCTCCGAGCGCCGCGCGGCGCTGATCGGGCTGACCCGCAAGTACGGCGACACCATCGACGACGTGCTCGCGTGGGCCGAGAAGTCGGCGATGCGGCTCCTCGACCTCGACTCGACCGACGACAAGATCCAGGAGCTGGCCGCCGAGGCGACCAGGCTCCGGGCCGACCTGGCGACCGCCGGCACCCAGCTCAGCGAGGCGCGGGTCAAGGCCGCCAGCCGCCTCGGCACCGCGGTCTCCGACGAGCTCACGCTGCTGGCCATGCCGCACGCCGTGGTGACCATCCGGGTCACACCGCGCGTGGCCGAGGCGCCCAGCGACCCCGCCCACCCGCCGGCCGACGTGGTGCAGGTGGGGGACCGGTGGGTGCGGTTCGGGCGCAGCGGGCTCGACGAGGTCGAGTTCCTGCTCGCCGCCAACACCGGGTCCGAGCCGCGGCCGCTGCACAAGGGCGCGTCCGGCGGTGAGCTCTCACGGGTGATGCTCGCGGTCGAGGTGTGCCTCGCGGGCACCAGCCCGGTGCCGACCTTCGTGTTCGACGAGGTCGACTCCGGAGTCGGCGGTGCGGCAGCGGTCGAGATCGGGCGGCGGCTGGCCAAGCTGGCCGACGACGCCCAGGTCCTGGTGGTCACCCACCTGCCGCAGGTCGCGGCCTTCGCCGACCGGCACGTGCTGGTCGAGAAGTCCAGCGACGGATCGGTGACCAGCTCGGGCCTGGTCACCCTCGACGACGCGGGCCGCGAGCGGGAGCTCTCCCGCATGCTGGCCGGCCTCGCCGAGTCCGACACCGCGCTCGCCCATGCCCGCGAGCTGCTCGAGCTGGCGCGAAACGCACCGCGAGCACGGTGAATCAGCCCGACATGACGTAGGATGGAATCCCGTGAACATGGCGCCCGGTAGCGGACAGAATCGGCAGGCAAAGCACGTCTTCGTCACCGGAGGCGTCGCCTCCTCGCTGGGCAAGGGACTCACTGCCAGCAGCCTCGGCCGGCTGCTGCGATCGCGTGGTCTGCGGGTCACGATGCAGAAGCTCGACCCGTACCTCAACGTCGACCCCGGGACGATGAACCCGTTCCAGCATGGCGAGGTCTTCGTCACCAACGACGGCGCGGAGACCGACCTCGACATCGGTCACTACGAGCGCTTCCTCGACACCGACCTCAACCAGATCGCCAACGTCACGACGGGGCAGGTCTACTCGTCGGTGATCGCCAAGGAGCGCCGCGGCGACTACCTCGGCGACACGGTCCAGGTGATCCCGCACATCACCAACGAGATCAAGGACCGGATCCTCGCGATGGGGTACGGCGACGAGCCGGTGGACGTGGTCATCACCGAGATCGGCGGCACCGTCGGCGACATCGAGTCGCTGCCCTTCCTCGAGGCCGCGCGCCAGGTCCGCCACGACATCGGCCGCGACAACGTCTTCTTCCTGCACGTCTCGCTGGTGCCCTTCATCGGGCCGTCGGGCGAGCTGAAGACCAAGCCGACCCAGCACTCCGTCGCCGCGCTGCGCCAGGTCGGCATCCAGCCCGACGCGGTGGTCTGCCGCGCGGACCGGGAGCTGCCGGAGAGCATCAAGAAGAAGATCTCGCTGATGTGCGACGTCGACCAGGACGCGGTCGTCACCGCGGCCGACGCGCCGTCGATCTACGACATCCCGAAGGTCCTGCACCGCCAGGGTCTTGACGCCTACGTCGTGCGCCGGCTCAACCTGCCCTTCCGTGACGTCGACTGGACGGTCTGGGACGACCTGCTCCGCCGGGTGCACCACCCGAAGGAGGACGTCACCGTCGCGCTGGTCGGCAAGTACATCGACCTGCACGACGCCTACCTGTCGGTGAGCGAGGCGCTGCGCGCCGGAGGCTTCGCCCACGAGGCCAAGGTGGAGATCCGCTGGGTCGCCTCCGACGACTGCGAGACGCCGGCCGGTGCGGCCAAGCACCTCTCCGACGTCGACGCGATCTGCGTGCCCGGCGGCTTCGGCATCCGCGGACTCGAGGGCAAGCTCGGCGCACTCACCTACGCGCGCCACAACAAGATCCCGACCCTCGGCCTGTGCCTGGGCCTGCAGTCGATGGTCATCGAGTACGCCCGCACCGAGCTCGGCCTGACCAAGGCGGGCTCGACCGAGTTCGACCCGGACACGCCGGAGCCGGTGATCGCCACGATGGAGGAGCAGAAGTCCATCGTCGAGGGCGCCGGCGACCTGGGCGGCACCATGCGGCTGGGCCTCTACCCGGCCCACCTCAAGGGCGGCACCCTCGCGCGCGAGGTCTACGGCGCCGAGGTCATCGAGGAGCGGCACCGTCACCGCTACGAGGTCAACAACGCCTACCGCGCCCCCCTCGAGGACGCCGGCCTGGTCTTCTCCGGGCTCAACACCGACCTCGACCTGGTCGAGTTCGTCGAGCTGCCGCGCGACGTGCACCCCTACTACATCGGCACCCAGGCGCACCCCGAGCTGCGCTCGCGGCCGACCCGCCCGCACCCGCTGTTCGCGGGCCTGGTCGGCGCGGCCATCAAGCGCCAGCGCGAGACCCGGCTCGAGATCGACGACACCAACCTGCACGCCGAGCCCGCCGACGACGAGTGACCTCGCGTCGATGAGCGAGCTGCGCGACGTCCCCGAGTCCTGGCCGGTCGAGGACAGCGTCGACCTGCACCGTGACGGCTGGGTCGTGGCGTTCCGCTCCGACCGGATCCGCCGGCCGGGTGCCGAGGACGAGGAGCCGTTCCGGCGCCTCGTGCTCGAGCACCCGGGGGCGGCCGTCGTCCTCGCGATCGACGCCGAGGACCGGGTGCTGTGCCTGCGGCAGTACCGGCACCCGGCGCAGTATCGGCTGGTCGAGCTGCCCGCCGGTGTGATCGACCACCCGGGCGAGAACCCGGAGGACGTGGCGCGCCGTGAGCTGCGCGAGGAGGCGGCGCTGGCCGCCCAGCGGTGGACCCACCTGCTCTCGACGCTCAGCTCGCCGGGCTACTCGGCGGAGCGGATCCACTACTACCTGGCCGAGGACCTCGCACCGGCCGACCGCGGTGACTTCGAGCTGCGCCACGAGGAGGCCGATCTCGAGGTCTTCTGGGTGCCCTTCGCTGACCTCGTCGACGCGATCCTCGCCGGCGAGGTGACCGACGGACCGGTCGTGCAGGCGGTGCTCGCCGTCCAGGTCCGCCGCGACCGGGAGTCCGCGCGTGGTTGAGCTGGACCCGATCGACGCCGCGATCGTCCGCGAGCTGCAGGACGACGCCCGCCTGGCCAACAACGTGCTGGCCGCCCGGGTCGGCATCGCGCCGTCCACCTGCCACGGCCGGGTCCGCTCGCTCTTCGAGCGCGGCGTGATCCGCGGCGCCCACGCGGAGGTCGACCAGGCCAGCATCGGCCGGCCGCTCCAGGCGATGATCTCGGTCCGGCTCCGCCCGCACGCGCGCGGCGAGCTGAGCGCCTTCGCCCAGGCGATGGCGACCCTGCCCGAGGTGCTCAACGTGTACTTCCTGGCCGGCGCCGACGACTTCCTCATCCACGTCGCGACGGCCGGCTCGGAGGAGCTGCGGGAGTTCGTGCTGAACCACCTCAGCGGCACCCGCGACGTCGCGATGACCGAGACCAGCCTGATCTTCGAGCACCTGCGCGGCCGACCCGCCGAACAGGGTTCGGCGCGGCGTACGTCACAGGGCTGATCGCCGACGATCCGATCCGGGTTCCCGCGCCGGGCGCGAATTTTCGCTCTGCCCACTAGCGGGCCCCTCGACTGATCTTCATGATTTCTCTTCACAGGGGAATCCGCGACGGATTCCGTGACCAGGAGGAATCCCACATGCGCGTCGGCGTGCCCAAGGAAGTCAAGAACCACGAGTACCGGGTGGCCATCACGCCGATCGGCGTGCACGAGCTGGTCGCCCACGGTCACGAGGTCGTCGTCCAGGCCGGTGCGGGCACCGGCTCGCAGATCGCCGACGAGGACTACGTCGCAGCAGGCGCCTCGATCCTCCCCGACGCGGACGCGGTGTGGGGCGCGGCCGACATGGTCCTCAAGGTCAAGGAGCCGATCGCCGAGGAGTACGACCGGATGCGCGAGGGGCAGGTGCTGTTCACCTACCTCCACCTCGCAGCCGACAAGGCGCTCACCCAGGAGCTGATCGCCCGCAAGGTCACCGCGATCGCCTATGAGACGGTCCAGCTGCCCTCCGGCGCGCTGCCGCTGCTGTACCCGATGTCCGAGGTCGCCGGCTGCCTGGCGCCCCAGGTCGGTGCGTACTCGCTGATGAAGGCCCAGGGCGGCCGCGGCGTGCTGATGGGCGGGGTCGGCGGCGTCGCCAACGCCAAGGTCGTCATCATCGGCGCGGGTGTGTCGGGCCAGAACGCCGCCAACATCGCGCTCGGCATGGGCGCCGACGTGACCCTGCTCGACACCGACCTCGACAAGCTGCGGATGTCGTTCTGGCGCTACAACAACCGGGTCCACGGCCTCGCGTCCTCCAAGCTCGCGATCGAGCAGCAGGTGATGGAGGCCGACATGGTCATCGGCGCGGTGCTGATCCCCGGCGCCGCGGCGCCCAAGCTGGTCTCCAACGAGCTGGTCTCCCGGATGAAGCCGGGCTCGGTGCTCGTCGACATCGCCGTCGACCAGGGTGGCTGCTTCGAGGACACCAGGCCGACCACCCACGCCGACCCGACCTACCAGGTGCACGACTCGACGTTCTACTGCGTGGCGAACATGCCGGGCGCGGTGCCGAACACGTCGACCTACGCACTGACCAACGCGACCCTGCCCTACGCCGTGGCGCTGGCCGACAAGGGCTGGCTCGAGGCCTGCCGGGCCGACGACAGCCTGGCGCTGGGCCTCAACACCCACGCCGGCCAGCTGACCAACGCGCCGGTCGGCGAGGCCACCGGGATCGCCGCGGTGCCGGTCGCGGAGGCGCTCGCCTGACCCGTCGTCCCCTCGCGTGAGGGCATGTCGAGTGGTCCCGTGGCGGCGCCCAGGCCGCCCAGCACGCACGCTGGCGGCGTTGCCGATGCTTGAAGGACGCCCAGTCCTCCGGCGCACCGGCGCCGTGCCATCGCACGCACTGGACGACCAGGGCATCCGCCGAGGACCACCCGACATGCCCTAGCCTGACCGCGTGAGTGGACCAGGTGCGGTGGACCGGGCGGTCCGCACGTACCTGGACCACCTCGCGGTCGAGAAGGGGCTGGCGGCGAACACGCTGACGTCCTACCAGCGCGACCTGCGCCGGTACCGCACGCACCTCGCCGCCGCCGGCATCGACACCCTCGACGCCGTCACCGAGCAGACGGTCACCGACTTCCTGGTGTGGCTGCGCGAGGGAGACGACGACCACCCGCCGCTGAGCGCCTCGAGCGCTGCGCGCACCGTCGTGGCCGTGCGGGGCTTCCACAGGTTCGCGGTCGCCGACGGACTGGCGCAGGCCGATCCCGCGGCAGGGGTGAAGCCGCCGACGCCGGCGAAGCGACTGCCGAAGGCACTGCCGCTGGCCGACGTGGAGGCGATCATCGACGCGGCCGGCGCCGCGGACACCCCCCTGGCGTTGCGGGACCGCGCGCTGCTGGAGGTCCTCTACGGCACGGGCGCGCGGATCTCGGAGGCGGTCGGCCTCGACGTCGACGACGTCCACCACCTCGTCGAACCGGACCTCGATCCCGGCGACGCCACCCTGCTGCTGCACGGCAAGGGCGGCAAGGAGCGGCTGGTCCCGGTCGGTTCCTACGCGCGGGCCGCCGTCTCGGCGTACCTCGTCCGGGGGCGGCCGGCGCTCTCCTCGGCGGCGACCCCGGCGCTCTTCCTCAACGCCCGTGGTGGCCGGCTCTCCCGGCAGTCGGCGTGGGCTGTGCTGGTCAAGGCCGCCGAGCGGGCCGGGGTGACTCGCGACGTCTCGCCCCACACGCTGCGGCACTCGTTCGCGACCCACCTGCTCGACGGTGGCGCAGACGTCCGCGTGGTCCAGGAGCTGCTCGGGCACGCGTCGGTCACCACGACGCAGGTCTACACGCTCGTCACCGTCGACAACCTGCGCGAGGTCTTCGCCACCGCGCACCCGAGGGCCCGCCATGGCTGACGCGTACGACCGGATCCTCGAGCACGCCGAGGGGCGCGGTCTCGAGCTCTACCCGCACCAGGAGGACGCGATCCTCGCGCTGCTGGCCGGCGACAACGTGGTGCTCGCGACGCCGACCGGGTCGGGCAAGTCGCTGGTCGCGATGGCCGCCGCGATGGGCGCGCTCGCCGACGACCGGGTGACCTTCTACACCGCGCCGATCAAGGCGCTGGTGAGCGAGAAGTTCTTCGACCTCGTCGAGATCTTCGGTGCCGCCGACGTCGGCATGCTCACCGGCGACGTCGCCGTCAACGCCGACGCGCCGATCATCGCGTGCACCGCGGAGGTGCTCGCCAACATCGCGCTGCGCGAGGGCGAGCGGGCCGACGTCGGCATGGTCGTGATGGACGAGTTCCACTTCTACGGCGAGCCGGGCCGTGGCTGGGCATGGCAGGTGCCGCTGATCGAGCTGCCGCAGGCGCAGTTCCTGCTGATGTCGGCCACCCTCGGGGACACCACCGACCTCGCGGCCGACCTGACCCGGCGCAACGGACGCGACACCACGGTCGTGGACCAGGCCGAACGTCCGGTCCCGCTGGACTTCTCGTGGTCGCTCGACCCGATGGGGGAGAAGCTCGAGGAGCTGGTCACCACCGGCCAGGGCCCGGTGTACGTCGTCCACTTCACCCAGGCCGCCGCGGTCGAGCACGCCGTCTCCCTGCTGAGCGGGCCCGGGCGGCTGGACACCGTGCTCCCGAAGGAGCGCAAGGAGCAGATCGCCGAGCGGATCGCGGGCGTCCGCTTCGCCGCCGGCTTCGGCAAGACGCTCAACAAGCTGCTGCGGCAGGGGATCGGAGTCCACCACGCCGGCATGCTGCCGCGCTACCGCCGCCTCGTCGAGCAGCTCGCCCAGGCCGGGCTGCTGACGGTCATCTGCGGCACCGACACGCTCGGGGTCGGCATCAACGTGCCGATCCGCACCGTGCTGTTCACCGGCCTGGCCAAGTTCGACGGGTCGCGGCAGCGGGTGCTGCGCACCCGGGAGTTCCTCCAGATCGCCGGCCGGGCGGGGCGCGCGGGCTACGACACCGCGGGTCACGTCGTCGTCCAGGCGCCCGAGCACGTCATCGACAACGAGAAGGCGAAGGCGAAGTCGGAGGCCAAGAACGCGGCCAACCCGAAGAAGAAGTCGAAGCCCCAGCTGAGGAAGCCGCCCGAGGGCACGGTGGTCTGGAGCGAGCAGACCTTCGCCAAGCTGGTCGAGGGCAGGCCCGAGCCGCTGAAGTCGCAGATGAAGGTCGACAACGCGATGCTCGTCAACGTCGTCTCCCGCGAGGAGGACGCGTTCCCGGTGATGCGGCGGCTGATGACCGACAACCACGAGGAGCGCCGCAGTCAGCTGCGGCTGGCCAAGCGGGCGGTGCGGCTCGCGCGCAGCCTGGTCGCCTCGGAAGTGCTGACCCGGCTCGACCAGGTCGACGGGTTCGGCCGGCGCTACGTGCTCACCGAGGCGCTGCCCGAGGACTTCGCGCTCAACCAGCCGCTCTCGCACTTCGCGCTCGCGGTGCTCGACGTGCTCGACCCCGACGCCGAGACGTTCTCCCTCGACGTCGTGTCGGTCGTGGAGGCGACGCTCGAGGCACCCCGCCCGCTGCTGATGGCCCAGCGCCATGCCGCGCGGGGGGAGGCGATCGCGGCGCTCAAGGCCGACGGCGTCGAGTACGACGAGCGGATGGCCCTGGTCGAGGACATCACCTGGCCCGAGCCGCTCGGCGAGCTGCTCGAGCCGCTCTTCGAGACCTACCGCGAGCGGCACCCGTGGCTCGCCCCCGACGCGCTCGCGCCGAAGTCGGTCGTGCGGCAGATGTGGGAGCAGGGCATGGGGTTCACCGACCTCGTCTCCCGCTACCAGGTGGCCCGCTCCGAGGGCCTCGTGCTCCGCTACCTCACCGACGCCTACCGGGCGCTGCGGCAGACCGTGCCGGCGTCGTACCGGACCGAGGAGCTCGAGCTCCTCGTCGAGTGGCTGGGGGAGACGGTCCGGCAGGTCGACTCCTCGCTGCTCGACGAGTGGGAGGCGCTCAACGACCCCGCCCACGCCAGCCGACAGGTCAGCCACCACGAGCCGCCGCCCCCGCCGCGACCGCTCAGCCAGCAGGGCCGGGTGTTCGAGGTGATGGTCCGCAACGCACTGTGGCGCCGCGTCGAGCTGGTGGCCCGCGACGACCTCGACGGACTGGCCGGCGTGGAGCCCGAAGGCTCCGAGATGACCGCGGACCGTTGGGATGCGGCACTCGACGGGTACTACGACGAGCATGAACGGCTCCTCACCGATGCCGATGCCCGCGGACCGGCGCTGCTCTCCGTCGACAGGAGCACGCCCGGGGAGTGGCGCGTCGTCCAGACCCTGCACGACCCCGAAGGCCACCACGACTGGGTCATCGAGGCCGTGGTCGACCTCGCCGCCTCCGACGAGGCGGGCGAGGCGGTCGTCCGCACGGAGGCGATGCGCGCCCTGGGCGGCTAGCGGCGCGCTGCTCGTCCTCGTCCTGTCCGGCTGCGCCGGCGACCAGGACCGCGACCGCGCCGTCGCGGACGTCGCCCAGCGCTTCCAGGCGGCGGTCGAGTCCGGCGACGGCGAGCGGGCGTGCGGCCTGCTGGCCCCGGCGACGCGCGAGACCCTGGAGCAGGACGCACAGGCGCCCTGTGCCGAGGCGCTCCTCGAGGAGGACCTGCCCCCGGTGGGCGACGAGATCGAGACGGAGGTCTACGCCACCGCGGCCCAGGTCCGCACGGGCACCGACACGGTGTTCCTCGGCCGCTTCGACGACGGCTGGCGCGTGGTGGCCGCGGGCTGTGCGGCATCGGGCGACGCGCCGTACGAGTGCGCCGTGGAAGGAGGCTGAGGTGAGGCTCATGTTCGTGGCCTACGTGGCCGTCATCGCGGTGGGGCTGGTGCTCATGCTGTGGTCGGGGTTGAGGCACGCATGAGGACCTTCCTGCGCAACAACTCGCTCGGCCTGTTCTTCGGCCTGCTCTTCCTGGGCACCGTGGTGGCCCAATCGATCGCCGGCTGGCAGGCGTTCAACGACCAGCAGGTCGGCGAGCGCCTGGGCACCATCGGCTACGGCGAGTACCTCAGGTCCACCGACTTCGCCGTGGCCGTGGCCGAGAACTGGCAGAGCGAGTTCCTGCAGTTCCTGCTCTACGTCCTCGCGACCGTCTGGTTCCTGCAGCAGGGCTCGCCGGAGTCGAAGGAGCTGGACAAGTCCGGCCTGGAGACCGACGAGCAGCAGGAGCTCGGCCCCCACGCGCCCGCGGACGCCCCCCGCTGGGCGGTCGTGGGCGGATGGCGGACCCGCCTCTACTCCCACTCCCTGGCCCTCACGGTGGGTGTGATCTTCCTGCTGTCGTGGCTGGCGCAGTCGGTCGCCGGCTGGGCGGCCGACAACGAGCGCCGGCTCGAGCAGCTGCGCGACCCCCAGTCATGGAGCGGGTACGTCGCCTCCGCCGACTTCTGGGAGCGGACCCTGCAGAACTGGCAGTCGGAATTCCTGGCCGTCGGCGCCTTCGCGGTCCTCGCGATCTTCCTGCGTGAGCGCGGTTCGGCCGAGAGCAAGCCCGTCGGCGAGCCGCACCACAGCACCGGTGTGGAGGGCTGACGCGGCGCGCCTCCCGAATGTCGCCGTGTCGACATTGTTGGATGGAGCAGTCCCGGGCTCTGGGGAAGGAGCCCGCAACCACTCCAGACAAAGGTGAGGGCGATGGTCGGCTTCTACGGAGGATCCAGTGCACCCGACATGCCGCCGAGGATGCCGATCCCGGCGCCCGGCAGCGACGTACCGCTCGGCACGGAGGAGGCAGCCGTGAGCGAGGACGCCATGACGCTGCAGTTCCCGCTGCCGGACCGCAACGCCCCCGAGGCCGTCTCGGTGCAGACGCAGACCGGTGAGATGGGGCCGACCGGGCGCCCGATGCCGGTGCTGCCCGACCCGAGGCCGGTGACCGCCCACGGCCACGCGCGGGTGATCTCGATGTGCAACCAGAAGGGCGGCGTCGGCAAGACCACGACGACGATCAACCTCGGTGCGGCGCTGGCCGAGTACGGCCGCAAGGTGCTGCTCGTCGACTTCGACCCGCAGGGCTCGCTGTCGGTCGGCCTGGGCCTCAACCCGCACGAGATGGAGAGCACGGTCTACAACCTGCTCATGGACCCCGAGGCCACGCTCGACGAGGTCGTCGTGCCCTCCGGCGTGCCCGGCATGGATCTGCTGCCCTCCAACATCGACCTGTCGGCCGCCGAGGTGCAGCTGGTGCACGAGGTCGCCCGCGAGCAGACGCTGCAGCGCGTGCTCGCCCCGGCGATCGAGGAGTACGACGTCATCCTCATCGACTGCCAGCCCTCGCTCGGCCTGCTGACGGTCAACGCGCTCACCGCCTCCGACGGCGTGATCGTGCCGCTCGAGTGCGAGTACTTCGCGCTGCGCGGCGTCGCACTGCTCAAGGCGACCATCGACAAGGTCAAGCAGCGCCTCAACCCCGGTCTCGAGGTCGACGGCGTCCTCGGCACGATGTACGACGGCCGCACGCTGCACGGCCGCGAGGTGCTCGAGCGCCTGGTGCAGGCGTGGGGCGACAAGGTCTTCCACACCGTCATCCGCCGCACCGTGAAGTTCTCCGACTCCACCGTCGCCGGCGAGCCGATCACGTCCTACGCCTCCGGGTCGAGCGGGGCGGAGGCGTACCGGCAGCTCGCGAAGGAGGTGGCGGTCCGTTGTCTCGACGTGTGAGCATGCCGGCCGCGGACGACCTGTTCCGGCCGACCACCGACGCGACGACACCCGCCGTCCGCGCCGTCCCCGACCCGCCGGCCACGCTCCCGGAGCCGACGCCCGCGCCCCAGAAGGGGCCCAGCGGCCGGGTCCGGCACGACGAGAAGATCACGGTCTACGTCACCGCGGCGGAGCTGATGGAGCTGGAGAAGGCCCGGCTGACGCTGCGCGGGGAGCACGGCATGGCGGTCGACCGTGGTCGCCTGGTCCGCGAGGCGCTGCACCTGGTCCTGGGCGAGCTCGAGGCCGAGGGGGAGAGCTCCGCGCTGGTCAGGCGCCTGCGTGAGTCATGATGCTGGGGTGAGCGAGGTCGAGGCGGGCGGAGCGGATCCGCAGCACGGAGGCTTCGCCGTACGCCTGGCGAACTTCGAGGGCCCGTTCGACCTGTTGCTGAGCCTGATCTCCAAGCACAAGCTCGACGTCACCGAGATCGCACTCTCGAAGGTCACCGACGAGTTCATCGCGCACATCAAGGAGCTGCCCGACGACGCTCTCGAGGAGACCACCTCCTTCCTGCTGGTCGCCGCGACCCTGCTCGACCTCAAGGCGGCCCGGCTGCTGCCGGCCGGCGACGTCGAGGACGAGGAGGACCTCGCGCTGCTGGAGGCGCGCGACCTGCTGTTCGCGCGGCTGCTGCAGTACAAGGCCTACAAGCAGGTCGCGGCGGTCCTCGACACCCGGCTGCAGGCCGAGTCGCGGCGCTTCCCGCGGGCGGTCGGCCTCGAGGAGCGGTACGCCGGCCTGTTGCCCGAGGTGCTGATCGGGATCGGCCTCGACCAGTTCGCCGCGCTGGCGGCCAAGGCGATGACGCCCAAGCCCGAGCTGCAGCTGACCCTGCACCACATCCACGCGCCGACGGTCAGCGTGCGCGAGCAGGCCGCGATCGTCGTCGACCGGCTTCGGCGCAGCGGCACGCTGACGTTCCGGGCGCTGTGCGGCGACTCGCCGGACACCCTGACCACGGTGGCGCGCTTCCTGTCGCTGCTCGAGCTGTTCCGTGAGGGCGCCATCGCGTTCGACCAGGTCACCCCGCTGGGTGAGCTGACGGTCCGCTGGACCGGCGACGACGAGGTCGACGTGGAGGACCTGATCACCGACGAGTTCGACGGGGCGGCGCCGGCCGAGGACGCCCCGGCCGACGACCTGCCCGCCGAGGAGGATCCGAGCGATGAGTGAACAGAGCGACGAGGTCGAGGCGTCCACCGAGCCGGTGGCCGAGCTGCGACCCGCGCTGGAGGCGGTGCTGATGGTCGCCGACCAGCCGCTCGACGCGGTGGCCCTCGCGACCGCCGTGCGCTACCCCGAGACCGAGGTCGTGGCGGCGCTGGGCGCCCTCGCGGCCGAGTACGACGAGCAGGGCCGCGGCTTCGAGCTGCGCAACGTCGCGGGGGGCTGGCGCTACTACACCCGCGAGGAGCTCGCACCCGTCGTCGAGGCGTTCGTGCTCGAGGGCCAGCAGGCCCGGCTCACCCAGGCCGCGCTGGAGACCCTGGCCGTGGTCGCCTACCAGCAGCCGGTCTCCCGGGCCCGCGTCTCGGCGGTGCGCGGGGTCAACGTCGACGGCGTGATGCGGACCCTGCTCAGCCGCGGCCTGGTCGAGGAGGCGGGCCGCGACGGCGAGCACGGCGCGACCCTCTACCGGACCACGACCTACTTCCTGGAGCGGATCGGCATCGTCTCGCTCGACGAGCTGCCCGACCTGGCGCCGCACCTGCCGGACCTCGCCGAGGTCGAGGACGAGCTGCGCGAGAGTGTCGCGGAGCCGGTCCAGGCGCCGGTCGAGGCGCCGGTCGAGGAGGCCGACGATGACGCGTGAGATCGCCGTCGACGACGACGGCCAGGTCCGGCTGCAGAAGCTGCTCGCCCAGTCCGGGGTCGCCTCCCGGCGTCGCTGCGAGGAGCTGATGCTCGAGGGCGAGGTCGAGGTCGACGGCGAGGTCGTCACCCGGCTCGGCACCAAGGTCGATCCCCGCACCGCGGTGATCAAGGTGTCCGGGAAGCGGCTGCCCCCGATCTCCGACCACGTCTACCTCGTGCTCAACAAGCCACGCGGCGTCGTGTCCACGATGTCCGACCCGCAGGGGCGTCGTACCCTCTCCGACCTGGTGGCCGACCGCCCGGAGCGCCTCTTCCACGTCGGTCGCCTCGACACCGACACCTCGGGCCTGCTGCTGCTCACCAACGACGGCGACTTCGCGCACCGAATGGCCCACCCGTCGTTCGAGGTCGAGAAGACCTACGTCGCCGAGGTCGCCGGGCGGCTCGCCAAGAGCACCGTCGCCGACCTGCTCGCGGGCGTGACCCTGGAGGACGGGCCCGTGGAGGTACGCCGCGCGCGGGTCATCGACACCTCCGCGGACAGGTCGATCATCGAGCTGGTGATCCACGAGGGCCGCAACCGGATCGTGCGGCGGCTGCTCGACCAGGTCGGGCATCCGGTGCGCCAGCTGAGCCGCACGAGGTTCGGCCCGATCGAGCTCGGCACCCTCGGTGGTGGCAAGCTGCGTGAGCTGTCCGACGACGAGCTCGGTCAGCTGCTGGAGCTGGTCGGCCTGTAGACCTACCGTGGGTCGGGTGATCCCGGTCCCACCGGTGCCCGCGGCCCTGCGGAGGTACGTCGTCGCACGCATCCCGTACGACGTCGACTTCGGCGCGCCCGGCGTCCACCGCGGACTGCCGTCCACGACGGTCACCCTGGTGCTGCCGCTCGACGACCCGCTCCGGGTGTCCTGGGCCGGGCGTCCGGAGACGCTGCACGCGGCGTTCGCGTCGCTGTCGGGGCTGCACACCGAGCCGGCGGCGATCCACCACGGCGGCTCACAGCGCGGCGTGCAGCTGGCGCTGACCCTCGAGGGCGCACGGGTGCTTCTCGGACGGCCCGCCGCGGACCTGTCCGGGGCGCTGACCGACCTCGACGAGGCCGTCGTACCGCCGTCGCTGCGGGAGCTGCCGGACCGGCTGCACGCGCTGGCGTCGTGGTCGGCGCGGGTCGCGCTCGTCGACCGAGCCCTCGCCGGTCTCGCCGCGGGCGGGGGAGACCCGGCGCCGCAGGCCGAGGTCGCGCACGCGCTCGCGCTGCTGACGTCCGGAGCGCGGGTGGCCGACGTGGCCGAGGAGGTCGGGTACAGCAGGCGTCGCCTCGGGACGCTGGTCCGCGCCGAGTGCGGGCTCGCCCCCAAGGCGTTCCAGCGGGTGGCCCGGTTGCAGGCGGCACGACAGGCGCTCGGTCGGCGGCCGCTGGCCGAGGTCGCCGCCGCGTGCGGGTACGCCGACCAGGCGCACCTGACCCGCGAGTGGACCGCGCTGGCGGGCTGCACGCCGACGACCTGGCTGCGCGAGGAGTTCCCGTTCGTCCAAGACCTGCGGGACGACGGGGGAGCAGACTCGCAGGCATGACGACGACAACGACCTCCGCAGCGACCGTCCGCCTCTGGGCCGCGATGCAGTTCCGCGACGTCGACGCGATGACCGCGTGGCTGCGCGCGATCGGCTTCGTCGAGCACGCCACCCATCGCGACGACGCGGGCGCCGTCGTCCACGCCGAGTGGCTGTGGCCCGGCGGTGGCGGGATCATGTTCGGGGCCGTGCGCCCCGACGCTCCGCTCCAGCCCGCGGGCAGCGCCGCCGTCTACCTCGTCGCCGACGACCCCGACGCGGTCTTCGACGCGGCCGTCGCGGCCGGGGCGAGCGTGGAGCGCGCGATGGTCGACCAGGACTACGGCGGGCGCGGTGGCAGCGTCCGCGACCCCGAGGGCAACCACTGGTCCTTCGGGTCCTACCAGCCCGGCGCGGATCCGGGGGCGTGATCCCCTAACCTGTCCTGCGTGTCCGAGACGAGTGCGCTCACCGGCCCGGTCGAGATCGTCGGGACCGGCCTGATCGGCACCTCGATCGCGCTGGCCTGCCGTCGCGCGGGGCTCGAGGTGCTGCTCACCGACACCACGCCGGACCACGTACGGACCGCGACCGGCCTCGGCGCGGGCCGCGCGCGCACGACGGACGACGTCCCGCAGCTGGTCGTGGTCGCCGTACCTCCGGACGCGCTGGGCACCGTCATCAACCAGGTCCTCGACAGCGTGGGGCCGGACACGATCGTGACCGACGTCGGCAGCGTCAAGGCCGGGCCGCTGGCCGCGGTCTCCGGGCACCCGGCGGTGAGCAGGTACGTCGGCAGCCACCCGATGGCCGGCACCGAGCACTCCGGACCGCTCTCGGCCAACGCCGAACTCTTCGACGGCCGGCCGTGGGCGATCACGCCGGGTCCGGACGCCACCTCGGCCGCGACCCGGGTGGTCGAGGCACTCGCGGCGCTCTGCGGGGCGGTGCCCGTGCACCTGAGCCCGGTCGAGCACGACCGCGCGGTCGCCCGGACCTCCCACGTCCCGCACCTGATGGCCTCGCTCGTCGCCGGCACCCTCGCGGGTGCCTCGGCCGAGCACCTCGCCCTGTCGGGCACCGGTGTGCGCGACGTCACCCGGGTCGCCGGCGGCGACCCCCGCCTGTACAGCCAGATCATCGGCGGCAACGCGACCGCGGTCGCCGCTCTCCTCGCCGAGGTCCGCGACCGGCTCGACCTGGCCCTCGAGGCGGTCGCCGGTGGCGACCGGGTCGGGCTGGAGTCCTTGCTGGCCTACGGGCAGGCGGGGACCCGCGCGATCCCGGGCAAGCACGGCGCCGCGCCGCTGCCGATGGAGGCGGTCCGCGTGGCCCTGCCCGACCAGCCGGGCGGGCTCGCGCGGCTGTTCTCGGATGCCGGCGACAGCGGCGTCAACATCGAGGACGTGCGGATCGACCACGACCCCGGCCGCCCCGTCGGGCAGGTCGAGCTCGACGTCGTCGTCGGTCGTGCGGAGGAGCTGCGGGCCGCTCTGGAGTCGAGGGGCTGGGTGACCCACCGGTAATGTGCCGCCCGTGAGTGTGCCGGTGAACGTGGTCGTAGCAGTTGACGGAACCTCCGGCTCGGGCAAGTCCAGCACCTGCCGCGCCGTGGCCGCCCGGCTGGGGCTGCGCTACCTCGACACCGGTGCGCAGTACCGCGCCCTCACCTGGTGGATGCTCGACCGGGGCGTGGACGTGCACGACGCGGCGGCGGTCGCCGAGCGCGCCGGTGAGCCGGTGCTCGTCTCCGGGACCGACCCGCTCGCGCCGACGATCACCGTCGACGGCCGCGACGTCTCCGTCGAGATCCGCAGCGACGAGGTCAACGCGGCGGTCTCGCCCGTCAGCGCGGTCCCCGAGGTGCGCACCCGGCTGGTCGAGCTCCAGCGCGAGCTGATCGGCGCCGGCGGCATCGTCGTCGAGGGCCGTGACATCGGCTCCGTGGTGTGGCCGCAGGCCGAGCTCAAGGTCTACCTCACCGCCGACCCGGCCGCCCGGGCCGCCCGCCGGGCACTGGAGAACGGCGGCGCCGACGTCGCCGCCACCCAGGAGTCCCTGCTGGCCCGCGACAAGATCGACTCCGGTCGCGCGGTGGCGCCACTCACCATGGCCGACGGCGCGGTCCACGTGGACTCGACCGAGCTGACCCTCGACGAGGTCGTCGACGTCGTGGTGGGCATGGTGATGGAGCGCGTGTGAGCGCGCACACCCAGCGCCCGCGCAGCGACGCGGTCGCGATGCCCGCGCGCGGGCTGCTGGTCCGCGGACGCCGTACGTCGCGCTGGCTGATCCGGCGCCGGTACGACGTCCGCGTCCACCACCCCGAGCGGTTCCCGGCGCACGGGGCGGCCGTGGTGGCGGCCAACCACATCGGGTTCATCGACGGTCCGCTGATGGCGATCTTCGCGCCCCGGCCCGTGCACGCGCTGACCAAGCTCGAGATGTTCTCCGGTCCGCTGGGGGCGTTCCTGCGGGCGGCCGGGCAGATCCCCCTCGACCGCGACCACACCGACCCGGCCGCGGTCCGGGTCGCGCTGCGGGTACTTCGCGAGGGGCACGCGGTGGGCGTCTTCCCGGAGGGCACCCGGGGACCGGGAGACCTCGAGCGCTTCCACGGCGGGGCGGCGTACCTCGCCCTGGTGACGGGGGCGCCGGTCGTACCGCTGACCTTCCTGGGGTCGCGTGATCCCGGCGGTTCGAGTGGCTCGCTGCCCCACAAGGGGGCCCGGATCGACATCGTCGTGGGGGAGCCGTGCGCCGTCGATGCGGCTCCGTGGCCCCGGACGCGGGAGAATGTCCGTTCGACCTCGGCCGCGCTGCGCACCCACCTCCAGCAGCAGCTGGCCGAAGCCCTGGACGAGACGGGGCGGCGCCTGCCCGGACCGCTCCCGCAAGGAGAACGTGATGAGTGAAGACACCCCGACCGGGGTGGTCCCGGTGCTGGCCGTCGTCGGTCGCCCGAACGTCGGCAAGTCGACCCTGGTGAACCGGATCCTCGGCCGCCGCGAGGCCGTCGTCGAGGACATCCCGGGCGTGACCCGTGACCGCGTGTCCTACGACGCCGAGTGGGCCGGCCGGGCGTTCACGCTGGTCGACACCGGCGGCTGGGACCCCGACGCGCGCGGCATGGCCGAGCGGATCAAGGTCCAGGCCGAGGTCGCCGTCACGCTCGCCGACGCGGTGCTCTTCGTCGTCGACGCGTCGGTCGGCATCACCGACGCCGACGAGGCGGTCGTCCGGGTGCTGCGCAAGTCCGGCAAGCCGGTCGTCCTCGCCGCCAACAAGGTCGACGACGAGCGGGCCGAGGCGGAGGCTCACGGCCTGTGGAACCTCGGCCTCGGTGAGCCGTACCCCGTCTCCGCGCTCCACGGCCGCGGCTCGGGCGACCTGCTCGACGCCATCCTCGACGTGCTGCCCGAGGCGCCCGACCGGGTCGAGGAGGAGCTCGGGGGTCCCCGCCGGATCGCCATCGTCGGCCGGCCCAACGTCGGCAAGTCCTCGCTGCTCAACAAGCTCGCAGGGGAGGAGCGGGTGGTCGTCGACAACGTCGCCGGTACGACGGTCGACCCGGTCGACGAGCTGGTCGAGCTCGGTGGCCGCGAGTGGCGCTTCATCGACACCGCCGGCATCCGCAAGCGCGTCAAGGAGGCCTCGGGCCACGAGTACTACGCGTGGTTGCGCACCTCGACCGCGATCGAGCGCGCCGAGGTGTGCGTGCTCGTCCTCGCCGGCAACGAGTCGATCGCCGAGCAGGACATGCGGATCCTGCAGGAGGTGCGCGAGGCCGGCAAGGCGCTCGTGATCGCCTTCAACAAGTGGGACCTCGTCGACGCCGAGCGTCGCTACTACCTCGACCGCGAGATCGAGCGCGACCTGGTGCAGGTGCAGTGGGCACCGCGGATCAACATCACCGCGAAGACCGGCTGGCACATCGACCGGCTGGTGCCGGCGCTGGACCGCGCCATCGAGGGTTGGGAGACCCGGATCTCCACCGGGGCGCTCAACGCCTTCCTCGGGCGGATCGTCGCCGAGCACCCGCACCCGGTGCGCGGCGGCAAGCAGCCGAGGATCCTGTTCGGCAGCCAGGTGCAGAGCGCGCCGCCGGTGTTCAAGCTGTTCACCACCGGCAAGCTCGACCAGGGCTACGAGCGGTTCATCGAGCGCCGTCTGCGCGAGGAGTTCGGCTTCGTCGGCACGCCGATCGAGATCAAGGTGCAGCCGCGGGAGAAGCGCGGCCGCCGCTGACCTGGGACTGGTCCGGCGCGGGCCCGGCATCTCGTCGGGGCCCGCGCCGTCTGGTCAGATCCGCTCGATGATGGTGCCGGTGGCCATCGCGCCGCCGGCGCACATCGAGATGAGCGCGGTGCCCTGGTCGCGCCGCTCCAGCTCGTGCAGTGCGGTGGTGATCAGCCGGACGCCGGTGGCGCCGACCGGGTGACCGAGGGCGATGGCGCCGCCGTTGACGTTGACCTTGTCCAGGTCGACCCCGTGGACGCCGGCCCACGACAGCACGACCGAGGCGAAGGCCTCGTTGACCTCGAACAGGTCGAAGTCGGAGATCGCCATGCCGGTCTTGTCGAGCAGCCGCTGGGTGGCGTCGATCGGGCCGTCGAGGTGGTAGTAGGGGTCCGAGCCGACCAGGCACTGTGCCTTGATCCGGGCCCGCGGCGTCAGGCCCAGGGCGCGGGCCTTGTCCTCGTCCATGATCAGCAGCGCGGCGGCGCCGTCGGAGATCTGCGAGGAGGTGCCCGCGGTGTGCAGGCCGCCCTCGAGCACGGTGCGCAGGCCGGCCAGGCCCTCGGCAGTGGTCTCGCGCAGGCCCTGGTCGGCCTCGACGAGCCGGGTCTCGCCCGTCGGCCTGCCCTCGTCGTCGAGCACCGGCGCCTCGATGGCGGCGATCTCGCGCTTGAATCGGCCCTCCTCGACCGCGACCCGGGCCTTGGTCTGGGAGGCGAGCCCGAGCGCCTCGAGGTCGGCGCGGGTGATGCCGCGGTTCCTGGCGATCCGGTCAGCGGCCTCGAACTGGTTCGGCATGTCGATCGACCAGTCGTCGGGGCGCGGGTCACCCATCCCCGGCGGGACGTTGGCGCCGAGCGGGATGCGCGACATCATCTCGACGCCGCAGGCGAGGCCGACGTCGATCGTGCCGGCGGCGACCATGTCGTTGACCAGGTGGGTCGCCTGCTGGCCCGAGCCGCACTGCGCGTCGAGCGCGGTGCCGGCCGTGGCCTGGGGAAGACCGGCGTACAGCCACGCCCGGCGCACCATGTCGTTGGACTGCTCGCCCGCCTGGGTGACGCAGCCGCCGACCACCTGCTCGACCAGGGCCGGGTCGACCCCGGCGCGACGGAGCACCTCGGCCTGGACGAAGCCCAGGGTCTGGGCCGGGTGCAGGCCGGCCAGCCAGCCCTTGCGCTTGCCCAGGGGGGTGCGGACTGCTTCGACGATCACAGGGTTGCCCATGACCGCACGGTAGCACCGTAGTAGAACACGTTCTAGCATCCGTCCCGCCGGCGGCAGGCCGGCCGCAAGTTCCTTTCACGAAACCCTTTCGTATTGGCGCGATGCTTTGTACGGTGACTCTTAGAACGTGTTCCACCCCCATGGTCGTCCAGAAGCGAAAGGTTCGTCGCGTGACCGAGCTCCTCATTCCGGAGGGATGGGATCCCACCGATCCCGACATCAACGAAGTGGCCCTGCCGCACGACGAGTTCCGTGCGCTGCGGGCCAACGAGCCGATCCGCTGGATCGAGCAGGTCCCCGAGGCGCGCGCCGGCTTCCTCGACACCGGCTACTGGGCGCTGACCCGGCACGCAGAGGTCCGCCAGGTCTCCAAGGACAACGAGAACTGGTCGGCCATGGAGAACGGCGTGATCATCCGGTTCGCTCCGGACATGACCCGCGACCAGGTCGAGGTCCAGCGAGCGATGCTGATCCACCACGACCCGCCGGACCACACCAAGATGCGCGGCATCGTCTCCCGCGGCTTCACGCCGCGCGTGATCGCGGCCCTCAAGCAGGTCCTGGAGGAGCGCGCCCGCGAGATCGTCGCGCAGGCCGTCGCCAAGGGGTCCGGCGACTTCGTCGAGGACATCGCCGCCGAGCTGCCGCTGCAGGCGATCGCCGACTTCCTCGGCGTGCCGCAGGAGGACCGCAAGAAGCTCTTCGAGTGGTCGAACCAGATGATGGGCTACGACGACCCCGACATCGGCGCCGACCCGGCGGTCGCGTCCATGGAGATCCTCGTCTACTTCGACCAGCTCGCCAACGAGCGTCGCGCGAACCCGCAGGACGACATCGTCACCAAGCTGATCAGTGTCGGCCTGGACGACGACCACGGTGCGCTGACCAACGACGAGTTCGGGTTCTTCGTGATCCTGCTGACGGTCGCGGGCAACGAGACGACACGCAACGCGACCAGCCACGGCATGCACGCCTTCTTCGAGCACCCCGACCAGTGGGAGCTGTGGAAGAAGGAGCGCCCGGAGACGGCGATCGACGAGATCGTCCGTTGGGCGACGCCCGTCACCGTCTTCCAGCGCACCGCCAAGAAGGACACCGAGCTGGCCGGCCAGGCGATCAAGAAGGGCGACCGCGTCGCCATGTTCTACGCCTCCGCCAACTTCGACGAGACCGTCTTCGACGAGCCGTTCAAGTTCAACATCCTGCGCGAGAACAACCCGCACGTCGCCTTCGGCGGCCATGGGGCGCACTACTGCCTCGGGGCGAACCTCGCGCGCCTGCAGATCAACCTGATCTTCAATGCGATCGCCGACCTCGCGCCCGACATCGAGCTCGTGGGCAAGCCGCGTCGCCTCCGCTCCGGCTGGCTCAACGCGATCAAGGAGATGCAGGTCAACTACAACAGGTAGCCGGCCTCTTCAGCGCACGTTCAGGGTGGCTCCGTGAGAATGGAGCCACCCTGAGCTGTTCCTCCCGGAGGTCGCATGCGTGTCCTGGTCGTCGACGACGAGCGGCGCCTCGCCCGCACCCTGCAGGTCGGGCTCGGGGCCGAGGGCTTCGCGGTCGACCTCGCCCACGACGGGACCGACGGGCTGTGGCTGGCCCGCGAGAACCCGTACGACGCGATCGTGCTCGACCTGATGCTGCCCGGGATCAACGGCTACAAGGTCTGCGAGACGTTGCGCGCCGAGGGCAACTGGACCCCGATCCTGATGCTCACCGCCAAGGACGGGGAGTGGGACCAGGTCGAGGGGCTCGACACCGGGGCCGACGACTACCTGACCAAGCCGTTCTCGTTCCCGGTCCTCGTCGCACGGCTGCGCGCGGTCGCCCGGCGTGGCGCCACGGAGCGACCGACGGCCCTGGAGATCGGGGACCTCGTGGTGGACCCCGCCGCCCGGCGGGTGCGCCGGGGCGACGTCGAGATCGCCCTCACGGCGCGCGAGTTCGCGGTGCTGGCCTTCCTCGCGCGGCACAAGGGCGACGTGGTCTCCAAGCGCCAGATCCTCGACGCCGTCTGGGACGGCGACTTCGACGGCGACCCCAACATCGTCGAGGTGTACGTGCGGCACCTGCGCAACAAGGTGGACCGGCCCTTCGGGCGTGAGGCGATCGAGACCCTCCGCGGCGCCGGCTACCGACTGGCGAGCGACGGAGGCTGACGTGCGCCTGCGTACGACGCTCTCGGCCGTCCTCGTCGTGGCGGTGGCCCTCGTCCTCGCCGCCGCGCTCCTGGTGCTGGCGGTGCGCTCCTCGTTGCGCGACGCGGCCGAGACCACGGCCGAGCAGCGCGCGAGCGACCTCGTGGCCCAGGTCGACGCGGGCGGTCTACCGGCCCCCGGGGAGGCCGACGACGAGCCCGACGACGAGCCCGACGACGTCGTCTGGCAGGTCACCGACGCGGACGGGCGGGTCCTCGCAGCGGCCGCATCGCTGAGCGGCACCATCCCGCTCGACGACGGCGAGGCGGTCGCCCTGCGCGGCGGCGAGCACCGCTACCTCGTGGTCGCCGACGACACCGCGGGCGGCGGTGTGGTCGCGGTCGCCGTCTCGCTGGAGGATCTCGACGAGACGACCGCGGCGCTGGCGGTCCCGCTGCTCGTCGGCATCCCGCTGCTGCTGGTGGTCGTGGGCGCGACGACCTGGCTGGTCGTCGGGCGCGCGCTGCGCCCGGTGGAGCGGATCCGGACCGAGGTGGAGCGGATCAGCGGGACCAGCCTCGAGCGTCGCGTCCCGGTCCCGGCGGGCAAGGACGAGATCGGCCGGCTGGCCCGCACCATGAACCAGATGCTCGTCCGACTGCAGGAAGCCAGCGACCGGCAGCAGCAGTTCGTCTCGGACGCCTCCCACGAGCTGCGGTCCCCGGTCGCGAGCCTGCGGCAGGCGGCGGAGGTCGCCCAGGCCCATCCCGGCGCGCTCTCCGAGGGCGAGCTGTCCGCGACGGTGCTGGAGGAGGCGGTGCGGATGCAGGTCCTCGTCGATCAGCTGCTCGTCCTGGCGCGGGCCGGCGAGGGCGCGTCCCGGATGCAGCGCGTCGACGTGGACCTCGACGATCTCGCCCTGGCCCACGCCCGGCGCGGCGGGCGGCAGGGCCTGGTGATCGACACCAGCGGCGTCGGCCCGGGCCGGGTCCGGGGGGACGCCGTCGCGCTCGGCCAGGTCGTGCGCAACCTCGTCGACAACGCCGTGCGCCACGCTGCGGAGCGCGTGCTGCTGCGGGTCGAGCAGCGCCCCGACGGCGTCGTCCTGACGGTGGAGGACGACGGCCCCGGCGTGCCGGTGGCCGAGCGGGAGCGGGTCTTCGAGCGGTTCCGCCGCCTCGACGACGCGCGCAGCCGAGACGCCGGCGGCAGCGGGCTCGGCCTGGCCATCGTGCGGGAGGTCGTGGCGGCCCACGGGGGCTCGGTGGCGCTGGACTCGTCGCCGCTCGGGGGTGCTCGACTCGTCGTCCGCCTGCCCTCCTGAAGAGGCCTTCAGGACGATTCAGCGAGGGTTCAGCGACCCGGTGCGAGAGTCGGAGCAGTACCTGTTCTCCGACCGAAGGAACCCTGATGAACACCGCACGCCTGCGCAGCAAGCGCGTCCTCGTCCCTGCCGTCGCCGCCGTGGCCGCACTGGCCGTCGGAGGAACGGTGTGGGCGGCCAGCGCCGACGACGAGGTCGGCGGCGACGAGCGCGCCCGGGTCGCCGCCGCAGCCGAGAAGGCCGCCGGTGGCGGCGAGGCCGTCTCCGTCGAGACGAGCGACGACGCCGGCGAGGCCTACGAGGTCGAGGTCCGGCTGTCCGACGGGACCGAGGTCGACGTCACGCTCGACCAGGACCTGGCCGTGGTCGGCCAGGAGCACGACGACAGCGACGACAGCGACGACGCCGACGACGAGGTCGACCGGGACGACGCCGACGACCGGGTGCTCTCCGCCGAGGAGCGCGCGTCGGTCGAGCAGGCGGCGCTCGACGCGGTCGGCGGCGGCACCCTGCTCGAGGCGAGCGTGAGCGACGACCCGGGCGTGGCCTACGAGGCCGACGTCCGCGACGGCCGGGGCGTCGAGTGGAGCGTCGACCTCGACGCGACCTTCGCCGTGGTCGCGAAGTCCGAGGACCGTTGAGCCTGCCGATGCAGTAGCGTTGTCGGTGCAAGCAGGCCGACATCCAGGAGGTTGCGATGAGCGACGTCAACGCCGAGCAGTTCCCCGGATTCTCCGAGAACCACTACCAGCACGGGATGCACTCCCTGGCCTGGATCTCGCTGTGGCTGATCGTGGGTCTGGGCGTCGCGTGCGGCATCTTCGGCTTCGTCTGGGGTCTCAGTCAGTGATCGCGTCCGGCCTGGTCAGCCCGCATTGGTGCGGCTGACCAGGTCGTCGACCACCGCCGGCAGGCTGCCTCCGCTGCGCTCGTAGCTGGCGCGCTGCCGGGTCGCGCCTCCCTCGGCCAGCACGCGTGGCACACCTGCCCGGACCACGTCGGTGTCGCCGTACGCCGCCAGCGGCTCCGCGACCATCGTGACCAGCTGGTCCAGCACCTCCCGTGCCGGGGTCAGGACGCCCGTCACCGGGTCGAGGAGGCGCTCGGTCAGGCCGTACCGCGCCGCGCGCCACCGGGCAGCCCGGAGCAGCTCGGCTCGCCAGTTGCCGCTGGGCAGGCCGTCCCCGTCGATCTCCCGGCACACCAGAGCGCGGCCCAGCACTGCCACCAGCACCGCGTCGTCGGGATGGGTGCAGACGTCGCCGATCCGGATCTCCACCGTCGGCTGGTGGGCCGAGAGGCGGGCGTCGAAGTAGAGCATCCCGTCGTCCATCGCGGCTCCCGAGGCCACCAGTGCCCGGCTGAGCGTGTGGTACGCCGCCGCCGAGCCGAACCGCTCGGTGGAGCAGGCGCTCGGCCAGTGGCTCCAGGCCTCCGCTCGCCAGGACGCGTAGCGCGTGTCGCGGCCGTGGTAGTACGGCGAGTTCGCGCTGATCGCCAGCAGCACCGGCAGCCACGGCGTGATCGCGTCGATCGCGCGCACGCCCTGGTCGTCGGAGTCGACCTGCACGTGCACGTGCTGGCCGCAGGTCCCTCCCGGACGGGCGATCTCCCCGAAGGTCGCCACCATGGCGAGGTAGCGGTCGTCGCGGGTCGTGCGAGGAGGACCGCCCTGCAACGGTACGGCGCCCGTCGCCGCAGTGCGCGCCCCGACGGCCTCCGCCGCCCGGCTGGCACGGGCCCTGAGCCGGACCAGGTGGCGACGCAGGTCCGCGGCGTCGAGGACCGGCGGGGTGCGGGTCTCGAGCTGGTGCGCGAACAGCTCGTGGTCGAGCTCGTCGGCGGGGTCCGGTTCGTGTTCCGCGGCGTACCGCAGGACCTGCTCCGCGCGCGGCGTCGTCGCCCGGGTCTCGGGATCGACGAGGAGGAGCTCCTCCTCGACGCCGACGGTGCGCCGTTCCATACCACCTCCCCGACCGCTCGGGCCGTGGGGCAGGAGGTACCCCGACGGGCGGAGGTCAGTCGCGCGCGGTGAGCACGAGCGGGTCGCCCGACGTGATCGCGACGGTGTGCTCGACGTGCGCGCCCCGCGAGCCGTCGGCGCTGCGGATGGTCCAGCCGTCGGGGTCGAACACGATCTCGTCGGTGGTGTGCAGGAACCACGGCTCGATCGCGATCACCAGGCCCGGGCGGAGCTTGATGCCGCGGCCCGGGCGGCCGTCGTTGGCCACGTGCGGCTCGCCGTGCATGGTCCGGCCGACGCCGTGGCCGCCGAACTGCAGGTTGACCTTGAGACCGGCGGCGTGGGCGACGTCGCCGATCGCCGCGGAGATGTCGCCGAGCCGGTTGCCCGAGCGGGCGGCGGCGATGCCGGCGTCGAGCGCCTTCTGGGTCGTCTCGATCAGGCGCAGGTCCTCCTCGCGGGCGTTGCCGACGACGACCGAGAGCGCCGAGTCGGACACCCAGCCGTCGACCGACGCTGCGAAGTCGACCGAGAGCAGGTCGCCGTCCTGGAGCGTGTAGTCGTGCGGGAGGCCGTGCAGCACGGCGTCGTTGACCGAGGTGCACAGCACCTTGCCGAACGGGCTGGCGCCGAACGTCGGGTGGTAGTCGATGTAGCAGGACTCCGCACCCGCGTCCTTGATCATCTGGTGCGCCAGCTCGTCGAGCTCGAGCAGGTTGACGCCGACCGCGGCCTTCTCGGAGAGGGCCTGGATCACCGAGGCGACGAAGCGCCCGGCGGGACGCATCTGCTCGATCTGGGTGGGGGTGCGCAGCTCGATCACGCGCTCAGCCTACTGAGGGGAGGAGGCGTCCCCGGCATCCACGACGACCGCGCTGTGGCTCGAGGCATCGTCCGCGTCGAACGCGATTCCGTCGAGTCGTCGGGAGCCGCGCCAGATCTCGCCGTCGATCCTCTTGGTCTCCCCGGGCTCGAGGCTGATGGAGCCGTAGGAGACCTCGCCGTCGACCGGGTCCCTCAGCGTGGCGCTGCCCCACTGTCCGTCGAGGACCGACTTCACGGTGATGTCGTCGAGGCCGATCGTGCGGTCGCTGTCGTTGCGGGCCTCGAAGGCGAAGTCGCAGTCGTCGGCGGGTCCGGTCGGGTCGTCCTCCGAGGGGTGGCACGCCAGCGACGTGACCTTGACCGTGAGGTCGCCGTCGTCGGTGGTGAACCATTCGCCGACCTCGGCGCTCGGCGCCGGTGGGGCCACGGTGTCGAACCAGTCGCCGAGGTGACGCAGGAACAGGAAGGCGGCGAACGTGACACCCGCGACGACGGCCAGCACGGTCACGACCACCAGGCCGATCACCCAGCCCAGCAGGCGACGGCGAGGAGGGCCCGGCGCGGGGGCACCGGACCCGCGGCCGGGTGGAGGCGGGGGAGGCGGGTACGGCGCGTCAGTCACGTCGTGAACCTAGCCGCGCCCGCCGCCCCCGAAACGCTCAGTTGCTGGGCTTGTCCGCGCCGACGACCCACATCGCGAAGAACTGCGACCCGCCGCCGTACGCGTGCCCGAGGGCCTTGCGGGCGCCGTCGACCTGGTGCTCGCCGGCCGCGCCGCGCACCTGGAGGGCGGCCTCGCCGAAGCGGAGCATGCCCGAGGCGCCGATCGGGTTGGAGGAGAGCACGCCGCCCGAGCAGTTGACCGGGATCCGGCCGGTCATCGCGGTCTCGCCGGCCTCGGTGAGCCTCCAACCCTCGCCCTCGGCGGCGAATCCGAGGTTCTCCAGCCACATCGGCTCGAACCAGGAGAAGGGCACGTAGATCTCGGCCGCGTCGATCTCGTCGATCGGCGAGGTGATCCCGGCCTGCTTCCACAGCGCGGCCGCCGCGTCCCTCCCGGCCTGCGGGTTGACCTGGTCGCGCTCGGCGGCCGTGGTGGCCTCCGAGCGCATCACGGTGCCGTGGATCCACGCCGGGTTCGGCGAGGACTTCGCGGTGTCCTCGTCGACGATGACCAGCGCGCACGCGCCGTCGCTCGAGGGGCAGGTCTCGTCGTACCTGATGGGGTCCCACAGCATCTGCGACGCGAGCACGGACTCGACGGTCGTGCCCTCGTTGTGGAGGTGCGCGTAGGGGTTCTTCAGCGCGTTGTTGCGGTCCTTCGCCGCCACGATCGCGCCGACGTGGGTGGGCGCCTGGGAGCGGCGGATGTAGGACCGCACGTGGGGTGCGAAGTAGCCGCCGGCTCCCGCGTGGACCGGCATGTTGAAGGGCAGCGGCACCGAGAGCGCCCACATCGCGTTGGACTCGGACTGCTTCTCGTAGGCCACCGTCAGCACCCGCTTGTGGACGCCGGCCTGCACCAGCGAGGACGCGACGATGGCAGTCGAGCCGCCGACCGAACCGGCCGTGTGGACGCGGAGCAGCGGCTTGCCGGCCGCCCCGAGCGCCTCGGCCAGGAACAGCTCGGGCATCATCACGCCCTCGAAGAGGTCCGGCGCCTTGCCGACGACGATCGCGTCGATGTCGTCGAGCGTCAGGTTGGCGTCGATGAGCGCGCGGTCGATGGCCTCGCGGCACAGGCCGGCCATCGAGACGTCCTCGCGCTTCGCGCGGTGGTGCGTCTGGCCGACGCCGATGATCGCTGCAGGCTGCTTGCCCATCAGATCTTTCCTTCCAGGGTGCAGACGAGGTTCTGCTGCAGGGCGGGGCCACTGGTGGCGTGGGCGAGGGTCTTGTCGGCCTCGCCGGACCAGATCCTCGTGGCGGCCTCGCCGACGCGGATGCCGCCGCCGGAGAACATCGGGTTGCTCGCGAGCGCGCCGCCGGACGGGTTGATGACGACGTCGCCGCCGAGACCGAGCTCCCTGCGGAGGATGAGCTCCTGGTGGCTGAACGGCGCGTGCAGCTCGGCCACCTCGACGCCGTCGAGGTCGAGCGCGGCACCGGCTCGCTGGGCCGAGGGCGACCGGGTGAGGTCGCGGACACCCATGCCCATCGGGTCGACGTAGTGGGAGATGCCGGTCAGCCAGGCGGGACGCTCGCGGACCTCGCGGGCCTTGTCGCCGGCGGCCAGCACCAGGGCTGCCACGCCGTCGGTGACGGGGGAGCAGTCGTGCTTGCGCAGCGGGTCGGCGTACATGGGCCGCGCGAGCAGCTCCTCGACGGACGAGCCCCCCTTGCGGATGGCGTGCTCGTTCTTCTCCGCGTCGGTCAGCGAGCGGTTGACGACCTCGGCCATGGCGCGCTCGTCCCACAGGCCCGCGTCGATGCCCACGCGCGCCTGGAGGCCGGCGAGGGACACGGTGTCGGGCCACAGGGGCGTCATCGTGTAGGGCTCGAGCTGCAGCGCGAGAGTGCGGCGCAGGACGCCGGCCGAGCTCTTGCCGAAGGCGTAGACGAGGGCGGTGTCGACCTCACCCGTCTGGATCTTGAGCCATGCCTCGTACATGGCCCAGGCGAGGTCCATCTCGACGTGCGACTCGTTGACCGGCGGGATGACGCCGATCGCGTCGACCGCCTGGACGAACGAGAACGAGCGGCCGGCGAGGTAGTCGGAGGAGCCGGAGCACCAGAACCCGACATCCCTGCGGGTCCAGCCGGTCTGCTCGTAGAGCTCCTTGAAGACCGGAACGAGCAGCTCGACGCAGGTCGGGGACCCGTCGAACTCAGGCATCTGTCGCTGGGCGAACCCGACGACGGCGACGTCACGCATGGCAGCACACCTTTCTGGAGGAACGGGGTCCCCGCGGCGTTGTTCGTGGAGGAGCGAAGCGGGGGAACGGAGAACGTCGTGGGGTGTTCACAGGTGGTGCTTGTAGGTGTCGAAGTCGGCGTCGGGCTCGCCGGTCGGCGCGAAGTGGTCGATGTTCTCCAGGGAGTACGCCCACTCGTCCTCCGGCTTCCAGACCGCCTTGACCCGCATGCCCATCCGCACCTCGTCGGCGGGCACGCCGAGGATCAGGTGCAGCACCGCGATGTCGGCGCCGTCGAGGAGGACGTACGCGGAGACGTACGGCGGGGTGATCTTCTGGCCGAGGAAGGGCACGTTGACGACGCAGAACGTCGTGATCGTGCCGGTCTGCGAGAGCTCGACCTCCTCGACGGTCGGCGTGCCGTCCGAAGGACAGGCGCTGCGCGGCGGGACGTAGACCTTCTGGCAGGTGGGGCAGCGCTGGCCCATGATGCGGCCCTCGTTGAGGCCGCGGTAGAACAGCGACTCCTCCGGTGAGGCGGCGTACTGGTAGTCGAGAGAGACCCTGGTGACCACGCCGGTGACCGGCTCGTCGCCGGCGGCGGCTGGCGCGCTCGCCTCGGTCTCGCCGGGCGCCAGCGGCTCGAAGCACGCGATGTCGTTGATGTGGCCGACCCGCTCCGCGGCCCAGCGCACCCGCACCCGCATCCCGGTCGTGACCTCAGCGGGTGACGCGACGTCCAGGGCGTGCAGGAGGGGCACGTCCGCGCCGTCGAGGGTGACCAGGGCGAAGGCGAACGGCCGGTCGAACGGCTGGTCCTTCACCGGCTCGGGGACCCAGGTCCAGGACGTGACCGTGCCAACGGAGGAGACCTCGACGAACTCGGTCGTCGCCTCGTGGGTGACGGGGTCGAACTCGAGCGGGGGGACGACGACCTGTCCTGTCGAGGTCCGGCCGCCCACGACGACCCCGTCGCGGAGTCCGGAGAGGAAGCGACCGACGACGGGGCCGGTCGACCGGGTGTAGTCGAAGGCGACGGTGACCGGCGCCGAGAGGGTGCGACTCATGAGCCAAAGTGAAACATGTTCTGGCAGAAAGTGAAACACGTTCTAGAAATGGATCTGGTCGATCCGCCATGATGCGTCTCATGAAACTGGGTCTGCAGCTCGGATACTGGTCCGCACAGCCGCCGCAGGGCGTCGGCGAGCTCGTCGCCGCCGCGGAGGACGCGGGCTTCGACGCGATCTTCACGGCCGAGGCGTGGGGGAGCGACGCGTTCACGCCGCTGGCCTGGTGGGGCCGCGAGACATCGACGGTGCGCCTCGGCACCTCCATCGTGCAGATGTCGGGCCGCACGCCGACCTCGATCGCCATGCACGCGCTCACCCTCGACCACCTCACCGGTGGCCGGGTGATCCTCGGCATGGGCGTCAGCGGGCCGCAGGTCGTCGAGGGCTGGTACGGCGTGCCGTTCTCCAAGCCGCTCGCCCGCACGCGTGAGGTGGTCTCGATCATCCGCCAGGTCCTCGCCCGGCAGGCGCCGGTCACCAACGACGGCCCCCACCACCCCCTGCCCTACAACGGTTCGGGGGCGGTCGGCCTCGGCAAGCCGCTCAAGCCGATCGTGCACCCGCTGCGCGCGGACCTGCCGATCTGGCTGGGCGCCGAGGGTCCCAAGAACGTCGCCCAGACCGCCGAGATCGCGGACGGGTGGATCCCGATCTTCTACACGCCGAGGAGCGCCGGCATGTACCAGCCGTGGCTCGACGAGGGCTTCGCCCGGCCCGGCGCGCGTCGGACCCGCGCGGACTTCGAGATCGCCGCCACCTGCCATCTGCAGGTCGTCGAGAACGCGGAGCAGAAGCAGACGGTGATCGACGGCATGAAGCCGTTCGTGTCGCTCTACATGGGCGGCATGGGTGCCAAGGAGCAGAACTTCCACCACCAGGTCTTCACGCGGATGGGGTACGGCGAGCTGGCCGACGAGGTCCAGGAGCTCTACCTGTCGGGGGAGAAGGACAAGGCGACGGCGCTGATCCCGGACGAGCTGGTCGACGACATGCACATCATCGGCACGCCCGGCGAGGTCAGGGAGCGGGTGGCGCAGTGGGAGGAGACCGGCGTGACCACGCTGCTCCTGTCCTGCCGCAGCGCTGACGAGATCCGGGGCATCGCCGAGCTGCTCGCCTGAACGCCTCCGCCTGTCGGCGCCGCGGGCTACCGTCGTCGGCATGAGGCGCGAGCCGCACGAGAACGTCGCGACGGTCCTGGTCGATCCTGCCCTGCTCCAGGAGCTGGAGCTGGAGCTGGTCGAGCTCGACCTGTGGGTCTGGCCGGTCCGCTCGGCGCCGATCTGCGTCGACGGACCCCGCACCGCGTTCCAGGTGCGGCGCCGCCTCGTCGAGGCGCAGCGCGGTGCCTGGGACTGTGCGGCGGCGTGGGTGCCGGTGTGGATCAGCTTCGGCGAGCGGTGGGCCAGCGGCGACGACCCGTTGCCGTGGGCGGCCCACCGCGCGTTGTGGGACGTGCTGGACGCGCATGCCGACCAGGTCAGGTTCCACCGGCGGCTCGGCGGGGTGCGGCCCCTGGCCGCTCCGGTCGAGCGGCGCGCCGGCTGAGCGTCGGGCGCGTGCCGGCCGGGAGTGGTTCGACCGCCCCAGCGGCGCCTGGGTGGATGGGTGTTTCGCCCGATGCGGCCGGACGATCGGGTTCCTAGCGTGGGAGGTCCACCGACCGCGAAGGGAGCAGGCCATGTCGCACGAGCACGTCGAGACCCTGATCATCGGAGCCGGCCAGGCCGGCCTCGCCACGGCGCACGAGCTGCAGCGGCACGGCCGCGAGGTGCTCGTCGTCGATGCCCAGGAACGGGTCGGCGACGGCTGGCGCCGGCAGTGGGACACGCTGCGGCTCTACAGCCCGGCGCGGTACGACGGCCTGCCGGGGATGCCCTTCCCGGCCCCGCCGTGGAGCTTCCCCGGCAAGGACGAGGTCGCCGACTACTTCGAGTCCTACGCACGGCACTTCGCGCTGCCCGTCGACCTCGGCCAGCGCGTCGAGCGGCTCGCCGCCACCGACGGCGGGTACGTCGCCCAGCTGCCCGGGCGCACGATCAGCGCCACCAACGTCGTGGTCGCCACCGGCACCTTCGGCCGCACGCCCTTCGTCCCGGACTTCGCCGACAGGCTGGACCCGATGACCACGCAGCTGCACTCGAGTGAGTACCGCCGCCCCAGCCAGCTGCGCGACGGCCCCACGCTCGTCGTCGGCGCCTCCCACTCCGGCGCCGACGTGGCCTACGAGCTCGCCGAGTCACGACAGGTCGTCCTGTGCGGGCGCGATCCCGGGCAGATCCCGGTCCGGCTCGGCACCCCGATGTTCCGGGTCTCGTTCCCCGTCATCGTCTTCATCTTCCGCCACGTCCTGTCCCGGCGCACCCCGATGGGTCGCAAGGAGATGGACGAGTTCCGCTTCCACGGCGGCCCGGCGCTGCGGGTCAAGCGGGCCGACCTCCTCGCCCGTGGCGTGGAGCGCGTGCACGACCGGGTGGTCGGCGTCCGCGACGGGCGGCCGGTGCTGGCCGACGGCCGGGCGCTCGACGTGGCGAACGTCGTGTGGTGCACCGGTTTCGAGCAGTCCTTCGACTGGATCGATCTCCCGGTCTTCGACGAGCGCGGCTGGCCCGAGGAGGTCCGTGGCGTCGTCCAGCGGGCGCCGGGGCTGTTCTTCTGCGGGCTCGCGTTCCAGTCGGCCGCAGCCTCGATGCTCATCGCCGGGGCCGCCCGCGACGCGGCGTACGTCGCCCGGCAGATCCTCCAGCGCCAGCGGCAGCACCAGGAGGTCCGCGCGGCGTAGCCTTCGAGAGAGGCTGCCATGGATGTCGTCGACGAGGTGGTGCAGGGCCGCGCGGCGTTCGCCCGCCGCGAGTGGGCGTGCGCCCGCGACCGGCTCGCGGCCGCCGTCGATGGCCTCGGGCCGGACGACCTCGACGCGCTGGCCGTGGCGGCGTACCTCTGCGGGGACCGCGAGACCTGCCTGAGCGCCTGGCAGCGGGCCTTCCAAGCCCATGCCGAGGCGGCGGCGACGCTGCGCTCGGTCCGGGTGGCCTTCTGGATCGGGTTCGTGCTCTTCACCGCCGGTCGCGAGGCCGAGGCGAGTGGGTGGGCGGCGCGTGCGGCGCGGCTGCTCGCGGACGAGCCGGAGGACACCGCCGAGCAGGCCTACCTCGACATCCATCAGATGTTCCGCCACATCCACGCCGGCGAGGTCCCGGCGGCGCTGGCGCTGGCGACCGGCATCGCCGACGCCGGTCGTCGGCACCGCGACGCCGATCTCCTCGTCGAGGGCCTCGTCGCGCAGGGGCGGTTGATGATCTACGGCGGGCGGGTCCGGGAGGGACTCGCGCTGCTCGACGAGGCGATGCTCGGCGTCGCCGAGGACGAGGTGTCCCCGATCTTCGCGGGGATGGCCATCTGTGCGCTGATCGAGGCCTGCCAGGAGCTCGGCGACTACCGACGGATGACCGAGTGGACGGGCGTGCTGACCCGCTGGTGCGATGCGCAGCCCGACCTGGTGCCGTTCACCGGGCAGTGCGCCGTGCACCGGGCGCAGCTCCTGCGCTGGCGCGGCGAGTACGACGCGGCGCTGGCCGAGCTGGGGCGTGCGCTCGACCGCTACCGCCTCAACGGCGACGACCCCGCCGCCGGATTGGCGGTCTACGAGCGCGCGGAGGTGCTCCGGGTGCGGGGCGACCACGAGGGCGCCGCGTCGGCGTACCAGGCCGCGGGCGAGCACGGCCACGACCCCCAGCCCGGCCTCGCCCTGCTCTGGCTGGCGAGCGGGCGGGGCCCGGCCGCCTCGGCCGCGGTCCGGCGGCTGCTGGGGGAGTACGCCGACCCGGTGCACCGCGCCGCGCTGCTCCCCGCGGCCGTGGAGGTCCTCCTCGCCGAGCCGGACCTGGCGGCGGCGCGGGCCGCCGCCGACGAGCTCACCGGGACAGCGGCGTCCTTCGGGTGCCCGGCCCTGGTCGCGCACGCCGCGTGCGCCGACGGCGCGGTGAGCCTGGCGGCAGGGGACGCGGGCGTGGCGCTGCCGTCGCTGCGGCGCGGGTGGCGGCTCTGGCAGGACCTCGGTGCCCGGTACGACGCCGCCCGGGTCCGCGCGCTCATCGGGCTCGCGTTCCGGGCGCTCGGCGACGAGGACTCCGCGCTGGCCGAGCTGGCCGTCGCGCGTCGCACGTTCGTCGACCTGGGCGCCGCCGACGACGTCCGGCGGCTCGAGCGGCTGCTCGTGCTCGCGCTGCCGGACGGGCTCACGGCACGCGAGGTCGAGGTGCTCCGACTGGTCGCACAGGGGAGCACCAACCTGCAGATCGCCCGGAACCTGTTCCTCAGCGAGAAGACGGTGGCCCGGCACCTGAGCAACATCTTCGGCAAGATCGGCGTCTCGTCGCGGACCGCGGCCGCGGCGTACGCGTTCGAGCACCGGCTCGCCGACAGCTCCTGACTGGCTGCGGGGCCCTGCGCTACTCCGTCTCGAGCGGGTAGCCGCGCGACGCGAACGCCTGCTTCACGCGCTCGCGCCTCGCCTCGACGGGCTTGTCGAACAGCCGTCGCCCGTCGTGGCCGTCGATCACGACCTTCTTCCCGTCGAGGTGCACCCCGACCACCGCCTCCCGGGCAAGGCGGCGTCGGTCCCGGTCGTGCACGACCACGACCGCGTCGTCGTGGACCTCGAGGCGCCACTCGTCCACGAGCACCAGGAAGGCGGCGACCAGGCCGGCGACCAGGCCGAGAGCAGGGCGCGCGACCCAGGCCCACGGACCGTCGAAGCCCCCGATCCAGCGCAGCGGGTCCTGGAACGGCACGAACGGCACGTCCGCCAGCCACCGGGCGAGCAGCGGCCCGACCGTGAGGAGCAGCACCCCGCCGGCCGCGAAGATCGCGTAGGTCCACAGCTTGTCCTCGCGGGTGGAGCCCAGGTCGTCGTACGCCATGGGGCGACGGTAGGGCGCGACGGGGACGGTCCACATCGGTCGCGGGACGGTGCCGGGCGCGACCTTGGTAGGGTCCTTGCCCCGAGGTAGAACACGTTCTACCCTGCGAGGGTGACCGACACGCTCCGCACGCCTGCCCACAACGGCCACCTCATGGTCGCCGCCCTCAAGCGCCACGCCGACCGCCCGATCGTGCACCTCGGCGACGTCACGCTCACCGGCAGGCAGACCGCGGACCGGATCTCGCAGTACATCCAGGCCTTCGAGTCCCTCGGCGCCGGCCGGGGCACGCCGGGCGCGCTCCTCGCACTCAACCGGCCCGAGGTCCTGTTCATCCTCGGTGCGGGCCAGACCCAGGGCTTCCAGCGCACCTCGCTGCACCCGCTCGGCTCGGCCGACGACCACGCCTACGTCATCAACGACGCCGGCATCACCACGCTGGTCGTCGACCCCTACTTCGCAGGGCGGGCGGTCGAGCTGCTCGGCAAGTGTCCCGGCCTGAAGCAGGTCCTCACCATCGGCCCGGTGCCGCCCGAGCTCGCCGAGGTCGGCACCGACCTCACCGAGGTCGCGGCCTCGTTCGAGCCCCAGCCCGTCCAGGCCGCCCTCCTCGAGCCCGACCACATCACCTCGATCACCTACACGGGCGGCACGACCGGCAAGCCCAAGGGTGTCATCGGCACCGTGCGCGCGTTCTCCACGATGGCCCAGGTCCAGATGGCCGAGTGGGAGTGGCCGGAGGAGCCGCGCTTCCTCATGTGCACGCCACTGTCGCACGCCGGCGCCGCCTTCTTCGTCCCGGTCGTCCTCAAGGGCGGCACCCTGTTCGTGTCCTCCCGGTTCGACCCCGCCGAGGTGCTGGCGACCATCGAGGAGAAGCGCATCAACTCGCTGATGCTCGTGCCGACCATGCTCTACGCGCTGATGGACCACCCCGACTCCCGCACCCGCGACCTGTCCTCGCTCGAGACGGTCTACTACGGCGCGTCCGCGATCAACCCGGTCCGGCTCAAGGAGGCCATCGAGCGGTTCGGCCCGATCTTCGCCCAGTACTACGGGCAGTCCGAGGCGCCCATGGTGATCAGCTACTTCCCCAAGGGCGACCACGTCGACGCCTCCGGTGCGCCGATCGAGTCCCGCCTCACGTCCTGCGGCCGGCCCTCGGCGTACCTGCGCGCAGCGCTGCTCGACGACGCCGGCAACCCGGTCGCGCCCGGGGAGCCGGGCGAGATCTGTGTCGCCGGACCACTGCTGTCGGCCGGTTACTGGCAGCTGCCCGAGGCGACCGCCGAGACCTTCCGCGACGGCTGGATGCACACCGGCGACGTCGCGCGTGAGGACGAGGACGGCTTCTGGTACATCGTCGACCGCACCAAGGACATGATCGTCACCGGCGGCTTCAACGTCTTCCCGCGCGAGGTCGAGGACGTCATCGCCGAGCATCCCGCGATCGCGCAGGTCGGTGTCATCGGTACGCCGCACGAGAAGTTCGGCGAGGCGGTCACCGCGGTCGTCGTGCTGCGTGAGGGCCACGAGCTGACCGACCAGGTGGTCGCCGAGATCAAGGACGCCGTCAAGGAGCGCAAGGGCTCCGTGCAGTCGCCGAAGGACGTGCTCGCCGTCGACGCCCTGCCGCTCACCGCGCTCGGCAAGCCGGACAAGAAGGCACTGCGGGCACGGTTCTGGACGGGGGAGCGCTCGGTCGGCTAGCGGGGCCGCCCCTGCTGTTAGCGTGCCGGCATGCGTCGACTCTCCCGGGCACTCGCCGTCGCGTTCGTGGCCCTCGCCGTCCTGCTGACCTCGTCCCCTGCGCCGGCCCAGGCCGCGCCCGACCCCGATGGAAGCTACGCCGCGGCCGAGGTGCCGACCGAGCCGAACCCGCTCGACCGGCTCGACATCCGGTTCAAGGTGGCCAAGGACGGGCGCAAGGTCAAGGGCTGGCTGGTGACCATGAACGTGGTCTGCGGGCTCGACGTCCGGTTGGTGCAGCAGACGATGCCGACGATGAAGGTGAGGAGGAACGGTCGCTTCGCCAGCGTCTTCGCCGGCACCCAGGACAACGGCACCCCCTACCGGATCGAGGTCGCCGGCAAGCTGGTCGCGAAGAAGCGCAAGGTCACCGACGGCACGCTGTCCTACCAGGTCGGCACCTGCCGGCGCGGCACCGATCCGACGAACCCGCTGCGCTGGACCGGGAAGCGCACCGGTCGCTGAGCCCGCACCCGCGATGGCGTGGCGAAACGGCCCGCACGGCTACGGCCTGGTCACCTGGGGCCTGCACTGGATGACCGTCCTCGTCCTGGCCACGCAGCTCGTCGTGGGCTACACGATGGACACCGACGACGGGGTGGCGCGCGTGGACTGCGACCCGGCCGGCGAGGACCGCAGCGGTGGGGACACCTCGGACGCCGAGGAGGATCGCCTCGACCGGGTCGAGGAGCGGTGCGAGGCGCGCCAGGAACAGCTCGAGGACGCGGCGGAGGGCCGGCCCGCACCGCTGCACATGGCCCTCGGTGTCCTGCTCCTCGTCCTCGCCCTCGCGCGGGTGGTGTGGCGTCGGCTGACGCCGCTCCCGCCGTGGGACCCGCGGTTGGGTCCGACCGGCCGCCGGCTGCTGCACGCCAGCGAGGTTGCCCTGCTGACCACCCTGTTCGCCCTTCCCGTCACCGGCCTGCTGCTGGTCGCCGGTCCCGACGACGACCTCGTGCCCGTGCACGTCGCGGCGCACGTGGCCTTCTACCTGGCTCTCTCGGGCCACCTGGCGGTCGTGCTCGGATGGCGGCTGCTGCCCCGGATGCTGACGCGGCCGCTCACTCGCCGCACTGGTCGATGATCCAGCCCGTCACGGTCTGGCCGTCCTCGGACAGCTGCGGCGTGAGCTCGGCCAGCGTGGCGCGGTTCGCCTCGGTCGGGTCGGCGAGCAGCTGCTGGGCCGACCGGAAGCCCTCGCCGAGGTCGGTGAGCGCGGTCCGGACGTCGGGCGGGGCCTCCGGCCTCAGCGCGTCCAGCTCCTCGACCAGGGCGTCGACGGCGGCGGCGTCGTCGGGGGAGTCCTTGCCGTCGTACAGCGCCGTCTGGGCGTCGGTGATCCGCCGCGCGGTCTCGGCGAAGCGATCGCACTCGACGGTGATCTCGGTGAGCTCCGTCGACGGTGCCGTCCTCGGCTCGTCGCCCGATCCACCGTCGCAGCCGACCGCCAGCACCAGCACGGCCAGCGCCCCGGTGATCAGGGCTGCTGGGCCGTGCTGGGCCATGGTCGGCTGCTCTCTCAGAAGGGGCCCCACACGCACTCCGGGTAGGCGGTGATGCCGTGACCGTACGGTGACAGGAAGTACGCGATGATGTCGAGCCCGAAGTCGGGCAGCGAGAAGCCCAGCAGGCTGATGTCCGGCGTGATCAGCCAGGCGGGCGTGTGGCTCCCGTCGTCGGTCGGCTGGCCCAGCGTGAACGTGTTGTGGTCGGTGGTGTAGCCGGGAGCCGGTCGGGCGTCGAAGGTCGCACCGCAGTTGGCGATCCCGAGGTTGAGCACCGGGATGTGGAAGATCCGGCCGTAGACGTTCTCGTTGATGTGCCAGCGGGGCACCACATTGCCGAGCGGGATCGTCTGGTGCGGGATGTCGACCAGTGTGATCGTGTCGGAGCCGAGCGGGTCCGGCCAGTCGATGTAGACGAAGAAGCGCTCGCGGAGGTCGACGGTCAGGTTGCTGTCCTGGCCGAAGGTGAAGGTGCCGTAGCTGCCGTCGAGGCCGGTGGTGAACCCGAGGTGCAGGTTGACGTCGGAGAAGTCGGTCAGCCCGAGCGTCACGCGCCGGATCTTCAGGTCGACGTCCAGGTTGCCCTCGTTCTGGAAGAAGCCGTCCGCGGGGTCGTCGCCGCTGCTCCAGGCCAGGTCGATCGACTTCTGCACCCGTCCCGCGGCCTCGAGTGCGAACGCCTCCGTGGCCGGGGTCGAGGTGAGGTGAAGTCGGCTGCCGTCGAGCGCGGCGGTGACCGTCTTGCCGAGGTTGGTCACCGTGAGCGCAACCGCCGCGTCGGCGTCGACCGGGTCCGCGATCGCGGCCGAGGCGAAGGCGTCGATGTCGAGGCCCGGGGCATCGGTCTCCATCGTGAACACGGGCGCGTCGACGGTGGTGCCACCGCCGGAGGCGGTGTCCTTCCCGATCGTGATGTCGACCGTCTTCGGTACGTCGGTGAGGCGCACCGAGGCCGCCAGGTCCAGGTCGCCGACGTGCTTGTAGGCCGCGGTGATCTCGCTGATGCCCTGGCTCATGTCGACCTCGACGGTCTTGGTGTCGGCTCCGAAGGCCGCGTCGACGCTGATCGAGGCGGGGATCGCGCTGATGTCCAGCTGTGCCTCGTCGGTGTTGTCGTAGGTCGCGTTCGCGTGCAGCGCACCGAGCGGCTGGCTCGCGTTGTAGTCGAGCGCGATCGTGTGGGTGCCGTCCGGCCGGGTCGCCGTGGTGATCGGCCCGATCGTGATGTCGGTCGGCGTCGCGGTCGGCACGCCCTGCTGCAGCTGCAGGCTCAGCGGCTTGGGCGCCAGGGCCTCGAGCACGGCGTCGACGACGAGGGTGTCGACCGTCGGGTGGTACCCGGTGAGCGTGTAGACGCCGTTGGTGGTGTCCAGGTCCAGGCCGGACGGAAGACCGGTCAGGTGGACCTTCGCGCGGACCGCCTTGTCGGTGCCGCTCGCACCGTCGCGGATCGCCACACCGTGCACCTGCAGCGGGTCCGGGGTGGCCGCCAGGGCGGCCGCCTTGCCCGCGGCCACCGAGATCGTGGCGGTGGGGTTCGAGTCGCCGGTGTAGGTGATGCGGCCGCCCTCGCTGCGCAGCGTCATGCTGGACGGCAGGTTGGACAGCTCGCCGGTGGCCGTCAGGTCGCCCGCGGCCGCGTGCACCTCGCCGGAGAAGGCGAAGGTGTCGTGGTCGCCCATGTCGAGCCCGGCCTCGAAGCCGCCACCGTTGCCGGTGTCGGGCACCTTGCTGAACGCCGCGCGTCGCAGGTTGCTGATCCGCAGGCTCGCATCGAGGTCGCCCGAGGCCTCGTCGTAGTAGGCGCTGAGGTGGTCACCCGGGAGCGTCTGGTAGGTCTCGTGGTTGGTGACGTTCGCCGTGATCGCGCCGATCCCGGCCTCCGGCGCCTCGAAGAGCACGTTGCCGTCGGCCCAGCTCGCGTTCCACTTCGCGGGGATCGAGTCGATGCTCAGGCCTGCGTCGAAGTCCCGGTCCGTGCCGAGCGTGTCCGCGGTCAGGTGCGCGGACGCGGCAATGCTGGTCGTCGCGGCGGACGCGTCCCAGTCGAGGACGGCGTTCTTGCCGTCGAAGAGGACCTTCGCGTGGTCGGGGATGTCACGCACCTCCGCGGTGACGGCGTCGCCGTTCATCCGCTCGACGCCTGCGTAGACCCTGTCGATGGTGTCGCTGGCGTCGTACTCGATCAGGTTGCCGTCGAGGTCGACCCGCATGTGCTCCGGCACGCCGTGCGCCTGGTAGACCGCCTTGTCGACCTCGGCGGGCCTGCTGACGTCCGGCGTGGTGGTGTCGGTCGCCTGCACGAAGCCGATCTCGCTGTCGGCGGTGTACTCGAAGTCCTGGTGCGTGCCTTGGCGGGTCAGGTCGATCCTGACGTCGCTGGGCAGCTCGTCGACGGTCGCCGTGAACCTGCGGTTGCTGTCGACCGTGCCGGAGGTGACGGCTTGGTCGATGACGGCGTCGACCTTCGTCGGCGTCGGGGTCGCGACCGTGATCGTGTCCTTGCTCCCCGAGCCGCTGTGCGTCAGCCGGGCGCCGACGTCGAGGGTGGTCGGGAACGGGCTGAGCTGCACGGAGCCGGTCAGCGGGTCCTGCTCGGTGGCGGGCACGCCGATGCTGCCGCCGGTGAGCGACTTGACCCCGAAGGTGAGCGCCTGGGTGGCTCCAGGGTGGGTGGTCGTGACGTTGGCGGCGACCTGGATGTCACCGGTGAGGGCGTTGACGACGTTCTTGAGCACGAACCGGGCCGAGTTGCTCCAGCCGAGCGTGGAACCCCGGCCATCGATGCCGACAGTGACGCGCTTCTTCACCACGGGGGTGTCGTAGACGGCGAAGACGTGCGCGGGCAGGTCGATGTTGCCGTTGAGCCGCGCGACGGAGAACTTGGCGCCGACGTCGATCAGGTTGGTCAGCGGGCTGAGCTGGGCCAGGACGTCGGGCAGGTGGTCACCGGTCACGTCCGCCGGAACCGGTACGCCGACCGGCACCGACACGCTGCAGGCCAGCTCCATCGTCGCGGACTCCGCGCAGATCTTGTAGAAGAGCGGCGAGAGCAGGTTGAGCACCGGGAGGGTGAACAGCCTGCCCTGGATCTTGCTGACCTCCAGGAGCAGTGCGTCCAGCGCGTCGAGCACCAGCGGCACGGCCGGCAACGCGGTCAGCTTGTCGTTGAAGGAGGAGGGCGCACCGGCGGTGATGTCGCTCGACACCTTGGCTCTCGGCGTGGCCACCGACGTCCGTGGCTGCTGGGCCGAGGTCAGCGTCGGCGCCTCGGCGAGCTCCTCGGTCATCTCATCGAGCTGCTGTCCGGTGAGATCGCGGTTCACCGGCGGGGTGTCGGCGGGTGGCGGCGGGGCCGGCTCGTTGAGGTCCTCCCGCAGCTGCTCGGTGCTCTCCTTGCCGAAGATCACCAGGGCGACACCCGTCAGCAGCGTCTCGCGCTCCTGGGCGGTGGGCTGGTCGCCGGTCGTGGCGAGCAGGTCCTCCAGCAGGCAGGCGCTGAGCCACAGTTTCGTGGGGTCGGGCAGCGCGTGGAATCCCTCGGCGAGGATGTCCTCCGGCACCTTCGCCAGCGCGATGAACTGCTTGCGCCAGGCGTTGTCCGCGAACCGGTCGGACCACAGGCCGACGAACCGGTCGCGGTTCTCGGGCGTGGCACCGCCGGTCGCCGGTGGCGAGGCGCAGGTCACCGCCGTGCCCGCGGCCGGGGTGCCGGGCGTTCCCGGCTCGGCCTGGGCAGCGGCGGGATGGGCGAGGACGGCGAGCATCGCCACCGTCGAGAGGGCAGCACAGAGGATCCGAGGGCGCACGGGAGTCACCTGCCGATAGGGGGGATGGGAGCACAAGCAGGAGTGCGAGGATCACTATGTTCCTGTGCCGGGTCCGGCGCCAGAGATCCGAGAAGTCTTTACCTCTGGTGCGGCCCGTCAGCGCGCAGCCGCTCCCATACCCGCTCGGGGATCCGGTCGAGCAGCGCGTCCATCAGGTGCAGCTTGGCGTCGACCTCCGCCGGTGAGTGCTCACCCGGACGGATCACGTGCAGCGAGTCTCCGGTGATCCGCCAGGCCACGTCCGGGTGGTGCTGCATGACCTCGCGCACGTCGGAGAGCAGGACGTCGACGGCGAAGTCCGGTGCGGGGGAGTGCACGGTGAAGAAGGCGTCGAACGCCGGGTCGCCGATCTCGATGTCGCGCCCGGTGAGCGAGTCGACCCAGCGGCGCATCGTCGTGGTCGGCCCGACGGCGAGAGACGGCGCATGGACGCCCAGGTCGAGTGCCAGGACCGAGTGGGTGTGCCGGCTCGAGGAGTCCCCGCTGCCCGTGGTGTGGTGGTGGTCGAAGGCGGTGAACGGCCGCCCGTCGTGCCGTCCGACCAGCACGTTGACGGCCTGGCGCGCGCGACCGCGTCCGAACGGTGCGCCGTCGAAGCGGTCGACGAGCCCCGGGTCCGGGGGGCGGTACTCCCACTCACGCTGATGGGCCAGGCCCGCCAGGCCCTGGCGCCGCGCCGCCGCCCGCTTCGACCCGGCCACCGCGGCGAGCACCAGCAGCACGATGAGGGTGACGAGGACGAGGCCGAACAGGGCGAGCACGAGGAGGGGGAGGGCGACCATGTCCCCCTCCTGCCCGGCTCCGGGTGGCTCACTCCTCGACGGATAGCGTGCGCCCATGGCCGATCTCGTCGTCGGGTTCGATCTCGACCTGACCCTCATCGACACGGTGCCCGGGTTCCGGGACGTGCTGCTGGTCCTCGGGGAGGAGCTGGGGGTGGACTTCCCGGTCGAGGAGATGACGGACAGGCTCGGCCCGCCGCTCGAGATGCTGCTCGCGCCGTACCTGCCGGCCGACGTGATCCCGGCCGCGGGAGACCGGTTCCGCGCGCTCTACCCCGATCACGCGATCGCCCGCGTGCCGGTGCTGCCCGGGGCGCACGAGGCCATCGCCGCCGTACGCCGACACGGCGGCCGGGTCGTGGTCGTGACCGGGAAGTTCGCGCCGAACGCGCAGCTGCACCTCGACCACACCGGCCTCGACGTCGACCTCCTCGAGGGCTGGGTCTGGGGCGTCGGCAAGGCGGACGTGCTGCGCCGCGAGGGCGCCTCGATCTACGTCGGCGACCACGTCCACGACGTCGAGGGCGCCCTGGCCGCCGGCGTCACCAGCGTCTCGGTGCTCACCGGCGGCTGCACGGCCGAGGAGCTGCGCGCCGCCGGGACGGATGTCGTGCTCACGGACCTGGGAGAGTTCCCGGCCTGGCTCGACGACCACCTCGCGGCGCGGCCCTGACCCGCGGCTCAGCGACCCTTGAACTCGGGTGCCCGCTTCTCCAGGAAGGCCCGCGGGCCCTCCTTGGCGTCCTCGGAGGAGAAGACCGCCGCACCGATCTTCGCGTCGTCGGCCCAGCACTCCTCCTCGTGCCTGCCCTCGGAGTCGCGCATCGTCTTGAGGATCGCCTGGACGGCGAGCGGGCCGTTGGCCGCGATCCTGTCGGCGATCTCGTGGGCCTTCGCGAGTGCCTCGCCGTCGGGGACGACGTGGCCGATCAGGCCGAGCTCCTTGGCCTCGGGGGCGCCGAGCGTGCGCCCGGTCAGCAGCAGCTCCGCGGCGACGGTGTAGGGGATCTGGCGGGGGAGCCGGACCGCTGAGCCGCCGAGCGGGTACAGCGACCAGCGAGCCTCCGCGACGCCGAACTTCGCGGACTCCCCGGCGACCCGGATGTCGGTGCCCTGCAGGATCTCGGTGCCGCCCGCGATGGCGGGGCCCTCGACCGCGGCGATCAGCGGCTTGGTGAGCCGGAAGCCCTTGAGCAGGCCCTTGATCGTGGTCGGGTCGTAGGCGCCGGACTCGAAGCTCTCCGACGGCGGCTTGTCGTCGGCGGCCTTGAGATCCATGCCGGCGCAGAAGTACCCGCCGGCCCCGGTGAGGATGCAGACCCGGATCTCGGGGTCCTCGTTCACCCGGTCCCAGGCGGACTCCATGATCCGCAGCATCTCGCTCGAGAGCGCGTTGCGGCGCTCCGGGCGGTTCATCGTGACGACCAGCTTGTGGCCGTCCTGCTCGACGAGGCAATCACTCATGTGAACAACGCTAGCGAAAAAGTGAAACGTGTTCTACTGTCGGCCTCGTGGCCCTGAACATCGCCGATCTCTTCGAACACGCCGTCGACGCCGTTCCCGACAAGCCCGCCGTCCAGGTGGGTGACGACGTCATCTCCTTCGCCGAGCTGGAGGCGGAGTCCAACAAGCTCGCGCACTACCTGCAGGCGCAGGGCATCGGGACCGGCGACCACGTCGGCCTCTACGCCAAGAACAGCATCGAGCACGTCATCGCGCTCATCGGGATCCTCAAGGTCCGGGCGGTCGCGATCAACGTGAACTACCGCTACGTCCCCGGCGAGCTGGAGTACCTCTTCGACAACGCCGACCTGGTCGGGCTGGTCCACGACCGGGTGTACGCGCCGTTGGTGGCCGAGGTCGCCCCGAGGTTCCCGGCCCTGAAGACGATCATCGCCGTCCCGAACCCGCTCGAGCCCGGCGACGAGAGCGACCTGTCGGCGTTCGGCGGTGTCACGCTGGAGGACGCCCTGGCCGGCCAGTCCGACGCCCGCGACTTCGGTGAGCGCAGTCCCGACGACATCCACATCATCTACACCGGCGGCACCACGGGCTTCCCGAAGGGCGTCATGTGGCGCCACGAGGACTTCTGGCGCGTCCTCGGCGGCGGCATCGACTTCATGACCGGCGAGCCGCTGGAGGAGTACGACCAGTCGAAGAAGGCGCTCCAGGACAGCCTGGTCACCCTGCCGCTGAGCCCACTCATGCACGGCGGCGCGCAGGCGTCCCTGCTGATGCACCTCTTCGCCGGCCAGGTCACCATCCTCGAGCCGAAGTTCGACCCGGTCCGCACCTGGGAGTTGGTCGACAAGCACGGCGTGCAGATGATGTTCATGACCGGTGACGCCATGGCGGTGCCGCTCATCGACGCCTACGAGGCCGGTGGCTTCGACGGCCAGACGCTGTTCGCCATCGCGTCCAGCGCCGCGATCTTCTCCAAGTCGGTGAAGGAGCGCTGGATGAAGCACTTCCCGAACGCCGTCTTCACCGACTCGATCGGCTCCTCGGAGACCGGCTTCCAGGGCACCGGCCTGCAGGACGCGAGCGCCCTGTCCACCGACGGCCCGGTCGTCTCGATCCCGGCGACGACCGTCGTCCTGGACGACGACAACCGGCCGCTGGACCCGGTCACGGACGTCGGCAGGGTCGGTCGGACGGCCCGTTCGGGCAACGTCCCGGTCGGCTACTACAAGGACCCCGAGAAGTCGGCGAAGACCTTCATCGAGATCGACGGCGTGCGCTACTCGATCCCCGGCGACAACGCCCGGATCGAGGAGGGCAACCGGATCACCCTGCTCGGGCGTGGCTCCAACTGCATCAACACCGGCGGGGAGAAGGTCTACCCCGAGGAGGTCGAGCAGGCGATCAAGGCCCACCCCGGCGTCTACGACGTCCTCGTGGTCGGCCTCCCCGACGAGAAGTACGGCCAGGCCGTGGCCGCCGTCGTCGAGCCCCGTCCCGGCCACGAGGTCGAGCTCGAGGAGCTGCGCACCTTCCTGCGCGCCCACCTGTCCGGCTACAAGCTGCCGCGCGCCCTGACCATCGTCGAGGAGATCCCGCGCAACGCGACCGGCAAGGCGCAGTACCCGCGGGCCAAGGAGCTCGCCCTGGCCTCCCGTGCCGACAACGAAGGAGCGAACGCCTGATGCACACCGCCCTGTGCGATGCCTTCGGCATCGAGTACCCGATCTTCGCCTTCACGCCCTCCGAGCACGTCGCGGCCGCCGTGTCGCGTGCCGGCGGCCTGGGCGTGCTGGGCTGCGTCCGGTTCAACGACACCGACGAGCTCGACCGCGTCCTGACGTGGATGGACGAGAACACCGACGGCAAGCCGTACGGCGTCGACGTCGTCATGCCGATGAAGATCCCCACCGAGGGGACCTCGGCCGACCTGTCGTCCTACATCCCCGAGGACCACAGGAAGTTCGTCGACGAGACGCTGCTCAAGCTCGGGGTGCCCCCGCTGCCGGAGGGCGAGGGCCGCGAGGGTGTCCTGGGCTGGTTGCACTCGGTGGCGCGCTCGCACGTGGACGTCGCGCTGCAGCACCGTCCTGTCCTGATCGCCAACGCGCTCGGCTCGCCGCCGGTCGACGTCATCGAGCAGTGCCACGAGGCCGGGCTCAAGGTCGCGGCGCTCGCCGGCGCCCCCAAGCACGCGCTCAGCCACGTCGCCAACGGCGTCGACATCATCATCGCCCAGGGCTACGAGGCCGGCGGGCACACCGGTGAGATCGCCAGCATGGTGCTCACCCCGGACATCGTGGACGCGGTCGGCCCGGACGTCCCCGTCCTCGGCGCCGGCGGCATCGGCTCGGGCCGCCAGATCGCGGCCTCGCTCGCGCTCGGCGCCCAGGGCGTGTGGACCGGCTCGATCTGGCTCGGCACCGAGGAGTACCGCAACCTCGCCGGCAACAAGGGCTGGGAGACCGCTTTCCTGCGGGCCACCTCGTCCGACACCGTCCGGACCCGGATCTACACCGGCAAGCCGGCTCGCCTGCTCAAGACGAAGTGGACCGAGGCCTGGTCGGAGGAGGGCGCTCCCGCCCCGCTCCCGATGCCGCTGCAGAACCTCCTCGTCGCCGATGCCCACAACCGGATCAACGCCTCCGGCGACCCCGACGTGATCTCCATGCCGATCGGTCAGATCGTCGGCCGGATGAACGAGGTCCGCCCGGTCGCCGAGGTCGTCGCCGACCTGGTCGCCGAGTTCGAGGCGACGGCGAAGAAGCTGGACGGCATCGCCGGGATCTGAGGTCGGGTACTCAACCGGATCCGGGTACGGGTGCGCAGGATCGGGGCATGACCCCGTTCCTGCGCCGTGCCGCCCTGCTCGCCCTCTCCGTCGCTCCCGTCGCCACGACCCTCGCTGCCTGCGGCAACGCCGTCGATGCCGACGTCATCGGTACGGCGGCCGTCACCGTCGCGTCCGACGGGCGTCCGGTCGCCGTGGTCCGCGTCTGCGGAGGCGAGGTCGACACCATCCGGCTGATGGGCGACCGCACCGGGCTCGCCGAGGACGAGCCGAACCCGGTCGTCGGGACCTGGCGGGTCCCCGCCGGGCGTGACGGGACCTTCGACCTGGTCCTCGGCGCCGCCGGCACCGGCTGGCAGGGACCGCAGGAGCTCGCGCTCGACGAGCGACGCCGCTACGTGCTGATCGCCGTCGACTCGGGCGAGGACGCCGAGACCACCCAGGTCTCCTTCACTCCGGACCAGCTCGCGTCGCTGGCTCCCGACCAGGTCGTCGTCGGGGACGGGGAGGTCGTCGCGCGCACCGAGCTCGACGCCTGCGCCGGGTAGCCCACTACGCTGCCGGGATGACCCGCAACGTGCTGATCGCCGGAGCCGGCCCCGGGGTGAGCGGTTCGCTCGCCCGCCTCTATGCCGCGGAGGGCGGCTCGGTCGGCCTGCTGGGGACCGAGGAGGACGTCCTGACGCAGCTGCGCGGCGAGGTCGAGGCCGCCGGCGCCGTCGCCGGCTCTGCGGTCGTCGACCTCACCGACGACACGGCCACGCGCGCCGCGGTGACCCGGATGGCCGAGCACGTCGGTCACCTCGACGTGGTGCACTTCAACCCGTCGGCCTACCGCGAGAAGGACCCGCTCAGCCTGACCCCCGACGAGCTCCTCGAGGACGTCCGTCTCGGCGTCGGCGCCCTGCTCTCGGTCGTCCAGGCGGCCCGTCCGTTCCTGGGCCCGGGCGGCCGGGTGACCGTCACCGGCAGCATGGCCGCGGACTCGCCGTGGTTCGGTGCGGCCTCGTTGGGCGTGCAGAAGGCCGGTGTGCAGAACCTGGTGCGCAGCCTCGACGCCACCATGAAGGGTGACGGCATCCGCGCGGTCTCGGTGACCGTCCGGGGGCTGCTGAAGAAGGAGGGCCCCTTCGCGCCCGACAACGTCGCGCGGGCGCTGCGGGCGGCGATCGACCAGGACGAGACCGACTGGCGCGCCGAGATCCCCTACACCGGCTGAGGTCCTCGAGGCCGGGGGCGACCCCTCAGAAGGCCGAGACGCTCTCCGGCGCGCGCTGCGGGCGGCTGAGCGTGCGGACGACAGCTGCCTGCCCGTGGCGGCGCACCGCGACGGCGCTGAGCAGCGCGAGCACGTCGGCGACGACGTCGTCCGGGAACGCGGGCGTCTCGAGGCCGACGCTGCTCGCGAGGTCGTCGGCGTGCACGACGATCTCCATCGCCCGGGTGACGAGGAAGTCGCCGGTGCTGAGCGACCAGCCCTGCCAAGGGATCCGCACCTGGTCCGGGATGCGGTGGTGGTGCTCGCGCAGCAGGGCGGGCAGGCGCTCGAGCGCCGCCCTGCCGTGCGCGATCACGTCGTCGGGTCCGGTGCCGGCTGCGGCGTCGGCGCCCTCGCGGATGGACACGTTCACCTCGTCGTCGGGCCCTGCCTCCACCCACGCCGCGCGGACGTAGTGCTCCAGCAGGGGGATCGGTGGCTCCGCGACGGGCTCCATCCCGAGCAGGCGCACCGCGTGGCCGGCCTGCTGCAGGAGGTGGTGCGCCAGGCCGCCCACCGTCATTCCCGCGCACGAGCTCTCCTCCAGCCAGCCGGCCTTCACCTCGGTGGTCGAGGCGAGGTCGAGGGCGATCCGGGCAGCGTCGACGAACGAGACGTGGTCCATACCCGCAGGCTAGTGACACGGGCCACGAGACGACGGTCGACGCAGCCGCGGGAGCCGTGCGAGGGTGAGCGCACCCGGCGGCTCGCGGCCGTCGTACCGACGACATGGGGGTCGCCATGGTGCACGAGGAGACGAGCGAGCTCACGGACCGCGTGGACCGCCGACGGCCGAGGGCGGTGCGCCGGCTCGGACTGGCCGCGATGGCGGCCACCCTGGTGCTGACCGGGGCGGTGATGACGGCGGGCTCGTCGCAGGCCGACCTGTCGCTGAGCGGCGTGCCGCGCGCGACCTGCACCGACGGCGACCAGCCGGAGTCCGCGGAGCAGGGCCGGGTCCCGGCGGCGGACTACGCCTCGGGGCGTGCGGCCGCGGGCTACCGGTGCAACACGGTCGAGGTCGGGCACCACGGCAAGCGCTCCCAGCTCGGCTCGGGCGGCTACAAGGTGCAGCGCTACACCGACGTCACCGGTCGCACCTGTGCCTACTACGACTCCGCGGTGATGGTCGGCCTCAACCTGCAGACCCTGTTGACCGGCGGTGCCGGGCTCGGCGTCGTGGTCCTCGACATGACCGACCCCGCTCGCCCGGTGCGCACCGCGAACCTGGTCACGCCGGCCATGCTGCAGCCCCACGAGTCGCTGCTGGTCAACCAGGAGCGTGGCCTGCTCGCCGCCGTGATGGGCACGCTCGCCACGGCGCCGGGTGTCCTCGACGTGTACGACGTCAGCCAGGACTGCCGCCACCCGCGGCTGATGTCGACCACCCTGTCCGGCGTGATGGGCCACGAGAGCGGCTTCGCCCCGGACGGCCGGACGTTCTGGACCGCCGGCGCCGCGGGCTTCACGCTGACCGCCGTCGACCTGGCCGACCCGCGCCGGCCCAAGGTCCTCCACACGAAGACCGGGGTCGTCTACCACGGCCTGCGGCTCTCCGACGACGGTCGCACCATGTACGTCGCCAACATCGGCAGCCCGAGCATCCTCACCGGCGGCCTGCTCGAGGGCGCCGGGCTCGACGTCCTCGACGTCTCCGACATCCAGGACCGGCGCCCCGCGCCGGCCATCCGCACACTTTCGCGGCTGACCTGGGAGGAGTCGTCGATCCCGCAGGTGGCCGAGCCGTTCACCCGCGACGGTCGGCGCTACGTCCTCGAGGTCGACGAGTTCAGCGACCTGTTCGGGGACTTCGCGCGGATCAACTCCGCGAAGAGCCCGGTCGGGGCGGCGCGGATCATCGACGTGACCGACCCGCGCGCGCCGTACGTCGTGTCGAACGTCCGGCTCGAGGTGCACGACCCACTGCTGCGCGGCAAGGTCATGGACGACCCGGGCGCCCGGGCGATCGTGCGCAGCTACACCGGCCACTACTGCTCGCTGCCGACCCGTGACGAGCCGCGGATCGCCGGCTGCTCGATGATCGGTTCCGGCCTGCGGCTCTTCGACATCTCCGACCTCGAGCACCCGCGCGAGGTCGGCTACTTCAACGAGCCCGGCCCCAACGGTGGCTCCGCGCTGTCCCAGCCCGCGTGGGACGTCGAGCGCGGGCAGGTCTGGTACACCGACATGGACGAGGGCTTCTTCGCGGTCGGCCTGCGTGGCGCGGCGGCGGCGCTGCTGCGCTGATCAGGCGTACGACGTCCCGCGCTCCGCGCGCACCCAGACGTCGCCGGCGGCGGGGTCCACCCCGGCCGCAGCGAGGTCGCGCTTGACCACCTTGTTGGTGGCCGTGCGGGGGAGGTCCTCGACGACCCGGACGAACCGCGGCCAGGCCTTGTCCGACAGGTCGTCCTGGGCGGCGAGGAACTCCTCGAGCCCCTCGCGGTCGAGCGGGCCGCGCAGGATGAGCGCGCACGCGACCTGGTCGCCGACGTGGGGGTCGGGGACTGCGTACACGGCCGCCTCGCCGATCGAGGGGTGCCGCAGCAGGACCCGCTCGATCGGCGCGGTGGCGAGGTTCTCGCCGTCCACGCGCAGCCAGTCGCCGGAGCGGCCGGCGAAGTACACCCAGCCGTCGGCGTCGCGGTAGGCCAGGTCGCCCGACCAGTACATGCCGCCGCGCATCCGCTCCGCCTCGGCGGCCTCGTCCTTGTAGTAGCCGGCGAAGGCGCCGGCGCCGGTGGTGTTCACCAGCTCGCCGATCGCCTCATCGGCGTTGGCGAGCCGGCCGGCGGCGTCGAAGACGGCGTCGGGCGTCGGCTCCCCGGTCTCGGGCGAGCGGACCTCGACGCCGGGCAGCGGCAGCCCGAGACTGCCGGCGGGCATGTCGGGGCGACGCTGCACGATGACGGCGTTCTCGGTCGACGAGTAGGAGTCGATCACCTCGCATCCGAACCGCTCGGCGAAGGCGGCGATGTCGGCCTCGTTGGCCTCGTTGCCGAACACCAGCCGCAGCGGGTTGTCGGCATCGTCCGGCTGCTCCGCGGTCGCGAGGACGTAGGTGAGCGGCTTGCCGACGTAGTTGGCGTAGGTCGCGCCGAAGTCGCGTACGTCGGGCAGGAACCCGCGCGCAGAGAAGGCGGCGACCGCGAACGTCGCGCCGGTGGTGAGGGCCGGCGCCCAGCCGGCCATCACCGCGTTGGAGTGGAACATCGGCATCGAGACGTAGTGCACGTCGTCGGGCGTGAGCCCGAGCCGCCCGACCAGGTGGGTGCCGGGCCCGGTGACCTTGGCGTGGGTGACCCGGACCGCCTTGGGAGAGCCGCTGGTGCCGCTGGTGAAGATCAGCATGAACAGCGAGTCCGGGGTCGGGGACGTCCGCGGGCTCGACCGGCTCGCCGGGGTGCCGGGGCCGGCCGCGAGGGCCTCGAGCGCGAGGTCGGGGGAGTCGACCACGAGCTGGCAGTCGGCCTTCGCGACGTCGGCCTCGAGGGCGGCGCCGCGCCGGGTCGCGTTGAGCCCCACCAGCACGTGGCCGCCGAGTCCGGCGGCCGCGAGGTGGAGCGCGAAGGCCGGCCCGTTCGGCAGCAGCACCCCCACGTGGGGCGGCAGCCCGGCGTCGAGCCGTGCCTCGAGCGCCGCCGCGAGGCGAGCCGCCGCGGCGACGTAGTCGCGCCACGACAGCTCACGGACCGAACCTGCCTCCCGCCAGCGCAGCGCCGGTCGGTCGTCGTCCGCGCGGGCGAGAAGCAGGTCCCGGACCGTCATGCGAAGCTGCGGCCGATCGCCAGCGCCTGCTCAGTAGCACCGCCGAAGAGGAACTCGAACCGCTTGCCGCTGGTGAAGTACCGGTGCGCCTCGCCGTCGAGGTCGATCCCGACACCGCCGTGCACGTGGACGGTGGTGTGGGCGATCCGGTGGCCCGCGTCGGCGGCCCAGAGCTTCGCGGTCGCGACCTCGGTCGCGGCCGGCAGGCCCTCCTGCAGGCGCCAGATCGCCTGCCACAGGGTGAGCCGCTGGCCGAGCACGTCGATGAACCCGTCCGCGAGCCGCTGCGACACGGCCTGGAAGGTGCCGATCGGTCGGCCGAACTGCTCGCGGGTCTTGGCGTACTCCGACGTCAGGCGCAGCGCGCCCTCGGTCACGCCCAGCTGCTCGGCCGCGGCGAGGGCGACGAGGAGCTGGCCGAGGCGCTCGGGCGCCTCCGGACCGCCGACCCGGGTGGCCGCGGCACCGGAGAAGGTCACCAGGGCCGCCACGTCGCCGTCGCTGGTCCGCTGCGCGACGCGCTCGACGCCGGGCGCCGTGGCGTCCACGAGGTAGACGCCCGCCCCGGACGGACCGGTCGCGGTGACCAGCAGTGCGTCCGCGGCCATGCCGGCCCGGACGAGGGTCTTGGTGCCGGTGAGCGCGCCGTCGGCGGTCGCGGTGACCGTCGGGGTGGCGGGCAGGTGCGCGCGCTCCTCGGCGACGGCGGCGGCGTACAGCTTGGTGGTGTCGACGGCGTCGCCGAGCACGGTGATGCACGCGGCGTGCACGGCCAGCGGCACGGGCGCGACGCGCTTGCCGCACTCGACCAGCACCCGAGCGACCATGATCAGGTCCAGCTCGGTCCAGTCGAAGGCGTCGCCCAGCGTGGCCCACAGCTCGCGGTCGAACCGGTCGCCGCCGGCCTCGACCTCCTTGAGGCGCTCGTTGCTCGTCTTGTCGACCAGGATCTGGGCGGCCAGTTCGGCGGCCTCGTCCTGCTCCGGGGTGAAGAGGAAGTCCATGTCAGCTCTCCTTCGTGGGTCAGGCCCGCTTGGCGGCGGGCAGGCCGAGGCCGACGTACCCGATGATGTCGCGCTGGATCTCGTTGGTGCCGCCGCCGAAGGTCATCACCAGCGAGGAGCGGTGGAACCGCTCGAGACGTCCGGCGAGCACGGCGCCGGGGGAGTCGCCGGTGACCCCGGCGTGCGGGCCGACGACCTCCATCAGCGAGCGGTAGACCTCGGTCGCGAGCTCGGAGCCGTAGATCTTGGTGGCCGACGCCTCCGCCGGCGAGAGCGGCACGCCGTGGTCGGCGTCGGCAGCGAGCTTCCAGTTGATCAGGGTCAGCGCCTCGATCCGGGCGTGCGCCCGGCCGAGCGCGATCTGCACCCACTCGGTGTCGATGACGCGGGTGCCGTCGGGGTTGCGGGTCTCGCGGGCCCAGTCCTTGACCAGGGTCAGCGAGTGCTGAAGCGGCGCTGCCGAGGTCAGTGCGACCCGCTCGTGGTTGAGCTGGTTGGTCATCAGCGCCCAGCCGCCGCCGCGCTCGCTGACGAGGTTGGAGGCGGGAACCCGGACGTCGGAGTAGTACGTCGCCGACGTGCCGACCCCGGCGACGGTGTGGACCGGCGTGTACGACACGCCGGGCGCGTCGGCCGGCACGAGGATCATCGACAGCCCCTTGTGGCGCGGGGCGTCGGGCTCGGTGCGGCACGCCATCCAGAGCCAGTCGGCGTACTGGATGAGCGAGGTCCACATCTTCTGCCCGTTGATGACCCACTCGTCGCCCTCGAGTGTCGCCTTCGTCTTCAGCGAGGCGAGGTCGGTGCCGGAGCCGGGCTCGGAGTACCCGATCGAGAAGTGCAGCTCACCGGCGAGGATCTTCGGGAGGAAGTACTCCTTCTGCTCCTCGCTGCCGAAGCGCATGATCGTGGGGCCGACGGTGTTGAGCGTCAGGTACGGGATCGGCACACCCGCGATCGCGGCGACGTCGGTGAAGATCAGCTGCTCGACCATGGAGCGGGCCTGGCCGCCGTACTCCTTGGGCCAGCCGATCCCGAGCCAGCCGTCCTTGCCGATCTGGCGGATCACGTCCTTGTAGACGCTCGCCTCGCCGAACTCGCCGGTGGCGGACGCCAGTCCGGCGCGGATCTCGGGGGTGACGAGCTGGGCGAAGTACTCGCGGAGCTCGTCGCGAAGAGCCACCTGCTGGGGCTCCAGGTCGATGTGCATCGGGTCTCCTGTGACGGGGCTCGGGACGGCCGGTTGTTGTCAGCCTAACGGCAAAACTGTAACGTGTTCTACATGAGCGACACCCGACTTCTCGACCAGGGGACCCAGCCGATCCGCTTCGCGCGCGGATGGCACTGCCTGGGCCTGGCCTCGGACTTCGCGGACGGCAAGCCCCACGCGATCCACGGGTTCGGGACCAAGCTCGTGGTGTGGCAGGGCGCGAGCGGTGAGCTCAACGTGCTCGACGGCTACTGCCGCCACATGGGCGGCGACCTGACCCAGGGCGAGGTCAAGGGCGACAACATCGCGTGCCCCTTCCACGACTGGCGCTGGGGCGGCGACGGCAAGTGCAAGGAGATCCCGTACGCGCGGCGCGTCCCCCTGCGGGCCCGCACCCAGCGCTACGAGACCGTCGTGCGCAACGGTCAGCTGCTCATCTGGCACGACCCGGAAGGCTCCGCGGCCGACCACGACATCCTGCCGCCCGAGCTGCCCGATGTGATGACGGACAGGTACACGCCGTGGTCGTGGAACACCAGGGAGATCAACGGCTCGCACTGTCGTGAGCTGATCGACAACGTCGCCGACATGGCGCACTTCTACTACGTGCACTTCGCGTTTCCGACCAGCTTCCGCAACATCTTCGACGGGCACACCGCGACCCAGTTCATGGAGTCGAAGGGCCGCCCGGACACGATGGGGGGCGGGTACGGCGACGAGAACTCGACCCTCAAGTCGGTCGCGACCTACTACGGGCCGTCGTACATGATCAACTGGCTCGAGGTGGACTACAAGGGCTTCATCACCGAGGTGATCCTCATCAACTGCCACATCCCGACCGGCCCCGACTCGTTCCTGCTGCAGTACGGCATCACCGTCAAGAAGCCCGAGGGTCTCGACGAGAAGGCCTGCGCCTACATCGCCGAGCGCTACACCGAGTCCTTCGGCGACGGCTTCCTGCAGGACGTGGCGATCTGGGAGAACAAGGTCGCCGTCCAGAACCCGCTGCTGTGCGAGGAGGACGGCCCGGTCTACCAGCTGCGTCGCTGGTACGAGCAGTTCTACGTCGACGTCGCCGACATCGCGCCCGAGATGACCGACCGCTTCGAGTTCGAGGTCGACACCACCAAGGCCAACGAGTACTGGCACGCCGAGGTCGCCGAGAACCTCGCCAAGCGGGCGGCCGCCGAGGCCGCCGCGCCCGCGGACGCCTGAGGCCCGGTAGACCGCGATGGCGTCGTTCGTCCCGACCAGCGAGGAGACCCTCGAGGACCTCAGGCGCTACACCGAGGACCGGCTGGTCGACGTGGCCTGCCTGGACTGCCTCGCGCGGGTCCGGGTCAAGAAGAACAGCGAGCACCAGACCTCCGTGCAATGGAGCGCAGAGGCCCGGTCGGCTTGTCAAGAGTTCGTGCGACGAGATCAGCGTCCCGGCGGACGGGACGTGCACAAGCCCTGCACGCGGCTGATGGCTAGCATCGACGACGCCGTCCGGGCCGGAGCTGTCTCGGTCGGTGCGTACGACGGCTACTGAGCCATCTTTTAGTAGGGGAGTTCCGTGGACATCGAGTCCTTCGTGCTGGACGTCGTCGGCGTGGTCGAGGAGACCGCCGACGCGAAGTCGATCAGCTTCGCCGTGCCCGCGGGCATGGAGGAGAAGTTCGACTACAAGCCCGGCCAGTTCCTGACCGTGGCGGTGCCGAGCGACCAGACCGGCATCGCGGCGCGGTGCTACTCGCTCTCCAGCAGCCCCCACGACGGAGGGCCGCTCACGGTCACCGTCAAGCGCACCGCCGACGGCTACGCCTCCAACTGGATCTGCGACCACCTGAAGGTCGGCGACACGCTGCGCGTGCTGCCGCCGTCGGGGATCTTCACCCCGGCGTCGATCGACGCCGACCTGCTGCTGTTCGCGGGCGGCTCCGGTGTGACGCCGATCATGTCGATCACCCGCACCGCCCTCGCGCACGGCAAGGGCCAGATCGTGGTGTTCTACGCCAACCGCGACGAGAAGTCGGTCATCTTCGCCGACGAGCTCACCCGGCTGGCCGCCGAGAACCCCGACCGGCTCCAGGTCATCCACTGGCTCGAGTCCGTCCAGGGCCTGCCGACCGAGGCGCAGATGAAGGCCTTCGCGTCGCAGTACGGCGGCTTCGACTCCTTCGTGTGCGGCCCGGCTCCGTTCATGAAGATGGTCACCACGGTCCTCAAGGACCTCGAGGTGCCCCGCAGCCTGCGCCACCAGGAGAAGTTCGTCTCGCTGGGCGGCAACCCGTTCGGCGACCTCGAGGAGCTCCAGGCAGTCGAGGCCGAGATCGCGCTCGCCGAGTCCGACGACGACGGCCCGGGCGCCGACGTCTTCGCCGACGCCCCGGCCGGCCCGGTCAAGCTCGAGGTCGAGCTTGACGGCGAGGAGCTCACCTTCGACGACTGGGACCCGCGCACCAAGATGCTCGACTTCCTGGAATCGAAGGGCGTCAAGGCGCCGTACTCCTGCCGTGAGGGCGAGTGCTCGGCCTGCGCCATCCGGCTGATCGAGGGCGACGTCAAGATGATCTACAACGACGTGCTCGACAAGGACGATCTCGAGGACGGGATCCGCCTGGGCTGCCAGTCCGTCCCGCTGACCGACACCGTCAAGGTCAGCTACTCCTGAGAACGACAACGGCCGCCGGCTGCACCCCCCTAGGATGCAGCCGGCGGCCGTTGGTCTCGGTGGCTGCGGCCTCAGGCGGTCGGAGCCGGCGCCGGCGCCGGGTGGGCGGCCAGGCACTTGTCGAGGCGCTCCTGGGCGTGCGCGACGCGCTGGAGCTGGAACTTCTTGGCCTTCTTGACCTTGACCTTCTTCTCCTTGGCCGTGGCGAGCTCGGCCGTGGCGTTCTTCTTCTCCGTGGCGGTGTCGGCGGCCGCGACCTCGGCCTTAGCCTCGGCGATCGCCTCCTTCTTCGCGGCGAGCTTCGCGGTCAGCGACTCGAGCTTGGCCTCGGCCTTGTCCAGCTGCGCCTGCTGCTTCGCGCAGGGCGCGTCGGTGGTCGGGGTGTCGGCGACGGCGCTGGTCAGCGGCGCGACGGAGAAGCCGAGGGCGAGCACGGCCGCGGCGGCGGCGGTACGGGCGGGAGTCATGGGGACGCTCCTTCTTTGGTCGATTCGTCCTTCACCCGGTACATGTCGCCATCCCCGCGGAGCGTTACATCGGACCTCAGGAGATTCGCGCGGCGAGCCGGGTGGCGATCATGTGGGCGATGGACTCGATCGAGATCATCGGGTTGACGCCGGAGGCGGTCGGGAAGCAGGAGCCGTCGGCGACGTACAGGCCCTCGATGTCCCAGGTGCGCCCGTCCGGGTCGAGCGCCGAGGTATCCCGGGAGCCGCCCATCCGCGCGGAGCCCATGATGTGCAGCGCGGCCACGGCGAGGGTGGCCGGAGCCGCTCCGGCGGCGCGCAGGTCGCGCTCGAACGTCTTCGCCGAGCCTCGTACGCCGGGCTCGTAGCCGACCGGGCGGTGGTGGGTCGAGGCGATCCAGCGGGCGCCGGCGGCCTCGGCGATCCGGGCGCCGCCGACCAGGCCCTGGACCAGGTGGTCGGTGTCGCGGGGCGAGAGCCGGTAGCGGACGACGGGCTCGCCGCTGCGGTCGACCCGCACCGTGCCGCCCGGGTCGCGGTCGCGGACGATCACGGCGACACCGAGGGTGTGGCGCAGCTCGTTCATGCGGCGGCGGAAGTCGTCTGCGCCGCGCCAGCTGACGAAGCCGGTGCCGAACGCGGGCGTCAGGGGAGCGGTCTCGAACAGCACGCCGTAGCCGTCGCCGTCGAGGTCGGTGAGCGCGTCGACGTACCTGCTCTGCATGGCGCCGATCCAGCCGTCGACCGGCTCGTCCATCCGGCCCCAGACGGCGGTGGCGGGATGCAGGCGCAGGTGCCGCCCGATGTTGGGGTTGGTGAGCCCGCTGCGCTGCAGCAGCGCCGGGGTCTGGATCGCGCCCGCGGCGACCACCACCGCCCGCGCCCGCACCTGCACCCGGTGCCCGTCCGCGGTGACGCCCTCGACGCCGGTGGCCCGGCCGAAGCTGGTCGTGACGCGACGCACGGTGACGCCGGTGCAGATCCGGGCGCCGGCGTGAGCGGCGTCCTCGAGCCAGGTCTTGGCCGTCGACTGCTTCGCTCCGAGCCGGCAGCCCATCCCACACCGCCCGCACTCGACGTCCTGGTCGCAGCCGACCACGTTGCGCGGCATCGCGGCGACGTCCCAGCCCAGCGCCCGGGCGCCACGCTCGAGGATCGCGTCGCGCGGCGCCGCCTTGTCGTGGTCGGTGTTGACCCCGAGCCGGGCGCACACCGCGTCCATCGAGGCGGCGTACTCCGCCGTCGCGAACTGCGGCACGCCGTGCCCGGCCCACTCCTCGCGGACCCGGTCGGGCGTGCGGAACGAGGTCGAGTAGTTCACGACCGTGCCGCCGCCGAGGCCCCGGCCGGCGAGCAGCGCGACCTGGCCCTCGGCGGTCGACTGGGGGCTGAGGGCGTAGAGCTCGAGGAAGCCGGTCCGTTCGCTGCCGTCGAAGTGGCGCTCGTCGTGGAGTCCGCCCGCCTCGAGGACCACGACGTCGAGCCCGGCAGCCGCGAGGACGCCGGCCGCCGTACCGCCGCCCGCGCCGGAGCCCACCACGACCACGTCGCAGCTCATCGTGGTGTCGTGGGTCAGCGGCATCGGCCGGACCACCGGCGTCGGCGGGTCGGCGCGGACGCCGAGGGGACCGGGGTAGCCGAGCTCGTCCCACAGTGCCTGGCCGCCGGTCATGTAGTAGGGGAGGAGGCTCGCGGTCTTGAGCCCCTGGAAGAGCACCCGCTTGGCACCGACCCGGCTGTCGGACAGCGACAGGAGCACCCGCTCACGCGCTCGCTGGTCGAGCTCGGAGAACCGGTGGGGGCGCCCGGTGAGGACCAGGCCGAGGGCCCTGCTGTCCCACGCGTCGAGGAGTGCCCGCAGCTGTCGCACCTCGCCGGTGCGCGGGTTGGCCTCGGCGATCCGCAGCGCGAGCTCGTGGGCGCCGACCTCGCTCGGGGCCGGGACGCCGCCGCCTCCGGGGGCGAAGGTGTCGGCGATGAGGCCCATGGCCCTGACCTGCCGCGCGGTGAACGCCATGACGGGACTGTAGGGCGTGTCGGTGGGTCGTGGGAGGGTCTCGCCATGACTGCCGCGAGTGTCGCCGTGCCCGGTCCCGACGGCCTGCCCCGCTGCCCGTGGGCGGTCAGCGCCCCGGAGTTCCCCGCCTACCACGACACCGAGTGGGGCTTCCCCGTCGTCGACGACCAGCGGCTGTTCGAGAAGGTCAGCCTCGAGGGCTTCCAGTCCGGGCTGAGCTGGCGCACCATCCTGGTCAAGCGCCCGGCCTTCCGAGCGGCCTTCTCGGGCTTCTCCTTCGCCGAGGTGGCGGGGTACGACGAGGCCGATGTCGCCCGGTTGCTCGCCGACGCCGGGATCGTGCGGCACCGCGGCAAGATCGAGGCGGTCATCAACAACGCCGGCCGCGCGATCGAGCTGGTCGAGGAGCGGGGCTCGTTGGCGGCGTACTTCTGGGGGTTCGAGCCGCCCGTCTCCGAGCTGGGCGACCCGCAGACGCTCACCACCTCGCCGGCAGCGGTCGCGATGTCGAAGGACCTCAAGAGGCGCGGGTGGCGGTTCGTCGGGCCGACCACCGCCTTCGCGTTCATGCAGGCGATGGGACTGGTCAACGACCACGTCCACGGATGCGTGACGCGCGACCAGGTCGCTCAGGCGCGGGCGGGGTTCACGCCGCCTGCCTGAGCCATTCGCCGAGCACCGCCACCGTGTCCGGCACGAACGCCTCCGTCGCGAGCATCTCCCGCAGCCGCTCGAGGCTGACCCATGCGCCCCAGGCGACCTCCTCGGGCTGCCAGGTGATCGGGCCGTCGTACACGCAGGTGTAGGCGAACGCGTGGTATGCCGTGTGCGCGTCGGCGTAGTCGTCCTCCCCGATCACCGCGAGCTCCACGCCGCTGACCCCGAGCTCCTCGGCGGCCTCGCGCACGGCAGAGTCATACGGGTCCTCGCCGGCCTGGAGCACGCCACCCGCCGCGAAGTCGTAGCGGCCGGGGAAGACGTCCTTGGTGTCGGTGCGCCGGTGGACGTAGACCTCGCCCACGCTGTTGCGCACCACGACCAGGGTCGCTGCGTGGCGGAGGTTGCGCGCCCGCATGACCGAGCGCGGCACCACCTCGCCGGTCGGGCGGCCGTCGTCGCCGTACAGGGCGACCTGCTCCTCCACGGAGCCGGTCACCAGCCGCGCTCGCGCCACTCCGCGAGGTGCGGGCGCTCGACACCGAGCCGGGAGTCCTTCCCGTGGCCCGGGTAGAACCAGGTGTCGTCGGGGAGCGCGCCGAAGAGCTTGGTCTCGACGTCGCCGATGAGCGAGACGAACGCGTCGGCGTCGCCGAAGGTGCCGCCCACGCCGCCGGGGAAGAGCGAGTCCCCGGTGAACAGGTGGGGGTGTCCGGCGGGGTCGCGGTAGAGCAGGCAGATCGAGCCGGGGGTGTGGCCGGTGATCCGGATGACCTCGAGCTCACAGGAGCCGACGGGCACGGTGTCGCCGTCGGTGACCCGGCGGTCGACCGCCACCCCGGTCTGCTCGGTGATGGCGTCGGCGTCGGGCTCGCCCGCGACCACGACGGCCCCCGTCTCGCGTACGACGTCCGCCAGTGCCCGGTGGTGGTCCCAGTGCTGGTGCGTGGTGACGACGGTGGTCAGCCCGCCGGCGCCGATGAGCGGGAGCAGGGTCTCGGGCGCGGCGGCGGCGTCGATGAGCACCTGGTCGCCGGTGTCGGTGCACCGCAGCAGGTAGCAGTTGTTCGACATCTTCTCGTCGACCGCGACCTTGGTGATGGTCAGCCCGGGCAGCTCGCGCACGTCCGGCGCACCGCCGGGGGTCACCTCTCCGGTGTAGCTCATCGTCCCTCCAGGCTCGGCAGCGTTCCGGTCGTGCTCGAGACTACTGGCGCGGCGTCGCGGCCGGTCGCCCACCAGGCGAGGGCGCCGAGCGGTCCGCTGACCGTGGGGGCGTCGGTGCCGGGGGAGCCGAAGGCCCAGCGGGCGGGCTCGTCGGTGGCGACGACGTGGAAGCCCGGTCCGTCGTACCGCTCGGCGTCGTCGTGGAGGAAGGCCATCGCGGTGGTCGGCGGCCAGTCGGACGCGGAGTAGCCGGCGCCGAGGTCGGCGTGGTGGATCTCGACCTCCCGCAGCCGCAGGTGGGGTACGGCGTCCGCCGGCATCAGCCGCCCGCCCGGCGTGCGCTCGAAGGTGCTGCCCGCGGGCAGGCCGGCGGCGACGTCGAGCACCTCGGCGAGGGCGGCGCAGCCGGAGACCAGACGGGCGAGGACCTCCTGGGGCGTGGCGGTGGCGAGCACGGCGATGTCGCCGTCCCGCGCGGCGTCGGAGGAGTACATGGTGGCCGGCTCGCCGTCGCGAATGCCACGGAGCACCCCGGCGAGCCCCTCGGCGTTGAGGGCGAGGTGGGCGAGCACGTGGCCGCGGGTCCACCCGGCGCACAGCGACGGGGCGGCCCAGTCGGCGGCGGGCAGGGACCGGGCGGTGGCGAGGAGCCGGTCGGTGGCGGCGGCGAGGGCCGTGGTGGGGGAGGTCACGCCCCCATCATCCACATCCGGGCCCGCGCGGACAGGGCGGGTGTCGGTGGCGGGTGAGAGGCTGTTCCCTGTGCGCGGCGGCTTGCCTGCCGGCGTACGATGGCGAACACTTGTTCGAAGACGTCGAGACTCTCAAGAGGGACCGGTAGTGACCGATCAGCTGATCATCCGTGGGGCACGTGAGCACAACCTCAAGGACGTCTCGATCGACCTCCCGCGTGACTCCCTCATCGTCTTCACCGGGCTGTCCGGCTCCGGCAAGTCGAGCCTCGCGTTCGACACCATCTTCGCCGAGGGCCAGCGGCGCTACGTCGAGTCGCTCTCGGCGTACGCCCGTCAGTTCCTCGGTCAGATGGACAAGCCCGACGTCGACTTCATCGAGGGCCTCTCGCCGGCGGTCAGCATCGACCAGAAGTCGACGAGCAAGAACCCCCGCTCGACCGTCGGCACCATCACCGAGGTCTACGACTACCTGCGCCTGCTCTACGCCCGCGCGGGCAGGGCGCACTGTCCGACCTGCGGGGCCCCGATCGAGCGGCAGACCCCGCAGCAGATCGTCGACCGGATGCTGGCCCTCGAGGAGGGCACCCGGTTCCAGGTGCTGGCGCCGGTGGTCCGCGGCCGCAAGGGCGAGTTCGTCGAGCTCTTCCGCCAGCTCCAGACGCAGGGCTTCTCGCGGGCCCGGGTCGACGGCGAGACGCACAACCTCGACAACCCGCCGACCCTCGACAAGAAGTACAAGCACACGATCGAGGTCGTCGTCGACCGGCTCGCGGTCAAGGAGAGCGCGAAGCGCCGGCTGACCGACTCGGTCGAGACGGCGCTCGGCCTGGCGGGCGGGCTCGTGGTGTTCGACCTGGTCGACGCGGGCCAGGAGCTCAAGTTCTCCGAGAAGATGGCCTGCCCCAACGACCACCCGATCGAGACCGACGACCTCGAGCCGCGCTCCTTCTCGTTCAACTCGCCGTTCGGCGCCTGCCCGTCCTGCGCCGGCCTCGGCACCCGGATGGAGGTCGACCCCGAGCTCGTCGTGCCCGACCCGACCGCGACCCTGGCCGAGGGTGCGCTGCAGCCCTGGAGCCACGCCCACGTCGCCGACTACTTCGGCCGACTGCTGATCGCGCTCGGCGAGGAGCTCGGCTTCGACGTCGACACCCCGTGGGAGCAGCTCTCGACCAGGGCGCGCAAGGCGATCCTCGAGGGCCACCCGACCAAGGTCCACGTGGTCACCCGCAACCGCTACGGCCGCGAACGCTCCTACTACGCCGACTTCGAGGGCGTGCGCACGTACGTCGAGCGCCGCCACCGCGAGGCCGAGAGCGACACCAGCCGCGAGCGGTTCGAGGGCTTCATGCGTGAGGTGCCGTGTCCGGTGTGCGCCGGCAGCCGGCTCAAGCCGGTGTCGATGTCGGTGACCCTCGGCGCTCGCGACCAGGGCGGCAAGAACATCGCCGAGGTCTGCGCGCTGCCGATCAACGAGGCTGCCGCCTACCTGCGCGACCTCGACCTGTCCGCCCGCGAGCGCCAGATCGGCGAGCGGGTGCTCAAGGAGATCCAGGAGCGCCTCAACTTCCTGCTCGACGTGGGCCTCGACTACCTCTCCCTCGACCGGCCCTCCGGCTCGCTATCGGGTGGCGAGGCGCAGCGGATCCGGCTCGCGACGCAGATCGGCGCCGGCCTCGTCGGCGTGCTCTACGTCCTCGACGAGCCGTCGATCGGCCTGCACCAGCGCGACAACCAGAAGCTGATCGAGACCCTGGTCCGGCTCAAGGACCTCGGCAACACGCTGATCGTCGTCGAGCACGACGAGGACACCATCCGGGTCGCCGACTGGATCGTCGACATCGGTCCCGGCGCGGGGGAGCACGGTGGCCAGGTGGTCCACTCCGGCACCGTCAAGGACCTGCTCGAGCACCCCGACTCGATGACCGGGCAGTACCTCTCCGGTCGCCGCGAGATCCCCGTGCCCGCCGTACGCCGCCCGCGCACCAAGGGCCGCGAGCTCAAGGTGGTCGGCGCCCGCGAGCACAACCTGAAGAACGTCGACGTCGCGTTCCCGCTCGGCGTGTTCACCGCCGTCACCGGCGTCTCCGGCTCCGGCAAGTCGACGCTGGTCAACGACATCCTCTACACCTCGCTGGCCAAGCAGATCTACAACGCCCGCGCCATCCCCGGCCGGCACCAGAAGATCACCGGCCTCGAGCACGTCGACAAGGTGATCCACGTCGACCAGTCGCCGATCGGCCGCACCCCGCGGTCCAACCCGGCGACCTACACCGGGGTCTTCGACCACGTCCGCAAGCTGTTCGCGCAGACGCCCGAGGCGAAGATGCGCGGCTACCAGCAGGGCCGGTTCTCGTTCAACGTCAAGGGCGGCCGCTGCGAGGCGTGCGCCGGCGACGGCACGATCAAGATCGAGATGAACTTCCTGCCCGACGTCTACGTCCCGTGCGAGGTGTGCCACGGCGCCCGCTACAACCGCGAGACGCTCGAGGTCCACTACAAGGGCAAGACCATCGCCGAGGTCCTCGACATGCCGATCGAGGAGGCCCAGGAGTTCTTCGCGGCCGTGCCCGCGATCGCGCGGCACATGAAGACGCTGACCGAGGTCGGCCTCGGCTACGTCCGGCTCGGCCAGCCCGCGACGACGCTGTCCGGTGGCGAGGCCCAGCGGGTCAAGCTCGCCGCCGAGCTGCAGAAGCGGTCGACGGGCCGCACCGTCTACGTCCTCGACGAGCCGACCACCGGCCTGCACTTCGAGGACATCCGCAAGCTGCTCGGCGTGCTCTCCGGCCTGGTCGACAAGGGCAACACGGTCCTGGTCATCGAGCACAACCTCGACGTGATCAAGACCGCCGACTGGCTGATCGACATGGGACCCGAGGGCGGCTCGCGCGGCGGCACCGTCGTCGCCGAGGGCACGCCCGAGGACATCGCCGCCACGCCCGGCAGCCACACCGGCACCTTCCTCAAGCCTTTGCTGGACGGCCGCTCGGCCCAGCAGCCGACCGGTCTCAAGCGGCCGCCGGCGGCGGCGACCAAGGCACCTGCCAAGAAGTCCGCGGCCAAGAAGACGGCGGCGAGGAAGCCACCCGCCAAGAAGACGGCGGCCAGGAAGACCGCGGCCGGCGCGCGCTCATAGGTCGCTCTCAGGAGCGTTCCGTAGCCTGACGCGCATGACTACCTCGGTGAGCAGGCGACGAGCCCTCGCGGGCGCCGCGTCCTTCGGCGCTGGCGTCCCCCTGCTGGCGGCGTGCGGCGACGACTCGACCGGCGCCACGGACCCAGCGACCGGCACCCCGACCTCCCCAGCCGGGTCGCCGGCGACCGACCCGTCGACCGCGGGCACCGCGACCGGCTCCGCCTCGGGACCCGCGTCGGGTGGCGGCGGCCTGGTCGCTGCGGCCGACGTGCCGGTCGGCGGGGGCGTCGTGCTCAAGGGCGACGAGCTCGTGGTCACCCAGCCCGCCGAGGGCGAGTTCAAGGCCTTCAGCGCACTGTGCACCCACCAGGGCTGCCTGGTCGGCTCGGTGTCCGACGGCTCGATCCACTGCCCGTGCCACAACAGCGCCTTCTCCGCCTCGGACGGTTCCGTGGAGAGCGGTCCGGCGAGCAGCGCCCTGGCCGCGGTCGCGGTGACCGTGGTCGACGGACAGGTGCAGCGCGCATGAGGCTGGGCGAGGCTCGCGCCAGCCGGCGCATCGTGTTCTCCGGACTGGGCGCGCTCGGCGTCGCCGCGGCTCTGGCCGGCTGCGGAGGCGGTGACGGTGACTCGTCGACGACCAAGGTGGTCGGCGGCACCGAGCTGGCCGCGACCGCCGACGTCCCGGTCGGCGGTGGCGTGATCCTGACCGAGGAGAAGATCGTCCTCACCCAGCCGACCGAGGGGACGTTCGAGGCCTTCAGCGCCGTGTGCACCCACCAGGGACTGCTCGTGACCTCCGTCGAGGACGGTGTCATCCACTGCGCCAACCACGGCTCGGCCTACTCGGCGACCACCGGCGAGGTCGACGGCGGTCCCGCTCCGTCCGCGCTGGCGAAGGTGGAGATCACCGTCGACGGCGACAGGATCCTCGCCGCCTGAGTGGCGGCCGTCGCCCGCCAGCCGCGGTCACGCGGCGACGGACGACGGTCGAGCCGGGCGTCGAGGACCTGCCGCGCCTCGTCGTACCGCCCGGCGCGGAGCAGCGCGGCGATCCGTGCCTCCTCGACGATCTCCCGCTGGGCGTCCGACCCGCCGAGTCGCCAGGTCGACGACGCCAACGCGGCCAGTCGGTCCGCGGCTGCCGAGCAGCGGCCCGCGGCCAGCAGGCCGAGGGCCGTGGCGAGAGGCGCCACGACCTCGCGGTGGGTCGGGCTCGGGTGCGTGGCGCTCCAGGCGGCCAGCCGCCGCAGGCCCACCCGGTCGTCGGTGGCCAGCAGTGCCACCGCCGCGTGCAGGCCGAGGAAGGCGGTGCCCGGCCGCTCCAGGACGTCCCGGCCGGTGACCGCGACGACCTCGTCGAGCGCAGGGACGTCGGTCGCCTCCGGGGTGATCGCCCAGCGAAACAGCAGGGAGCCGCTGTCCACGAGCGCCCGGCAGCCGACCGCCCGGTGCGGCTGGAGCTGGCCCTCGTAGCGGGCCCGGACGGCGGCCAGGTCGCCGATCGAGAGCTCGTGGAGAGCGGCGTGCCACGAGAAGTGGCTGAGGCTGTCGGTCGCCGCACCGTCCCCCTCGATCCAGCCGTCCATCCAGGCCAGGCCGGCCGCGTGGTCGCCCGTCTCGTAGTGCGCGTGCGCCCGGGCGTGCGCGGCGTGCCCGCCCGACGGCTCCGCCGCCAGCGAGCGGCAGGACAGCTCCATCGCCTCGTCGAAGCGGCGCTGCTCCTGGCGCACGAACGCCATCAGGCCGGTGATCCACGGGTCGTCGCCGTACGCCGGTGCTGCCGCCTCCACGATCCGCCAGGCCTGCTCGGGGATGTCGGTCACGCCCGCGAACGCGATCGTCGGCATGGCGACGGAGAGCAGCAGCGCATCCCTCGGGTACGACGCCAGGTGCGCCACCAGCGGTGCCGGGTCGCCGAGCAGGTGCTGCTCGACCGCGTGCACGTGGCTGCGCTCGCGCTCGGTCGCGCGGGCGGCGTGCAGGCGGGCGTCGGCGAGGCGGGCCGCGGTGTCGACCTGCACGCACATCTCGTGGCCGAGCAGCGCCAGCGCGGCGTGCCCGAGCGCGAAGGTCGGGTCGAGCGCGAGCGCCGAGGCGATCCGGTCGGCGGCGCCGGTGCGCAGCCGCAGCAGGTCGCGGATCCCGCCGACGTAGGCGTCGGCGGCGAGGGGACCGGTGGTGAGATCGTAGCCGTAGGCATCCCGACATCGCATAACTGTAGTAAAGCACGCGACTAATGCGAATAAGATGATGTCGGCAGTGATCCGTAGGGTTGATCGCGTGTCACCCGCGCTGAGCTACCGGCCGAAACCCGGCTCGATCCCCAACCAGCCGGGCGTCTACCGGTTCCGCGACCGCACCGGCCGCGTCGTCTACGTCGGCAAGGCGAAGAACCTGCGGGCCCGGCTGTCGTCGTACTTCCAGGACATCGCCAACCTGCACCCCCGCACCGCGACCATGGTCACGACCGCGACCTCGGTCGAGTGGACCGTCGTGGGCACCGAGGTCGAGGCGCTGCAGCTGGAGTACTCCTGGATCAAGGAGTACGACCCGCGGTTCAACGTGAAGTACCGCGACGACAAGTCCTACCCCTGGCTGGCGGTGACCGTGTCCGAGGAGTTCCCGCGGGTGATGGTCGGACGCGGCGCCAAGCGCAAGGGCACCCGCTACTTCGGGCCCTACAGCCACGCCTGGGCGATCCGGGAGACCGTCGACATCCTGCTGCGCGTCTTCCCGATGCGCTCGTGCAGCAACGGTGTGTTCAAGCGGTCCAGCCAGATCGGGCGGCCCTGCCTGCTCGGCTACATCGACAAGTGCGCCGCCCCGTGCGTCGGCAACATCTCGCCCGAGGACCACCGCGCGATCGTCGACGACTTCTGCGAGTTCATGGCCGGCCGCACCCGGCCGTTCATGAAGCGCATCGAGCAGCAGATGTACGCCGCCTCCGACGCGCTCGACTTCGAGAAGGCCGCCCGACTGCGCGACGACCTCGGCGCGATGAACAAGGCGCTCGAGAAGCAGGCGGTCGTGTTCGGCGACGGCTCGGACGCCGACGTGATCGCGCTCGCCGAGGACCCGCTCGAGGTCGCGGTGCAGGTGTTCTACGTGCGTGGCGGCCGGATCCGCGGCCAGCGCGGCTGGGTCGCCGACCGCACCGACGACGGCGACACCGCGGCCCTGGTCGAGGACTTCCTGCTCCAGCTGTACGCCGGCGTGGCACCCGAGGACGTCCGCGACGCCGTGCCGCGGGAGATCCTGGTCCCGGCGCTGCCCGCCGAGCACGCCACCTTCGAGCAGCTGCTCTCGGACCTGCGCGGCTCCCGAGTGGAGATCCGGGTGCCGCAGCGCGGGGACAAGAAGACCCTGCAGGAGACCGTCGCTCGCAACGCCGCCGAGTCGCTCGCGCTCCACAAGACCAAGCGGGCCAGCGACCTGACCACCCGCAACCGCGCGCTCGCCGAGATCGCCGAGGCGCTCGAGCTCGACGAGGCACCGTTGCGCATCGAGTGCTACGACGTCTCCCACATCCAGGGCACCGAGATCGTCGCGTCGATGGTGGTGTTCGAGGACGGCCTCGCACGCAAGGGGGAGTACCGCCGGTTCGTGATCAAGGACCAGGACGGCTCCGACGACGTCAAGGCGATGCACGAGGTGATCACCCGCCGCTTCCGCCGCCTGCTGGACGAGCAGGCGCGCTCGGAGCTGCGGCCCGGCGACCCCGACGCCGGCACCGGGCCGATGCTGGTCGATCCCGACACCGGCCGGCCGCGCAAGTTCGCCTACGCGCCGGGCCTCGTCGTCGTCGACGGAGGTGCGCCCCAGGTCGCCGCTGCCCAGCGCGCGCTCGACGAGCTCGGCATCGACGACATCCCGGTCTGCGGCCTCGCGAAGAGGCTCGAGGAGGTCTGGGTCCCCGGCGAGGAGGACCCGGTCATCCTGCCGCGCACCTCCGAGGGCCTCTACCTGCTGCAGCGGGTGCGCGACGAGGCGCACCGGTTCGCGATCACCCATCACCGCAACCGGCGCTCGAAGTCGATGGTCGAGAGTGTGCTCGACGACGTCCCGGGGCTCGGCGAGGTGCGCCGCAAGACGCTGCTGCGCCACTTCGGCTCCCTGCGCAAGCTGCGCGCCGCCACCGTCGAGGAGATCGCGGCGGTGCCGGGGGTCGGCCCGCGTACGGCCGGCGCCATCAAGGAGGCACTGGCCGGCGGCACTGGGCACAATGACGCCCATGGATGAGACGCACGGGCAGCTCGTGGTCGTCACCGGCATGACCGGTGCCGGCCGCAGCACCGCGGCCAAGGAGCTCGAGGACCTCGGCTTCTTCGTCGTCGACAACCTCCCGCCCAGCCTGCTGCCGGACGTGGTCCGGCTGGTCGATGAGAGCCACGGCCCGGCGCAGCCGGTCGCGGTGGTGGTCGACGTCCGCTCCGGGTCGTTCTTCCAGGGCCTGCGCAGCGCGATCGCGCACGGCGTCAGCGGCCGCCACGTCACCCTGGTCTTCCTCGACGCCACCGACGAGGTGCTGGTCCGCCGGCAGGAGGCCGCCCGGCGCCCGCACCCGCTGCAGGAGGGCGGTCGGCTGCTCGACGGTCTGCAGCGCGAGCGGGTGGTGCTCGCCGACCTGCGCTCCGAGGCGGACCTGGTCATCGACACCAGCGTCCTCAACGTCCACCAGCTCACCGACCGGATCGCCGAGTCCTTCGGCACGGCCGAGACCACCCGGCTGCGGGTCTCGGTGATCAGCTTCGGCTTCAAGTACGGCATCCCCGTCGACGCCGACCACGTCGCCGACATGCGCTTCCTGCCCAACCCCCACTGGGTTCCGGAGCTGCGCCCGCGCACCGGCCAGGACGCCGAGGTGTCGGCCTACGTCCTCGGCCGGCCGGGCGCCGCCGAGTTCGTCGACTCCTACGTGCCGCTCCTGTCCGGCGTCGCCGAGGGCTACCTGCGCGAGGGCAAGCGGTTCATGCGGGTCGCGATCGGCTGCACCGGCGGCAAGCACCGCAGCGTCGCGATGACCGAGGAGATCGCTCGTCGGCTGGGTGAGCAGGGGTACGTCGCCCGCGCCATCCACCGCGACCTGGGGCGCGAGTGAGCTCGGACTTCCTCGGGGCCGACCAGCGGGCGCAGGCGGTCGTCGCGCTCGGTGGCGGACACGGCCTGCACGCCTCGCTCAGCGCCCTGCGCCACCTCGTGGACGACCTGACCGTCGACGACCTGACCGCCGTCGTCACCGTCGCCGACAACGGCGGGTCGTCCGGCCGGCTGCGCGGTGAGTTCGGCGTGCTGCCGCCCGGCGACCTGCGCATGGCGCTGGCCGCGCTGTGCGGCGACGACGAGTGGGGCGACACCTGGGCGAAGGTGCTGCAGCACCGTTTCGAGGGCGACGGCGAGATGCGCGGCCACGTCGTCGGCAACCTGCTCATCGTCGGTCTGTGGGAGCTGCTCGGCGACCACGTCGACGCCCTGGACTGGGTCGGCCGGCTGCTGGGCGCCAAGGGCCGCGTGCTGCCGATGGCGATGACGCCGATGGACATCACGGCGGACGTGCGCGGCCTGGTCGCCGACGACCCGGACGCCCTCACCGCGGTCCGCGGGCAGGTCGAGGTCGCCACCACCGACGGCGTGATCACCGAGATCGCCCTGGAGCCCGCCGACCCGGAGGTCAGCCCCGCCGTCGTCGACGCGATCTCCGCGGCCGACTGGGTGGTGCTCGGACCCGGCTCCTGGTTCAGCAGCGTGCTCCCGCACCTGGTCGTCCCGCGGCTGCGGGAGGCGCTGGTCGCGACCGACGCCCGCGTGGTCGTGGTGCTCAACCTGGAGGAGCAGGCCGGCGAGACCGGCGGGTTCGGCCCGGCCGACCACCTCGCCGTGCTGGCCGAGCACGCGCCCGACCTCGGGATCGACGTGGTGCTGGCCGACCGCACCTCGGTGGCCGACGGCCTCGGTGAGCTCGAGGAGACCGTGGCGGCGCTCGGTGCGCGCCTGGTCGTCGACGACGTGGCGGCCGGCGACGGCACGGCACGGCACGATCCCGTGAAGCTCGCCACGGCGTACGCCCGGATCTTCGGCATCGGCCGCCAGGGTTGTTGACCCGCGTGGGAGGATCGCCCCTATGGCGATGACGGCACAGGTCAAGGCGGAGCTCGCCAACATCCCGGTGACGAAGGTCTGCTGCCGCAAGGCCGAGGTCGCCTCGATGCTGCGCTTCGCCGGGGGACTGCACATCGTCGGCGGCCGGATCGTCGTCGAGGCCGAGCTCGACACCGGCGCCGCGGCGCGGCGCCTGCGCAAGGACATCTCCGAGATCTACGGGCAGGGGTCCGAGGTCGTCATGGTGCAGGGCAACGGCCTGCGCAAGGGCAGCCGCTACATCGTCCGCGTCGTGAAGGACGGCGAGGCGCTGGCCCGCCAGACCGGCCTGCTCGACCAGCGTGGTCGCCCGGTCCGCGGCCTGCCGCCGGCCGTCGTCTCGGGTGGCGCCTGTGACGCGGTCGCCGCGTGGCGCGGTGCCTTCCTCGCCCACGGCTCGCTCACCGAGCCCGGCCGGTCCTCGTCGCTCGAGGTGACCTGCCCCGGCTCCGAGGCCGCGCTCGCCCTGGTCGGCGTCGCCCGACGGCTCGGCATCCAGGCCAAGGCCCGCGAGGTCCGCGGCGTCGATCGCGTCGTCATCCGCGACGGTGACGCGATCGGTCAGCTGCTCGCCCGGCTCGGCGCCCACGAGACCCTGATGGCGTGGGAGGAGCGCCGGATGCGGCGCGAGGTCCGGGCGACGGCCAACCGGCTCGCGAACTTCGACGACGCCAACCTGCGCCGCTCCGCGCGGGCGGCGGTCACCGCGGGGGCCCGCGTGCACCGCGCCATGGAGATCCTCGGCGACGAGGTCCCCGACCACCTGCGGATGGCAGGGGAGCTGCGTCTCGAGCACAAGCAGGCCTCGCTCGAGGAGCTCGGCCAGCTCCACGACCCGGTCCTCACCAAGGACGCCATCGCCGGCCGGATCCGGCGCCTGCTCGCCATGGCCGACAAGCGCGCGGAGGAGCTCGGCGTGCCGGACACCGAGGCGTCACTGACTCCGGAGATGCTCGCCGGCGACGCCTGAGACGCTCACTCCACCGATCTCCCGCCGCGACGCGCCACCGGATGGAGCGTCGCCTGCGTTGCCGGCGCTCGACAGACGCCCCGTCCGCCTTCGCGCCGGACGCCTTGGCGCCGCACCCATCTGGCGACGCTCGCGACGCGGCAGATCGCTGGAGTGAGGCTGAGCGCGACCCCTGACGAGGTTGCGACCTTCGGGATAGGGTCGGAGGACCGAGTCCCGCTCTCCCAGGAGGTTCGCAGTGACTGTTCGTGTAGGCATCAACGGATTCGGTCGGATCGGCCGCAACTTCTTCCGCGCGGTGCGCGCGAGTGGTGCGGACATCGAGATCGTGGGTGTCAACGACCTGACGGACACCGCGACCCTGGCCCACCTGCTGAAGTACGACTCGATCCTCGGGCCGCTCGACGCCGAGGTCGGGGCGAGCGAGGGTGCGATCCACGTGGGTGGCGCCGACATCAAGGTCTCCGCCGAGCGAGACCCGGCCGCGCTGCGGTGGGGCGACCTCGGGGTCGACGTCGTGGTGGAGTCCACTGGCTTCTTCACCGACGCGACCAAGGCCCGCGCCCACGTCGACGGTGGGGGAGCGAAGAAGGTGATCATCTCCGCGCCGGCGTCCAACGAGGACGTGACGATCGTGATGGGCGTCAACCAGGACGCGTACGACCCGGCGGCGCACACGGTGATCTCGAACGCGTCGTGCACCACGAACTGCCTGGCTCCGATGGCCAAGGCGCTGCATGATGGACTCGGCATCGTCAGTGGCCTGATGACCACGGTGCACGCCTACACCGCGGACCAGAACCTGCAGGACAACATCCACAAGGACCTGCGCCGGGCGCGGGCGGCGGCGATCAACATCGTGCCGACCTCGACGGGTGCCGCGAAGGCGATCGGGCTGGTGCTGCCCGAGCTCAAGGGCCGTCTCGACGGGTACGCGCTGCGGGTCCCGACGCCGACGGGCTCGTTGACCGACCTGTCGTTCGAGGCGACGCGGGAGACCAGTGTCGAGGAGGTGAACGCGATCGTGAAGGCGGCTGCCGATGGCCGGTTCCTGGTGTACTCGACCGACCCGATCGTGTCCTCGGACATCGTGACCAACCCGGCCTCGTGCATCTTCGACGCGCCGTTGACCAAGGTGATCGGCAACCAGGTCAAGGTGGCGGGCTGGTACGACAACGAGTGGGGCTACTCCAACCGCCTGGCGGACCTCATCGTCCACGTCGGTGCCGACCTCTGAGCCGCGTCCGCGGCGATTGACTAGGCTCTGACGCTTGTGACTGACTTCAACGGCCTCGCCCCGGAGTTCTTGCAGAGCGTCCGCGGCAAGCGCGTCCTCGTCCGCTCCGACCTGAACGTGCCGCTCGACGGCAGCCGGATCACCGACGACGGCCGGATCCGGGCGAGCGTCCCGACGATCCGGGCGCTCGCCGATGCCGGCGCCCGGGTGGTCGTCACCGCGCACCTCGGCCGGCCGAAGGGCGAGCCGGACCCGGCGTACTCGCTCGCTCCTGTCGCCGCCCGCCTCGGGGAGCTGCTCGGTGCGACCGTCGCCTTCGCCACCGACACGGTGGGGGCCTCGGCCCAGGAGACCGTCGCCGGCCTCGGCGACGGCGAGGTTGCGCTGCTCGAGAACGTCCGCTTCAACGCGGGCGAGACCAGCAAGGACGACGCCGAGCGCGGCGCCTTCGCCGACCAGCTCGCCGGTCTCGCCGACGCATTCGTGTCCGACGGCTTCGGTGTCGTGCACCGCAAGCAGGCCAGCGTGTACGACGTCGCCCAGCGGCTCCCGCACGCGATGGGCGGTCTCGTCGCCACCGAGGTGGAGGTGCTGCGCCGCCTCACCGTCGACCCCGAGCGTCCCTACGTCGTCGTCCTCGGCGGGTCCAAGGTCTCCGACAAGCTCGGCGTGATCGACAACCTGCTCGGCAAGGCCGACAAGCTGCTCATCGGTGGCGGCATGGTCTTCACCTTCCTCAAGGCCGACGGCCTCGAGGTCGGCAAGAGCCTGCTCGAGGACGACCAGCTCGACACCGTGCGTGCCTACCAGGCGCGGGCGAAGGAGCTCGGCGTCGAGATCGTGTTGCCGACCGACATCGTCGTGGCCGACAGCTTCGGCGACGAGGCCTCGGCCCGCGTGGTCGCTGCCGACGCCATCCCCGCCGACAGCCTCGGCCTCGACATCGGCCCCGAGTCCGGCGCCGCCTTCGCCGCGGCTCTCGCGGACGCGAGGACGGTGTTCTGGAACGGCCCGATGGGCGTCTTCGAGCAGTCCGCCTTCGCCGAGGGCACGCGCGCCGTCGCGGAGGCGCTGACGAAGGTCGACGGGCTCTCCGTCGTCGGCGGCGGCGACTCCGCGGCCGCGGTCCGCACGCTCGGGTTCGACGAGGCCGCCTTCGGTCACATCTCGACCGGCGGCGGTGCCAGCCTCGAGTACCTCGAGGGCAAGGAACTGCCCGGCATCACGGTTCTGGAGGACTGATGGTTTCGACAAGCTCGACCGCCGGGGCGGCGCGCACCCCGCTGATGGCGGGCAACTGGAAGATGAACCTCAACCACGCCGAGGCCGTCGTCCTCGTGCAGAAGCTGGCGTGGACCCTCTCGGACAAGCGGCACGACCACGGCAAGGTCGAGGTGGCGGTGATCCCGCCGTTCACCGACATCCGGTCCGTGCAGACCCTGATCGACGGCGACCGCCTCTCGATCCGGTACGGCGCGCAGGACGTCTCGCAGCACGCCAGCGGCGCCTACACGGGCGAGATCTCCGCGGCGATGCTCGCCAAGCTGGGTTGCTCCTACGTCGTGGTCGGTCACTCCGAGCGGCGGCAGTACCACGCCGAGACCGACGCGATCGTCAACGCCAAGGCCAAGGCCGCGCTGGGGGAGAAGATCACGCCGATCGTGTGCGTCGGCGAGGGCCTCGACGTGCGCCAGGCGGGCGAGCACGTCGAGTTCACCAACGCGCAGGTCGAGGGCTCGCTCGCCGGCCTCTCGAAGAAGCAGGTCGCCGGTCTGGTCGTCGCCTACGAGCCGGTGTGGGCGATCGGCACCGGCGAGGTCGCGACCCCCGACGACGCGCAGGAGGTCTGCGCGGCGATCCGCACGAAGGTCCGTGAGCTGTTCGGCGACGAGGCCGCGGACGCCGTCCGCATCCTCTACGGCGGCTCGGTGAAGGCCGCGAACGTCGCGGGGATCATGGCCAAGGCCGACGTCGACGGTGCTCTGGTGGGCGGCGCGAGCCTGGATGCCGACGAGTTCGGGGGAATCTGCCGGTTCTACGACATGCCGGTGCTGTCCTAGCACCAGGCCTGACGTAGGATTCCTCGCGTGTCGACGCTTCTGACTGTGCTGCTCGTGATCACGAGCCTGATCCTGATCCTGCTCGTGCTCCTGCACAAGGGTCGGGGCGGCGGCCTCTCGGACATGTTCGGTGGCGGTGTGTCGAGCTCGCTCGGCGGATCCTCGGTGGCCGAGCGCAACCTCGACCGGTTCACGGTCGGGATCGGCGTCATCTGGTTCGCCTGCGTCATCGCGCTGGGCCTCCTGCTCGCCTATCAGAACTGACAGCACAGATCGCTTTGCAACCGACCCGGACAGCGCCGGGTCGTCCGAGGGCTTGAGGAGAGAATCCGTTGGCTGGTGGTGGGAACGCGATCCGCGGTAGTCGCGTCGGTGCGGGTCCGATGGGCGAGGCCGAGCGCGGCGAGGCCGCGCCTCGTCAGGCGGTCACGTACTTCTGTGCGAACGACCACCGTTCGGTGATCACCTTCTCCGTCGAGGCGTCCGTCCCGGACTCCTGGGACTGCCCGAAGTGCGGCCTGCCGGCCGGTCTCGACTCCGAGAACGCTCCGCCGGCGCCGAAGATCGAGCCGTACAAGACGCACCTGGCCTACGTGAAGGAGCGTCGCTCCGACAAGGAGGCCGAGGTCATCCTCGACGAGGCCATCCAGCTGCTCCGCTCGCGCCGCAAGTCCGGCGAGATCATCTTCTGATCGCGCCGTCCGCCTCGCTCGGCGGAGGAGGCTTCCTCAGACGAGCGAGGCAGCGGCCGCGTCGAGGAACCACACGGTCTCGACCCGGCCGGCCACACCGCGGGCCGGCGTCTCGGTGACCTCGCCGTCCTGAGCGAGTGCGCGGCGCACGGCGTCGGCCTTCCCGTCGCCACTGGCGACGAACCAGACCGACTGCGCCCGGTTGAGGGCCTCGAAGGTCAGGCTGACCCGGTCCGGTGGCGGCTTGGGGGAGTCGTGGACGGCCACCGTGATGCTGTCGGCGGCCTCGAGACCGGGATGGCCCGGGAACAGCGAGGCGACGTGACCGTCGGGCCCGAGCCCGAGCATCAGCACGTCGAAGTCCCCGCTGCCCTGCGCGCGGAAGGTCTCGGCGTACGACGCTGCGGACTCCTCGGCCGAGCCGACCTCCGACGAGGAGGGCGCGGTGTGGACCCGGTGGGCACCGACCTCGTCGAGGAACGCGGCCCGGGCCTGGTTGATGTTGCGGTCGGGCGAGTCGCCTGCGACGAAGCGCTCGTCGCCGAACCAGAGCACGACCGCGCCCCAGTCGACGCCGGAGGCCGGGGCCAGGCGCGCGATCTCGCGGTGGACCGCCTCGGCGATGGTCCCCCCGGTGAGCCCGACGTGGGGGACGTTGCCGGCTGCCTGGGCATCGGCGATCCGGTTGAGGAGCTCGCCCGCGACGGCGGTCGCGAGCGCCTCGGGGTCGGGATGGACCTCGACGAGGGGCGGTGGGGTGTCGGTCATCGCGCGCGCTGCTCCCGGTAGTAGTCGATCATCGCCCGGGTCGAGGGGTCCTGCTCGGCCAGCACGCCGGCGTCGCCGGCGAGGCCCGGGGCGATCTGGAGGGCGAGTTGCTTGCCGAGCTCGACCCCCCACTGGTCGAAGCTGTCGATGCCCCACACGGCGCCTTGGGTGAAGGTGATGTGCTCGTAGAGCGCGATCAGCTGGCCGAGCACGGACGGCGTGAGCGCCGGCGCCATGATCGAGGTGGTCGGCCGGTTGCCGGTGAACACCCGGGCCGGCACGATCGCCTCCGGCGTACCTTCGGCGCGCACCTCCTCGGCGGTCTTGCCGAACGCCAGCGCCTTGGTCTGCGCCAGGAAGTTGGCGAGCAGGAGCTCGTGCACGTCGGTGTCGCCGTCGGTGAGCGGGTACGCCGGCGCGGCGAACCCGATGAAGTCCGCGGGGACCAGTCGGGTGCCCTGGTGGAGGAGCTGGTAGAACGCGTGCTGCCCGTTGGTGCCGGGCTCGCCCCAGAACACCTCGCCGGTGTCGGCAGTGACCGGGGAGCCGTCCCAGCGCACGCTCTTGCCGTTGGACTCCATGGTGAGCTGCTGGAGGTACGCCGGGAAGCGGTGCAGCAGCTGGGAGTAGGGCAGCACCGCGTGGGACTGGGCGCCGAGGAAGTTGGTGTACCAGACGTTGAGCAGGCCCATCAGGACGGGCACGTTCTGCTCGAGCGGGGCGGAGACGAAGTGGTTGTCGATGGCCCGGAACCCGCCGAGGAACTCCTCGAAGCGCTCGGGCCCGATCGCCACGGCCAGCGAGGTGCCGATCGCCGAGTCGACCGAGTAGCGCCCGCCGACCCAGTCCCAGAACCCGAAGGCGTTGACGGGGTCGATGCCGAACGCCTCGACCTTGTCGAGCGCCGTCGAGACGGCGACGAAGTGACGCGACACCGCCTCGTCGCCAGCACCCAGCCCGTCGAGCAGCCAGGCCCGGCACAGCCGGGCGTTGGTGAGCGTCTCCAGGGTGCCGAAGGTCTTGCTCGAGACGATGAACAGGGTCGTGGCCGGGTCGAGCCCCGCCAGCTCCTGGGCGGCGTCGGTCGGGTCGATGTTGCTGATGAAGCGGCATTCGAGGCCCGACTGGACGTACGGCTTGAGCGCCTCGTAGGCCATCACCGGGCCGAGGTCGGAGCCCCCGATGCCGATGTTGACGACCGTGCGGATCGGCTGGCCGGTGGAGCCGCGCCACGCGCCGGAGCGGACGTCGTCCGCGAAGGCGTAGACCCGGCGCAGCACTGCCTGCACCTGCTCCACGACGTCGGCGCCGCCGACCTCGAGGTCCGAGCCGGCCGCGCGGCGCAGCGCGGTGTGCAGCACGGCGCGGTCCTCGGTGACGTTGATGTGCTCACCGCGGAACATCGCGTCGCGCTGGGCCGGGACCTCGACCTCGGCGGCCAGCGCCTGCAGCGCCTTCCAGATCTCCGGCGTGACCAGGTTCTTGGACAGGTCGACGCGCAGGTCGCCGGCCTGCGCGGTGGAGCGCGCGACCCACTCGGGGTCGGCGAGCATCCGGCGCAGGTCGGGCTGGAACCCCGAGGCCAGGGCGGCGAGCCGCCGCCAGGCCTCGGTCGCGGTCGGGTCGACGGGAGCCGCGCCCACGGAGGTCAGGCTCCGGCCTCGCCCGACGTCGCCGCCATCTGTGCCTCGACGGTGGCGACCAGCTCGGTCCAGGAGACCTTGAACTTGTCGACGCCCTCGGTCTCGAGCACGCGGAAGACGTCGTCGAGGTCGACGCCGGCGGCGGCCAGCGTGTCGAACACCGCCTGCGCCTCCTCGCCCTTCCCGGTCACCTGGTCGCCGGTCACCTCGCCGTGGTCGGCGAAGGCCTGCAGCGTCTTCTCCGGCATCGTGTTGACCGTGTCGGCCACGACCAGGTCGGTGACGTAGAGGGTGTCGGGGTACGCCGGGTTCTTCACGCCGGTCGAGGCCCACAGCGGACGCTGGGGGTGCGCGCCGGCGGCGGCCAGCGCCTGCCAGCGCTCGGAGGCGATGACCTCCTCGAAGGCGGCGTAGGCGAGCCGTGCGTTGGCCACCGCGGCCTGCCCGCGCAGGCCGAGCGCCTCGTCGGTGCCGATCTTCTCCAGCCGTGCGTCGATCTCGGTGTCGACCCGCGAGACGAAGAACGAGGCGACCGACTGGATGGTGCCGAGGTCGATGCCCGCGGCTTGTGCCTGCTCGAGGCCGGCGAGGTAGGCATCCATGACGGCGCGGTAGCGCTCCACCGAGAAGATCAGGGTGACGTTGACGCTGATCCCCGCCGCGATGGTCGCGGTGATCGCGGGCAGGCCCTCGACGGTGGCGGGGATCTTGATGAGCGCGTTCGGGCGGTCGACCGCGGTCCACAGCGCCTGCGCCGAGGCGATGGTCGCGTCCGTGTCGTTGGCCAGGGTCGGCTCGACCTCGATGGAGACCCGTCCGTCGGCCGGGTGCGCTGCCGCCACCGGGGCGAGCACGTCGCAGGCGTTGCGGACGTCGTCGGTGGTGAGCGCGAAGATCACCTCGTCGACCCCCATGCCGCCCTCGACGAGCTGGCGCACCTGGGCGTCGTACCGCTCGCCGTTGGCGATCGCCCCGGCGAAGATCGTCGGGTTCGTCGTCACGCCGACCACGGACCGGTCTCGGACGAGCTCGGCCAGGTTGCCGGTCTCGATCCGCTCGCGGGACAGGTCGTCGAGCCAGATGGACACCCCCGCGTCAGCGAGGGCCTTCAGTCGATCAGTCATCGGTTCCTCCTTCTGCGGTGGTCTGGTGTGCAGGCGGTGCCCGGTTCAGTCCCGGGCAGCCGCGGCGATGCTCTCGCGAGCGGCCTGGACGACCGCCTCCGGCGTGAAGCCGAACTCCCGGAACAGGGTGCCGGCGTCCGCGCTCGCGCCATAGTGGTCGATGCTGACGATCCGGCCCTTGTCGCCGACGTACTCGCGCCAGCCCTGCTTGACGCCGGCCTCGACCGAGACCCGCGCCTTCACGGTCGGGGGGATGACGCTGTCGCGGTAGGCCTGGGTCTGCGCGTCGAACCACTCGAGGCAGGGCATCGACACGACCCGGGCGTGGATGCCCTCGGCGGCGAGCTGGGCGCGGGCGGCGACGGCGTACTGGACCTCGGATCCGGTCGCCAGGAGGACCACGTCGGGCTGCCCGCCCTCGGCGTCGAGGAGGACGTAGCCGCCCTTGGCCACGCCGTCGGTGGTCGCGTAGCCCTCGGTGCCGCGCGGGAAGGTCGGGACGTTCTGGCGGCTGAGGATCAGCCCGGCCGGGCGGTCGTTGTTGCGCAGCACCTGGAGCCAGGCGGCGGCGGTCTCGTTGGCGTCGGCCGGGCGGACCACGTCGAGGCCGGGGATCGCGCGCAGCGCCGCGAGGTGCTCGATCGGCTGGTGGGTCGGGCCGTCCTCGCCGAGGCCGATCGAGTCGTGCGTCCACACGTGGACGACCGGCGCGCCCATCAGCGCGCCGACGCGGACGGCGCCACGCATGTAGTCGGAGAAGGTGAGGAAGGTGCCGCCGAAGACGCGGGTGCCGCCGTGGACGGCGATGCCGTTCATGATCGAGCCCATGCCGTGCTCGCGGATGCCGAAGTGGAGCACCCGGCCCTGGTAGGGGTCGGCCGGCCACTCGTCGACGCCGCGGTCGAGCGGGAGGAAGGACTTGGCGTCCTTGATGGTGGTGTTGTTGGAGCCGGCGAGGTCGGCGGAGCCGCCCCACAGCTCGGGCATCACGGCGGCGACGGCGTTGATCACCTTGCCGGAGGCCGCGCGGGTCGCGACGCCCTTGGCGTCGGCCTCGAAGACCGGCAGCGCCTCCTCGATGCCGTCGGGCAGGCGGCGGTCCTTCATCCGGTGCAGCAGGGCGGCCTGCTCCGGGTTGGCGGCGGCCCAGGCGTCGTACTGCTGCTGCCACTCGGCAGCCCAGGCCTTGCCGCGCTGGACCAGCCCGCGCGTGTGGGTCAGCACGTCGGCGGGGACCTCGAAGTTCTTCTCCGGGTCGAAGCCGAGCACCTTCTTGGTGGCGGCGACCTCGTCGGCACCGAGCGCGGAGCCGTGGGCTGCCTCGGTGTTCTGCGCGTTGGGCGCGGGCCAGGCGATCACCGTCTTGAGGACGATGAGCGACGGCTTGTCGGTGACCTCGTCGGCGGCCTTGAGGGCGTCGTACAGGGCCGGCACGTCCTCCTCGTAGTGGGCGAGGTCGTTGTGGTCGTTGCCCGTCCAGTCGACGGTCTGGACGTGCCAACCGTAGGCCTCGTAGCGCTTGGCGACGTCCTCGTTGAACGCGATGTGGGTGTCGCCCTCGATCGAGATCCGGTTGGCGTCGTAGACGACCGTGAGATTGCCGAGCTCCTGGGTGCCGGCGATGGACGACGCCTCGCTGCTCACGCCCTCCTCGAGGTCGCCGTCGGAGGCGAGCACGTAGACGTGGTGGTTGAACAGCGACGGGCCGTCGCCGGCCTGCGGGTCGAGCATGCCCTTCTCGCGGCGGGCGGCCATCGCCATGCCGACCGCGTTGGCGACACCCTGTCCGAGCGGGCCCGTGGTGACCTCGACGCCCGCGGTGTGGCCGTACTCCGGGTGGCCCGGGGTCTTGCTGCCCCAGGAGCGCAGCGCCTCGAGGTCCCCGAGCTCGAGGCCGAAGCCGCCGAGGAAGAGCTGGGTGTAGAGCGTGATCGAGGAGTGTCCGCAGGACAGCACGAACCGGTCTCGGCCGATCCAGGACGGGTCGGCGGGGTCGTGCCGCATCACCTTCTGGAACAGCAGGTAGGCGGCGGGCGCCAGGCTCATCGCCGTACCCGGGTGGCCGTTGCCGACCTTCTGCACGGCGTCCATCGCGAGGACGCGGGCGGTGTCAACAGCCTTGCGGTCGAGGTCGGTCCACTCGAGCTCCGGGATCATGGCTCCGAGCCTACCGAGCGCCGTGGCGAGCACGACACCGGCTCGGTGCCCGGCTCGGGACCTGCACGGGCTACACTCGGACCGCTTCTGCCCCTGTTTGCGAGGACTTCCGTGACCTACGTCGACCCGACCAGCCCCGAGCTGCTGTCCGGGGACGAGGGACCGCAGAAGGCGACGCTGCGCGACGTCGTGATGGCGTACGTCGGCCTCACCAAGCCGCGCGTCATCGAGCTGCTGCTCCTGACGACCGTGCCGGTGATGTTCTTCGCCGCCCGCGGCGTACCGGCCCTCGGGCTCGTGGTGGCGACGGTCATCGGCGGCACGCTGTCGGCCGGGTCCGCCTCGGTGTTCAACTGCGTCTACGACCGCGACATCGACGAGCAGATGCGTCGTACCCGCCGCAGGGCGCTCCCGCGGCACATCGTGTCGCCGGGGGCCGCGCTGGTGTTCGGCGTCGTGCTCGGAGTGCTCTCGACGGTGATCCTCTGGGCGTGGGTCAACCCGCTCTCGGCGGTGCTGTCGGTCAGCGCCAACGCGTTCTACGTGTTCGTCTACACGATGCTGCTCAAGCGGCGCACCACCCAGAACATCGTCTGGGGCGGCATCGCCGGCTGCTTCCCGGCCCTGATCGGCTGGACCGCGGTCACCGGCGAGCTGTCGTGGGTCCCGATCGTGCTCTTCCTCGTGGTGTTCTTCTGGACGCCGCCGCACACCTGGGCGCTGGCGCTGCGCTACCGGGAGGACTACGCCCAGGTCGACGTCCCGATGCTCCCGGTCGTGAAGTCGGCCCGCTCCGTCGCCTTCCAGATCGTCGTCTACTCGTGGGTGATGGTGGCGACCTCGCTGCTGCTGTGGCCGGTCGCCTCCACCGGGCCGGTCTACCCGATCGCGGCGACCGTGCTCGGCGCGGTCTTCCTCGCCCAGGCCCACGGCCTGCACCGGCGCGCCAAGACCTCCGACGAGTTGAGCGTGCTCCAGCCCATGCGGCTGTTCCACTCGTCGAACCTGTACCTCTCGCTGCTGTTCGTCGCGGTCGCGATCGATCCGCTGTTGCACTGAGCGGCGCGGCTGCAGGGATCCCCAGAAGTCAGGGATGGCCTCGCGCGGGTGACTCGTGGGGCTGGTCGACCGTGGCCGGCCGGCGCATCGGCCCGGTCCCGGCACTGGGCCCTCGGACGGTGGAACGCGTTGCCTTTGGGCACGAACCGCACGCAATGGTCCTGAAATGCTGCGGTTGGGGACCAAACCGCAGCGCCCGACGGCTCCGATCAGCCCCGCGGGCGGGTGGTCACGACCACCCGGGCGATCCCGGCTGCGACGAGCGCGGCACCGAGCATGTGCAGCCCGACGAGGATCTCGGGCAGGTCGGTGAAGAACTGGACGTAGCCGAGCAGCCCCTGGGCGAGCTCGACGCCGAGGAGCGCGCCGGTGAAGGTGGCGACCCAGCGGTCCCCGTGACGGCGGGCCAGGACCAGCAGGGACAGGGTCAGCACGACCAGCACGCCGACCGAGACGCCGTGGACGTGGGAGACGACCTCGGGGTCGAGCCCGGTACGGCGCGACTCCAGGTCGCCGGAGTGGGGGCCGGAGCCGGTGACGACGGTGCCGAGCCAGAGCACGACCCAGCCGACGGCGAAGGTCGCCCAGGCCAGCTGCCGGACCGCCCCGGAGGCGGCGGGCCGCGCCGGGCCGGTCAGCTCGTCGAGGATCCACACGCACACCCCGACCATCGCCATCGAGACCAGGAGGTGGCCGGCGACGATCCACGGGTTGAGGTCGGTGAGCACGGTGATCCCGCCGACGACGGCCTGCGCGGGGATGCCGGCCAGGACGACCAGGCCGAGCGTGCGCACGCGGCCGGCGCGCTGCCACACCGCGACCACGAAGGCGAGGGCGATGGCCAGCAGGACGTAGGTGAGGAGCCGGTTGCCGAACTCGATGACGCCGTTGATCCCGAGGGCCGGGTGCGTCGTGTAGGACTCCTCGGTGCACTTGGGCCAGGTCGGGCAGCCGAGACCCGACCCGGTGAGCCGCACGGCGCCGCCGGTGATCACGATCCCGATGTTGGCCACGAGGTTGGCCCACGCCAGCGGCACGAGGCGTGCGCCCAGCGCCCGCTGGAGGTCGGACAGTCGGGTCGCGGTGCTCACGGTCACTCCCACTTGAAGGTTCGGGCGGTCAGGGCGGAGCCGGCGACGGCCCAGGCCACGAGCACGAGCAGGTCGCGTACGGCGAGCGCGCCGTCGCACGCGGACCGGACCGCCTCGCCGAGGGCTCCGGACGGCAGCCACCGCACGACGTCGCCGAGCCCGCCGTACAGCGACGCGGGCAGGATCACGGCGCCGCCGGCGAGCAGCAGCAGGTAGACCAGGTTCGCCGCGGCCAGGGTGGCCTCGGCGCGCAGCGAGCCGGCGAGCAGCATGCCGAGCGAGGCGAAGGCGGCGGTGCCGGCCAGCGCGGCGAGCACCAGCAGGACCAGGCCACCGGCGCCGGAGGGGCCGGACCAGCCCAGCGCCAGGCCCACGCCGCCGATGACGACGAACTGGAAGATCTCGACGAGCAGCAGGGCCAGCACCTTGCCGCCGAGCAGGGTGGCCCGGGACAGGGGAGCGGTGCCGAGGCGCTTGAGCACGCCGTACCGGCGCTCGAAGCCGGTCGCGATCGCCAGCGAGGTGAACGCGGTCGACATCACGGCGAGGGCGAGCACTCCGGGGGCGAGGACGTCGATCGGGCGGCCGTCGAGGTCGAAGCCGACCCGCTCGACTCCCCGGACCGAGCCGACCAGCACGATCACCGGGATCACCACGGCCAGCAGCAGCTGCTCGCCGTTGCGCAGCATCAGCCGCGCCTCCATGCCGGCCTGTGTGAGCAGCTGGCGGGCGACGGGCGCCGCTCCGGGCGCCGGCGCGAAGGTGTGGGCGGTCACAGGGACTCCCGTCCGGTCAGCTCGAGGAAGACGTCCTCCAGGTTGCGCTGCCCCAACGACAGCGACTCGGGCAGGACGTCGTGGGAGGCGCACCAGGCCGCGACCGTGGCCAACGTGGTGCTGTCGGCGGGGCCGGACAGCTGCAGGCTGAGCGGGTCGAGCACGGTCAGCTCGGTGCCGTCGCCGAGCGCGCGGACCAGCTCCTCGGGAGCACCGGCCGGGAACGGCTGGGTGACGACGATCCGGATCGTGGCGACGGTGCCGCCGCGGGTCAGCTCGAGCGGTGTGCCGCTGGCGACCAGGCGACCCCGGTCCAGGATGTGCACGCGGTCGGCCAGCCGCTCGGCCTCCTCCAGGTAGTGCGTGGTCAGCACGACGGTCACCCCGTCGGCGCGCAGCTCCTCCAGCAGCTCCCACACGGCCCGCCGGATCTGCGGGTCCATGCCGGCGGTCGGCTCGTCGACGAACACCAGCTCCGGACGCCCCACCAGCGCGAGCGCCAGGCCCAGCCGCTGCTGCTGGCCCCCCGACAGCCGCCGGTACGGCGTGCGCCCGCACTCGTGCAGCGCGAGCCGCTCCATCAGCAGCCCGACGTCCTGCGGCCGCGCGTGCAGCCGAGCGAAGTGCCGCAGCATCTCGTCGGCCCGGGCCCCGCTCCACGCCCCGCCGGACTGCAGCATGACGCCGATCCGCGGCAGCAGCTCGCCACGCTGGCGCACCGGGTCGAGGCCGAGGACCCGGACGGTGCCGCCCTGGGCGCGCCGGTAGCCCTCGCAGGTCTCGAGGGTGGTGGTCTTGCCGGCCCCGTTGGGACCGAGGACGGCGGTGATGGTGCCGCGCTCGACAGTGAGCGACAGGCCGTCGACGGCGACCGTGTCGCCGTACCTCATCACCAGTCCGTCGACCTCGACAGCAAGGTCAGCAGGGTGAGGCACGGCGACAGTCTAGGAACGCCCCGTCACAGCCCGTCGGGCAGGGCCAGCGGGGCCAGCTCGGCGAACACGTCGCCCGGACCGGGGTTGCCCGGCGCACTCGCGCCGCCGAAGTGACGCACGACACCCCACACCGCGTTGAGGGCCGTCGTGACGGCGCCCTCGGCCCAACCGGCGGTCCACGAGATGTCGTCGCCGGCGAGGAAGATGCCGCGCCGGTGGGCGGGCAGCTCGTCCTGCACGAAGTGCGAGAAGAGCCGGCGCTGGTAGCGGTAGTGGCCCGGCAGGTTGGCCTTGAACGCGCCCATGAAGTTGGGGTCGGACTCCCACGAGACGGTGATCGGGTCGCCCACGATGTGCGAGGCGATGTCGACGCCCGGGTAGATCTTGCGCAGCGAGTGCAGCTGCAGCCGGACCCGCTCCTCGACGGGCAGCGCGAGCCACTTCAGCGCGTCGTCGTTCCAGGTGTAGGACAGGCAGATCGAGGCGGCGCCGTCGTCCTCGAGCAGGTACGTCGCCCGGTTCAGCCGGTCGGTGAGCGTCATGCTCATCGTGTCGCGTCCGGTGGCCGGGTCGACGTCCTTCCAGAACGGCCGGTCGACGCGGACGAAGGTCTTCGACGACTGCATGTAGTGGGTGCGCTCCATCGCCATCCACAGGTCGGGGGAGAACAGCGACTCGTCGACGTCGATGCGCGCGGACAGCAGCCAGACCTGGCAGGTGACCACGACGGCGTCGTACGAGCGGGCGGTGCCCCACCGGTCGGTGACCTCGAACCGGCTCCCGTCCGCCTCGTCGCGCGCGATCCGGGCGACGCCCGGGAGGGGAGAGCCGCCGTGCAGGCTCTCCAGCGAGGTGCCGGCCGGCCAGTGCACGCAGTCCGGCGCGTCCTGCCACAGGCCCACGGGCAGCTGCTGGGCGCCGCCGTGGATCATCTGGTGGTCCTCGTCGGCGTTGGTGAAGATCACCCGCAGGATCTCGAGCATCGAGTTCGGGAAGTCGGTGTCCCAGCCCCCGGTGCCGAAGCCGACCTGCCCGAACACCTCGCGGTGCCGGAAGCTGCGCGAGCCGAACGCCTTGCTGTTGGCGAGGAAGCCGGAGAAGGTCTCCTCGTCGAGGGTGAGGACCAGCTCGTTCCACAGCTCCTTGAGCCGCGGGACGTCGCGCTCGGCGATCGCGCGCTGGGCGTCGGCGAAGCCGACCTCCCCGAGCGCCTCGTGCCAGGCGTCGGCGACGTCCTTGAGGAAGGCCGGCAGGTCGTCGTACCCACGGGCGTAGAAGGACTCGCCGCCCAGCTCGACCACCGTGCTCGGGGTCGCCTCCGAGAGCGGGTTCGGGAACGGCGAGGTGCGCAGCCCGAGGTGGTCGATGTAGTGGAACAGCGCCCGCGACGAGAGCGGGAAGCGCATGCCGCCGAGCTCGGCGATCGGGCCGTGCGGGCCGCCGAAGGGCTGCGAGCGCAGCCGGCCGCCGATCCGGTCCGCCTCGTAGACCACGGGCCTGAGGCCCAGGCGCATCAGCTCGTAGGCGGTGACCATCCCCGACAGGCCGCCGCCGATGATCGCGACCTCGCGGCCGTGGTGCTCGGTGGGGACGGAGCCGAGGCCGTCGGGGTGGGCCAGGTGCTCGTCGTACCCGAACGGGAAGTCGGGGCCGAGCATCGTCACCGGCGCCGGGACGGTGTGGGCCGGGTCCGGGGTGGTCTGTCCGGTCGTCATCGGGTCAGGCCTCCGTAGACCTCGGGCCGGCGGTCGGCCAGGTGGGTGTTGGCGCGGCGCGCGTCGTCGAGCGCCGCCGAGGTGAGGGTGCCGACCACGAGGCCGGGCCGGTCGTCGGCGCGGGAGAGGTCGACGCCGTCGGGGCCGACCACGCAGCTGAGTCCGGTGTAGGTCAGGTCGTGCTCGGAGCCGGCGCGGTTGGCGTAGGCCACCGCCATCTGGTTCTCGAAGGCCCGGGCCGGGACGATCAGCGTGCTGACGGCGTCGTACGGCGCCATCAGGGCGGTCGGGCAGGCCAGCAGGTCGGCGCCGGCGAGGGCCACCATCCGCACCTGCTCGGGGAACTCGACGTCGTAGCAGACGAGGAGGCCGACGCGGTACCCGTCGACCTCGCCGACGGCGGGCGTGCCGTCGCCGGGGGCGTAGGCGCCAGCCTCGTCGGGGCCGTACAGGTGCGCCTTGCGATGCCGGGCCAGCACGGTGCCGTCGCGGTCGACGAGCTCGGCGGCGATGTGGACCCGGTCGCCGTCCCGCTCGGGCCAGCTCCAGGCGATGGCCAGCCCGTGCTTCGCGGCGATGCCGGCGACGGCCCGGGCCATGGGGCCGCCGGCGGGCTCGGCGAGCTCCGCGGCCTGCGGGGCGATGTCGTAGCCGGTCAGGGTCAGCTCGGGGCACACGAGCAGCCGGGCGCCCCGGGTGGAGGCCTCGGCGGCGGTGGCGTCGAGCGCGGCGACGGCGGCCGGTACGTCGAGCAGCGGCCCGTCGGGCTGCCAGGCGGCGACGACCAGCGCGTCGGCACGGGAGGTGTCGGTCACGGGGTCAAAGGTAGGACCGCCGTGGCACAAGATCGAGAGGCGCACCTTGCTCCTCAGATGAGATCCGTTGCGTCAGATGGCGTGTCATTGGTGATCTGTTGCGCACGCGCCGGCGACCTCAGTCGGGGATGCTGCCCTGCTCGCGTCGTACCAGCGGGGAGAGCACGAGCTCGCTCTTGGTGCGGACCATGAACGGCTCGCTGGCGATCCGCTCGACCACCTGCTCGAAGTGGCGGATGTCCGAGGCCAGGATGTGCAGGATCGCGTCGGCCTCGCCGGTGACCGTCGAGGCCGAGACCACCTCGGGATGCTTGTCGACGGCCTTGAGGATCTCCGCCGGGGACGTCGAGCCGCGGCAGTAGATCTCGACGTAGCCCTCGGTGGACCAGCCGACGACGGACGGGTCGACCCGCACCGTGAAGCCGGTGATGGCACCGGACGACACGAGCCGGTCGACCCGTCGCTTGACCGCGGGCGCCGACAGCCCGACCCGGTCGCCGATCTGGGCGAAGGTGGCGCGCCCGTCCTCGAGGAGGACGCCGACGATCCGACGGTCGAGCTGGTCGAGCTGCATGGCGTCATTCTTGCCGAACCGCCGCGGTGGCGGGTGTCGCGTGCAGCCGGGAGTGGTGGCGGCCGTAGCCGGCGTACAGCGCGAGGCCGAGCGCCATCCAGCCGACGAACACGATCCAGGTCGAGGTCCCGAGGCTGAGCATCGCGTAGCCGCACAGCAGCGCCCCCAGTACCGGTACGACGGGCGCGAACGGCACCCGGAAGGCGCGCGGCAGCTCGGGCCGGGTCCGGCGCAGCACGAGCACGGCCACGTTGACGAGGGCGAACGCGAACAGGGTGCCGATCGAGGTCGCGTTGGCCAGCTCGCCCAGCGGCACCGAGGCGGCGAGCAGGCTGACGAACAGGCCGACGACGAGCGTGTTGGCGCGCGGCACGCCGGTGCGGCGGTCGACGCGGGCGAAGAGCGGCGGGACCAGGCCGTCGCGGGACATGGCGAACAGGATCCGGATCTGCCCGTAGAGCACGGTCAGCACGACGCTCGCGATCGCGACCACCGCACCCAGCGACAGCAGGCCGACCACCACGGAGCCGCCGCCGGCGCCGTCGACGATCCGGGCCAGGGCGGCCTCGGTGCCCTCGAACTGCCGCCACGGGAGCGCGCCGACGGCGGCGAGGGCGACCAGGCAGTACAGGACGGTGACGATGCCGAGCGAGAGCAGGATCGCCCGCGGCAGGTCGCGCTGCGGGTCGCGGGCCTCCTCGCCGGCCGTGGAGGCCGCGTCGAAGCCGATGTAGGAGAAGAAGAGCGTCGCCGCCCCCGAGCTCATGCCGGCGAGCCCGAGCGGGAAGAGCGGCGAGAGGTTCCCCGCCCGGAAGGCCGTGAACGCCACGGCGCAGAACAGCAGCAGGGCGAGCACCTTCACCACGACCATCGCCGCGTTGACCCGGGCACTCTCGGTGACGCCGCGCAGCAGCACCAGCGTCGCCAGCACGACGACCACGAGCGCCGGCAGGTTGAAGTGGCCGCCGTCGCCGGGAGGCTGGCTCCACGCATCCGGGATGGTGACGCCGAGCACCGCGTCGAGCAGCTCGTTGACGTACTGCCCCCAGCCGACGGCGACCGCGGCCACCGAGACGCCGTACTCGAGGATCAGGCACCAGCCGCAGACCCACGCGGCCAGCTCTCCGAGGGTGGCGTAGGAGTAGGAGTACGACGAGCCGGCGGCCGGGATCATCCCGGCGAGCTCGGCGTACGACAGGGCGGACAGGAGCGCGATCACGCCCGCCAGCACGAAGGAGACGACGACGGCCGGTCCGGCCACCGGGACGGCCTCCCCGAGCACGACGAAGATGCCGGTGCCGAGGGTCGCCCCGATGCTGATCATGGTCAGGTGGCCCACCCCGAGGGTGCGGCGCAGCCGGCCTCCGTCACCGGCGCCGGCGTCGGCGACGAGGCGCTCGACGGGCTTGCGGCGGGTGAGCTGCGTGCGCAGGGGGACGGGCGGCGCGGCGGGCGCCGCGGGGGGTGTCGAAGTCACGCGGAGAAACGCTACGGAGGGTGATCGCCGTCACGGAACCGCCGTGACTTGCGCCGTCGCACAAGAATCTTGCGTGAGAGGCCTCGTGCATGGTGCTTTGTTTCGCGCCCCCGTGCCGCTCTACGCTGGCCGCCGTGAATCCCTGGCTGTACGGCGCCGCACTGGTCCTCGCCGGCGCCCTCGCCGTCCTCCTCGTGGTCGACCTGGTCCGCGACCGGGCCGCGCAGGACTCCCACTTCATCGGGCTGGCGGTGGTCGAGGTCGTCATGCTGGTCCAGCTGGTCGGGGGAGTCGTCGCGCTGGCCCGCACCGACCGCGACCTCGAGGGCGCGGTGTTCGTCAGCTACCTGGTCACGAACCTGCTGGTGCCGGTGGTCGCCGCCTTCTTCGCGCTCGCCGAGCGGTCCCGGGTCGGCACGACGATCCTGCTCCTCGGCGTCGCGACGGTGGCCGGGCTCGAGGTGCGCCTGTGGGACGTGTGGAGTGGTCAGGGTGCCTGAACCCCTCCGGTCGAGGCAGCCGCGGCAGCCGAGTCAGGCGCTGTCCCAGGGCTGGGGTCGCGCCCTTGTGTTCGTCTACGGCCTCTTCGCCGTGGCCGCCACCGGCCGCTCGGCCGTCCAGCTCGGCATGGACCCGGACAAGGCGCCGCTGGCGTACTCCCTCTCGCTCGCCGCCGCCGTCCTCTACCTCGTCGCCACCACCTGCCTGCTGCTCGGCGGCAGCACCGGCTGGCGCGTGGCCGGCATCGCGGTGGGCGTCGAGCTGCTCGGCGTGCTCTCGGTCGGCGCGCTGAGCTATCTCGCCACCGACCTGTTCCCCGACAAGACGGTCTGGTCGCACTTCGGCCAGGGCTACGGCTTCCTGCCGCTCGTGCTGCCGTTCGCCGGGCTGGCCTGGCTGCGGCACACCCGGCCCGAGAGGGAGCTCACGGCCGGGTAAGGCGACCCTTGCTTGAACCGTCCGTCCCAATATCGGCACACTGATGTTGTGGAAATGGCGACCGACACCGACCAGCCGACGCGCCAGCGCGTCGCGCGGTCGATCCTGGTCAACGGGCCGTCCACCGCAGCGGCGCTCGCCGAGCGCCTCCAGCTGACCCCCGCGGCGGTGCGCCGGCACCTCGACCAGCTGCTCGCCGAGGGCGCGGTCGACGCTCGCGACCCGCGTCCGGTGGGCTCGCGCGGCCGGGGGCGGCCGGCCAAGGTCTTCGCGCTCACCGAGCACGGCCGGGACGCGTTCGACCAGCAGTACGACGACCTGGCCACCGAGGCGATCCGCTTCCTGGCCGAGACCGGTGGCGAGGACGCCGTCCGGGCGTTCGCCGAGCGGCGCGCGTCGTTCATCGAGAAGAAGTTCCCGGTCGTCGCGGCCGCCAACCCGGGTGCCTCGCCCGCGCAGGTCCTGGCGCAGGTGTTCTCCGACGAGGGGTACGCCGCCGCCGTCCGCGAGCTGCCGGTCGTGGGGGAGCAGCTGTGCCAGCAGCACTGCCCGGTCTCCCACGTCGCCCACGAGTTCCCCCAGCTGTGCGAGGCCGAGACGGAGGCCATCGGCCGCGTCCTCGGCACCCACGTCCAGCGACTTGCCACCATCGCCCACGGCGACGGGGTGTGCACGACGTGCATCCCCGATGCAGGCATCAACAAGAAGGAGGAGGTCTCATGACCTCGATCGAAGAGCTGAACCCCGAGCTCAAGGGGATCGGGCGCTACGACTTCGGCTGGTCCGACAAGAACGACGTCGGCGCCAACGCCAAGCGCGGCCTCAACGAGGACGTCGTGCGCGACATCTCCTCCAAGAAGAGCGAGCCGGGCTGGATGCTCGACCTGCGGCTGAAGGGCCTCAAGCTCTTCGACCGCAAGCCGATGCCGACCTGGGGCTCGGACCTCAGCGCGATCGACTTCGACAACATCAAGTACTTCGTGCGGTCCACGGAGAAGCAGGCCCAGAGCTGGGAGGACCTGCCCGAGGACATCAAGAACACCTACGACAAGCTCGGCATCCCGGAGGCGGAGAAGCAGCGCCTGGTGGCCGGCGTCGCCGCGCAGTACGAGTCCGAGGTCGTCTACCACCAGATCCGTGAGGACCTGGAGGAGCAGGGCGTCATCTTCCTCGACACCGACACCGCGCTGCGCGAGCACGAGGACCTCTTCAAGGAGTACTTCGGCACCGTCATCCCGGTCGGCGACAACAAGTTCGCCGCGCTCAACACCTCGGTGTGGTCGGGCGGCTCGTTCATCTACGTCCCGAAGGGTGTCCACGTCGACATCCCGCTGCAGGCCTACTTCCGGATCAACACCGAGAACATGGGCCAGTTCGAGCGGACCCTGATCATCGTCGACGAGGACGCCTACGTCCACTACGTCGAGGGCTGCACCGCGCCGATCTACTCGTCCGACTCGCTGCACTCCGCGGTCGTCGAGATCATCGTCAAGAAGGGCGGCCGCTGCCGCTACACGACCATCCAGAACTGGTCGAACAACGTCTACAACCTCGTCACCAAGCGCGCGGTCTGCGAGGCCGGCGCCACGATGGAGTGGGTCGACGGCAACATCGGCTCCAAGGTCACCATGAAGTACCCCGCCGTCTACCTGATGGGCGAGCACGCCAAGGGTGAGACCCTCTCGATCGCGTTCGCGGGTGAGGGCCAGCACCAGGACGCCGGCGCCAAGATGGTCCACGCCGCGCCGCACACCTCGTCCTCGATCCTGTCGAAGTCGGTCGCCCGCGGGGGTGGCCGGACGTCGTACCGCGGGCTGATCCAGGTCAACGAGGGCGCCCACGGCTCGAAGTCCAACGTGCTGTGCGACGCGCTGCTGGTCGACCAGATCAGCCGCTCCGACACCTACCCCTACGTCGACATCCGCGAGGACGACGTGTCGATGGGCCACGAGGCGTCGGTCTCGAAGGTCTCCGACGACCAGCTGTTCTACCTCATGTCGCGTGGCATGGAGCAGGACGAGGCGATGGCGATGATCGTGCGCGGCTTCGTCGAGCCGATCGCCAAGGAGCTCCCGATGGAGTACGCCCTCGAGCTGAACCGACTGATCGAACTCCAGATGGAAGGTGCCGTCGGCTGATGACCGCCGAAGTTCTCGAAGGTGCTCTCGAACAGGTCGAGAGCCACCTCCACCCCGAAGGATCCTTCGACGTCGACGCCCACGCGGTGCCGACCGGTCGCGAGGAGATCTGGCGGTTCACCCCGCTCAAGCGGCTGCGCGACATCCACGCGAACGCTCCGCTCGCCGGCACCTCGTTCGAGGCCTCCTTCGACGCCCCGGACAACGTGCGCGCCGACCGGCACGAGGACGACTCCCTCAAGGGCGTGTCCGGCCTGGTCCCGTGGGACCGGATCTCGGCCCGCGCGCTGGCCGAGGCCACGTCGAGTCTCGCCGTCACCATCCCGGCCGAGGCCGTGCTCGAGCGCCCGGTCTTCGTGACCATCAAGGGCACCGGCACCGACGAGGCGACCGCCGCGCACCTGGTCATCCGGGCCGAGAAGTTCAGCAAGGCGACCGTCGTGCTGCGCTTCGAGGGCTCGATGACGCTGGCCGACAACGTCGAGATCGTGGTCGAGGACGGCGCGCAGCTGGCCGTCGTGTCCATCGACGACTGGGCCGACGACGCCGTCCACGTCGGCCACCGCCACATCCGGGTGGGGCGCGACGCGCAGTTCAAGCACGTCGACATCACCTTCGGCGGCGACGTGGTCCGCCACGACACCACCGCCGACTACTCCGGCCCGGGTGGCGCGGTCGAGATGCTCGGCCTCTACTTCGCCGACGCCGGCCAGCACATCGAGCACCGGCTCTTCGTCGACCACACCGCCCCGAAGACCAAGTCCCACGTGGTCTACAAGGGCGCGCTGCAGGGCGAGAAGGCGCACACCGTGTGGATCGGCAACGTGCTGATCCGCAAGGTCGCCGAGGGCATCGAGACCTACGAGGAGAACCGCAACCTCGTCCTCACCGACGGCTGCCAGGCCGACTCGGTCCCCAACCTGGAGATCGAGACCGGCGAGATCGAGGGCGCGGGCCACGCGTCGGCGACCGCCCGCTTCGACGACGAGCAGCTGTTCTACCTGCGCTCGCGCGGCATCTCCGAGAAGGAGGCGCAGCGCCTGGTCGTGCACGGCTTCTTCAACGACCTGATCCGCCAGGTCGGCGTCGCGGAGCTCGAGGAGAGCCTCGCAGCGACCGTCGAGGCCGAGCTCGCCAAGAACGTCCTCGCGGGTGCGCTGTGACCCTTCGAGACGGCGCTGGCGCGCCTCCTGAGGGCGACGGCTTCACGCGCGTGGCCGCACTGGCCGACGTGCCGTCCGACGAGGCGCTGGCCGTCACCGTCGACCGCTACGACGTCGCCATCGCCCGCGACGGCGACGAGGTCTTCGCGCTGCAGGACCTCTGCTCGCACGCCGCGGTCTCGCTGAGCGAGGGCGAGGTCGCCGACTGCACCGTCGAGTGCTGGCTGCACGGGTCGACCTTCGACCTGCGCACCGGCAAGCCCACCAGCCTCCCGGCGACCGAACCGGTCGCCACCTTCCCTGTCGAAGTGCGTGACGGCGAGATCTACGTCGACGTCACCACGACCCTGAATGGAGTCACCCCCGCATGAGCACCCTCGAGATCAAGAACCTGCAGGTGTCGGTCGACACCGAGGATGGCGCCAAGGAGATCCTCAAGGGCGTCACGCTGACCATCAAGGACGGCGAGACCCACGCGATCATGGGCCCCAACGGCTCGGGCAAGTCGACCACGGCGTACTCCATCGCGGGCCACCCGAAGTACCAGATCACGGGCGGCGAGGTCCTCCTCGACGGCGAGAACGTCCTCGAGATGAGCGTCGACGAGCGCGCCCGCGCCGGCCTGTTCCTGGCGATGCAGTACCCCGTCGAGGTGCCCGGCGTCTCGATGTCCAACTTCCTGCGCACCGCCAAGACCGCACTCGACGGCGAGGCCCCCAAGCTGCGCACCTGGGTCAAGGACGTCAACGGCGCGCTGGACCGGATGAAGCTCGACACCGCGTTCTCCAGCCGCTCGGTCAACGAGGGCTTCTCCGGCGGTGAGAAGAAGCGCGCCGAGATCGCCCAGCTCGACCTGCTCGACCCGAAGTTCGCGATCCTCGACGAGATCGACTCCGGTCTCGACATCGACGCGCTCAAGGTCGTGTCCGACGGCATCAACGACTACGCCGCCCGCGAGGGCAAGGGCCTGCTGCTGATCACGCACTACACGCGGATCCTGCGCTACGTGAAGCCGGACGTCGTGCACGTGTTCGTCGACGGCCGGATCGCCGAGTCGGGCGGCCCGGAGCTGGCTGACGAGCTCGAGGCCAACGGCTACGAGAAGTACGTCGGCACCCAGGCAGCCGGGGTCTGACCATGACCCTGGAGGGGCTCCTCCCGGAGCTGGCGGTCATCCGCAAGGACTTCCCGATCCTCGAGCGCACGCTCGCGGGCGGGCTGCCGCTGGTCTACCTCGACAGCGCCAACACCTCGCAGAAGCCGCAGGTGGTCATCGACACGATGGTCGACCACCTCGAGCGCCACAACGCCAACATCGCCCGCGCCATGCACCAGCTCGGCGCCGAGTCGACCGAGGCGTTCGAGGCCGCGCGCGACAAGGTGGCGGCGTTCATCGGCGCGCCGGAGCGCGACGAGGTGATCTTCACCAAGAACGCCTCCGAGGCGCTCAACCTGGTCGCCAACACCCTGGCCTGGGCGGGTCCGCGCCAGGTGGGTGCGGGTGACGAGGTGGTCATCACCGAGATGGAGCACCACTCCAACATCGTGCCGTGGCAGCTGCTCACCCAGCGCACCGGCGCGACGCTGCGCTGGTTCGGCCTCACCGACGACGGCCGGCTCGACCTCTCGAACATCGACGAGCTGATCAACGAGCGCACCAAGGTCGTCTCGCTGACCTGGGTGTCCAACATGCTGGGCACGATCAACCCGGTCGCCGAGATCACCCGCCGGGCGCACGCCGTGGGAGCCATCGTCGTCGTCGACGCGTCCCAGGCCGCGCCGCAGCTGCCGATCGACCTGGCCGCGATGCCGGTCGAGGAGCGGCCCGACCTGGTCGCCTTCACCGGCCACAAGGTCGTCGGCCCTACCGGGATCGGCGTGCTCTGGGGCTCGCGGGAGGTGCTCGACGCGCTGCCGCCGTTCCTCGGTGGCGGCGAGATGATCGAGACGGTCCGGATGGAGGGCTCGACCTACGCCGGGATCCCGCACAAGTTCGAGGCCGGCACGCCGCCGATCGTCGAGGCGATCGGTCTCGGCGCGGCGGTGGAGTACCTCGGCCACATCGGGCTCGACGCGATCCACGCGCACGAGAAGGCGATCACCGCCTACGCCCTCGAGGGACTGCAGTCGATCAAGGGCCTGACCGTGCTCGGCCCGCTCGACGCCGCCCTGCGCGGCGGCGCGATCTCCTTCGAGCTCGACGGCGTCCACCCGCACGACATCGCCCAGGTGCTCGACAGCCGCGGCGTCGCCGTGCGCGCCGGCCACCACTGCGCGAAGCCGGCACACGCCCGGTTCGGAGTACAGGCCTCGACGCGGATGTCGTCGTACCTCTACACCGAGCCGCGCGAGATCGACGCCCTGGTCGAGGCGCTGGAATACACCCGTTCCTACTTCAAGTTGGACTGAGGATGACTGCGCAGGATCTGGACGCCCTCTACCAGGAGATCATCCTGGACCACTACAAGAACCCCCACGGCAAGGGGCTGCGGGAGCACGCCGACCACACGGCCGAGGTGCACCACGTCAACCCGACCTGTGGCGACGAGGTCACCCTGCGGGTCCACCTCGCGGACGGTGTCGTCGACGACGTGTCGTACGACGCCCTCGGCTGCTCGATCTCGCAGGCCTCGGCCTCGGTGCTGCACGACCTCGTCGTCGGCAAGAGCGTCGACGAGGCGATGGCGATCCACCAGGAGTTCCTCACCCTGATGCAGGGCAAGGGCACGGTGGAGCCCGACGAGGACGTGCTCGAGGACGGGATCGCCTTCGCCGGCGTGGCGAAGTTCCCGGCCCGCGTGAAGTGCGCGCTGCTGTCGTGGATGGCGTGGAAGGACGCGACGGCCCAGGTGGTCACCGGGGTCGGCGCAGGAGACGGAGACAAGTGATGAGCGAGTCCATCGACAACAGCGATCTGCCCGAGGTGCCCGAGGCCGGTGGCAGCACCAATGCCTCCTCCAACGTGGCGCTGGCCGACATCGAGGAGGCGATGAAGGACGTCGTCGACCCCGAGCTCGGCATCAACGTCGTCGACCTCGGCCTGGTGTACGGCATCCACGTCGACGAGGGCACCAACGTCGTCCTCGACATGACGCTGACCTCGGCGGCCTGTCCGCTGACCGACGTCATCACCGACCAGACCAACTCGGCGCTCGAGGGCCTGGTCAACGACGTCGCCATCAACTGGGTCTGGATGCCGCCGTGGGGCCCCGACAAGATCACCCCCGACGGCCGCGAGCAGCTGCGCGCCCTGGGCTTCAACGTCTGACCGGAGCGCGCAGGCGCGCCCGGAGCGCTCCTGTTCCTCAGGAGCAGCGGCCCGTGCCGTAGCGCCACACGAAGGCCGCGACGATACGCCCCTCGGGGCCCCGTCCGGTCAGCGTGACCCGGTAGGTGCCCGGGTACGCCGGCCGGCGCACCCGGTAGGTGTGCTCGTCGAGCCGTCGTACCCGCTGGGTCGACCGGCACGCCGGGCTCGAGGAGCGGCTGCTCTCGTAGCGGGCGCGCCAGCGCCACCTGGACCCGGCGAAGGCCAGCTGCAGCGCGCCGTCGTGGCGCAGCGTCGGCGTCCGGCGCCCCTCGCGCCCGCAGCTGCTCGCCCCGAGCTCGCCCTGCTCCGTCGTGACGTCGGGGTAGGTCCAGCAGTACTCCTGCACCGCCGGGGAGACGGTGCGGACCGCGGTGCCGACGGTGAGGCTGGGCAGTCCGTCGTCCGCCACGTCCGCCGCGCCCGCCGGGGCGCCGGCCAGCGCGGCGACGACGGCCAGCACGAGCGCGAGCGCGCCGCGGGGGAGCGGGAGCATGCTTCGACGCTATGTTCCCGCTTGCGGGCGCGCGGGCGTTCGGCGATGAATTTACGAAACGGCCGCGTACCGCCGCTCGGTGTAGCGCCTCAGGTTCGCCAGGAACCACCGGAAGGACAGGTTCGAGACCAGCCCGCTGACCGGCATGAAGTGCCGACCGGGGCCGGTGACCTCGAGTGCGAGGGTCCAGGTGAGCCGGCAGCCGCCCGGGGTCGGCTCGACGTCGTACCGCTCGGCGAAGGCGCGGACCGACTTCTCCGTGGACTCGTTGAACCGGAAGCCCATCCTCCGGCCGGGCTCCCAGGCCAGGAACTCCTCGGCACCCGTCAGCCCGCCGAGCATCGACACCACGCGGGTGCTGCCGACGCCGGGAGGCAGGGGCGAGGTCCACTCGACGTGCCGGATGACCTTCGCCCAGCGTGGCCAGGCGTCGGCGTCGGCGAAGACCTCGAACAGCTGGTCCGGCGTGATCGCGAGGTCGACGCTGTTGGCGAAGCGGTGGGGCGCGGTGTCGACGTAGTCGATCCCGACCCGCTCGCAGGGGTACATCGTCGGCGGCTTCGACATGGGAAGAAGTAGAACATGTTCTCGCCGGTAGTGTCGCGCTGTGCCCGAGGTCCTCGTCCCACCCGCCCGCTGGCCGCGGTGGCTGCAGAACTTCGCGGCCTCGCACGGCGGCACCGTCGTGGCGGTGACCGACGGCGGCGTGCGGGGCGCGGCGTCGGACGGGTCCACCTTCACCGCCCGGCTGCCCTTCTCCCGCCGGTACGACGGCCAACCGGACGAGCTGGCCGAGCACGCCGTGCCTCCGGCGGCATGGGGCGTGCTGCTGGTCCGCAAGGGCGGGTTCGCGGTCGCCCGGGTCGAGGCCGGTGCCGTGGTCGCGAGCAAGGTCGGGCAGCGGCACGTGCAGGGCCGGACCAAGGCGGGTGGCCAGTCCCAGCAGCGCTTCGCCCGGCGCCGGGCCAACCAGGCGCGAATGGCCTACGAGGCGGCCGCCGACCACGCCGTGGCCGTGCTGGCCGGGGTCACCGAGGTCGTGACCGGTGGCGACCGCGGCGCCGTCGACGAGGTGCTCGCCGACCCGCGGCTGCGCTCGGTCGCGGTGGTCGGGCCCTGGCTCGCCGTACCGGACCCGAAGCGGGTCGTGCTCGAGCAGGCCCTGCGCGACGCGCAGGCGCTCGTGGTCAGCGTCCACAACGCCGGGGACGGCGCAAGGGTCAGAGCGCGAGGGTGAGGAAGACGCTGTTCGGATCGAGGGTGTAGCCCTCGAACGGCCCGCACTCGGTGAAGCCGCGGGTGAGGTAGAGAGCGCGAGCCGGGGCGAAGTAGTCCTCGGTGCCGGTCTCCAGGCTGATCCGGTCATGACCGCGGCGGCGGGCCTCGACCAGGACGTGGTCGAGCAGCAGGCCGGCGACGCCACGGCGGCGGGCGGCGGTCGCGGTCCGCATCGACTTCAGCTCCGCGTGCCCTTCGGAGAGCCGCTTCAGGGCGACGCACCCGAGCAGCTGGTCCTCCGCGCGGGCGGTCCAGAAGGTGATCGACGGCGCGGCGAGGGCGTCGGGGTCGAGCGCGTGCACGCTCTCGGCCGGCGAGGTCGCGTACATGTCGGCCAGGTGCTCCTCGAGCAGACTGAGGACGTCGGGCCGGCGCGGGTCGTCGGTCGCGATCTGCATGGCCCGATCCTCCCGCACGGCGCGTGGCGCGACGGAGGCGGGCGGCGTCCTCAGCCGTCGAGGCCGAGCTCGGCGCGTCGTGCCGCCCAGCGCTGGTCGAGGTCCGCCATCTCCGCGAGCACGAACGCGAGGAACTCCCGCGAGAGCCGCAGTCGGTGCCGGGCCGGATCGTCCTCGGCGAGGTCGGCCAGGCCGCGGTCGAGGGCGCCGATCAGCGGCGCGTAGAACTGGTCGAGCCGGGCGATCATGCCGTGCCACGCGTCGTCGTCGACGACGAAGACGTCACGCCGGGAGCCCCGCTCGCGCTCGCGGCGGATCATGCCGATGCCGTCGAGATAGCGCACGGCTCCGGAGACCCCGGCGGGGCTGACGCCGAGGCCGGTCGCGATCTCGGCGGCGGTCATCCGGCCGTCGTCGTCGACGAGGAGGGCGGCGAAGACCCGCGAGGGGAGCCGGGCGAGGCCGGTGCTGGTCAGGGCGCCGCCCATCCGCTCGACGAAGGAGTCGCGGGAGGGATCGGGCGTCATGACCCGATGCTATACAAGATTCAGAAAATGCTGAATCAAGTGCATGATGGTGGCATGACGACGCGTCCCCTCCTCGAGGTGCACGGCCTCGTGAAGACCTTCGGCTCCTTCCGCGCCCTCGACGGCCTCGACCTGGTGGTCGAGCCCGGGGAGGTGCACGGATTCCTCGGCCCGAACGGAGCCGGCAAGTCCACCACCATCCGGGTGCTGCTCGGCCTGCTGCGCAAGGACGCCGGCGAGGTGCGGGTCCTCGGCGGCGACCCGTGGCGCGACGCCGCGCGACTGCACCGCCGGCTGGCCTACGTGCCCGGCGACGTCAGCCTGTGGCCCAACCTCAGCGGGGGCGAGATCGTCGACCTGCTCATCCGGATGCGGGGCGCCGACCCGGCGACGTCACGCCGGGAGGAGCTGATCGCGCGCTTCTCCCTCGACCCGACCAAGCGCGGCCGCGCGTACTCCAAGGGCAACCGCCAGAAGGTCGCGCTGGTCGCGGCCTTCGCGACCGACCCCGACCTGCTCATCCTCGATGAGCCCACCTCGGGCCTCGACCCGCTGATGGAGCAGGTCTTCAACGAGTGCGTCGCGGAAGCCACAGCGCGCGGCGCGACCGTGCTGCTGTCCAGCCACATCCTCAGTGAGGTCGACCGGCTCGCCGACCGGGTCACGATCATCCGGGAGGGCAGGGTCGTCGAGAGCGGCCGGATCAGCGACCTGCGCCACCTCAGCAGGTCGAGGATCGTCGCGACCCTCAGTGGCGTGGCGCCCGACCTGTCGGGCACGCCCGGCGTGCACGACCTCGCTGTCGCCGACGGCCGGGTCAGCTGCACCGTCGACCCCGACGGTCTGCCGGGCGTGCTGGCCGCGCTCACCGCGGTCGGCGTCACCGCCCTCACCAGCACCCCGCCCAGCCTCGAGGAGCTCTTCCTCGACGCCTACCGCGACCGCGTGGGAGCGGGCCGGTGATCCTCCGGGATCGCCGGACGATCGCCGGCTGGCCGCTCCTGCTCCGGCTGTCCCTGCGCCAGGACCGGGTCCTCGCGCCGGTCTCCGTCGCCGTCCTGGCCCTGATGAGCGTCGCCTCGGCGGCCGCCACCCCGGGGTTGTACGCCGACCAGGCCGACCGGGTCCGTGCCGCGGAGGCGATCAACGCCAGCCCGGCGATCGTCGCGCTCTACGGCCCGGTCCTCGACGTCACGAGCGAGGGCGAGCTGGCGATGACCAAGATGACGGTGCTGTACGCCGTGTTCGTGGCCGTGCTGTTCGTCGTGGTGGTGCGCCGGCACACCCGGGTCGAGGAGGAGACCGGGCGCACCGAGCTGGTCGGCGGCACCGCGGTCGGTCGGCACGCGTCGCTGGTCGCCACCCTGCTCGAGGCCCTGCTGCTTGCGTCGGCGCTCGGCGTGCTGACGGCCGTCGGCAACACCCTGTCCGGTCTCGACCTCACCGGCTCGGTGGCCTTCGGCGCGCTCTGGGCCGGCACCGCACTGGTGGCCGCGGGCATCGGCGCCGTGACCGCCCAGCTCTCCGCCAGCGCACGCACCTGCGCCGCGTACGCCGCCGGCACGGTGGGGATCCTGTTCGTGCTGCGTGCGGCGGGCGACACCGGACCCGGCTGGCTGAGCTGGCTCTCGCCACTGGGCTGGAACACCCAGGTCCGCGCGTACGGCGACATCCGCTGGTGGCTGTTGCCCTGCTACCTCCTGGCGGCCGGTGCGCTGACGGCGATCGCCTTCGCGCTCCGCACCCGCCGCGACCTCGGTGCGGGGCTGGTGCCGCCCCGCCCGGGCCCGCCGACCGGCTCGCCACGCCTGGCCGATGCGCTCGCCCTCGCCGTCAAGGTGCACGCCACGACCCTGGTGCTCTGGTCGGTCGCGGCCGGCGCGCTCGGCATCGTGTTCGGCATGATCGCGCCCGGCATCGGCGACCTGCTCGACTCCGAGGTCGCCCGGTCGATCATCGACGAGCTCGGCGGCGCGCTCCTGGCCGCGATCCTGTCCGTCGTCGCGGTCGTCCTCACCTACTTCGCCGTCACGGTGGTGAGCCACGCGGGCCACGACGAGCAGGACGGCCGCGCGGAGCTGGTGCTCGCGACCGCGACCAGCCGCAGCGGCTGGTTCGCCGCCTCCGCCGTCCTCGCCCTGGTCGGCACGGCATGGCTGCTCGTCGTGACCGGCGTCGGTCTGTGGATCGGGTACGTCGCCGCGGACGGGCCGGGCATCGGCAACCTCGTCGTCGCGGCGCTGGCATGGGTGCCCGCCGCCTGGGTGGTCGGTGCGCTCGCCGTGCTCTCGCTGGCGGCCGGGCTGCGCTGGTCCGGCCTGGTCTGGGCGTGGCCGGCGGGATTCCTCACCTTGAGCCTGCTCGGCGACCTGCTCGAGCTGCCGGACTGGCTGACCGGCCTGTCGCCGTACTCCCACGTGCCGTCCCTGCCTGCGGACGGGTGGAGCTGGGGGAGCGCCGGTGGCCTGAGCGCCGTGGCGGTCGCGCTGCTCGCCGTGGCGTGGTGGCGGTTCCGGGAGCGCGACATCGGCTAGTTTCAGCCGCATGTGGCAGCCCGAGCCCGACTGGGTGGCGCTCCCCGGAGGCACGGGGACGTCCACCGTGGGTGTGTGGCGGACCGCGCTCGGCGGGCGGCCCGTGGTGGTCAAGCGGCTCGGCGCGCCGGCGCCGGGCGACCCGGCGGTGCTCTCCGAACGGGCCCACGCCGGCTACTGGCGGCGCGAGGCGGACGTCCTGTTGGCCGGGCTCACCGCGCAGACCCCCGGCCTGCGCTCGGCGGGCGCCTTCGTCGAGGAGGACGACGAGGGGGTGACGATCGTCCGGGACTGGGTCGAGGACGCCGCGTCGAGCGGGCTGTTCCTGGCCCTGTCGCTCGGCCGGTTCTCGGGGGCCGACCTCGGCCACCCGAGCTTCCTGGCCACCTCCCTCCTCCGTGACCGGCTGTCCCGCGTCGCCCGGGGCGGTGGCTGGACGACCCTGGCGCGCACCACGGTCGCCGATGTCGCCGAGCACCTGTGGTCCCAGCGGGAGCGGATGCTCGGCCTGCTCGACGCCCTGCCGCAGGTCCCTCAGCACGGCGACCCGACGGCGTCCAACGTGCCCGGCCGCGACGGGGACGAGGCCGTCGCCATCGACTGGGGCACGCTCGGCCACGGCCCGGTCGGTGGCGACCTGGGCTACCTGTCGCTGTCCTCGCGCGAGGAGTTCGAGCCGCTGCTGGACGCGTACCTGCTCGGCCTGCCCGGGGGCGTCGCCGACCGCGACAGCGTCGTGCTCGGCGCTCAGGTCGTGTCCGTCTACACCGCGCTCAACCGCGCGGAGTGGGCGCTGGCCCGGGCCGCGAGCGGTGAGGGCGCCCTCGCCGGCAAGTACCGGCATCCGGCTGTCGCGCCCCACCTGCGCGCACTCCAGCGCACCTTCGGGCATATGGAGTCGCTGCTCGCGCTCTAGGGTGTGGCTCCTTATCCGGCGCCGTCGCGAGCGGGCTTTCGGGCCGATCTGGCAAGGCGGCGGAGCGACGACGTGCTGGATCGCCCTTCGAGCGACGCCAACGCGGCCAGATCGAGTCCGAAAGTCCGCGCAGCAGGCGCGGGATAAGGAGCCGCGCCCTAGCTCGCGCCGGTCTCAGACCTTGGGGGCGGCGAAGGTGTCGCACGCCTCCAGCGTGCCCTCCTGGAAGCCGACCATGAACCACTTCTGGCGCTGGGCGGACGAGCCGTGCGTCCACGCCTCCTCGTTGACCCGGCCGCCGCTGCGCTTTTGGATGTAGTCGTCACCGACCGACTTCGCGGCATCGATCGCCTGGTCGATGTCCTCCTGGGTCAGGTCGAGGATCAGCTTCTCGCCCGACGCGTCCTCGGTGGTGGTGGCGTGCTTGGCCCACATCCCGGCATAGCAGTCGGCCTGCAGCTCGAGGCGGACCCCGTCGCTCTGCGGACCGGTCTGCTGGCTGCGGACCTGGCCCATGTAGCCGAGCACGTTGGAGATGTGGTGTCCGTACTCGTGGGCGAGGACGTAGAACTCGACGAAGCTGCCGTCCGGCCCGCCGAGCTGGCCTTCGAGGACGTCGTCGAAGAACGTGGTGTCGAGGTAGATGTTCTCGTCGCTCGGGCAGTAGAACGGCCCGACCGCCGACGAGGCGGAGCCGCAGGCGGTGTCCACGCCGCCGGTGAACGTGACCATCGCGCCCTCGGGGCGGAACTTGCCGCCGAGCTCGGAGTCCCAGTAGTCGGTCAGCGAGTTCTCGATCGCGACGCGGGCACAGTCCTGACTGTTGTTGGCGTCGTCGCCGGTCTTGCAGCCGGCGTACCGGTCGCTGCCCTGCTGCTGGTCGCTGAGCCGCGCGGGGGAGTACACGTTGCCGAGCCCGCCCGTGCCGCCCCCGCCACCCAGGCCGAGGTCGACTCCGGCGCACTGCGCCACCAGGAACAGGAC
>JADCLI010000016.1 GCA_016803235.1 Pimelobacter simplex
GCCGGTGGTTTCGAGGCTCGGTCGCTGCGCGACGCTCGCACCTCAACCACCGGAGTCGCCGCGTGACCTCATCGACCACCGCGGCTCACAGCGGCAGCGCGGCCACCACGGCGTCGTACGTCGCCCGGTCGGGGGCGGCGACCAGCCCGCCGGCCAGCCGCTGCGGCTGCATCGGCGATCCGTCGTGCTGCCCGATGACCCCGCCCGCCTCGGTGAGGATCAGCGAGCCGGGCAGGTGGTCCCACGGCATGCTGCGGCTGTAGACGAGTGCCTGCGCGTCCCCGGCGATCAGGTGCGGGTAGTCGATGCCGCAGCAGGCCCACGTCAGCTCGAGGGTGCCGAGGTCGCCGAGCGTGCGGCCGACCCAGGCGCGCCGGGCGGTGCGGTAGGGCACCGCGTCGGCGGCCGCCGTCACGTGCAGCCGCTCGCCGTTGTGCCAGGCGCCGGCGCCGAGCTCGGCGACGTACGACGCCTCGAGCTGCGGCTGCCAGATCCAGCCGCGGGTGACCGCGCCGCCGCGGACCTCGGCCACCATCACCGCGTGGTCGGGGGAGCCGTTGACGAAGTTCTTGGTGCCGTCGACCGGGTCGACGGTGAACGCGTGGTCGGCGGCGGTGAACCGGTCGAGCAGCGTGGCGTCGGCCGCCATCGCCTCCTCGCCGAGCACCAGCGCGTCCGGGTACGCCGCCTGCAGCGCCGCGGTGATCAGCGCCTCGGACTCGTGGTCGGCGATCGTCACGAGGTCGCCGGGGTTCTTCTCGGTGACCTGCTCGTCGGCCAGGGCCCGGAACCGGGGGTTGATCACCTCCGCGGCGACGTCCTGGAGCAGGGTCAGCACGGCGGCGGTGTCCACGGCCTCACGGTAACGGGACAGCAGGTGGGCCCGTGCGGTTGGGTAGGGCCATGCGCTTCACCGAGCACGAGTTGACCGCGGCACTCGCGGGTGCGGCCAAGGTCGTGCTGGCCGCGGACCGCCGCTTCCGCAAGCGTGGCGTCGACATCGACACCGCCTGGGAGCAGATGGACCGTTACCAGCGGTTCAAGGTCCTCGACGCCCTCGGCGACCAGGTGCTGCCCGTCCTCGTCGCCCTGCCCGACGTCGACGTCGCCCCCGGCACCCGGCCGACGTACGACGACCGGCAGGTCGCCGAGGTCGTCGAGGGCCTCGCGGGCAGCGGCAAGGGCCGGCTGCGCCGGGCGGTCCAGGTCAAGGCCCGCACCGCGCTGGTCCAGGCCGCGCTCGCGGCGATCCCGCCCCGGCTCGACCCCGACGCGCTGCTCACCGACGAATCCTGACGGGGCGGCCGCGGACAGTAGGGTCTGCTCCGTGCGAGTCCAGGCCGTCGTGGTGACCTTCAACAGGTTGGCGATGCTGCAGCGACTCGTTCCGCGACTGCAGGAGGTCGCCGGCCTGGAGCGGATCCTCGTGGTCGACAACGCCTCGACCGACGGCACGGGGGAGTGGCTGACCGGCCTGGCCGACCCGCGCATCGACCACGTGACGCTGGCCACCAACACCGGTGGCGCGGGTGGCTTCCACCACGGGCTCGGCTGGGCCGTGCGCGAGGGCGCCGACCTGGTCTGGCTGATGGACGACGACGGCCTGCCGGCACCCGACTGCCTCGAGCTCCTCCTCGTCCGGCAGGAGCGCGACGGCCTGGAGTTCTGCGGACCGGCGGTGCTGGCCGAGCAGGACCCGTCGCGGCTCTGCTTCCCGATCAGGCTGCCCGGCGGCACCCGGGTCGTGCACGAGATGGCGGCGGTCGAGGCCGCGGCCCGGGACGGCCTCATCGACGACGTCGTGATCCCGTTCAACGGGGTGCTCGTCACCCGTGACCTGGTGGAGCGGATCGGCCTGCCGCGCGAGGAGTTCTTCATCTGGGGCGACGACGTGGAGTACCTGTGGCGCGCGCAGCGCGCAGGAGCCCGGATCGCCACGGTGGTCGACGCCCACTTCCTGCACCCGGCCACCGACGACCTCGGGACGCCGATGATGTTCGGGCGCACGACGTACAACCACACCCCGAGCGACCTCAAGCACTACTGCATGGCCCGCAACAACACGCTCAACCTGCGCGCCTACCGCGGCTGGGTGCACGTGCTGCTGTTCTGGTTGAAGACCGTGTGGTTCTACGTGTTCACGAAGCCGCAGCCGGCGCGGATCCCGCTCAGCGCCCGCGCCGCGGTCGCCGGCCTGCGCGGCGACTTCTCGGGGCACCGGAGGTACCTGCGATGACCGAGCGGGTCGCTGTCGTCGTCGTCACCTACAACCGCGCGGACCTGCTCGAGCAGATGCTCGCGGGCCTCGGCGCCCTCGACCGCTCCCCGGACGCGGTGTTCGTGGTCAACAACGCCAGCACCGACCACACCCGCGAGGTCCTCGAGCGCAGCACGCTGCCGGGGCTGGTGCCGATCCACACCACCGACAACCTCGGGGGAGCGGGCGGCTTCCGGCTCGGCCTGCAGACCGCCTACGACCAGGGCCACGACGTGATGTGGCTGATGGACGACGACGTCGTGCCGGCGCCCGACTGCCTGAGCCGGCTCCTCGAGGCCGACGGGTCCTGCCTGATCGCGGTCCGCGAGGACCGCTCGGGGGCGCTCGTGGAGAAGGCGGCGCTGCGCTTCGACCTGCGCAACCCGCTGGCGATCCGCCCGAAGACCGCCAGCATCGACTCGACGTACCCGAGCCGCGCCGCGATGCCGGCGAGCGTCGAGGTCGAGAACGTCGCCTTCGAGGGCTTCCTGGTGCGCCGCGCGGTGATCGACCGGATCGGGCTGCCCGACGCGTCCTTCTTCATCTTCTACGACGACGTGGACTTCGCGATCCGCGCCCGCCGTGCCGGCTTCGCGATCCGTGCGGTGCGCGACGCCGTCCTCGTGCGCCAGCTCGACTTCGACCAGCAGCACGACCTCGCCGGCTGGAAGGGGTACTACATGTACCGCAACCTGTTCGTCGTGCACTTCCGGTACGGCGAGAACGTGCTCGTGCGGCTCAAGCCGGCGCTGATCGCGCTGGTCGTGGTCCTGCTCAGTCCACTGCGGGGTGGTCGGGCCGAGGCAGGGAACGTGACGCGAGCGCTTCGGGATGGCTGGCGGATGCGGGGCCTTCCGCCTCGCTGACGTCGGGCACCAGCCGGGCTCGCAGGCCGACCCGGTTGCCGGTCGCGATGCCGGCGATCCACACCGCGAACGCGCCGAGGGCGGCGCCGGCGATCACGTCGACGAAGAAGTGCCAGCCGAGGTAGACCGTGGCGAGCACGGTCAGGCCGAAGAAGGTCCACGCGGTGATCCGCACCCAGCGGGCCAGCTTGACCGCCTGAACGACGAGGCAGATCGTCATCATGATCCCGACGTGCAGGGACGCGAACGCGGCGATCGTCTGCAGGCCGGACTCGCCGTGGGTGGCGAGGGTGTTGACCCGGTCGTCCCACATCGAGTCCGCGAGCTTGCTCACGTAGGTCTCGGGCAGCGCGGCGAAGGAGCTGCTGTCGGAGTAGATCGGGCCGACCGTCGGGATCAGCACGTACAGCAGCGCACCGAGGGCCCAGTCGACGGCGACGGCCGTGACGTACCACTCACCGGCGCGGGTGTGCCGGGTCCAGACCAGGGCGATCGCGATGGAGACGGGGACCGGGGCGATCCACACGATGTAGACCGCGGAGAAGAAGTGGGCGGCGAGACCGGTGCCGAACCACGCGTGCAGCACGGCGGCCGGGTCGTGGCCGGCGAACAGGAACCGGTCGATGTCGGCCAGCGGCTCGTCGTAGTTCCGCTCGTGCACGAACGGGGCCATGCTCTTGACGTTGCGGAACGCCGCGTAGCAGAGGTACCAGGCGATCACGCCGTTCAGCGCGAACTTCCAGTGCGACAGGGGCCAGCGCTCCCGCAGCACGGTGCGGAACGTGGTGCGGACCCGGCCCGGCCAGCCGCCGCCCGGGCGTCCGGCGGCGAGGAAGGTGCGGGGCACCACGTCGATGGCGATCGCGCCGAGCACGATCGCGGGGAACCGGATGTAGCCGGGGATCAGGCTGTCGGGGTCCTCGATGGGGATGTCCTCGAGCAGGGAGAAGACCACGGTGACGATCGCCAGGCCGAGGCCCGCGAGCCATGCCAGGGCGAACGATGGCGCGCCGCGTCCGGTCGACTGGTGCGTGTACACCAGAACAGGATATGCGTCGTACCTCTCAGGTAGGCGGGCACCACCTGCCGCGCGTCCGAATGGGGTTCGGAGCGGTAGGTCCGTAAACTCACCGATCGTGTCTCTCACCTCGTCGAACCCCGACCTCCCCGATCTGGTCGTCGTCGGCTCCGGATTCTTCGGCCTGACCATCGCGGAGCGCTGCGCCGCCGACCTCGGGCTCAAGGTCCTGGTCCTCGAGCGCCGCTACCACCTCGGGGGCAACGCCTACAGCGAGTTCGACCCCGAGACGGGCATCGAGGTGCACAAGTACGGCACCCACCTGTTCCACACCAGCAACGAGCGGGTGTGGGAGTACGTCAACCGGTTCACCGAGTTCACCAGCTACCAGCACCGGGTGTTCGGCCGCTACCAGGGGCAGGTCTACCCCCTGCCGATGAACCTCGCCCTGATCAACAGCTTCTTCGGCAAGAGCCACACCCCCGACGAGGCCCGGGCGCTGATCGCCGAGCAGGCCAGCGAGATCGACACCAAGGACGCGAAGAACCTCGAGGAGAAGGCGGTCAGCCTGATCGGGCGCCCGCTCTACGAGGCGTTCATCAAGGGCTACACCGCCAAGCAGTGGCAGACCGACCCCACCGAGCTGAGCGCGGACATCATCACCCGCCTCCCGGTGCGCTACAACTTCGACAACCGCTACTTCAACGACACCTACGAGGGCCTCCCGGTCGACGGCTACACCGCCTGGCTGACCCGGATGGCCGAGCACCCCAACATCGAGGTCCGGGTCGACACCGACTTCTTCGACGTCGCCGACGACTACAAGGGCAAGGTCCCGATCGTCTACACCGGTCCGGTCGACGAGTACTTCGACAACCGTGAGGGCCGGCTGTCGTGGCGCACCGTCGACCTGGTCCAGGAGACCCTCGACGTCGACGACTACCAGGGCACCGGCGTGGTCAACGCCAACGACGCCGACGTCCCGTTCACGCGCGAGCTCGAGTTCAAGCACCTGCACCCGGAGCGCGCGGCGTCGTACAAGCCGGGCCGCACCGTCGTCGTGCGCGAGTACAGCCGCTTCGCCGAGGACGACGACGAGCCGTACTACCCGGTCAACACCGCCGAGGACCGCGCCAAGCTGCTCAAGTACCGCGACCTCGCCGAGAAGGAGCCGATGGTGCTCTTCGGCGGCCGCCTCGGCACGTACAAGTACCTCGACATGCACATGGCCATCGCCTCGGCGCTGTCGATGTACGACAACAAGCTCAAGCCGCACTTCGCTGACGGCGCCGAGCTCAAGAGCGGTGGGGTGGACGCATGAGCGGGATCTCGACAGGCTCGACCGGAGCAGGCGCCACCACCGTGCAGCGGCTGCTGCAGCGCCAGATCCTGCCGCTGGACACCGATCCGGACGTGCTGCCGCTCTACCTCGACTGCGAGGAGCCGAACCTCGACGAGGACAAGTACGTCGTCGGCGGCTCGCGCGCGGCCAAGGAGCTCAACAACGCCTCGATCCGGCAGAAGACCTCGACCGGCCGGGCGGTGCGTCCCGACCAGGTCCTCTCCCGCACGGCCGTCCTCGTGCCGTCGGGGGACAAGGTCTCCTTCGGCACCTACTTCAACGCCTTCCCCGCCAGCTACTGGCGCCGGTGGAGCGTCGTCGACGCCGTCACCCTCACCGTCACGGTGCGCGGCTCCGGCGCGACCGTCATCGTCAACAAGTCGATGGCCAACGGCCGCCAGCAGAAGGTCGACAGCGGGGTCACCGAGGCCGAGGGCCCGACCACGCTGACCTTCGAGCTGCCGCTCGGGCCGTTCATCGACGGCGGCTGGTACTGGTACGACGTCGTGGCCGGCCACGGCGACGTCACCGTCGAGTCGGCCGAGTGGACCGCCGCCGTACCGGCCGACCGGGCCGAGCACGGCACCGTCGACCTGGCGATCACCACGATGAACCGCCCCGACTTCTGCGCCAAGCTGCTCGCCCAGCTCGGTACGCCGGAGCTGCTGCCCTACCTCGACACGGTCTTCGTGATGGAGCAGGGCAGCCAGCTGGTCCGCGACAGCGAGTTCTTCCCGGGCGCCGAGGCCGGTCTCGACGGCCGGTTGCGGGTGCTTCAGCAGGGCAACCTCGGCGGCTCCGGCGGGTACGCCCGCGGCCAGCTCGAGTCGGTCCGCAAGGGCACCGCGACGTACGCGATGATGATGGACGACGACGTCGTCTGCGAGCCCGAGGGCATCATCCGGGCGGTCACCTTCGGCGACCTGGCCAAGCGCCCGACGATCGTCGGTGGCCACATGTTCAGCCTCTACGCCAAGAGCCGGCTGCACAGCTTCGGCGAGATCGTCCAGCCGTACCGGTTCTGGTGGATGTCGCCCAAGGACGGCTTCCAGGACTGGGACTTCGGCGCCCGCAACCTGCGCTCGGCGCGGTGGCTGCACAAGCGCCAGGACGTCGACTTCAACGGCTGGTTCATGTGCATGATCCCGCGCCAGGTGCTCGAGGACATCGGCCTGTCGCTGCCGCTGTTCATCAAGTGGGACGACTCCGAGTACGGCCTGCGCGCCAAGGCCGCCGGCGTGCCCACGGTGACCTTCCCGGGCGCCGCGGTCTGGCACGTGCCGTGGACCGACAAGAACGACGCCCTCGACTGGCAGGCCTACTTTCACCAGCGCAACCGGTTCGTGGCCGCGCTGCTGCACTCCGGCTACCCGCGCGGCGGCCGGCTGCTGCAGGAGAGCTTCGCCTTCGACCTGGCCCACCTCGTCTCGATGCAGTACTCCACGGTGGAGCTGCGCATCCAGGCGCTCGAGGACGTCCTCGCCGGCCCGCAGGGCCTGCACGGCATGCTCGGCACCCGCCTCGGCGAGGTCAACGCCTTCCGCAAGCAGTTCACCGACGCCCAGCTGCACGCCGACCCCGACGACTTCCCGCCGGTGCGGCGGGAGAAGCCGCCGCGCAAGGGCAAGGACCTCAGCGACGTGCCCGGCCGCCTGTCGAAGGTGATCACCGCCGGCCTCGCGCCGATCCGCCAGCTGAAGCAGCCGCGCCAGCTGTCCCGGGAGTTCCCCGAGGTCGAGATCCGGGCGATGGACGCGAAGTGGTATCGGATCGCGAGCTTCGACTCCGCGATCGTGTCGATGAACGACGGCACCTCGGCCGCGCTCTACCAGCGCGACCGCGAGCGCTACAAGGCGCTGGTGCGTCGTACCGTCCAGCTCCACAACCGCTTCCGTCGCGACTGGGACGAGATCGCCGCCCAGTACCGCGCGGCGCTCGGCGACATCACCTCGCCGGAGACGTGGGAGAAGACCTTCGCTCCCTGGACCGAGGGGGAGGACCGATGACCGCCGCCGAGACGACCGACGAGACGGGCCTGCCGCCGCTGCGGCCGCCGTCCTCGGACAACGGGCTGATCGGTGTCCTCCGGCGCCGCTACCTGCTCAAGCTGCTGGTCACCCGCGAGATCAGCGCCCGCTACCAGGGATCGTTCCTCGGGCTGCTGTGGTCCTACATCAACCCGCTGACGCAGTTCTGCATCTACTACTTCGTGGTCGGGTTCATCTTCAACCTGCACGCGGACATCCCGAACTTCGCGATCCACCTGTTCGCCGGCCTGACGGTGGTGCACTTCTTCACCGAGACCTTCGGCGCAGGAACCCGGTCGATCGTGCGCAACCGGGCGCTGGTGGTGAAGATGGCGATGCCGCGCGAGATGTTCCCCGTGGCCACGATGCTCGTCTCGCTCTACCACGTGCTCCCGCAGATCGTGATCCTGATCATCACCTCGTTGCTGTCGGGATGGACGCCGGAGCCGGTCGACCTGCTCGCGCTGCTGCTCGGCCTGCTCATCTGCGGCACGCTCGGGCTCGCGGGTGCGCTGTTCTTCAGCGCCGCGAACGTCTTCTTCCGCGACTTCGGCAACATCGTCAGCGTCTTCAACAACTTCGTGCGTTGGGGCGTGCCGATGATGTACTCCTACGCGATGGTCGACGAGCGCTTCGGCCGGTTCGCGCAGTACTACCTCTACAACCCGCTCGCCGATGCCGTGCTGCTCTTCCATCGGGCGTTCTGGGTCGGCACCGTCGACGACCCCGAGCACAAGGCGGTCGCGGCGATGCCCGACAACCTGCTGCTCAACGGTGCGGTGATCGTGGTCATCGCGGCGCTGGTGCTGTGCCTCGCGCAGTTCGTCTTCAGCAGGCTCGAGAACAAGATCCCGGAGCGCCTCTGACATGGCCAAGTCGATCGTGGTGGAGAACGCCACCAAGTACTTCACGTTGCGCTACCACCGCACCTTCAAGGAGGTCGCGGTCGCGAAGGCCAAGGGGCGCCAGACCACCGAGACCTTCCGGGCCGTGGACGACGTGTCGTTCAGCGTCGAGCAGGGCGAGTCGGTCGGCATCATGGGCCTCAACGGCTCCGGCAAGAGCACGCTGCTGAAGATGATCAACGGCGTGATGCGGCCCGACGAGGGGAGCATCCTCACCCGCGGGCGGATCGCCGGCCTGATCGCGACCGGCGCGGGCTTCCACAACCAGCTCACCGGCCGCGAGAACCTCTACCTCAACGCGGCGATCCTGGGGATGACCGAGCCCGAGATCAAGCGCAAGTTCGACGACATCGTCGAGTTCGCCGAGCTCGGCTCCACCCTCGACGGCCCGGTCGGCCACTACTCGTCCGGCCAGAAGGCCCGCCTCGGCTTCGCCATCGCCATCCACGTCGACTCCGACATCTTCCTGGCCGACGAGGTGCTCGCGGTCGGTGACAAGCCGTTCCGGGTCAAGTGCATGCGGAAGATGCGCGAGATCCGCAACAGCGGCGACCGCACGCTCTTCTACGTGAGCCACTCGCCCGAGTCGGTCATCAAGATGTGCAGCCGGGTGCTCGTCCTCGAGAAGGGCCGGCTCGGGTTCGACGGCGACCCCGAGGAGGCCGTGCGCTACCTCCACTACGACGAGGGCGACGACATCGACGACGAGATCGCCAACGACATCTAGAGGCTCGTCCTCCGAGGCCGGTCGCGCCCGACGAACGCCCGTGGTCACCGCAAGGTGGCTGCGGGCGTTCGGCGTTTCCCGGGCTCAGATACCGCTGCTCCGGGCCGATTCACAAATTTGCATGCGATCGGCGTGTCGACTGGAAATTACACGATTGTAGTTACTCACGAAGCCTTCCCAGGCGCGTGTGACGCATGTGAAAGTTGCTACTCGTGTGACACCTTCCCCGCACACACGTCTGGAGCAGAACCATGTCGCCGTACCCCACGGAGATCCCCGAGCACACCCGGCGGAGCCGATTCGTGACCCTGTGCCAGCAGGCGCTGGCGCTGGCCGTCGTCGTCGCCGTGCTGACGCCCGCCGCGCGCACCGTGACCATGGACGTCCGCCCGGCCGAGCCGGGCGGCGCGTCCGTGCCCGGCGCGGTGAGCCTGCAGGCCGCGACCACGCCGGTGACCGTGCCGACCACCACGGTCGACCCGACCGTCACGTCGTACCCGCTGACCGCGTCGCCGAAGGGCGTCAGCGGCCGGATCACGCTCCACGGCAGCGTGAAGGAGCTGGCCGACGGCGGTGACAAGGTCACCAGCGAGGCGCTGCCGGTCGAGGGCTACGGCACCGTCGGCGTGACCTGGGCGCACGGCGCCGCCGTCCCCGAGGACGGGATCACGGTCGACATCCGCACCCGCACCGGTGAGACCTGGAGCGACTGGACGACGGCCGACTACCACGACGAGCACGGACCCGACCCCGACAGCGCCGAGGGCCAGCTCGCCCGCCCCGGCACCGAGGCGGTCCTGGTGGGCGACGTCGACCAGGTCCAGGTGAAGGTCGAGACGACTGACGCCGCGCCCGCCGACCTCCAGGTCGCCGTCATCGACCCCGGTACGCCGGCCGCCACTGCCAAGGAGGGCCCCGCGATCTCCTCGGGCTCCGCTGGCGCGAGCGCCTCCGGCGACGCGAGCGCTCGGACCGGGACCGACGGCGCGATCGCCATGCAGGCCGCCACGACCGCCGCGGCGCAGCCGCAGATCTACTCGCGGGCGCAGTGGGGTGCGCCGGAGGACCCGAGCTACAAGCCCAAGTACGGCTCCATCAGCGCCGGCTTCGTCCACCACACGGTGAACGCCAACGACTACCGGCCCGAGGACGTGCCCGCGATCCTCCGCGGCATCTGGAAGTACCACGTCAAGACCCGTGGCTGGACCGACATCGGCTACAACTTCCTCGTCGACCGGTTCGGCCGGATCTGGGAGGGCCGTGCCGGTGGTGTCGACAAGCCGGTCGTCGGCGCGCACACCCTGGGCTACAACGACTACTCCTTCGCGATGTCCGCGATCGGCAACTACGAGACCGCGCAGCCCACGCCCGAGCTGGTCAACGCGTACGGCGCGCTGTTCGCCTGGAAGCTCTCCCTGTCGGGTGTCGACGCCGCCTCGATGAGCCAGAAGGTCGGCAAGGGCACGTTCGCGGCCATCAACGGCCACCGCGACGCCGGCAAGACCGCCTGCCCCGGCAAGTACCTCTACGCGCAGATCCCGACCATCCGGGCGATCGCCGCCCAGGTACAGCAGGGCGCCACGCTGGGCCAGCTGAACGGCAACTACGTGGGCTCGGCGAACCCCGACATCGTGGTGCGCAAGGCCTCGACCGGGCGGCTGATGCTGCACGACCTCGACCGCGTCGGTGGCCGGTGGACGCTCGGTCCCGCCGTGAAGACCAACGTCTGGGCGCCCTGGGCCAAGCAGGTGCTGCGTGTCGGCGACTGGGACGGGGACGGGCAGAACGACCTGATCGCGATCCGCAAGAGCGACAAGGCCCCCGTCCTGTTCCGCGGCGCCGGTGGCGGCATGTTCCAGCCCGAGCAGGTGCTGCCCGGCAGCTTCGGCGGGGTCAAGATGCTGGCCGCGGTCGGTGACGTGACCGGGGACAAGCTGCCGGACCTGATGGGACAGCCCAAGGGCGGTCAGATGCTGGTCTACCCCGGCAACGGCGTCAGCGGGTTCCTGCCCGTGGTCGCGGCAGCGGGCCAGGTCCCGGGCAAGCGGTTCGTGCCGGTCGGGCGCTGGAACAAGGACGGCTCGCCGGACGCGCTCGTCAGCTCCGGCACCGCGCTCGCCCTCTACACCGGCATCCTGCCGGGCGGGTGGTCGTCCGCCAAGGCGATGAAGTCCGCGGTCAGCGGCTACGACTGGGTGATCGGGCTCGGTCCGATGGCCAGCGGAGGCAAGGTCGTGGTCGTGCGCAGCAAGGCGACCGGTGCGGTGTACGCCGCCGAGAAGGCCAAGGCCAAGAAGCTCGGTGCCCCGGTGCTGCTGAAGAAGCGCAAGAAGTTCGACCTCGCGGGCTAGCCCCGCGGACCGATCCGTCCTGGTCGTTCAGGCGGGGAAGCGGGCCGTGGCGTGCTCGGCGACGTACGTCGCCTCGAGCCGCTCCGGTTCGGCCCGGGCGACCAGGACGAGCGAACCGCCCGCAAGGAGCGGTTCGCAGAGGATCGCCGGCTCCGTGACGGGGTCGGCGACCGCGAGCAGGCGGCCGTCGCCGACCAGACCGGTGACGGCCGCCTCGCTCCACAGCCCGGCCTGGCTCAGCGTCCGGCCGCGCAGGTCGAAGGCGAGGTCGTCGCCCCGCGGCGGGTCCCACGCCTGGAAGGCGTCGGGCTGGGACCAGATGTCGACACCGACGTCGGTCACGCCGGCCGGGACCGGCTCCGCGAACCGGACGCCGAGTGGCAGCAGCGCACAGGCCAGCACCGCGAGCTCCGTGCTCCGCCCGGCCCACTCGGCCAGGCTCCCCGGTCCGCACACGACCGCGGCAAGGTCGCCGTCGTCGGGCTCCGCGACGACGAGGCCGCAGTTCCAGGCCGCGCCGAGGAAGACCGTCCCGAGCCAGTGCGGCGGCAGGTCGATCGCGATCCGGTCGCCGCGCTCCAGGCCCAGCTCGTCGACGAGCAGCGAGCTGGCCTTCGCCACCCAGTTCGCCCAGGTCGTGACCGAGAGCTCGACCCGCTCGCCGGTGTCGTGGTCGTAGAAGGTCACCAGCGGCCGGCCCGGGTCGGTCCGCAGGCGGGCGGCCAGCACCGCGGGGAAGGTCATCGGCGTCGTCACGTGGCGAGCCTAGGGGCTCCGGGCACGGGGCCGCCGTCGTGGCCGTAGGGTGCGGCCCATGGTCCTCGACGAGATCCCCGGCTTCTGGGCCGTGGTCCCCGCCGGCGGCGCCGGGACGCGGCTGTGGCCGCTGTCGCGATCGCGCGCGCCGAAGTTCCTTCACGACCTCACCGGCGCCGGCCGCACCCTGCTCGAGCAGACCCACGACCGCCTCACCCCGCTGGCCGGCGACCGGGTCCTCGTCGTCACCGGCGAGGCGCACCGGGCCGCGGTGCGCGACCAGCTCCCGGCGCTGGGCGCCGACGCCGTCGTCGCCGAGCCGTCGGCCCGCGACTCGATGGCCGCGATCGGGCTCGCCGCCGCCCTCCTCGAGCACCGTGGTGCCGAGGTGATGGGCTCCTTCGCCGCGGACCACGTGATCGCCGAGCCCGAGCGCTTCGGCGCGTCCGTGGCCGAGGCCGTGGCCGCCGCCCGCGAGGGCTGGCTGGTCACCATCGGCATCGAGCCGACCTTCGCGTCCTCCGCGTTCGGCTACATCCGTCAGGGCGAGGCGCTCCCCGGACACCCGTCCGCGCGGCGGGTCGTCGAGTTCGTGGAGAAGCCGTCGGTGTCGGTCGCCGAGGAGTACGTCGCGACCGGCCAGTACCGCTGGAACGCCGGCATGTTCGTCGTACGGCCCACCGTGCTGCTCGACCTCCTCGCCGAGCAGGACCCCGGCTTCGCCGCCACCCTGCGCACCATCGCCGCAGCGCCCGAGCGGCTCGGCGAGCTGTGGGAGACGCTCCCGAGGATCGCCATCGACCACGCCGTCGCCGAGCCCGCGGCCGCCGCCGGCAAGGTGGTCACCATCCCCGGCGCCTTCACCTGGGACGACATCGGCGACTTCGACTCGCTCGCCACGCTGCTCGGCGACGACGACGCCTGCAGCGTCCTCGGCGACGCAGGGCTGACCCAGCTCATCGGCGCGAGCGGCATCGTGGTCCCGCGCTCGGGTCGCACCGTCGCCGTCATCGGGCTGGACGACGTGGTCGTCGTCGACACCCCCGACGCGCTGCTGGTCACCACGCGGGCGCGTGCGCAGGAGGTCAAGAACGTGGTGGCCGCGCTGAAGGAGAAGGGGCGCGCGGACCTGGTGTGAGGAGGCCGGGGGTCCGGTGCGGGGTGGGTGCGCTGCGTGAGCGACTCACGGTGTCGTTTTGGCGCTCGCTTCGCTCGCGCATGTCGCGCCGCCTGCCAACGCTGTTTCTTCCTCCCCCGCGTGCTCCCTCGTTCCTCGGTCGCGCGCTCCTCCGTCCAGAAACAGCGGGCGGCGCGACGAAAGGACTCAGCCGCATGTCATGCACTCATGCATGACATGCGGCTGGACATGCGCGAGCGAAGCGAGCGCCAAATGGCTCAGTAGGCGTAGGGCTCGGGGGAGTCCGTGAACGGGTACTTGTCCATGAACTTCTTCAGGGCGGCACCGCTGACCTCGGAGCAGTACTGCCAGGCGCCGTACTGCTTCTCCGTGTCGCGATCGACGCGCCAGTGGGTGAAGGCGATGTGCTGGCCCTTCGGGAAGGACTTGCCGACCTCCTTCTCGTCCGCCTTGGTCCACGGGGCGACCTTGAACTTCAGCCGCTGGTTGGTGTCGTTGGCGTCCATGATCTTCGCGATCGCGCGCATCGCCGAGATCTCGGCGGAGTCGTCGTTCGCGGTGGTGTCGTACCAGAGGATCGTGTAGCCGTGCTCGAGGTTGTGGACCAGCGCCTCGAGCTCGGGGCGGGAGTCCTCGTTGTAGAAGCGGTCACCGATCGGGGTCGGGGCGACGCCGGCGACGTTCCAGTGCGCGCCGAAGGCGGGCGGGGCGTCCGTGTACTCGACCTGCTGGCCCTCCGGGACGTGCTCGCCGCTGCCCGTGGCCTCCTTCTCGGTGATCTCGCCGCAGACGCTGGCGGCGGCGCCGATCTCGGCGACGCTCTTGCCCTTCCACTTCCGGTCGTTGAAGAAGCCCTTGATCTGGGGGAAGGCGACGGCGCCGATCAGCAGCACGGCCACGGCGATGCAGACGCCGACGATCATCCAACCCTGGCGCTGGTCGGCACGCTTCTGCTTGCGCCGGATGTCGTCGATGACTTGGCGGCGCTCCGACTTCTCGGACTTGCTGGACTTGGCCACGTGCGGGGTACCTCGTCTTGGTCGTGAAGGGCATGCGGGAGCACACCCGTGCGGCGAACGCGGTGAGTCTACGGAGTCACCGGCTGAAACCGCAGGTCGGTGCCGACATCACCGGTACCGGTGCTCTGCCAGCCGTGGGCGAAGGCGACGATGTCGGCGGCGGCGCGCCGCTCGCTGCTGGTCTGGACGACGCCCGCGGCCGTGGCGCGCGCGACGATGCCCGCGCGGGCCAGTGCGGCGACGAACTCGTCGTCCGCCACGGGACTGCCGAACGGGGTGCGTGCGGCCGGGTGCCCGGCTACGGCCTGGATCACGGCCTCGCGGGCGCCGTACCCGAACAGGTCGGCGCCGTCGGCGCGGATCAGGGCGCGGGCACCGGGGCCGTGGTCGCCGGGGGCGAGGACGAGGTCGGCGCGGCCGCGCAGCACGGCGCACGGGCGGGCGCCGAGCTTGCCCTGCGCGAGCTCGACGGCGGAGGCGATCTCGTCGGCGACGGCAGGTGCGGTGACGGCGAGCTCGTTGCCGTGCGCGTCGACCCGGCCGACGAACGACTCGAGCACCGCCAGCCCGGCGGCGCCGATGGCGATGTCGGTCTGCCCCTCGCGCCAGGCGCGGCCCGCGGTGTCGGTGACGACGACGCCGACGTTGACGCCGCGGCGCTCGGCGACCGCGGTCCGCAGTGCGCGGGCGGACGCGTCGGGGTCGAGGGGGAGCAGGACCACGGACCCGGCGGCGACGTTGGAGGCGTCGACGCCGGCCGCGGCCATGGTGAGGCCGAGGCGGTTGCGCACGATCCGGGTCGGGCCGCGGCGGGCGACGAGACGCTCGGTCTCGGCGTCGATCCATGCCTCCCGGTCGCCGTCCTCGACCCGGCCCTCGGCCTTGCTGACCACCTTGCTGGTCACGACGAGCACGTCGCCGTCGAGCAGGTCGTCCGGCCCGAGGGCGGCGAGCAGGGCGGCGGCGAGGTCGTCGCCGGGCCGGATCTCGGGCACGCCGTCCGGTGCGGTGACGCTCAGGGTCATCAGCGCACCAGGTCGATCGCGGCCGCGGCCATCGCGGCCGTGGCGTCGTGGTCGGTCATCATCAGCGGTACGGCGGCTGCGCGGATGCCGGCCGCCTCCAGCCGCGCCACCTGGTCGGCGTCGCGCTCGTCGACCAGCCAGCCGTCGAGCACCCCGCCGGCCGCGCGGGCGCCGTAGTTGAGGCCGACGCCGGCGGCGCTGACCTCGACGCCGATCGAGGTCAGCATCTGCTCGGCCATGCCGCGCACGTGCGTGGCGCCGACGATGGGGGACAGGCCCACCACCTTCGCCTCGGTCGCGCGCACCGCGTCGCGCAGGCCGGGGACGCCGAGGATGGTGCCGACCGAGACCACCGGGTTCGACGGTGGCAGCACGACCAGGTCGGCACCGGCGATGGCGTCGACCACGCCCGGCGCGGGGGAGGACTGGTCGAGACCCACGAACACGACCTGCTCGGCCGGGACCTCGGCGCGCAGCCGCACCCAGTACTCCTGGAAGTGCACGACCCGCTTGCCGCTGGCGCTCTCGGCGTCGGCGACGGCGACGTGCGTCTCCACGCGGTCGTCGGTCATCGGCAGCAGGGTCAGCCGGTCGCCGTACGCCGGCTCCAGCCAGCGCTTGCACAGCGCGGCCGTGACCTGGGAGAGCGGGTAGCCGGCGTCGAGCATCTGGGTGCGCACCAGGTGGGTGGCGATGTCGCGGTCGCCGAGGCCGAACCAGGTCGGCTCGACGCCGTACGCCGCCAGCTCCTCCTTGGCGCTCCAGGTCTCGGCCCGCCGGCCCCAGCCGCGCTCGAGGTCGATCCCGTCGCCGAGCGTGTACATCACGGTGTCGAGGTCGGGGCAGACCTTCAGGCCGTGGATCCACCAGTCGTCGGCGTTGTTGGCGACGACCGTGACGTGGGCGTCCGGGGCCACACCGGGTAGGGTTCCAGCGGCGATGCCGTGGAGCAGGCCTTGCAGGAACCGGGCTCCGCCCATGCCGCCCGAGAGGACGGTCAGCTTCCGCACGGGTCGGCCGATGAGTCCACTGGCGGTCGCGTCAGGTGTCGAGTCCACGGGGGACAACTGTGCCGTGCCCGGAAAAGGCTGCAAGCACGGGGCTCCCCATAGCAGACTCGACCTTGACTGTTTGGGTATGACACGTATGTAATTCCAGAGATGTCGTTCGGGGCATCGGGTCGAGACGTAAGGGGCGAAATCGTGAGGGAACTGTTCCTGGTCGAAGCAGATTCCGAAGAGCTGGGGTGGCAGGAGCGCGCACTGTGCGCGCAGACCGCCCCCGAGGCCTTCTTCCCGGAGAAGGGGGGATCGACGCGCGAGGCCAAGAAGGTCTGCCAGACCTGCGAGGTGCGCATCGAGTGCCTCGAGGCGGCGCTGGGCAACGACGAGCGCTTCGGGATCTGGGGTGGCATGTCGGAGCGTGAGCGCCGCAAGCTGAAGAAGCGCGCCGTCTAACGAGAGCAACGGCACGGCGCCGGGCCCTGCTGACGGTTCGCCCCCTTCGGGCCGTCGGTCGTAGGGTCTGACCTCGTGTCGCAACAACCCGAGGTGGCTGTCCTCCTGGTCAGCCACGACGGCAGCTCGTGGCTGCCGGCGGTCCTCGACGGCCTGCTCGCGCAGACCGCGCCCCCCACGCGCGTGGTGGCCGTCGACACCGGCAGCAAGGACGGCAGCGCCGACCTGGTCCGGGCCGCACTGGCCGATCGCCTGCCGCTCGAGCAGCGCTCGCTGGCCGGCGACACCGGGTTCCCCGACGCCGTCGCCGAGGGCCTGCTGGTGCTGGCCGAGACCGGCACCGCCCCGGACTGGGTCTGGATCCTCCACGACGACGCGAACCCCGCGCCCGACGCGCTCGCCGCCCTGCTGGCCGCCGCCGCTGCGCGTCCCGACGCCGACATCCTCGGCCCCAAGCTGCGCGAGTGGCCCTCGCTGCGTCGGCTCCTCGAGCTCGGCGTCACCATCAGCGGCACCGGACGGCGCGAGACCGGGCTGGAGCGCGGCGAGTACGACCAGGGCCAGCACGACGAGGTCCGCGAGGTGCTCGCGGTCAACTCGGCCGGGATGCTCGTGCGCCGCGAGGTGCTCGAGGAGCTCGGCGGCTTCGACCCTGCCCTGCCGATCTTCGGCAACGACATCGACCTGGGCTGGCGCGCCGCCGCCGCCGGGCGCACGACCCTCGTCGTCCCGTCCGCCGTCGTCTTCCACGCCGAGGCAGCCCACCGCGGCGTCCGTCGTACGCCGCTGACCGGGCGCCACACCCACTTCCAGGAGCGCCGCGCCGCGCTCTTCACGCTGCTCGCCAACGGCCGCGGCGCCACGCTCCCGCTGCAGGTGCTGCGGCTCACCCTCGGCTCGCTGCTCCGGGTCCTCGGGCTGCTCGGCGTCCGGGCCGTCGGCGAGGCGCTCGACGAGCTGGCCGCCCTGGTCTCCGTGCTGCGTCATCCCGGCCAGGTCCGCGCCGCCCGGCAGGCCCGCCGCGCGGCCGCCGCGGGCGGCACCGACCGGGCCCGGGTACGACGCCTCCTGGCCCCGTGGTGGCTGCCCTACCGCCACGGCCTCGACTTCGCGGGCGACCTCGTCGCCGCCGCCACCAACCAGGCCGCCGACGTCGCCGACCGCCGCCGGATCGCCGCCGCCGAGCGCGACGCCGCCGCCGCGCCGCCACCGGCCCGGCACCGCGACGAGGACGAGGACTTCGCCGACACCGGCATCGTCGTCCGCTTCTTCACCAACCCGGTAGCGGTCGCGACCGCGATCACGGTGCTGGCGCTGCTGATCGGCGTTCGCGACGTCGTCGGCGGCGTCGCCGGCGGGGCCCTGTCGCCCGCGCCGGGCAGCGTCGGCGACTGGTGGGCGCTGCACGTCGAGGGTCGGCACCCGATCGGCTTCGGCAGCGACGTCCCCGCGCCGCCGTACGTCCTCCCGCTCGCGGTGCTCGGAGTGCCGTTCGGCCCGTCGCTGCTGATGTCCCTGCTGATGGCGCTCGCAGCGCCGGTCGGGCTGTGGGGCGCGTGGCGCTTCCTGCGCGTGGTCGGCCGCCTCGTGACGCCGTACGGCGCCCCGCGCTGGCTGCTGCTGTGGGGCTCGGTCACCTGGGCGCTCGTCCCGCTGGTCGCGGGGGCCTGGGGCGGCGGCCGCTGGGGGATCGTCGTCGCGGCGGCCGTGCTGCCGTGGACGGCGCACGCCGCGCTCGGCTTCGCCGACCCCGACGACGGCCACCGTTGGCGGGCCGGCTGGCGCACCGGGCTCGGGCTCGCGCTGCTGACCGCGGTCGCCCCGCCGGCCTGGTTCGTGGTCGCCGTGCTCGTCGCCGTCCTCCTCGGCTGCGCCGTGCGGCTGCTGCCCAGCGAGGCCGGAGACCGCTCGGTGTGGGGCCCGCCCCTCGTGGCGCTGGCGGTGCCGCTGCTGGTGCTGCTGCCGTGGTGGCTGCCGGCCCTGCTCGAGGGTGGGATCGCCGGCACCGTGCTCGACATCGGTCGCTGGCCGACGGCCGCGACCTCCGGCTGGGACCTGCTGGCGGGCCGCCTCGGTGGTCTCGGCGCCCCGGCGCCGGTCGGCTACGTCCTTCCGATGCTGGCGCTGCTGGCCCTGCTGCCGCGCGCGACCCGGATCCCGGTCGTGGTGTGCTGGCTGGTCGCCGCCGTCACCGCGGTCGTCGCCGTGCCGCTGGCCGTCACGACGATCGACATCGCCGGACCGGTCGACCAGCAGCCCGGCCTGGGCGCCGCCCTGCTGGTGCTGCAGGGGGCGTGGATCACCGCGATCCTGCTCGGCGGGCTCTCGCTGCACCACCTCGGCGACCGCACGAAGCCCGCGCAGGCCGTGCTGGCGCTCTCCGGTGTCGTCGGCCTGGTCGCGCCGCTCGTCGGCCTGGTCTGGTTCGCGGGCTGGGGCGCCGAGGAGCTGGACGACCCGCCGGCGTCCGACGTCCCCGTGTACATGGCGCAGCGCGCAGAGCGGGCCGAGCAGGACGGCGTGCTGGTGCTGCGCGGCAGCAAGGACGCCGGCCTGCGGTACGACGTCCACCGCGGCGACGGACCGACCGTCGGCGAGGACGAGATCGCCGCCCTGACGCCGGAGGACGCAGAGGTCACCGCCACCATCCGCTCGCTGGTGACCTCGCCCGACCCGGACGCCGTGGCCCGCCTCGCCGACCTCGGCATCCTCTACATCGTCCAGGCGGCGCCGGCCGACGGCTCGGTCGCCGCCAGCCTCGACGCCACCACCGGCCTCGTGCAGGCCAGCTCCGAGCGCGGCACCCGCGCCTGGCAGGTCAGCCCGGAGCCGGGACCGCTGCCCGGTCACCGGGCCTGGCTGCGCTGGCTCCTGCTGCTGGTCCAGGCCGTGGCGATCCCGGTGCTGGTCGTGCTCGCCCTCCCGCCGCTGCGAAGGAACCGAGATGAGTGAGTCCAAGCCCGCCGGCCGCCGCGCATCGGTCGTCCGCCGCCGGCGGGTCGACGTCCTCGTCGCGCTCGCGATCCTGCTGCCCGCCGTGGTGGCGCTCGCGATCGGCGCGATCGGGGACGAGCAGACACCCGTCGCCGGCCCGCGGCCGCCGGGGACGGCGGAGCTCACCTCCGCCACCGTCGTGTGCCCGGGCGGCACCCGCGCCGCGAGCGCGACCCGGGTCGGTCGGACGCCGGGCGTCACCGGCGGGGAGCTCACGGTCCTCACCGCCCCGGCGGACGGCGCCGCGACGGTCCCCGGACCACCGGTCGCGGCGGAGGCGGGTGGCACGGCCGTCGTGCCCGACAGCGCCGGTCCGGTCGTCCTCGACGGCAGCGGCACCGCCGCCCCCGGGGTCGTCGCCGGCCGCGACGACCCGCTGGCCGTGCCCGAGTGCCGCGCCCCGGCGTACGACGAGTGGCTGGTCGGCCTCGGCGCCACCGCCCGCTACGCCACGACCCTGGAGCTGGTGAACCCCGACGACGGCGAGGCCGTGGTCGACGTGGCGCTCCTCGACGCCGACGGGCCGGTCGAGGAGCCCGCGCTGCGTGGCATCCAGGTGCCGGCGCACGGCGTCCAGCGCGTCGACCTCGCCGCCTCGGCGCCGCGCCGGGAGTTGACCGCCGCCCACGTCACGGTGACCCGGGGCCGGGTGACGGTGACCGCGCGGACCACCCGCGACCAGCTCGGCCGGGGCCGGGTGACCACCGACTTCCTGCCGAGCCAGGCGACACCCGACACCGAGAACCTGGTCCTCGGCGTACCCGAGGGTGCCCGGGGTGCGTCGCTGCTCGTCGCCAACCCGGGGGAGAGCGAGGTGCGCGCGCAGGTCCGGCTCGTCACGGCCGACTCGACCTTCACCCCGACTGATGCCCCCGAGATCGCCGTCGGGCCGCACGCGATGCAGGAGGTCGACCTCGGCCCGCTGCTGTCGGGCGAGAACGGTGCGGGCGTGGTCGGCATCGTCGTGGAGTCCGCCGACCCGGTCGTCGCCTCCGTGCAGCTGGTCTCGCGCAAGGACCTGGTCCTGCTCGCACCTGCGATCGCGGTGCGCGAGCCCACGGCCGCCGTGCTGCCGGCGGGGGAGAAGACCCTCCTGCTCGGGCACGCCCTCCGCACGGGCGTCGTCCACGTGACGTCGTACGGCGCCGACGGCGCGGTCCTGCGCGAGGACCAGGTCGAGGTCGCCCCCGACCGTGCCGCCTCCCTCGCCCTGCCGCCGGAGGCGGTGCTCGTCGCCGTCGAGCCGCGCAACACCCGGATCGCCGGCGTCGTCTCGCTGCCCACCGGCGGTGGTCAGCCGGGGCTCGCGACGCTGCGGCTGCGGCCCGCCGAGACCCACGCCCGGATCCCGGTCGTCTCCCCGGACTGACCGTCCCTCGCCGGAGGCTCAGTCGTCGTCGAGGTCGGAGGGGTAGCGCGGGTCGACGTCGTGGGGCTCGATGCCGAGCAGCTCGGCGACCTGCTCCACCACGATCGCCAGCACGATCGCCTCGAGGTCCGCCCGGTCGGACGCGCGGTGCTCGAGCGGCCGGCGGAACACCACCAACCGGGTCGGGGTCGTGCCCGACCCGCGCACCAGCGACGACAGCGGCACCCGCCCCGAGTCCCAGTCGTCGGGGAGCTGCGGCGCGTCCTCCACGGCGTACTCCACCAGGCCGAGGTGCTCCGACCACCGCGCGTCGATGTCGGTGACGACGTCGAGCATGATCTTGTCGAACACCTCGCGCCGGCTGCGCGGCAACGGCGGCCGGTGCCCGGTCGCCGCCAGCGGCTGCACCGCCGGACCACGCATCCCGCGCCCGCGCCGGTCCCGGCGGCGACGGGGGACCAGCTCGTCGTGCTCCATGCCGCGAGCCTATCCACGCCTTGCCCGGGAGGGCGGTAGCGTCTGCGCCGTGAGTGTGACGGCCAACGCGGGACCGCAGAGCCTGCGAACCTGCTCGCGCACGGCCTGCGGCCGGCGCGCTGTCGCCACCCTGACCTACGTGTACGCCGACTCGACCGCCGTCCTCGGTCCGCTGGCGACCTACGCGGAGCCGCACGCCTACGACCTGTGCGACGTGCACAGCGAGCGGCTCTCGGCCCCGCGCGGCTGGGAGGTGGTCCGGCTCTCGCTCGGCACCCAGCAGGCAGGGCCGAGCAACGACGACCTGCTCGCCCTCGCCGACGCGGTCCGCGAGGCCGCCCGTCCCGTCCGGCGCGAGCCGGTCGAGCCGCCGCGTGAGCCCGGTCGCGAGGTGGCCCGCAAGGGGCACCTCCGGATGCTCACCACCGACTGAGTGCCCTAGGGTCTGGGCATGGCCACGACCAGTCCTGACAACCTCGGCAAGGTCTTCAAGGCCTACGACGTGCGCGGCCTCGTGGGTGAGCAGCTCGACGAGGACCTGGCGCGCGCGACCGGCGCGGCGTACGTCGAGGTGCTCGGCGTCGACGCGATGGTGATCGGCTACGACATGCGGCCCAGCTCGCCGTCCCTCGCCGGAGCCTTCGCCGACGGTGCGACCGCGGCCGGCGCCGACGTCACCATGATCGGCCTGGCCTCGACCGACCAGCTCTACTTCGCCTCCGGTCACCTGAACCTGCCCGGCGCGATGTTCACCGCGAGCCACAACCCTGCGGCCTACAACGGCATCAAGATGTGCCGCGCCCTCGCGCAGCCCGTCGGCATGGAGAGCGGCCTCGCCGAGATCCGCGACCGGGTGGCCGCGGGCGGTCCGCCGGCCACCGGCAGCCGCACCGGGTCCATCGACTCCCACGACGTGCTGCAGGCCTACGCCGCGCACCTCCTCTCCCTCGCGCCCGTCGCCGGTCGCCGGCTCAAGGTCGTCGTCGACGCCGGCAACGGCATGGCCGGGCACACCGCGCCCGCCGTCTTCGGCCGCCTCGCCGGCCAGGTCGAGATGGTGCCGCTCTACTTCGAGCTCGACGGCACCTTCCCCAACCACGAGGCGAACCCGATCGAGCCCGACAACCTGGTCGACCTGCAGAAGGCGGTCATCGCCGAGCAGGCCGACATCGGCCTGGCCTTCGACGGCGACGCCGACCGCTGCTTCCTGGTCGACGAGCGGGGCGAGCTGGTCTCGCCGTCCACGCTGACCGCGCTGATCGCCGCCCGTGAGCTCGCCAAGGAGCCGGGCGCCACGGTCATCCACAACCTGATCACGTCACGGGCCGTGCCCGAGATCGTCGCCGAGCTGGGCGGCACGCCCGTCCGCACCCGGGTCGGGCACTCCTACATCAAGGCCACGATGGCCGAGACCGACGCGATCTTCGGCGGCGAGCACAGCGGCCACTTCTACTTCCGCGACTTCTGGCGTGCCGACTCCGGCATGCTCGCCGCGCTGCACGCGATGGCCGCGCTCGCCGAGTCCGACCGGCCGCTCTCGGCGCTGCTCGCCGACTACGCGCGCTACCCGCTCAGCGGGGAGATCAACAGCACGGTCGCCGACCAGCACGCGGTGCTCACCGCGCTGGAGGCGGCGTACGGCGGCCAGGACGGGGTCAGCGTCGACAAGCTCGACGGGCTGAGCGTGGGCCACCAGGACTGGGCGTTCAACGTGCGCGCCTCGAACACCGAGCCGCTGCTGCGGCTCAACGTCGAAGGAAAGGACCAGTCCACCATGGCCCGAGTCCGGGACGAGGTCCTCGCGATCATCCGGAGCGGCAAGTGAGCGCCGAGCAGGGCGGCATCTCGCCCGAGCTGCTGGCGATCGTCGTGTGCCCCTCCTGCAAGGGCGAGCTCGCGGTGACGCCCGCGGGGGAGTCGGTGGAGCTGGTGTGCCAGGGCTGCGGCCTCGCGTACCCCGTGCGCGACGGCATCCCCGTGCTGTTGGTCGACGAGGCCCGTAAGCCGGCCTGACATGGTCTGGTTCGACGAGTCCCGGCTGGACGACGAGGCGGCGCTCGCCACCGCCGACCTCCGGCTGCGCACCCTGGCCGAGTCCGGCTCCCGCGTACGGCGCGAGGTCGGCGACTCGGCCGACGCGATCGCCGAGGCGGTGGCTCGCTCGATCGAGACCCGGCCGCGCGCCGTGATCGCGGCCGGGCCCGACTCCCGCCTGCTGCGGGCCGTGCTCGAGCCGTTCTGCCCGGTGCCCTTCGTGGCCTGGCCCTCGCCGGCGCTGCCGGGCTGGGCGGGCAGCCTCGACCTGGTCGTGGTGCTCGCCCCCGAGGGAGCCGACGCCGGTACGGCGCTGGCCGTGGCCGAGGCCGCGCGCCGCGGCTGCCAGCTCGTGGTGGCCGCGCCGCCCGGGTCGATGGTGGCCGAGCACGCGACCGGGCGCTGGACCACGCTGCTGCCGACCAGCACCGGCGACCAGCTCGCCACCGCCGTGGCGATGCTGTCCTTCCTCGACCAGGTCCACCTCGGCCCGTCCGCCGAGCCCGAGGCGGTGTCCGAGGCCCTCGACGCGGTCGCCATCGCCTGCTCCCCGCACCGCGACATCTCGATCAACCCGGCGAAGATGCTGGCCATCTCGCTGGCCGACGCCGCCCCGCTGGTCTGGGGCGGCTCGGTCCTCGCCGCCCGCGCCGCGCGCCGGATCGCGGAGTCGATCCGCCGTACCTCGGGGCGGACCGCACTCGCCGGCGATGCCGAGCACCTGCTGCCCGTCGTCGAGGCCGCCCGGCCCCGCAACGTCTTCGCCGACCCGGTCGCCGACGGCACGGGCGATCGCCGCCCGGTGCTGGTCATGCTGGACGACGGCGTCGACGACCCCGTCGTTCGCGACCAGCGCCAGCGGCTCGAGGACGCCGCCCGCAACCACGACGTCCGGATCGAGCACGTCTCCTCCGAGGCGGCCGGGGAGGTGGCGCGGTACGCCTCGCTGCTGCTGAGCGGCACCTACGCCGCCGAGTACCTCCGGCTGGGCCTCGTCGCCGACTGAGCACGCCGTACCCGATCGGGACCGGTCGTGTCAGGTTGTCTGACACTTGGTCTCGGTGCCGGTGGTTCGGGTACCAAGGAGGGCATGGCTACTCGGGACCCGTGGCTCGACAACGCGAAGATGGGCCTCATCGTCCTCGTCGTCGTCGGGCACCTGCTCGCGCTGTTGCCCGAGGACGGGCCGGGCGGTGACCTCTACGACTTCGTCTACCTGTGGCACATGCCGGCGTTCGTCTTCCTGTCGGGCTACCTGTCGCGGGGCTTCGGCTACAGCGCGACACGGCTGTGGCAGCTCGTCACGATCCTGCTGGTGCCCTACGTCGTCTTCGAGGGCGCGCTCGCCTGGTTCCGGATCAACGTCGGCGGCGAGCGGGTCGACCAGCTGTGGACCGACCCGCACTTCCCGATGTGGTACCTCCTCGCCCTGGTCGTCTGGCGCCTGGCGACCCCGCTGTTCCGGTCGCTGCCCGGCGGGTTCCTCCTCGCTGTGGGACTGTGCGTCGCCGGCGGCTTCCTGCAGGGCAGCTGGATGTGGTGGATGGACGCCCCCCGGATCCTCGGCTTCCTGCCGTTCTTCGTCCTCGGTCTCAAGACGACCCCGGAGAGCCTCGAGTGGCTGCGCGGCCGCTTCCCCGCCCTCCTCGGCGTGGTCACCTTCGGGGTGCTGGCGCTGTTCGCCCTCGACCTCGCCCAGTGGACCGAGCGCGCCCACCTGTACTACCGGCCCTACGAGCTGCTCGAGCAGCCGGTCGCCGGCGCCGTCCTGACCCGCCTGCTCATCGTCGCCCTGGGCGTCGCCGGGGCGTTCGCCTGGCTGGCGCTGGTGCCGCGCGTGGGCGGCTGGTTCACCCGGATGGGCGCCGCGACCATGGTGGTCTACCTCTTCCACGGGTTCGTCGTGAAGGAGCTGGAGTTCCTCGGCTTCGTCGAGTGGGCCCACGACCGGCCGTGGCTCGGCCTCGCCGCCGCGGTCGCGATCGGCGTGGGGGTGTCCCTCGCGCTCGCGGCCCCGCCGGTGCGGAGGGTCCTGGAGCGGGTCGTCGACCCGTTCGACGTCGCCCAGCGCCGGGTCCGCGAGGCGGTCCAGCTCACGACGGTCGTCCACGAGCAGGAGACCGCGGGCGCGGAGCTGGTGACGTCGGGCCGGTAGCATTTCGGCATGCCTCTCACCACGGACCGCGCCTGATGAGCGCCGGCCTGTTCGGTCTCCTCGACGACGTCGCCGCCATCGCGAAGATGGCCGCCGCGTCGATCGACGACGTCGGTGCCGCCGCGGGTCGTGCCACGACCAAGGCCGCGGGAGTGGTGGTCGACGACACCGCGGTCACCCCGCAGTACGTCCACGGCGTCGCTGCCGAGCGTGAGCTGCCCATCGTCAAGCAGATCGCGATCGGCTCGATCCGCAACAAGCTGCTGCTGATCCTCCCGGCCGCGCTGCTGCTCAGCGAGTTCCTGCCCGACCTGCTCCCCGTCATCTTGATGATCGGCGGCACCTTCCTCGCCTACGAGGGAGCCCACAAGGTCTGGCACCTGCTCTCGAGGCACGACGACCACGACGTCCCGGCCACCGTGATCAGCCCGGAGGCCGAGAAGCAGATGGTCGCCGGCGCGATCCGGACCGACCTGATCCTGTCGGCGGAGATCATGGTGATCGCCCTCGACGAGGTGGCCGACGAGGGCTTCTGGGCGCGCCTCGCGATCCTCGTCGTGGTCGCGATCGCGATCACGATCGCCGTCTACGGCGTGGTCGCCCTCATCGTGAAGATGGACGACACCGGACTGCTGCTCTCCCAGCGCCGTTCGGCGCTCGCCCAGAAGGTCGGCCGCGGCCTGGTCGCGGCCATGCCGAGGCTGCTGACGGTCATCTCGCTCGTCGGCACCGTCGCCATGCTCTGGGTCGGCGGCCACATCCTCCTCGTCAACGTGCACGAGGTCGGCTGGTGGGACGCGCCCTACGAGTGGGTCCACGGCATCGAGCACGACATCGAGCACGCCGTCCACGGCTTCCTCGGCGCCACCCTCGCGTGGCTCGCCAACACCGGCATCTCCGCGGTCATCGGCCTCGCCGTCGGTGCCGTGGTCGTCGCGGTCGTGATGGTGCTGCCGTTCAAGGGCGACAAGGACCCGGTCGAGCGGTACGGAGAGGACGAGACCGCCGCCCACTGACCGCCCGACCGGGCCCCCGGTCTCAGGCGGTGGGGAGCGCGGCCGTGGGGAGCTTGACGGTCGCGTCCAGCGCGGCGGCCAGCTCGCGGCCCTTCGTCTCGAAGTGGCGGCGGAAGTAGCTCGTGTGCTCGTCGTGCTCGTGGAAGTGGTGCGGCGTCAGCACCGCGGAGAACACCGGGACGTCGGCCTCCAGCTGGATCCGCATCAGCGCGTCGACCACCGTCGAGGCCACGAAGTCGTGACGGTAGATCCCGCCGTCGACGACCAGGGCCGCCGCCGCGACACCGGCGTAGCGGCCGGTGCGGGCGAGGCGTCGTACCTGCAGCGGGATCTCGAAGGCACCGGGCACGTGCACCACGTCGACGGCGTAGCCGCGCAGCTCGAGCTCGGTGCGGAAGGTGTCGACGGCGACGTCGACGATGTCGGCGTGCCAGCGCGCCGCGACGATCGCGACGGTGCCGGGCGTGCCGGGAGCGGTGGGTGACATGGGTTCTCCTCTTCGCGTGTCACCCAGGGCGTGACGACGCGCGCGAGGCCCGTCGCGTTCTCTTCCCTCCGGACTGTGACCGTCGGCTCCGGAGTCGCACCGGATCTGCTGACCCGTCCCGGTCGTGGCGACCGGGCCGGCGCTCGCGGGCTCGGCCGCCCCGGATCCGCCGGGACGCCCTCACCGCCGGTGGGGAGTTCCACCCCGCCCTGAGAACGTACGGCAGCAGGGTACTGGTCGCGCGCCCCCCTACGCCGCGTGCCCGTGTTCCCGATGATTCCCCGGGCCTCGGAGCACGCTTGTAGGGTGTCCTGTGTCATGCGCGGGAGATCCCGACGATGCGCAGATGCGCCGCAGGACCCAGCTGTCACACGACACTCGAACCTCGAGGATCACTCATGGACTACAAGGTTGCTGACCTGAGCCTGGCCGAGTTCGGCCGCAAGGAGATCGAGCTCGCCGAGCACGAGATGCCCGGCCTGATGGCGATGCGCGCCCGGTACGGCGCCGACCAGCCGCTCAAGGGCGCCCGGATCGCCGGCTCGCTGCACATGACCATCCAGACCGCCGTCCTGATCGAGACGCTCACCGCCCTCGGTGCCGACGTCCGCTGGGCGACCTGCAACATCTTCTCGACGCAGGACCACGCCGCCGCGGCCGTCGTCGTCGGCAAGGACGGCACCGTCGACGCCCCCGCCGGCACCCCGGTCTTCGCCTGGAAGGGCGAGACCCTCGCCGAGTACTGGGACGAGGCCGAGAAGGTCTTCGACTTCACCGACGCCGACGGCAACAAGATCGGCCCCAACATGCTCCTCGACGACGGTGGCGACATCACGCTGCTCGTCCACAAGGGCGTGGAGTTCGAGAAGGCCGGCGCCGTCCCGGGCCAGGACTCGACCGACAACGAGGAGTTCAAGGAGGTCCTCCGGGTCCTCGCGCGCTCGCTCGAGAACGACCCGCAGCGCTGGACCAGCATCGCCAACGGCATCAAGGGCGTCACCGAGGAGACCACCACCGGTGTGCTGCGCCTCTACGACCGCTTCAAGGAGGGCTCGCTCCTCTTCCCGGCGATCAACGTCAACGACTCGGTCACCAAGTCGAAGTTCGACAACAAGTACGGCTGCCGCCACTCGCTCATCGACGGCATCAACCGCGGCACCGACGTCATGATCGCCGGCAAGACCGCGGTCGTCTGCGGCTACGGCGACGTCGGCAAGGGCTCGGCCGAGTCGCTGCGCGGCCAGGGCGCCCGCGTCATCATCACCGAGATCGACCCGATCTGCGCGCTGCAGGCCGCGATGGACGGCTACGAGGTCAAGCGCCTCGAGTCGGTCGTCGACTTCGCCGACATCTTCATCACCACGACGGGCAACTTCGACATCATCCGGGTCGAGCACTTCGAGAAGATGAAGAACCAGGCCATCGTCGGCAACATCGGCCACTTCGACAACGAGATCGACATGGCCGGCCTCGCGAAGATCCCCGGCATCGTCAAGGACGAGATCAAGCCGCAGGTCCACCAGTGGATCTTCCCCGACGGCAAGAAGGTCATCGTCCTGTCCGAGGGCCGCCTGCTGAACCTCGGCAACGCGACCGGCCACCCGTCGTTCGTCATGTCGAACTCCTTCACCAACCAGGTGCTCGCGCAGATCGAGATCTTCACCAAGACCGACGAGTACCCGATCGGCGTCTACGTGCTCCCGAAGCACCTCGACGAGGAGGTCGCCCGGCTCCACCTCGACGCCATCGGTGTCGAGCTGACCGAGCTCAACCAGGCCCAGGCCGACTACCTCGGCGTCCCGGTCGAGGGCCCGTACAAGTCGGAGCACTACCGCTACTGAGCAGCCACTGAGCGGCTACTGAGCAGTACGTCGACGAGGCTCGGCACCGTGGTGGTGCCGGGCCTTCGTCGTGCTCCCACCTACTATTGCGGCGTGACCCCGCCCTCCAGCGCGCCGTACCCCACGAAGGGACGCGTCCTCGTCGTCGATGACGACGCCCCGCTCGCGGAGATGCTCGGCATCGTGCTGGGGCAGGAGGGATTCGAGAGCCGGGTCTGTCCGCGGGGCGACCTCGCGCTGGCGGCGTTCCGGGACTACCGGCCGGACCTCGTGCTGCTCGACCTGATGCTGCCCGGCAAGGACGGCATCGACGTGTGCAAGGAGATCCGCGCCGAGTCCGGCGTGCCGATCGTCATGCTGACCGCCAAGGGCGACACCGTCGACGTCGTGGTGGGCCTGGAGTCGGGGGCCGACGACTACGTCGTCAAGCCGTTCAAGCCCAAGGAGCTGGTCGCGCGGATCAGGGCCCGGGTACGCCGGACCGAGGCCGTCCCGCACGAGGCGCTCAGCATCCGCGACGTCGAGATCGACGTGGCCGGGCACGCGGTGACCCGCGGGGGCGAGGAGATCTCGTTGACGCCGCTCGAGTTCGACCTGCTGCTCTGCCTGGCCCGCAAGCCCGGCCAGGTCTTCACCCGCCAGGCGCTCCTGGAGGAGGTCTGGGGCTACCAGCACGCCGCGGACACCCGCCTGGTCAACGTCCACGTGCAGCGGCTGCGCTCCAAGGTCGAGCACGATCCCGAGCACCCCGAGATCGTGCTGACGGTGCGCGGCGTCGGCTACAAGGCCGGCTCGGCCTAGTGCTCGAGGCCCTCCGCCGGTGCTGGGGGTGGCTCGCACCCCGGCTGCGACGCGCACTCACCTTCTGGCGGCGCTCGATCCAGGCCCGGGTCGTGGCGAGCACGGTCGTGCTGTCGGCGCTCGTGGTCAGCGCCGTCGGCTGGATCCTGCTGCAGCAGACCCGGGACGGCCTGCTGCGTCACCGAGCCGACGTCGTGCTCGGCGAGGTCGACGCGGAGGTCGCCGACGCCCAGGACCGGCTCGAGGCCGCGTCGGGACGCGAGGTCAACGCCAGTCGGCAGCAGCGCGACCTGGTCGACCCGATCATCGAGCGCGGCGCCAGCCGGGGGTACGCCGTGGTGCTGGCCGGTCCCGAGGGGGAGGACCCGGCGCTGCGGACCGGCGGCGGCGAGTACACCAGCGGCCTCGACCTGGTCAGCATCCCGACCTCGCTGGAGGAGCACTTCGACGGGCCGCGCCGCACGACGGCGTGGACCTACACCGAGATCGTCCGCACGACCGGTGCCGGGGCCGACGCCGAGACCACCCGGGAGCCGGGGATCGTGGTCGGCTCGCAGGTGCAGCTGCCGTCGGACGGGAAGACCTACACCCTCTACTTCCTCTTCCCGCTCGCCGAGGAGCAGGAGACGCTGAACCTGGTGACCCGGGCCCTGCTGACCGCCGCCGGCCTGCTGCTGGCTCTCGTCGCCGGCCTGACCTGGCTGGTCACCCGGCAGGTGGTCACCCCGATCCGGCTGGCGCGCCGGGTCGCCGAGCGGCTCGCCGCGGGACGGCTGCAGGAACGGCTCCAGGTGACCGGTGAGGACGACATCGCGCGACTGGCCTACTCGTTCAACCAGATGGCCACCAGCCTCCAGCGGCAGATCCGCCAGCTCGAGGAGCTCAGCTGGGTGCAGCGTCGGTTCGTGTCCGACGTCTCCCACGAACTGCGGACCCCGCTGACGACGGTGCGGATGGCCTCGGACGTGCTCCACGACGCCCGCGAGAGCTTCGACCCCGCGACGGCGCGCTCCGCCGAGCTGATGCAGGCCGAGCTCGACCGCTTCGAGAACCTGCTCGTCGACCTGCTCGAGATCAGCCGCTTCGACGCCGGTGCCGCCGTCCTCGCCACCGAGAACGTCAACCTCGGCGACCTCGTACGACGGGTCGTCGACGCCGCGCAGCCCCTGGCCGACCAGCGGGGGATCCGGGTGGAGGTCCGCGAGCCGGGGCACCCGGTGCAGGCCGACGTCGACGTGCGGCGGATCGAGCGGATCGTGCGCAACCTCGTCACCAATGCCATCGACCACGCCCTCGCCGACGACCCGACCGAGGCCGTCATCGTGCGGCTCGAGTCCGACGAGGAGTCCGCCGCGATCACCGTGCGCGACCACGGCGTCGGCCTGGCGCCCGGGGAGGCCTCGATGGTGTTCAACCGGTTCTGGCGCTCCGACCCGGCGCGCACCCGCACCAGCGGCGGCACCGGCCTCGGCCTGGCCATCGCGCAGGAGGACGCCCACCTGCACGGCGGCTGGCTGCAGGCGTGGGGCAAGACCGGGCAGGGCGCGCAGTTCCGGCTCACCGTGCCCCGGCACGCCGGCGGCACCCTGCGCCACAGCCCGCTGCCCCTGGTCCCCGAGGACGCGATGTCGAGCGACGCCGCTGTCGTGGTCGGGCCCGCGGGCGTCGTACCGGAGGAGGAGTGATGACCCGGCTCCGTGCCCTCGTGCTGCTGGCGCTCGCCGTGGCGGTGCTGTCCGGGTGCACCTCCCTCCCGACATCCGGCCCGGTCGTCCAGAGCCGCGGCACCGACCGCGACGACACCCGCCGGGCCAGCGACATCGACGCCCGCCCGCCGGTCGACGGCGCCTCGCGCACCGAGGTCGTCGCCGGCTTCCTCGACGCGATGACCGCGTGGCCGGTGCAGACCAGCGTCGCCAAGCAGTACCTCACCGACGAGGCCGCGGCCGCCTGGAACCCCGAGCAGGAGACGGTCATCTACAGCGACTCGCTGCCCGTGCGCGAGAGCGCAGGCACGGTGTCGGTCCAGCTGACCGCCGCCGACCGGCTCGACGCCGTCGGGGCCTGGCGGGGTGCGATGGCCAGCGACGAGCTCACCCTCGATCTCCGCGTCACCGTGCAGGACGGGGAGTACCGGATCACCGACCCACCCGACGCCCTCGTCGTACCCGCCTCGTGGTTCCGGCAGCGCTACCACCAGGTGTCCCTCTACTACTTCGACCCGATCGCGAAGATCCTCGTCCCCGAGCCGGTGTTCGTCCCGGAGGGCGACCAGCTCGCCACCAGCCTCGTGTCCGGGCTGCTGGCCGGGCCGCCGCCGCTGGCCGAGGGCGTCGTCCGCTCGTTCCTGCCGGCCGGGCTGACCGTCGGGCTGTCCGTGCCGGTCGACGACGCCGGAGTCGCCGACATCTCGCTCGTGGGGGAGGCCCAGTCGGTCACCTCGGAGCAGGCGGAGCTGATGCTCGCCCAGCTGGCCTGGACGCTGCGCCAGGACCCGACGGTGACCGCCCTGCGGGTCAGCGTCGACGGCACCGCCCTGCCGCTGCCCGGCGGCGTCGCGCAGTACTCCGTCGACGCGGCGGCGGCCTACGGACCGGCCGGCCCCGGCGGCGGGAAGACGCTGTACGGCATCAGCCAGGGTCGGCTGGTCTCCGGCGGCAGGGACACCGACCTCGACCCGGTGACCGGCGTCCTCGGCGACGAGGGAGCGGGCCTGGTGGCGGTCGCGGTCAGCCCTGACAACGAGCAGGCGGCCGGGGTCGACGCCGGCGGCCGCCGGGTGCGGCTGGCCCACGTCCAGCAGTCGACCTCCGAGCCCGCGGCCCAGGTGCTGCTCGACGGAGGCACCTACGCCCGTCCGACCTGGGACCACGCCGGCCGGCTGTGGGTGCTCGAGCGCCGGGCCACCGGCGCCGTCGTGTGGCTCTACGACGGCACGCAGGTGCGCACCGTCCGGGTCCCGGGCGTCACCGGCACCCGCGCCCGCAGCCTCGTCGTCAGCCGCGACGGCACCCGCCTGGTCGCCGTCGTCCGGGTCCCCGGGCAGGGCGACCAGGTCGTCGGGGCCCGGGTCTTCCTCAACAGCCGCGGCGAGGTGGCCCGTGCCGGCCGGCCGTTCGTCGTCCGCGCCGCGGAGGGCAGCGCGATCATCGACCTCGCCTGGGACAGCCCGGTCCGGGTCGCCCTGCTCACGGCGACGGTCCGCGGCAACCTCTACGAGGCCGACGTGGTCGCCGTCGACGGTGCGACGGTCGCCGTCGACGTGCTGTCGACGATCGTCACGGGCGAGGTGGTCGGTCTCGCCGCGTCGCCCGTCGAGGACGCCCCGATGTACGCGGTCTACGCCGACCGGTTCGTCGACCTGATCCGCCAGGAGGACCACGACGCCGGCGAGGGCGGACTGTCCCAGCTCGACTACGCCGGCTGAGCCTTCTCCACAGCCCGGCGCGCGCCCGTTGCCCGGGTCGCGACGACCTGCTGGGCTGGGCCGATGGCCACGGCGCAGCTGCTCGTCGACGGGTTCGTCGACCTGGTGCTCGGCTCCCGCTGCGTCGGCTGCGACCGGCCCGGCCGTGCGCTGTGCCCCACGTGCCGCACGGCCTGCGTGGACCGGGCGGCCGACGCGACCCCGCACTGGCCGACGCCCTGCCCACCGGGGCTGGTGCCGCCGTACGCCGTGGGGGAGTACGCCGACGTGCTGCGCGCCCTCGTCCTGGCCCACAAGGAGCGCCGGGTGCTCGCCCTCGCCCGGCCCCTCGGCGAGCTGCTGGCCGGCGCCGTCACCGCGGCCGCGCCGCCCGGGCCGCTGGTCCTGGTGCCCGTGCCGTCCCGCGCCACCACCGTGCGCCAGCGCGGCCACGACCCCACCCTGACCATGACCCGGGTGGCCGCCGGCCTGCTCGGCCCCCCTGCGCGGGCCGCCCGGCTGCTCCGGCTGCGCCCGGGCGTCGTCGACCAGGCCGGGCTCGACGCCGCCGGTCGGGCCGCGAACCTCGCCGGGTCGATGACGGTTCCCGCGGACGTCGTACGACACCTCGCCCGGCGCTGTCCCCGCGCCCACGTCGTGGTCTGCGACGACGTGCTCACCACCGGCGCCACCCTGCGCGAGGCACAGCGCGCCCTGGAGGCTGCGGGGGTGGCCGTGCACGCTGCCGCGGTGGTCGCGGCGACCCGGCGCCGGCACCGCGCCACACGAACCGTCTGAACTTCGGGTGAAGCCTTTCGTCGTCACCACCGACGGACTAACGTCTGGTCATGGAGTCCGCCCGGGTCCGTGGTTGCGTCGCCCAGGCCGGGCGCGAGCCCAGCCAGGTGCGGCAAGCCGATGCCAGTCGCAGGCGAAACGGTCCACGTAAGCCGGCCCCCGGGCCGGTGATCACGGTGCGGCTTAGTCGTCAGTCCTGCCTCGGACCGGACGTCAGACACGTCCGGCCCCGGGAGAGGGTCGGTAGTGGCAACAAGCTGCGGAAGCCCCAGCAGGCGGGTGTGGGGACGAAGACCAGGTCGGCCGGGCGGACTCCACTCTCTGGCGCTCGCTTCGCTCGCTGCGGCGAGCTCCCCTTGAGTTCGTGCTGGTCGAGAATGCGCCAGCACTCCGGCTTCCTGCCTGGGCGGCAGGAGAACCCATCACGCCGAAATCCCCTTGGAGGTAACTGATGGATGTTGTGGTCACCGGACGGCACTGCGAGATCTCGGACAGGTTCCGGGAGCATGCCGCGGAGAAGCTGACGAAGCTGGAGAAGCACGATCACCGGATCATCCGGGTCCATGTGGAGGTGGACTGCGAACCCAACCCCCGTCAGCACGACCAGGCGGTGCACGTCGAGCTCACGGCCTTCTCCAAGGGGCCGGTGATCCGGGCCGAGGCCGCCGCCGACGACAAGATGGGTGCGCTCGACCTCGCCCTCGACAAGATGGCCGCGCAGATGCGCAAGGCCGCTGACCGCCGGCGGGTGCACCGCGGCCGTCGGACCCCGGTCTCGGTCGGCAAGGCCCTCTCCGACGTAGCGCCCACGGTGGTCGAGGAGGCCGAGGAGGAGGTCGCGATCGAGCGGCAGGTCGGCCCGATCACGGTGACCGGCGACGGGCCGCTGGTGGTGCGCGAGAAGACCCACCCGGCGAGCCCGATGACGCTCGACCAGGCGCTCTACGAGATGGAGCTGGTGGGCCACGACTTCTATCTGTACGTCGACAAGGAGAGCGAGCGGCCGGCCGTCGTCTACCGCCGCCGCGGCTACGACTACGGCGTCATCTCGCTCGACGTCGGGGGCGACCAGGACTGACGTCAGAGCGACCGTGCAGCCCTCGAAACCGGACAGGACCGGCGACCACTCGGGAGGTCGTGTCATGATGCCGCCGTGGCGGAAGGTACTTCGCCGGCAGCCGCAGCACCGGGACAGCCCGTGAGCGAGCCGGTACGTGTGGTGGTGGTCGACGACCAGGAGCTGTTCCGGCGTGGGCTGACCATGCTCCTGGGCATCGAGGACGGCATCGACGTCGTCGGCGAGGCCAGCAATGGCATCGACGGCGTGAGCCTGGTGGTCAGCAGCGTGCCCGACGTGGTGCTGCTGGACGTCCGGATGCCCAAGCAGTCCGGGATCGAGGCGTGCGTCGCGATCAAGGAGGCGGTCCCGATGACGAAGATCATCATGCTGACCGTCTCCGACGACGAGGCCGACCTCTACGAGGCGGTCAAGAGCGGTGCCTCGGGCTACCTCCTCAAGGACTCGTCCATCGAGGAGGTGGCCCAGGGCATCCGCGTGGTCGCCGACGGCCAGTCCCTGATCAGCCCGTCGATGGCGGCCAAGCTCATCGACGAGTTCAAGACGATGTCGAAGCCCGACCGCACCGCCGGCCCGGCCCTCAAGCTCACCGAGCGTGAGCTCGAGGTGCTCCGGTTCGTCGCGCGCGGCCTGAGCAATCGCGACGTCGCCGCGCAGCTCGCGATCAGCGAGAACACGGTCAAGAACCACGTCCGCAACATCCTCGAGAAGCTCCAGCTGCACTCGCGGATGGAGGCGGTCATGTACGCCGTGCGCGCCAAGCTGGTCGAGCTGGAGTAGCCCCCGGGCAGCCGCCGGGCCGTTGTCGGGCCGTTGTCGGCGGCTGCTCCTAGGGTGGGCCCGTGCCCACCACGCAGTCGCTGTCGCTCGCGCAGGCCCGCCGGATCGCCCTGGCCGCGCAGGGCTTCCTCGACCCGGCCCACGCGGCCCCCACGCTGCGGACCTTCGACCGCACCCTGGCCCGCACCGGCGTGCTGCAGGTCGACAGCGTCAACGTGCTGCAGCGCGCCCACTTCATGCCGCTGTACTCCCGGATGGGGCCCTACGACGTCGAGCTGCTGCAGCGCGCCGCGAGCGGGCGCAACCGCCGGGTGGTGGAGTACTGGGCGCACGTCCAGGCGTTCATGCCGGTCGAGCTGTGGCCGGCGATGCGGCACCGGATGGACGACTACCGCGCCCGGCGTGGGAAGTGGTTCGCCGTCGACGAGGGCGACCAGCTCGAGTCCGCGCTGGTCGCCGAGATCGCCGAGCGCGGCGCCAGCACCGCCCGCGAGCTCGACGACGGCCTGCCGCGCGCGAAGGACCACTGGGGCTGGAACTGGTCGCGCGCCCGCCGGATGCTCGACCACCTCTACATGACCGGGGAGCTGGCCATCGCGGGCCGCAACAGCCAGTTCGAGATCCGCTACGACCTGCCGGAGAGGGTGCTGCCCGCGGCTGTCCTGGACGCGCCGGCGATGACCGTGGCCGAGGCCCACGTCGAGCTGGTACGACGCGCCGCCCGGTCCCACGGCGTCGCCTCGGCCCACTGCCTGGCCGACTACTACCGGATCCGGGTCGGGGAGGCGCGGGTCGCGATCGAGGAGCTCGTGGCCGCCGGCGAGCTGGAGCCGGTCGCGGTGCAGGGGTGGAAGCGCCCGGCGTACCTCCACCGTGACGCTCGGCTCCCGCGCCGCGTCGGCGCCCGCTCGCTGCTCAGCCCGTTCGACCCGGTCGTGTGGGAGCGCGACCGGGCCGAGGCGCTGTTCGACTTCTTCTACCGGATCGAGATCTACGTGCCGGCCGAGCAGCGGGTGCACGGCTACTACGTGCTGCCCTTCCTGCTCGGCGACCGGATCGTCGGGCGGGTCGACCTCAAGGCCGACCGGGCCACCGGGCGGCTGCTCGTGCAGTCGGCGTGGTCCGAGCCGCACGCTCCCGCCGAGACCGCCGGCGAGCTGGCCGCCGAGCTGGAGCGGCTGGCGGGGTGGCTCGGGCTGTCCGAGGTCGTGGTCGCCCCGAAGGGCGACCTCGCCCCGGCCCTCCTCGCCGAGCTCCGGATCAACGCACCCGCAGCCTCCTGAGCAGCGTGAGCTGCGCGTTGCCGAGCCCCACGAACCTGTCCAGAGCCATGCCGGCGGGTGGGCCGAGGGGGACCAGGCGCTGGGTGGCGACGGTCTGCGACTCGGTGTACTTCCGCATCCCCTCCGCGCCGTGGCGCCGGCCCAGTCCGCTGTCGCCCATGCCGCCCATCCCGGCCTCGATCGATCCGGCCGCCGCGGCGGCACCGTCGTTGACGTTGACCGATCCTGCCCGGATCCGCTGGGCCAGGGTCTCGGCGCGCGCCGTGTCGCGCGACCAGATGCTGGCGGAGAGGCCGTAGCGGCCCTCGTTGGCCTTCTCGACGGCGTCGAGGTCGGTGGCCACGCGGTAGAGCGAGACCACCGGCCCGAAGGTCTCCTCCAGGCAGACCGGCATGTCCGCGGTGACGCCCTCCAGCACGGTCGGCTCGTGGACGAGCGGGCCGAGGTCCGGCCGGGCCCTGCCGCCGGTCAGCACCGTGGCGCCGGCCGCGACCGCGGACGCGACGTGCGAGGTGACCGCCTCGAGCTGGGCGGGGGAGGCGAGGGAGCCGACGTCGACGGTGTAGTTGAAGGTCTGGCCGAGGGTGAGCGCCTCGGTGGCGGCGACCAACGCGGCCCGGAAGGCGTCGTACACGTCCTCGTGCACGATCACCCGCTCGATGTGGATGCACATCTGGCCGGTGTTCGCGAACGCCGCCGCCACGCAGCCGGCTGCCGCCTTGTCGACGTCGGCGTCGGACAGCACGACCAGCGGGTTCTTGCCGCCGAGCTCCAACGAGGCCGCGATCAGCATCTCGCCGGCCCGGCGCCCGACATGGCGCCCGGTCGCGGTCGAGCCCGTGAAGCAGATGTGGTCGACGCCGGCCCCCGGGGCGTCCGGGGACCCGATGAGGGCGTCGCCCACGACCGAGCCGGGACCTACGACGACGTGCCAGATGTCGCGGGGCAGGCCGGCCTCGGCGAGCAGTGCCCGGGTCCACAGCAGCGTCAGCGGCGTCTGCGAGTCGGCCTTGCTCACCACCCCGTTGCCGGCGAGCAGGGCCGGGATGACGTCGCCGACCGCGAGGTAGAGCGGGTAGTTCCAGGGCGAGATCATCCCGACCACGCCCTTGGGGACCCGCACCTCGCGGACCTTGGTCAGGCCGGGCATCGCACCGCGCACCTTGTGGTCGGCGAGGTAGCGGCGGCCGTGGCGGGCGTAGTGCCGGGCGATGGTGGCGACCTGCAGGATCTCCTGCCAGGCGCTGAACCGGGCCTTGCCCATCTCCCACTGGATCAGGTCGATCACCTCGTCCTGCCGCTCCACGAGCAGGTCGTGGAAGCGCAGCACGATCCCGGCGCGGGTGCTCCACGGCAGCAGCGCCCACCGGTGCTGGGCGTCCCGGGCGGACGCGATCGCGCCGACGACGTCGGCGGCGCTGGACACGGGTACGGCGGCGGTCGGCCGGCCGTCGTACGGCGCCACCGCGGTGCTGGTCGCGGTCGAGGTCGGGTCGCGGAACACCCAGCGGTTCCATGCAGCGATCCGCTCGTCGGTGACCCAGCCGGGACGGGCAGCGGTGGCGGCAGCAGCAACGGTGGCGGTCACGAGTAGAGCCTCTCCAGGACGTCGGCGTACTTGGCGTGCACGACGCGGCGCTTGAGCTTGAGCGTGGGGGTGAGCTCCTCGGACTCGGCGGTCCACTCGACCGGGAGCAGCTCCCAGGCCTTGACCTGCTCGGGCCGCGAGAGACGGTCGTTGGCGGCGTCGACGGCCTGCTGGGCCACCGCGAGCATGGCGGGGTGCTGGGCGAGCTCGGCCAGCGAGGTGCCGGCCGGGATGCCGAGCTGGGCGCCGACCAGCGGGGCGATCTCGGCGTCGAGGGTGAGCACCGCGACGACGTACGGCCTGCCCTCGCCGAAGACCAGGGCGTGGCCGACGATCGGGCTCTCCTTGAGGTAGTTCTCGATGTTGGAGGGCGCGATGTTCTTGCCGGAGGAGGTGATGATCATCTCCTTCTTCCGGTCGACGACCTTGAGGAACCCGTCCGCGTCGATCTCGCCGATGTCGCCGGTGTGGACCCAGCCGTCGGCGTCGATGAGGGCCGCGGTCGCCTCGGGCTGCTTGTAGTAGCCCTTCGACGCCACCGGTCCGCGGGCGAGGATCTCGCCGTCCTCGGCCAGCGAGATCTCGATGCCGGGCAGGGCGCGACCGACGGTGCCGAGACGGAACTGGTCGGGACCGCAGGAGGTGACCGCCGCGCAGGTCTCGGTCATGCCGTAGACGTCGTAGATCCGCATGCCGAGCCCGGCGAAGAACTTCGCGACCTCCAGCGGCATCGGCGCGGCGGCGGAGGCGGCCCACTCGCAGCGGTCGAGGCCGAGCAGTGCCCGCAGGAAGGCGAGCAGGCCGGCGTCCGCGGCCTGGAAGCGGGCCTCGAGCTCAGGGGAGACCGTGCTGCCGGACTGCAGCGCCTCGACGTACTCGAGGCCGATCGCCAGTGCGCCCTCGACCTGGGCCCTCTTCTCGGGGTCGGTCTCGGCGGCGAGCTTCGCGGAGATACCGGTCCTGATCTTCTCCCAGACCCGCGGGACGCCGAAGAAGCGCGTCGGGTGGACCTCGCCGAGCGCGCCGAGCAGCAGCGCGGGATCGGCGATCAGGTGGATGTGGGCGCCCATCACCTGCGGGATGTACATGCCCAGGGTGCGCTCGGCGATGTGGGCGAAGGGCAGGTAGGAGATGAACTCGTTGTGCTGGGTCGGCGCGGCCACGCGCAGCGAGCAGATGCACTCGTAGAGCACCGCATGGTGGGTCAGCACCACGCCCTTCGGGGGCCCGGTGGTTCCCGACGTGTAGAGGATGGTCAGCGGGTCGTCGGGCGCGATGGCCGCGGTGCGCTCGGCCAGCTCGGTCGCGTGGTCGGCGCGCCAGGCGGCGCCGGAGGCGAGGAAGGCCTCCCACGAGACGAAGCGGTCGTCGCCCTCGGGGGCGGCGGCGTCGATCACGACGACGGTGCGGATCGAGGTCGACTCGGCGAGCGCCCGCTCCCAGCGGGCGAGATGGTCGCCGCTCTCCAGCACGACGACGGTGGGCTCGGCGTGCCCGGCGACGTACGCGACCTGGTCGGGGGAGAGCGTGTTGTAGACCGACATCGACACGCCGGCGGCGTGCACGACGCCGATGTCGGCGACGACGTGCTCGATCCGGTTGCTCGCCATCAGCGCCACCCGGTCGCCCGCGGCGACGCCCGCCGCCATCAACGCACCGGCGACGTCCAGCGCCCGCTCGCGCAGCTCGGTCCAGCCCACCGTGCGCCAGCCGGGCGCGTAGCCGGCGGACAGGTCGATCCCGACCTTGTCCGAGTACGCCGCCCGGTCGCCCTCGGCCGCGACGGTGCGCGCCAGGGCGGCCGGCAGGGTGAGGCCGGCGATCTCCTGCTCGATCTCGGCACGGATCGTCAGGGTGTCGGTGCTCATCGTGGTTCCTCTCGGTTCGACGGGTGGGACTACTGCTGGGGTACCTCGGCGGAGCCGCGGCCCTGGGTGCCCTTCGGCGGGTCGGTGCAGCGCACGTCGGTGCGTGGTGCGCGGCGGCTGGTGTCCTGGATGTCGCGCTGGACACTGCGGTCGTACACGCAGTTCTTCAGGATCCGGGGCACCAGGACGACCCGGCCGCTGCCGTCGCGGGTGCTGCCGGCCATGACGTCGGCCTGGAGCGGAGCCCAGTCCAGCCAGTGCTGGAGGCCGCGCAGGTGCTCGGCGGCCATCTCGGTCAGGGGGACGCCGTCGCGCAGCATCCGGCGCAGCTGCGGGGAGGCCGCCTGCCACCACCGCTCCAGACGCGGCACCAGCTCGATCGCGGTGGTCACGGTGCGGCGCACGGCGGGCGTCGCCAGCGCGAGCGAGCGGGCGACCGCCTCGAGGTCGGCGGCGAGCCGGCGGATCTCGGGGGAGAGGTCGGCGACGGTCGCCAGCGGCGTCTCGGCCTGCTCCGCGAGCGCCGTCAGGTCGGGCTCGAGGCGGCGCAGCATCGCGAACGCGGTCTCGAGCTCGATCGCCAGCGAGCGCAGGTCGACGTCCTGGTCGCCGTCGCCGAAGATCGCGGCCGTCTCGGCGGCGATGGTCCGCACGTCGGCGACGTCGAGGTGCGACATCAGCCGCTGGGCGTGCGCCAGGACGTCGGGCACGCCGAGGGGCACGCTGGTCGCCGACACCGGCACCGTCGCGCCGTCGGCGAGGTAAGGGCCCTTGCCCGACGAGGGGCGCACGTCGAGGTACTGCTCGCCCACCGCGGACAGGTTGCGCACCTCCATCGCGCTGTCCCGGGGCACCTCGACGCCGGACTCGATCTCGATGCGCGCGACGACGCCGACGCCGGGCTTCGCGCTGAGGCGGACGTCGGTGACCTCGCCGATCCGCTGGCCGCGGTAGGTCACGACCGAGCCCTCGTGCAGGCCGGCAGCCTGAGGGAGCTCGACGCTGACGGTGTACGGGTGGTGGAACAGGGACCCGCCGACGACGGTGTCGGCGACGTAGACGACGCCGCCGACGAGGATCACCAGGATCAGCGCCTGGGCGACCCGGATCCGGCGCCGCCACATCCGGGCAGTGGACGCGACCGCCTCCAGCGGCCCGGGGCGGCGGCTCACCGGGCACCTCCGGTCGCCGTCAGGGCCTTCAGGTCCAACAGGAAGGTCAGGTCGAAGTTGGCGAAGTCGCCGGGCGCGGCCTTGTCGCTGCCCTCGGCGAAGGCGACCAGTCCGTTCATCACGCCGTCGATGTCGTCGCGGCCGGCGAGGAGGGTCCGCACGACCGGCCCCATGTCCTGCAGCTGGGCGACGAGGTCGGCCCGCACCGCGTCGGTGAGCGGCGTCGCCACGGCGTCGAACCGGCTCAGCGACTCCATCGCCGTCACCAGCTGCGCGCGCTGCTGGTCGAGGGTCGTCACGAGCCCGGTGAGGGTGGTCAGCGAGCCGGTGACCTGGGGCAGGTCGCCGGCCAGGCGCGTGGTCAGCCGGTCGAGGGACGCGGTCAGCCGGTCGACCTGGGGGAAGTCGGCGTTCAGCTCGGTCACGGCGGTGTCGAGGCGACGCAGGAGGCGTCGTACGTCGTCGGCGTTGCCGGTCAGCGCCACGTTGAGCTGGTCGACGATGGTCGAGATGTCGGCGAAGCTGCCGCCGGTCACGACGGTGGACAGCGCGCTGAGCAGGTCGGTCACGTCGGGCGCGCTGCCGGTCGCGGCCACCGGGAGCGTGGCACCGTCGGCCAGCACGGTGCCGGTCTGGCCCGGGAAGAGCTGCACGAAGGCCGTCCCCATCGGCGAGGTGAGTCGGATCTCGGCCCGCGAGGAGTCGCGCAGCTCGACCGACGTCGACAGTGCGAGCTCGACCTCGGCCACGTAGTCGCCGGCCTCCACCGCGCTCACCTGGCCGACGGTCGCGCCGTCCAGCTTCACCGGGGCGTCGACCGGGAGGTTGAGGGCGTCGGCGAACTCGATCGTGACCGCGTACGTCGGGCCGTCCACCAGGTCCGGCAGCGGCACGTCGTCCAGGGTGAGCCCGCAGCCGGCCGTCAGCGCGCCGACCAGCAGCGTCAGGGTGGCGAGCGCACGCCGGGTCACGGGATCGCTCCCGGCAGGCCGTCGTAGACGCCGTCGAGAAGGGGGTCGAGCAGGCCGGTGCCCTGCCCGGTGAAGAGCAGGCCGCAGAGCCGGGTGCCGGTGTCGCCGGCCAGCGCCTGGGCGAAGACCCGGCAGCTGTGGTCGCGGAAGGCGGCCGAGAAGGGGCCGGCGCTGAACGCGAACTGGACGCGGAGGCGGCCGAGGTCCCAGTCGTAGGCGCGGGCGAAGTTCTCCGCCATCGTCGGCATCGTGTCGAAGGCCTCCGCCAGGGAGTCCTGCCGGGAGCGGACCAGCGCGACCACGTCGGCCAGGCCCTTCAGGTCCTCGCCGAGGACGTCGCCGTTCTGCTTCAGGAAGCGGTTGGCCAGCCGGGTGAGGTCATCGAGGCTGTCGAGGGTCGCTCCCAGCTCCTGGCGCTGGTCCGCGAGCACCTCCGCGGTGTCGGCCGCGGCCGTCGTGAAGTCGCGGATGCGGCCGTCACGCTCGGTGAGGACGCCGACCAGGGCGACCAGGTTGTCGACCACCGCGGTGAGGTCGCCGTCCTTGGCGTTGACCATCGCCAGGGCGTCGCGGCTCTCGGCGAGGGCCGCGCGCAGGTGCGGCCCGTTCCCGTCGAGGGTCGTCGCGGTGGCGGCCAGGACGTCACCGAGGCTCTTGCCGTGCCTGCCGTCGGGCCCGCCGTCGAGAGCGAGCACCAGGTCGTCGATCGCCTTCGCGATCTCGTCGACGGCGGCCGGGGCCCGGGTGCGGTCGGCCGCGATGTGCGCTTCGCTCGCCAGGATGGGACCCTCGGTCCAGGCGGGGCCGAGCTCGACGTACCGGTCCGTGACGAGGGAACCCTGCAGGATCTCGGCGCCGGCCTCGCGCGGGATCCGGGTCTGCGGCGCGAGATGCATGACCACGCGCATGGTCGCGCCCCTCGGCTCGATGCGGACGATCTCGCCGACCTTGACGCCGAGGTAGGTGACGTCGTTGCCGACGTACACGCCGGTGGTGTCGGCGAAGTCCGCGGTCACGACGAGGTCGTCGGGGTCGTGGCCGCCGAGCCAGCCGAGAAACCGGGCGCCGGACAGCAGGAGGGCCAGGACGACGACCGCACCTGCCGCGGCGAGCACTCGGTGCCTGGTCACTGGCACTCCTCCGGCGAGATCGAGCAGACCAGGTCGTCGGGGATGATCGCCCAGGGGGCGTTGACCCCGAGCCAGGGCCCGTCGCCCGTCGCGTTGGTGAAGACCCGCATCGTGGGACCGGCGAGCTCGAGGGTCCGGTCGAGCCTCTCCCGGTGCTCGTCGAGGACCCGCAGCACGGTCCGCAGGTCGCGCAGCGCGGGCCTGAGCTGTGGCGCGGTGGTGCGGACCAGTGCGGTGAGGCCCGTGACGAAGCGGTGCGCGTCGGACAGCAGGGCGCGCAGGGTCTCCTTGCGCTGCTGGACCATCAGCATCACGGTCGTGCCGTGGGTGAGGACCTGGTCGAGCTCGCCGGTCTGGTCGAGGACGAGGTCGGTCACCTCGCGGACCGAGTCGAGCAGGGCGTCGAGCTGCTGCTCGCGGTTCGTGGCGATCGCCGATACCCCTGCGATCCCGTCGAGCGCGTCGCGCAGCGCGTCGGGCTCGACGGCGAGGTCGGTGGCGAGCACGTCGACGGCCCGGTGCACCCGGTCCAGGTCGAGTGCCTCGACCTGCGGCGTGGACTCCAGCCAGAACCGCTCGATCGTGTAGCTGTCGACGGCGTGCTCCACCGCGATCGTGCGGTCGTCGCCGAGCGCCTCGCCCTCGCCGGGGGCCAGCGAGAGGAAGCGCTCGCCGAGGATGGAGAGCAGCTTGACCTGCACCGTGCTGTCCTCGGTGACGCCGAGGTCGCGGGGGTCGGCGGTCAGGCTGAACCGGACGTCGACCTGGTCGCGGTCGGCCGTCACGGCGGTCACCTCCCCGATCCTCAGTCCCGCCATCCGTACGTCGTCCCCGGGCTCCAGGCCGGCGGCGTGCCGCAGCCGGGCGTGGTACGCCGGGTCGGCCGCGAGGGCCCGGACGCCGAGCAGCAGCAGGCCGAGCACGACCAGTACCGCGACCGCGCGAAGCGGCCACGCGAGTCGTCCGAGCGTCGTCCTCATCAGCGGCACCTCGCGGAGTGACGGTTGCCCGTGACGCCCAGGTCGAGCTTGTACGGCACGCCGGCGCCGCCCGCGGCGAGGGTGCAGACGTAGACATTGAGGTAGCTGCCGTAGCCGAGGGTGCGCAGGTAGGTGTCCAGCTGCCGGGGCACCGCGGCACCGGTCTGCACGAGCAGGTCGCGGCGCTCGGCGAGGTAGCGGAACCACGGTGCGCTCAGGGTCGTGACCTCGACCACCGGCCGGCTGACCTCGCCGACCAGGTCGGCGGTCGTCCTCGACAGCCGGGCGATCGAGTCGAGGCTGGTGGCGATCCGGTGCCGGTCCTCGGCGAGCCCCCCGGTGAGGGAGGCCAGCCCGTCGACCAGGCGGGTGATCTCGGTGCGGTGCTCCTCGGTGGCGTCCAGGACGCGGGTGACGTTGTCGACGACCTTGGCCAGGGTGGCGTCGCGGTCGACGATGCCGGAGGTCAGCCGTGCCGTCTGGTCGAGCAGGTGCGCCATCGTCGGGCCCTGGCCCTGCAGGACCTCGACGATGTTGGTGGCGAGCTGGTTGACGTCGGCGGGCTGCAGCAGGTCGAAGATCGGCTGGAAGGCGTTGAACATCGCGGTCAGGTCCAGCGCGGGCCGGGTCCGGGCCAGCGGGATCCGGGCGCCGTCGGACAGCCGGCCCGCCTTCGCGGTGCGGTCGGGACGGGCCAGGGCGACGTACCGCTGGCCCATCAGGTTGAGGTAGTCGACCGACGCCGTGACGTCGTCGTGCAGCCGCTGGTCGTGGTCGACGCTCATCGTGACGACCGCCAGGCCGCGCTCGTCACCGGTGCCGAGGCGGGTGCCGGTGACCCGGCCGACCCGGACGCCGGCGACCCGGACGTCGTCGCCGGCTCGGAGCCCGGTCGCGTCCCGGAACACGGCGGTGAGCGTGATCGCGTCGCCCGGCTGGGCGCGGGACAGGGTGCCGGCGACCATGGTGGTGAGCACGACCGCGACCAGTGCGAACACGGCGACCCCGAGCACGGCGCCGCGGTGGCGGCGCAGCTCGCTGAGCTGGCGGCTCATCGCCTTCCCCCGCAGGGGCCGGCGAGGCCGCGGTAGGTGGGGCAGTCCTCCGGTGTGGTGGCGTCGTACGGGTCGAGGAGCTGGGGTGCGAGCACGCCCTCCATCTGGATCCGGCCGTTCTTCACGGCATCCGCGCCGTTGCGCAGCAGGACCGGCACCTTGCGCAGCAGCTCGGCGAAGGCCGGGTGGCGCTGGGCGAAGACCTCGAGCGTCGCTGCGCTGGCGTTGAGCAGCCGGGCCATGGCCGCGCCGTTCTCGCGCAGGAAGGTGGTCACACCGGTCTCTCCGTCGAGGAGCTCGGGCACGTCGGCCAGCAGCCTCGAGATCTCCGTCCGCTGCTGCACGACGGTCCGGGCCAGCGGCCGGGTGTCGCGCAGCGCCCTGACCAGCTGCGGCTCGACGTCGGCGACCAGGTCGGTGTCGCGGGTGAGCAGCTCGAGGTCCTCGCGCACCTGCGGGTGCAGGTCGGCCCAGCGACCGAGGAAGCCGTCGCCGTCGCGCACCAGCTCCGCGATCCGGGCGCCGCGGCCCTCGAGCGCGTCGGCCAGCTGCGACAGCGCGAGGTCCCACTGGGCCGGGTCGACGGCCGCGAGCAGCCGTTGGGTCGCGGAGAAGGTGTCCATCAGCCGCAGCGTCGCGGTCGAGGTGTCGGCCGGTACGACGGCGCCGTCGAACAGGTGCGCGGTGGCCGTCACCGCGACGGCCGCGTCGGCGCCGACCAGGTCGACGTACTCGTTGCCGAACAGGGTGCCGGGCAGCACCCGCGCGGCCACGGTGGCCGGGATCAGCGCGGCGTGCTCGGGCGCGACGAGCACCTGGGCGCTGGGCCCGGCGGGATCGACCTCGATCACGCGGCCGACCCGCAGGCCGTCGTACTTCACGTCGGAGTTGATGCCGAGCGTGTCGCCGACCGTGGGGAGCTGGACGGTCACCCGCACGTCGTCGCTGACCACGCCGAGCGTCTGCAGGCCGAGGACGCCGGTGAGCGCGCCCAGCAGCAGGAAGCCGGCGACGCCGACCGTGGCCAGCCGCAGCCGCAAGAGGCGCGGGTCGGCCTTCGAGTGGGCGAACAGGAACTCGCTCATCGACTCACCCGGAGATCTGCACCTGCTGGTCCGCGCCCCACAGGAGCAGCGTCAGCAGGATGTCGACGACGGTGAGCGAGATGATGCTGGCCCGGATCGCGCGGCCGGTCGCCCGGCCCACGCCCTCGGGGCCGCCGGTGGCGGTGAAGCCGTGGTAGCAGTGGATCAGGGTGACGACCGTGGTCAGCACGACGACCTTGATCGCGGAGTAGATCACGTCGACGGGCGCGACGAAGGTGCGGAAGTAGTGGTCGTAGGTGCCCGCCGACTGGCCGTAGAAGGTGGTGACCATCACGTCGGTGGCGACGTAGGTGCCGACCAGGCCGATCAGGTAGAGGGGCAGCACGACGATCCATGCGGCGACCAGGCGGGTGCTGATCAGGTAGGGGATCGGGCGGATCGCCATCGACTCCAGCGCGTCGATCTCCTCGCTGATCCGCATCGCGCCCAGCCGGGAGGTGAAGCCGCAGCCGATCCGGGCGGCGAAGCCGAGCGCGGCGACCATCGGCGCGAGCTCGCGGGTGTTGGCGTAGCCGGAGATGAAGCCGGTCAGCGGCGCGAGGCCGATCACGTCGAGCCCCTGGTAGCCCTCGAGGCCGACCTCGGTGCCGGTGAGCGTGGAGAGGAGGAGGACCACGCCGACGACCCCGCCGCCGACCAGGAAGATGCCCGAGCCGAGGGTGACCTCGGCGAGCACCCGCTGGATCTCGCCGCGGTACCGGGTGAGGGCGACCGGCAGCGCAACGACGGCGCGCCAGGCCAGGACCAGCTGCAGGCCGATGCCGGCGAGCGGGCCGACGACCGCCCTGTCGACGGTGCCCTCGATCACGGTCACGGGGGTGCTCATCCGATCGGGCCCCCGGCGAAGGTGCTGTAGACCTGCGAGATCACGAAGTTGGCCGCGAAGAGCAGCACGAAGTTGGTCACCACCGAGCTGGTCACCGCCTCGCCGACGCCCGTCGGGCCGCGGTCGGCGCGCAGCCCCTTGTACGACGCCACGAGGGCGCAGATCACCGCGAAGATCGCCGCCTTGGCCAGCGAGAGCCACAGGTCGGAGACCTGGGCCAGGGTCGTGACGGAGGCGAGGTAGCTGCCGGGGGGCAGGTCCTGCAGCACCACGCTGACGCTGAGCGTGGTGATGATGGTGAAGAACATGACGACGCCGTTGAGCAGCACCGCGACCGCGACGATCGCGAACATGCGGGGGACGACGAGCCGCTCGACCACGGAGAGGCCCATCACCTCCATCGCGTCGATCTCCTCGCGGATCCGGCGCGAGCCCAGGTCGGCGCAGATCGCGGAGCCCGCGACCCCCGACAGCATCAGCGCGGTGATCAGGGGAGAGGCCTGACGCACGACCGCGAGCGTGTTGCCTGCGCCCGTGAACGCGACGGCCCCGACCTCCTGGGCGAGCACGCCGACCTGCAGCGCGAGGATGATGCCGAACGGGACCGAGACCGCCAGCGCGGGCAGCGTGCAGACCCGGATCGCGTACCAGGTCTGGACCACGGTCTCGGCCACCGGGAACCGGCGCCCTGCGATCGACGCGAGCGCGGCCGCGAGGACCCGGCGGGTGAACTCGACCAGTGCGACGACCTCCGCCAGCGGCTTGCCGAGGCCCGGGAGGACCCGCGGGGCGCTGTGGGCGGGCATGGCGCTCCTGTCGTCGTACTGGGCGGTCAGGGTCGGAGGGGGCACAATGACAGTAGAACTGTCACACACGTACTGTCCACGTCGATGTGACGCACGTCAACCCTTTGGTGGATCCCGCGTTGCATGCCGCAAATGACAGTCGTACTGTGACAGTCATGAGTTCTGTTGCGGGGGTCGACTCGGCGCCCCAGTCCGGCGACGGGGGCCCGCTGCGCACCGTCGACGAGCTTGCCGCGGCCGCCGGCCTGACCGTGCGGACCACCCGCTACTACGCGAGCCTCGGGCTGCTGCCGCCGCCCGCGCGGCGCGGCCGGATGGCTTGGTACGACGACACCCACCTCGCGCGCCTGGAGATGATCCGCGCGCTGCAGGGTCACGGCTTCACCCTCCAGGCGATCGAGAAGTACCTCGCCTCGCTGCCGGCCGACGCCGGCGTCGAGGACCTCGCCGTGCAGCGCGCCATGCTGACGTCGTGGACGGTGGGGGAGCCGCAGGAGCTCACCCGCCGCCAGCTCGACCAGCACGCCGGGCGCCGCCTCACCGACGACGAGGTGACCCTGATCGAGGAGTTCGGCCTGCTGCGCACGGTCGCCGACGAGCGCGGGGGAGTCCGCTACACCCCGGTCCACGGCTTCGACGTCGCCGTCCAGCTGCTCGAGGTCGACATCCCCGTCGCCGGCATGCGCGCGGCCGGTGACGCCATCGAGCGGCACATGTCCGCGCTCGCCGAGGAGCTCACCCGCGTGCTCCACGACGAGGTCGTCGAGCCCTGGCGCCGCGCCAGCGACCATCCCTCCCGTGAGGACGCCGAGCAGCTCGAGGCCACCATCAGCACCCTGCGCCGGCTCACGCTCGACGCGATCGTGCGCGGCTTCCAGCGCTCGGCCAACAAGGTCATCGCGCGCTCGCTGGACCGCGGCTGAGTCGCTGCCCGGGCGGCGTACTAAGGTCACCGCCGTGACCCAACGCACTCTCGTCCTGCTCAAGCCCGACGCGGTCCGCCGCGGCCTGGTCGGCAACGTGCTGGCCCGGTTCGAGGCCAAGGGCCTGGGCATCGTCGCCATGGAGCACCGCCACATCGACGCTGCGATGGCCGACGCCCACTACGCCGAGCACGTCGAGCGCGACTTCTACCCGCCGCTGCGCACCTTCGTGACGAGCGGCCCGCTCGTGGCGCTGGTGCTCGAGGGCGACGAGGCGATCGAGGTGGTGCGCGCGCTCAACGGCGCCACCGACGGCCGCAAGGCCGCCCCCGGCACCATCCGCGGCGACCTGTCGCTCTCCAACCGCGAGAATTTGGTCCACGGCTCCGACTCGCCGGAGTCGGCGGAGCGCGAGATCGCGCTGTGGTTCCCCCACCTCTGACGCGCGCCGTTGCATGAATCACCGGTCGACCGGTGATTCCGCCGCTTGTCGGCCGTTGCAACGCCGGACAAGCGGCAGAAGTGCCCGTCCGGTGTGACCCGTGTGACTCCTGAGACGCGCCGCGCCGGTACGGCGTGCCTGCGCGTCCAGGCCGGTCTCGTTCCTTACGCTCGCAAGCGGAGACGGTCGGATCGTGCGCTCGGCCGGCTCCCCGGCACACTCCTCACCCTCACCACGGGACGGAGCGGGCCGGCTTCCCCGACGCGCACGGACGGGCCTGTCAGTCGACCGGTCCGGTGACGTCTTGCGAGGAAGCGTGAGGGCGAACTCCATCATCGGCCGCGACATGGCCGTGGACCTCGGTACCGCCAACACGCTCGTCTACGTCCGCCGCCGGGGCGTCCTGCTCGACGAGCCGAGCGTGGTGGCGCTCAACGACAGCACCGGCGAGGTGATCGCGGTCGGGCACCAGGCCAAGCAGATGCTGGGCCGTACGCCGGACAGCATCACCGCCCTGCGGCCCCTGCGCGACGGCGTGATCGCCGACTTCGAGGCGACCGAGCAGATGCTGCGCCACTTCATCGCGCGCGTGCACCGCCGCCGCTACTTCGCCAAGCCGCGCATGGTCATCTGCGTGCCGAGCTCGATCACGCCGGTCGAGCAGCGCGCGGTCAAGGAGGCCGGCTACCAGGCCGGTGCCCGCCGCGTGTACGTCGTCGAGGAGCCGATGGCCGCCGCGATCGGCGCCGGACTGCCGGTGCACGAGGCGACCGGCAACATGATCGTCGACGTCGGCGGCGGTACGACGGAGGTCGCCGTCATCTCGCTGGGCGGCATCGTCACCTCCCTCTCGGTCCGCACGGCCGGCGACGACCTCGACGCCGCGATCATCGCGTGGATGAAGAAGGAGCACGGCGTGATGCTCGGCGAGCGCACCGCCGAGGACGTCAAGATCACCCTGGGCTCGGCCTTCCCGCGCCCAGGCGAGCCGCAGGGCGAGGTCCGCGGCCGCGACATGGTCACCGGGCTGCCGCGCACCGTGGAGGTCACCAGCGCCGACATCCGGCACGCGCTCGAGGAGCCGCTGCACGCCATCGTCGACGCCGTCCGGGTCACCCTCGACCAGACCCCGCCCGAGCTGGCCGGCGACATCATGGACCGTGGCATCGTGCTCACCGGTGGGGGCGCGCTGCTGCGCGGCCTCGACGAGCGGATCCGCCACGAGACCGGCATGCCCGTCCACGTCGCCGAGGACCCGCTGGTCTCGGTCGCGATGGGCGCCGGCCGCTGTGTCGAGGAGTTCGAGGCCCTCCAGCAGGTGCTCGTGACCAACCAGCGACGGTTCTGATGGCGATCGACACCCGCCCGCCCGCGACCAAGCCGAGCCCGGTACGCCGTACCGGCACCTCCCGCGACCCCGAGCGCGACGCCGGCCGGCCGGCCCGCTCGCTCGTCGTGGCCCTGGTGCTCGCGTCGGCCGCACTGATGGTGGTCGACAAGGCGGGCGGCGACAGCTCGCCGGTCGACCCCGTGCGCCGGGTCGTGGGCGAGGTCGTCGGACCGGTCCAGGCGGGCGTCTCCACCGTGGTCCGCCCGCTCGTCGACCTGCCCGGCGCGCTGCGGAGCAACGGCTCGCTGCGCGACGACGTCGGCCGGCTCGAGGCCGAGAACGCCGAGCTGCGCAACCAGCTCGGCAAGGCCGGGTACGACGACCAGCGGCTCGCCGACCTCGAGGGACTGCGGGCGCTGTCGGGCGACATCGGCTACGCCCTGGTCCCGGCCCGGGTGATCGCGATCGGTCCCGCCCAGTCGTTCTCCAGCACGGTCACCCTCGACGCCGGCTCGGACGCAGGGCTGCGCTCCGACATGACGGTCGTCGCCGCCGAGGGGCTGGTCGGCCGGATCACCTCGGTCACCGCGCACACCGCCACCGTCCTGCTCATCGTCGACGACACCTCGTCGGTCGGTGGCCGGATCGGGGAGAACATGGAGCTCGGCTTCGTCCGTGGCCACGGCACGCTCGGCACCGACGACCGCCTGGAGATGGAGCTCGCCGACCGCAACCTGGTGCCGAAGCTCGGTCAGCAGGTGCTCACCTGGGGCAGCGAGGGCGGCTCGCCGTACGTCGCCGGCGTGCCGATCGGCACCGTCGGCAAGGTCTACGAGTCGCTGCGGGAGACCTCGTACCGCGCGGTGATCACCCCCGCCGTCGACTTCACCGCCCTCGACCTGGTCGGCGTGGTGGTGCCCTACGGGACGAAGGGCCGCGTCATCGAGGAGGCCACGCCGTGAGCCGCGGTCGCCTCGTCGCCGTCCTGCTCTCCGTCCTGGCGGCGCTGCTGCTGCAGGTCACGGTGCTCCCGCACTTCGCCTGGGACGTCGGCGGACTCGGGGTCGTCCCCGACCTGGTGCTGCTCGTCGTGGTCGCCACCGCGCTCGCGACCGACACCCGGTTCGCGACCCTGACCGGCTTCTGGGCCGGCCTGCTGCTCGACATCGCGCCGCCGGCCGACCACCTCGCCGGCCGCTGGGCGCTGGCGCTGATGGTCGTCGGCTACGTCGTCGGCCGGCTGGTCCACGACAACGCGGGCGACGCAGGCGGCATGGCTGCCGGGAGCCGCTTCGCCCCCATGAACGCGCGCCGCCCGCCGCTGCCGCTCGCCCTCGCCGCCGCCGCGGGCGGCTCCTTCGTCGGCACCTCGGTGTTCGCGTTGACCGGCCTGCTGCTGCGCGACTCCGGCGCCGGGATCGGCGACCTGCTGCCGGTCGCCCTGATCGCGCTGGTCCTCGACGTGGCCGCGGCACTGGTCGTCGTACCCGCGACGCTGTGGTTGCTCGACCGCACCACCCGCGACGGCCTTCCCCGCCCCTCCGAGCGGATCCGGGCACGGGTGTGAGCGCAGCCGCCTCCCACCGCAGCCGGCTGCGCCTGATCGTGATCCAGACGCTGGTCTTCTCGCTGCTCGCCACCCTCGGCGCGCGGCTCTACTACCTCCAGATCGTCTCGGGGGAGCGGTACCAGGGCAAGGCCGCCTCGCAGTCGGTCCGCGAGATCGTCGTGCAGCCACAGCGGGGCCTGATCGTCGACGCGATGGGACGCCCCCTCGTGACGAACCGGCTCACCTGGGTGGTCTCGATCGACCGCACGCTCATCGGCAAGATGTCGCCGGCCGACCGGTCCGAGCTGCTGGACCGGACCTCCGAGGCGATCAAGGTCCCGGTCGCGGACATCGAGGCCAAGCTGCTGCTGTGCGGTGACACCGGTGCCGTCGCTGGCCAGTGCTGGAACGGATCGCCCTACCAGCCGGTCCCGGTCGCGCAGGACGTCAAGGAGGGGGCCGCGCTGCGGATCCTCGAGCAGCCCGAGGACTTCCCCGGCGTCGTCGTGGACCGGCAGAGCCTGCGGCAGTACCCCGCGCCGTACGGGATCAACGCGGCCCACGTGCTCGGCTACCTCAGCCCGATCACCAAGGACGAGCTCGAGTCCGCCGAGGACTCCGGCGACAGCTCGGTCAACGGCGCCTCCGTGGTCGGCCGGGCCGGCGTCGAGAAGGAGTACGACGAGTGGCTGCGCGGGCAGCCGGGCTACGACCAGGTCGCGGTCGACTCCCAGGGCCGGGTCCGCGAGGACGTGTCCGGACTCGAGGCACAGCCCGGCGACACCCTGGTCACCTCGATCGACGCGAAGGTGCAGGGCGTCGTCGAGGAGCAGCTGGCCGCGATGATCGCCAAGCAGCGCAGCACCCGCGACCCGGTCACCAAGCGCAACTTCGAGGCCGACTCCGGCGCCGCCGTGGTGCTGGAGGCGAAGACCGGCCGGATCGTGGCGATGGCCAGCCAGCCGACGTACGACCCCTCGCTGTGGGTCGGCGGGATCACCGACAAGCAGCTGAAGCAGCTCTACTCCGAGGCGGCGGGCACGCCGCTGCTGGCGCGCTCCTTCCAGGGGCAGTTCGCCCCGGGCTCGACCTGGAAGCCGTTCATGAGCGTCGGCGCGCTCACCCACGGCTACTCGCCCTCCACCATCCTGCCGTGCTCCTCGGCCGTGCAGATCGGCAACCGCGCCTTCCACAACCACGAGTCGGCGGCGTACGGCCCGATCACCTTCGCCCGCGCCCTCGAGGTCTCCTGCAACACCTTCTTCTTCCAGGTCGGCATGAGGTTCTGGCAGACCCTCGGCTCCGACCCCGACGACGTCGGGGCCAAGGACCCGTTGGTCGAGCAGGCCGAGAAGTTCGGCTTCGGCGAGCGCACCGGCGTCGACCTGCCGGGCGAGGCGTCGGGCCGGGTGGCCGACCGTAAGTGGAAGCGCAAGTACTACGAGTCGATGAAGGGCTACTACTGCGGCATCGCCGACAAGCCCCAGGACACGAAGACCTCCGACTTCGTCTACAAGTTCGCGCGCGAGTTCTGCGTCGAGGGCTGGAAGTACAAGATCTCCGACGCCGCGAACTTCGCGATCGGTCAGGGCGACACGATCGTGACGCCGCTGCAGCTGGCCCGCGGGTACGCCGCGATCTCCAACGGCGGCACCCTGTGGGAGCCGCGTGTCGGCAAGGCGATCGTGTCGCCCGACGGCAAGGTGATCCGCGAGATCGCGCCGAAGAAGGAGCGCAGGCTCAAGATCCCGGCGTCGGTGCTGAGGTACCTCGACGAGGCGCTGCAGGGCGTCGCCACCCGCGGCACGATGAACTGGAAGCTCCAGGGATTCCCGCTCGACCAGGTCAAGATCCGCGCCAAGACCGGCTCCGCGGAGGTCTACGGCAAGCAGTCGACCGGCTGGGTCGCGTCGTACACCGAGGACTACGTCGTGGTGATGATGATGAGCCAGGGCGGCACCGGATCCGGGTCGACCGGTGACGGCATCCGGGCGATCTGGGAGGCGCTGTACGGCGTCGACGGCGACCAGGTGAAGCCGGGGAAGGCCGCGATCCCCGGCGTCACCCCACCGGCCCAGCTGCCGACCTTCGGCGACGACGGCTCGATCCTGCCGCCTGCGAAGGGAGACGAGTAGATGAGCAACCGCATCCCCGGCCGCGGCGGGCCCAGCACCCGCCGTACGACGGCGTCGCGGCGGATCGGCCGGCTGCAGTGGGCCGACCTCGACCTGGTCCTGCTCGGCGCGGTGCTCGTGCTCTCCCTGCTCGGCTGCCTGCTGATCTGGTCGGCCACCCTCGAGCGCGACGCCCTCACCGGGGGCGACACCCGGGCGTTCCTCGTCAAGCAGGTCGTCAACGTCGTGATCGGGCTGGGGCTGATGCTGCTGGTGGTGGTCACCGACCACCGGTGGGTGCGGATCCTCGCTCCGATCGGGTACCTCCTCGCGGTCGTCGGGCTGGTCCTCGTGCTGGTGATGGGCACGACCGTCAACGGCTCACGGTCCTGGCTGATGATCGGCGGGATGTCGCTCCAGCCCTCCGAGCTGGCCAAGCTGGCCGTCGTGGTCGGGATGGCGCTGGTCGTCGCCGAGCGCAGCGAGGGCCGCTGGCGCGACCGGGTCGGCAGCTCCGACGTGCTGCTGATGCTGCTGGTCGCCGGCGTCCCGGCCGTGCTGATCCTCGCCCAGCCGGACCTCGGCACCATGCTCGTGCTCACCGCCACCGTCTTCGGCGTGATCGCCGCCTCCGGCGCGCACCGGGGCTGGCTGGCGCTGCTGGCCGGCGGCGGCGTGCTCGCGGCCGTCGCGGCGGTGTCGAGCGGGATGCTCAAGGAGTACCAGGTCGACCGCTTCCTCGCCTTCACCAACCCCGCCCTCGACCCCAAGGGCGCGGGCTACAACGTCGAGCAGGCCCGGATCGCGGTCGGCAACGGCGGCCTGTTCGGGCAGGGGCTCTTCAACGGCTCCCAGACCCAGTCCGGCTTCGTCCCCGAGCAGCACACCGACTTCGTCTTCACCGTCGCCGGCGAGGAGCTGGGCCTGGTCGGCGCGGCGCTGGTCGTGGCGCTGCTCGGTGTCGTGCTGTGGCGCGCGCTGCGGATCGCCACCCGCACCGACGACGTCTTCGGCCGGATCGCCGCGGCCGGCATCGCCTGCTGGTTCGGCTTCCAGGCCTTCCAGAACATCGGGATGTGCCTCGGCATCATGCCGGTGACCGGCGTACCGCTTCCGTTCGTGTCCTACGGCGGCTCCTCGATGTTCGCGGGCATGCTCGCCGTCGGTCTGCTGCAGAACATCCACCTGCGTGCGCTGTCCGCCCCCGCGTCGAGACTCGCGCCACAGCAGCGGGTGCTCGTGCGGGGCTGAACAGGCGTCCCGACCACCGGTCCGGCAGGATGGGGCCGTGCTGACCGTCCGCCGCGCGCCGCGCTCCCGCGTGCGCCTCTCGGCGACGCTCGGCAGCATCGAGAGCGTGACGGCGCTGGTCCTGGCCCACCTGGCGGCCGGGGGAGAGCTCCCGTCGGTCGGCTGGCTGGCCGCCTTCGCCGTCCTCGTGTACGCCGCCAGCGGCGTCGTGCTGCGCGATCGGGCCGGCATCCGGGTGGTCCTGCCCGCGCTCCTCGCGGCCCAGGTGCTCGGCCACGCCTGGCTGGTCGCCCTGGGCCCGGACCTGCACGCCGACCACGAGCACGTCACGACGGCCGTCCTCGGTCTCTCCCCGGCGATGCTGGGCGCCCACCTGCTGGCGGCCGCGGTCACCGGTGGGATGTGGGTGCTGCGTCGCCGCGCGGTGGAGGTGCTGCTGCGCTGGACCGACCCGGGCGTCGTACCGCTGCCGGTCGCGCGTCGGCTCCGCCCCACCGCCCCGCGCCGGGCCCGCACCGCGCGCGAGCACCGCGCGCTCGCGCCGACCCGCGGCCCGCCGGCGGGCGCCGTCGCGATCGCCTGACTCCCCGGGGAGGCAGGCCATTCGCCGCGCCCTCCGCACACCCGAGTCAACGAGAGAGACACACCCATGCAGATCCGACGCTTCACCCTGCCCACCCTCGGCGCCACCGCCGCCCTCGGCATCGTCGCCCTCACGGCGGGCACCGCCAGTGCCCACGTCACCGTCACGCCGACCACCACCGCCGCCGGCGCCTACGCCGTGCTCACCTTCAGCGTGGGCCACGGCTGCGAGGGCTCGCCGACCACCCGCCTCGCCATCCAGATGCCGGAGTCGATCCCCGAGGTCACCCCGACCGTCAACCCCGGCTGGGACGTCGAGAAGGTGAGCGAGAAGCTCGCCGAGCCGGTCAAGGACGACCACGGCAACGAGGTCACCGAGCGCACCGGCCAGGTGGTGTACACCGCGCGGACCCCGCTCCAGGACGGCTACCGCGACACGGTCGAGCTGTCGGTCCAGCTGCCCGACGCAGCGGGGGAGACGCTCGCGTTCCCCGTGATCCAGACCTGCCAGAAGGGCGAGACCGGCTGGACCGAGACCGCGGCCGAGGGCCAGGACCCCGAGGAGCTGGCGAGCCCCGCGCCGGTGGTCACCGTCACCGAGGCGACCGGTGAGGGCCACCACGGCGGTGCGGCCGAGGAGGCCGAGGACGAGGCCGAGGAGAAGGAGACCACCGAGGCCGCGGCCAAGGACGACGACGGCGCGGGCAACGGCCTCGCCATCGGCGGCCTGGTCGCCGGGCTCGGCGGTCTCGCCCTCGGTGGCCTCGCCCTGGCCCGCTCCGGCACGAAGGCCTGACGCTCGATGGCGCGGCGTGTGCCGGCGTACCTGCTCGCCGTGCTGGTCGCCGTCCTGACGGTGGTCGGGGCGGCGGGTCCGGCGTCGGCGCACGCCACCCTCGTCGCCACCGACCCGGCCGAGGGCGCAGTCCTGGCCGAGGCGCCGGGCACGGTGACCTTCACCTTCGACGAGCCGGTGCAGCTGGTCCCCGACGGCCTGCTCGCCTTCGACGCGGAGGGTCAGCGCGTCGACGTGGAGCCGTCGGCCAAGGGGGTCGAGGTCACCGGCCGGCTCCCGGGCGAGCTCGACGACGGCACCTACGTGATCACCTGGCGGGTGGTCTCCGCGGACGGCCACCCGATCGCCGGCTCGCTGACCTTCCACGTCGGCGCGCCCAGCCCGAAGGTCGTGCCGCCGCAGACCGGGCCGGCCGACCCCGGCGCCGTCCCGACCGTGCAGGGCATCGTGCAGGGCCTCGACTACGCCGCCCTGCTGCTGGCCGGCGGCCTCGCGATCTTCCTGGCCTGGACGTCGCGGGGCGTCCGGCTGCCCGAGGAGGTACGACGCAGGCTGGTGCGGGTGCTGCGCTGGAGCGCGCTCGTGGCGGTGCTCGCGGCCGCCGCCGCCGTACCCCTCGCGGGGGCCTACCAGCTCGGCTCCGGGCTCGGCGGCGTGCTCGACCCCGCGTCGCTCGACCCCGCCCTGGTGCAGGACGACCTGCAGGTGCTGGCCCTCCAGGCCGCCGGTCTCGGCGTGGCCGCCTGGGCCGCGGGCCAGGCCCGGTCGTCGCTCGTCGTCGACCTGGTCACGGCCCTGGCGGTGTGGTCACCGGCGTTGGTCGGGCACACCCGTGCCTACGAGCCGAGCATGTTGCTCGTGGTCACCGACGCGCTGCACCTCGGCGCCGGCGCGGTGTGGCTCGGTGGCCTGACCGGCCTGGCCCTCGCCCTGCCCGCGATCGCGGGGCGGCCGAAGGACGCCGCCCGGCTGATCGCCCGGTTCTCCACGCTGGCGGCCGGCCTGCTGGCCGCGCTCGCCCTGACCGGGGTCCTGATGGGCTGGCGGATCGTCGGTGCGTGGGCGCCGCTGGTCGAGGAGACCTGGGGCCGGCTGCTGCTGGTCAAGGTCGCGCTCGTGCTGGTGGTGGTCGCGATCGCGGCGTACAACCGGTTCCGGCTGGTGCCGCGCGTGGCGGGCGACGGCGGGCACGACCAGCGCCGGCTCGCGGCCGGGCTGGTCCGTCGTACCGTCGTCGCCGAGGCGGCCCTGCTCGTCGCGGTCCTCGGCGTGACCGGCTTCCTCACCCAGAAGCCGCCGGGCGGCGAGGCCCCCGCGCAGGCGCAGACCGCCGACACCGGCGTGGTGACCGGTGTCGCGAGCGACGACCTCAAGGTGCTCGCGGTCCTCGACCCCGGCCCCGGCCTGCAGCGCAGGCTGATCGTCCAGCTGCAGGACCTCGCGGGCGACCCGCTCGACCTCGACGCCGCGCCGGCGGTCGCGCTGCGCTCGGAGAGCGTCGACCTCGGTGAGGTCCCGGTCGTGCCGAGCGGCGCCGGGACCTACACCGCCGACGTGGTCTTCCCGCACACGGGCGCGTGGCAGCTGCAGGTCAGCATCCGGGTCGACGCCTTCACGAGCCCGGTGACGACGATGGACCTCAGGGTGCGCTGACGTCGTACGACAGGGTCAGCTCGACCCCCGGCTCGGCCGTCACCCGGACCGGCCGGCTCCGGCCGTCGAGCCAGACGTCGGCATCGAGGGAGTCCGGGAGCATCGCCCTGACCTGCGCCGGGACCGAGATCCCGGCGAGCGCGGCCTCGGGGTCGATCGTGATCCGGTAGTGCTCGGTCGTCACGCCGTCCACCTGCTCGGTCCCGACGTGGACCAGCTGCTCGGGGAGGTCAGCAGACTCGAGGGCGGCGGCGATCTGCGTCGTGTCGACGGTGAGGTCGCGGGCGGGGCCGCCGGCCAGCGAGGCGCTGACCTTGACCCGGCCCGCGGTGCGCAGCGCCTCGGCCACGGCGTCCAGGACCGGGCCCGCGGCCGTGGTCGTCCCCTCCTCCGGGGACGGCGTGGGCGTCGCGGCCGAGGTGGCGGAGGTCCCGGGAGAGGTCGCGGCCGGCGTCGAGTCCCGCTTCCCCGGGTCGTCGTCGCCCCCGCAGCCTGCGAGGAGCACCGACGAGGTGATCAGGACGGCGAGCGGGGCGGTGATGCGCGGGTTCACGAGGCCTCCTCCGGGGCGGTGACCGGTGCGGTCACCGCGAGCTGGTGGAGCAGCCCGTCGACGCGCACCTGCAGGAACAGCCGGTAGTCGCCCGGCTGGGTGAAGACGGTGTGGAAGGTGATGACGGTGCCGTCGTCGGCGACCTCGGGGGCGCCGTACGGGTGCACGTGGACGAAGCCGCGCGAGTCGACCGCGAAGCCGGTCAGGTGGGCGCTGGTGCCGAGGTAGCTGCCCAGCGCCACCGGCTCGCCGTCCGCGTCGGTCAGCCGCAGCCGCAGCCGGCCGTTGGGACCGACCTCGGCCCCGGCCTGCAGCCGCGCCCGCACGACGCCGTCGTCCCCGGTCCCGGCCGCCTCGCCGCGCGGTACGTCGACGGGAGTCCACTCGCCCGGGACCTCGAGCGTGGTGCCGAGCACGATCGGGTTGGTCGCGCCCTGCGGGATGAGCTCGGCGACCACGCGCCACCGCCCCGGCGTGCCGAGGTCGACGCGGGCGGTCCAGGTGCCGTCCTCGGCCAGGGTCGGGTGGAGGTGGCGGAACTGCGCCAGGTCGTCGCGCACGACGTACAGGTGGAGCAGCTTGGTCTGCTCCTCGGTGTAGGTCATCAGGGGAGCGCCCGACGGGTCGAGGATCCGGAACGCCACGTCGCCGGTGCCGTCGGCGCCGGGCAGCCGGACGTCGGTCATCCGGTAGCCCTCGACCTCGGCGCTGGTGCCGTCGCCCACCGGGTTGCCGACCGGCTGAGCGCCCGAGCCGCCGTCCTCGGCAGGCGTGAGCGTGATCCGGTCCGCGTCCTCGGGTGGCTCGTCGGAGGCGCAGGCGGACAGGCCGAGCGCGAGGACGGTCGCGGTGGCCGCGGCGAGCAGCGACGTCGTACGGCGGGTCATGGCGCCACCGTCAGCAGCAGGAAGGCCGCGAGGAGCAGCAGGTGGACGATGCCGTTGAGCGGCTTCGCGCGACCCGGGACGACGGTCAGGATCCCGACGACCGAGGACAGCGCGAGCAGCACCAGCTGCAGCGGCTCGAGGCCGAGCGCGAGGTCGCCCTCGAGCCAGATGGACGCCACGGCGATGGCAGGGATGGTGAGGCCGATCGACGCCATGGCCGAGCCGTAGGCGAGGTTGAGGCTGATCTGCACCCGCTCGCGCGCGGCCGCCCGCACCGCCGCGATCGTCTCGGGCAGCAGGACCAGCAGGGCGATGACGACGCCGACGACGGCATGGGGGAGCCCGAACCAGTCCACGGCGTCCTCGATCGAGTACGACTCGACCTTCGCCAGGCCGACGACGGTCACCAGCGAGACGACCAGCAGGACCAGGGAGATCTGCGTCTCCCGCGCGGTCGGCGGGTCGGCGTGGTCGTCGCCGTCGACGTCGTTGGTGGCGGTCCAGCCACCGGGCGTGGCCGTGGTGTTGGGCAGGAAGAAGTCACGGTGTCGCACGGTCTGGGTGAAGACGAACGAGCCGTAGAGCACCAGCGACGCGAGGGCGGCGAAGGTGAGCTGCTCGCCGGTCAGCACCGGGCCCGCCTCGCTGACCGTGAAGGTCGGCACGACCAGGGTGAGTCCGGCGAGCGTGATCACGGTCGCGAGCGCGGACCCGGTGCCCTCGGGGTTGAAGACGGCGAGGTGGTGCCGCACGGCCCCGACCACCAGGGCGAGACCGACGATGCCGTTGACCGTGATCATCACCGCCGCGAACACCGTGTCGCGCGCCAGCGTCGAGGTCTCGCCGTTGCCGGACACCATGAGCATCACGATCAGGCCGACCTCGATCACGGTGACCGCGACGGCGAGGAGCAGCGAGCCGAAGGGCTCGCCGACCTTGTGGGCGACGACCTCGGCGTGGTGGACCGCGGCCAGCACCGCACCGACGAGGGCGACGCCGATCAGGCTGGCCGCGAGCGGTCCCGGGTGCGAGCCCCAGCTCACCGCGAGCACGATCGCCGCGAGCGGCGGTGTGAACACCGTCCACCCGAGTCGTCCGGAGGTGGAGGCGCTCATGGTGCCCGATCCTAGAGGGGGCGCCCAGCGACGATGCCGCTCGCGCCCCCGGCCCCTCGTAGAATCGTGGGCATGTCCGTCGAGTCCGTCTTCCCCCGGCTGGAGCCCCACCTGCTCTCGGTCTCCAAGCCGATCCAGTACGTCGGCGGCGAGCTCAACATGGTCTCGAAGGACTGGGACGCCGCCGAGGTGCGCTGGGTGCTGATGTACCCCGACGCCTACGAGGTCGGCCTGCCCAACCAGGGCGTCCAGATCCTCTACGAGGTGCTCAACGAGCGGGAGTGGATCCTCGCCGAGCGCACCTACGCCGTGTGGCCCGACATGGAGAAGGTGCTGCGCGAGCAGCAGATCCCGCAGTTCACGGTCGACAGCCACCGCCCGGTCGGTGCGTTCGACCTGTTCGGCGTGAGCTTCTCCACCGAGCTGGGCTACACCAACCTGCTCACCGCGCTCGACCTGGCCGGCATCCCGCTGCACGCCGTCGACCGTGACGAGTCGCACCCGGTGGTCGTCGCCGGCGGCCACGCCGCGTTCAACCCCGAGCCGATCGCCGACTTCGTCGACGCCGCCGTCCTCGGCGACGGCGAGGAGGTCGTGCTCAAGATCTCCGAGGTCGTGCGCGAGTGGAAGGGCGAGGGCCGCCCCGGTGGCCGTCAGGAGCTGCTGCGCCGCCTCGCCGTCTCCGGCACGGTCTACGTGCCGCAGTTCTACGACGTGACGTACGACGCCAGCGGGGCGATCGCGGCCGTCGTACCCAACCACCCGGAGGCTCCCGACCGGGTCCGCAAGCACACGCTGATGGACCTCGACCAGTGGCCCTACCCGCGCAACCCGCTGGTGCCGCTGGCCGAGACCGTCCACGAGCGGTTCTCGGTCGAGATCTTCCGCGGCTGCACCCGCGGCTGCCGGTTCTGCCAGGCCGGCATGATCACCCGCCCGGTGCGCGAGCGCTCGATCGAGACCATCGGCGCGATGGTCGACAACGGCATCAAGAAGACCGGCTTCGAGGAGGTCGGGCTGCTCTCCCTGAGCTCGGCCGACCACACCGAGATCGGCGACGTCGCAACCGGTCTCGCCGACCGCTACGAGGGCTCGAACGTCTCGCTCTCCCTGCCCTCGACCCGCGTCGACGCCTTCAACATCACCCTCGCCAACGAGTTCTCCCGCAACGGTCGCCGCTCCGGCCTGACCTTTGCGCCGGAGGGCGGCAGCGAGCGGATGCGCAAGGTGATCAACAAGATGGTCACCGAGGACGACCTGATCCGCACCGTCGCGACGGCGTACTCCCACGGCTGGCGGCAGGTGAAGCTCTACTTCATGTGCGGCCTCCCGACCGAGACCGACGAGGACGTCCTGCAGATCGCCGAGCTGGCCAAACGGGTGATCGCGACCGGGCGCGAGGTCTCCGGCCGCAACGACATCCGCTGCACCGTCTCCATCGGCGGCTTCGTGCCCAAGCCCCACACGCCCTTCCAGTGGGCCGCCCAGCTCGACGCCGAGACCACCGACCGCCGACTCCAGGTGCTGCGCGACACCGTGCGCGCCGACAAGCGCTTCGGCCGCGCCATCGGCTTCCGCTACCACGACGGCAAGCCCGGCATCATCGAGGGACTCCTGTCCCGCGGCGACCGCCGCGTCGGCCGGATCATCGAGCAGGTCTGGCGCGACGGCGGCCGCTTCGACGGCTGGTCCGAGCACTTCTCCTTCGACCGTTGGGCCACGTCGGCCGCGGTCGCCCTCGAGGGCACCGGCGTCGACCTCGACTGGTACACGGTGCGCGAGCGCGAGTACGACGAGGTGCTGCCCTGGGACCACCTCGACTCCGGCCTCGACAAGGACTGGCTGTGGGCCGACTGGGAGGACGCCCTCGCCGTCGGTGACGGCTCCTCGGACGTCGAGGTCGAGGACTGCCGCTGGACGCCGTGCTACGACTGCGGCGTGTGCCCGGAGATGGGCACCGAGATCCAGATCGGCCCGACGGGGCACAAGCTGCTGCCGCTCAGCGTGGTGTGAGCAGGGCGGCTCAGGCCCCGACCTGCTCGCCCGCGTCGCGGATCCGACCGGTGATCTTCTCGCCGTCGCCCCGCTCGACGTAGCAGAAGAAGGCGTCGCCGCTCTCCGGCTCGTCCGCATAGGCGTCGACCTCGACGCGTGGGACGTACTCGGTCCTGAGCGCATCGACGTAGGCAGGGTCCAGGCCCGGCAGGCCACCGCAGAACTCGTGCCACGAGAGCTCGTCGTAGCGCGCGACCATGCCGTCGTCGAACCGGCCGGCCCAGATCACCTCGCCCGCGTGCGGGTCGCTGCAGCTGGCCTTGATGGGGTCGCCGAGGAAGTCGATGTCGATGCATTGTCCGGCGCGGGCCTCGTCCTCCCAGACGGTGCGGCTGCCCATCACGCCGGCGAAGACGACGAACCCGATGCCCGCCAGCAGCGCGACCACACCCACGACGACGCCGGTCACGGCCGCCCAGCGCCCCGAGCGCCGACCCTCGCGGGTGCGCACGATCCCGGCGATGCCCAGCCCGATCCCCACGGGGGCCGCGCAGCAGGTGAGCGAGCAGACGAGGGCGGCGATCGACAGGCCGTCGTACGGGGGCCGCGACCGGTACGACGGGCCGTCGTACGGGTTCGGGCCCGGCTCGTAGGACGGGTAGCCGCCGCCGTACGGGTTGGTCATCCGGGAGGGCCGATCAGGTCAGAGGATCGGCTCGGTGAGCTCGTCGTCGGGCTGCACGTAGCAGACCAGGTGGTCGCCCACCGAGACGTCCTCGGGGTCCTCGATGACGGCATTGACGTCCTGGGCGTACGGCGCGAGCTTGGCCAGGTCGTCGGGGTCGATCGCCTCGACGCAGTAGGCGGCCATGCTGTCCGCGACCTCGTCGAGGTTGTCGGAGGTGACCTTCGCGATGCCGACGATCTCGGCGTCGTGCTCCTCGGTGCACTTCTTCTCGCGGAGGAACACGGTGCCGTCCTCCTCGTCGATGTCGACGCACTGGCCGACCTCGGCGTTGCCGGGTGTGACGACGGAGTCGGCGAAGACGAAGATCACGACACCCAGGACCGCCGTGCCGATCGACATGAGGAGACCGATCACGATGCCGGCGATGGCCAGCCCGCGCCCCTTGCGCTGACCGCCCTTGGTGCGGGACAGGCCCACGAAGCCCAGGATCACGCCGAGCGGCGCGAGGCAGCACAGGAGGCTGGTCACCAGCGCGGCGATGGAGATCCCGTCGGTCTTCGGCGGCATCGGGTCGGAACCGCCGGGGAAGGCCCCGGGGGCGCCGTACCCGCCACCGGCGCCGGACGCGTACGGCGCGGGCGGGGGCGGCGCCGGCTGGCCGTAGGGGTTCGGCGGCTGGTTCTGGCCGTACGGGTTCTGCGGCGGGTTCTGGCCGTAGGGGTCGCTCACCGGCGTCACCCTAGTGGCCTTCACGGGTCGAGGGGGCCGAATGCGCCTGCGGTACTGTTCTGCGGGCACCCAGCTGACCCTTTCGTGAGGACGAGGATGATCGACCAGCAGTCGCCCGAAGCATGGCGTGAGCGGGTGTTCGCGGCTGACGAGGAGCTGCTCGCCCGACACGCCGAGCTGGTCGCGATCGACAACGTGATCGGCCTCGAGGCCCAGGTCGCGCGCCTCCAGCACGACCTGAAGAAGGCCAAGGAGCGCACCAAGGACCTGCAGGCGCTCGTCCGCGCCCGCGACGAGGAGCTCGCGGCGATGCGCGCCTCGCGCTCCTGGCGAGTCGGGCGGGCGCTCGTGCGGCCCCTGTCGAGGCTGCGGGGATGACGGCGGCACCCCTCTTCTCCGTCGTCACACCGGTCTACGACCCGCCTCCTGCGGTGCTCGTCGCCGCGGTCGAGTCGGTGCTCGCCCAGACCTTCCGCGACTGGGAGCTGATCCTCGTCGACGACGCGTCGACGGACCCGGAGGTACGCCGGACCCTGCGCGAGCAGGCGGCCCGCGACCCCCGGGTCAAGCTCGTCGAGCGCCCGACCAACGGCCACATCGTTGCCGCGTCCAACGACGGGGTCGCCGCCGCGGCGGGCACCTTCGTCGCCTTCCTCGACCACGACGACCTCCTCGCGCCCGACGCGCTCGCCGTCAACGCACGCCGGATCGCCGAGCACGACGACGTCGACTACCTCTACTCCGACGAGGACCGGATCCGGGAGGACGGTCGGTTCGCCGACCCCTTCCACAAGCCGGACTGGTCACCCGAACGACTGCGCAGCCAGAACTACTGCAACCACTTCTCGGTGATGCGCGCATCGCTGGTGCGGGAGGTGGGCGGGTTCCGCGAGGGCTTCGAGGGGGCGCAGGACCACGACCTGGTCCTCCGTGTCACCGAGCAGGCGCGGCGGATCGTGCACATCCCACAGGTTCTCTACCACTGGCGTGTCCTGCCCGGCTCGGTCGCCGGTGACGGTGGGGCGAAGCCCTATGCCCTCGAGGCAGGACGACGAGCGGTCCAGGACCACCTGGCACGCGTCGGGATCGCCGGCACCGTCGAGCTCGTGGGCCCGGGCCGCTACCACACGCGGCGAGTTCTGCCGCCGGAGCGTCGGGTCAGCGTCGTCATCCCCACCCGCGGGTCCACCTCGCTCCTGTGGGGGCGGCGTACGACGCTCGTCACGCGGGCGGTGCGGTCGGCCCTCGCGACCACCCGGCACGCCAACCTCGAGATCGTCGTGGTCTACGACACCGACACCCCCGACGCGGTCCTGGCAGAGCTCCACGAGATCGCGGGGGAGCGTCTGGTCCTCGTGCCGTACGACGAGCCGTTCAACTACAGCCACAAGGTCAACCTGGGAGTGCTGGCGTCGACAGGCGACCGTCTGCTCATCCTCAACGACGACGTCGAGGTCCGCAGCGACCAGTGGCTCGAGGAGCTCATCGCGCCGCTGGAGCAGCCCGACGTGGGCATGACGGGGGCTCGTCTCCTCTACTCCAGCACCGCGGTCCAGCACGTCGGTCTGGCGTTCTCCCACGGTCGGTACGTCCACCCCTACAAGAAGTCACCGGCCGACCTGCAGGGCGGCTGGGGCAAGACGGCGGTGATCGACCGCGAGGTGAGCGGCGTCACCGGGGCCTGCGTGGGCATCCGGCGCGAGGTCTACTTCGAGGTCGGCGGGCACACCGAGCAGCTCCGCGAGGACTACAACGACGTCGACTTCAGCTACAAGGTGGCCACCGCCGGCTACCGCATCCTCTTCCTGGCCCACTGCGAGCTCTTCCACTTCGAGTCCCAGACCCGCGAGGCGATCCCGAACCCCGATGACACGCGGTTCCTTCGCCGTCGTTGGGGCATCCCCTGGCGCGATCGCTACACGCCCGTCTACCCCAACCTGCCGCGCCCCGAGGATCGTGACATCGCGCTCACGAGGCCGCGGCCGGCGAAGGAAGGTCGATCGTGACCGTTTCCAAGAGCGACATCGCGCAGCGCGCCCCCCGGCGACGCTCGGCCGTGCGCACCGCGAAGAGGGTGCTGGGCAAGCTCACCGATGGCGAAGCGCCGTCGTCGAGCGCGCTGCGGCGCATCGCCATCCGTCCGCTGCGGAGCGTGCTGCACACCCACGAGTCGAAGTTCCGCCTGCTCGGTGACGGGTTGGTCGACGTCGGGGGCATCGTCGACGACGACCGGCGCCGTGCCACCGAGCGTATCCGCGAGCTGCGGGCACGCGTGAAGGACCTCGAGCGGCGCCTGAGCGACCTCGAGCCCCTGCATGGCCGCGTCGACGAGCTCGCTCGCCGCCTCGACTCCACGGACGGGGCCGTCCTGCGACTCGACGCCGAGCAGCAGGCGACGCCCTACGTCGCGCCCGGGACCCAGGTGCGTGCCACCACGGACGGCGGTACGGAGGTCCTCGCCCTGGGCGCGGACAACGGCTCCGACTACGCCGACTTCGAGGACACCTACCGCGGGAGCGAGGAGTTCGTCCGGGACCGGCTGGCGTCGTACGTCGGGCTCGTCGGCGACGGACCGGTCCTCGATCTCGGCTGTGGACGCGGCGAGTTCCTCGAGCTGATGGCGGCTGCCGGCGTTCCGGCCCGCGGTGTCGACCTCGACGAGAGCATGGCGGCTCGTGCCCGTGCCAAGGGCCTGGACGTCTCCACTGGCGACGGTCTCGCCCTGCTGCGCGACATCCCCCGAGGGACGCTGGGAGCTGTCACGTCCTTCCAGGTCATCGAGCACATCCCGGTGCCGCTGGTCCGTGAGCTCTTCGTCGGCGCTGCTGCCGCGCTGCGGCCCGGCGGTGTCCTGGTCGCGGAGACGGTCAACCCGCACTCCCCGGCCGCGCTCAAGACGTTCTGGCTCGACCTCACGCACGTCCGGCCGCTCTTCCCGGAGTCGTTGCTCTTCCTGGCCCGCGAGGTGGGCTTCGAGGAGGCCTGGATCCACCTTCCGCAGGGGACCGGCGACCTCGACCGTGACCTGCGTCTCTGCGGAGAGTTCGCCCTGGTCGCGCGCAAGGCGTAGCCGCCACGCCGAGCGTTCGGGAGATTTGCCCGCACTGGCGGTGAGACCTACGGTGACCGCGTGCCGTCGGTCTCCATCGTCATCCCCGCCTTCCGGAACGCTCGGTACATCAACGAGACCGTCGAGTCCGCGCTCGGCCAGACCTACGCCGACATCGAGGTCGTGATCGCCGACCACAGCTCGGACGACGGCACCTGGGAGGCGATCCAGCGATACGCGGGTGACCCTCGCGTCCGGCTGATGCGTACCCCGGCTGGCGGCGGCGCAAAGGCGAACTGGAACGCGGTGACAGCTGCGGCCACGGCCACGTACGTCAAGCTGTTGTGCGGAGACGACCTGATCGCGCCCACGTGCGTCGAGCGGCAGGTCGAAGCCCTCGAGAAGAACCCGACTGCGGTGGCCGTCGCCGCGCGCCGCGACCTCATCGACCCGGCGGGGGAGGTGCTGCTGTCCGGCCGGGGGATCGATCCGCTCGACGGCTTGGTCACCGGCCGCGACGCGATCCGCGCCCTGGTCCGTGCCGGGACGAACCTCCTCGGCGAGCCCGGCTGCGTCCTCATCCGCCGCGAGGTCCTGGAGCAGGTGGGCGGCTGGCTCGATCCGTACCCGTACCTGATCGACCAGTTCACCTACATGAGCGTGCTCGAGCACGGTGATCTCGTGGCCCTGCCCGAGACCCTCGCCAGCTTCCGGGTCAGCAACACCCAATGGAGCGTGCGTCTCGCGTCCGACCAGAGCCGGCAGGCCGCAGGCACGCACCGGTACTTCCACACCCGGCTCCCGCAGACGGTCAGCCGGGGTGACGTCGCGCTGGGCAACGCACGGGCCCGGGCGACGGCCCTGATGCGCCGCGCGGCCTACATCGTGTGGCGCAAGAGGATGAAGGGCGCGGCGTGAAGGAGCGCATCGATCCGTCGCGCTTCCTCGGCCCGGCCGCCTACGTCGCCCAAGCCGTCCTGTCGGGACTCATCGCCTACCGGATCCTCGGGTTCATGGGACGCCCCTTCGCGGTACCGCTGGTCTACCGCAGCGACGCGCTCGCCGGCGGGTCGCAGGTCAAGGCGACCCTCGAGGGCGGCTGGTACGAGACCAACCGCCTGCTCGGGGCGCCGTACACCCAGAACCTCCACGACTTCCCGGTCGCCGACAACCTCCAGTTCGCCCTGGCCAAGACCTTCGGGCTGTTCAGTGACCAGTGGGGCGCCGTCTACAACGCGTGCTACCTGGTCACCTACCCCCTGACCGCGATGGCCGCGATGTGGTTCCTGCGGGTCGTGGGCGCTCGGCTGGCCAGCTCGTTCTTCATGGGCCTGCTGTACGCGTTCACGCCGTACCACTTCTTCCACGGCCAGCCGCATCTCGCCCTGTCGATGCTCTTCGTCGTCCCGCTCTTCGCAGCCCTGCTGTTCAAGATCGTCGACGAGCGACCCATCTGGGTCCGGCGCCCCGGGACCCGCTGGTTCAACCCGCTCGGTCACCTGACCGCGACCTCGCTCGGAACGGTCGCGATCCTCGTGCTCATCGGCTCGACGAGCTCGTACTACTCGGTCTTCGGGCTCATCCTCATGAGCGTGGCAGTCGTGGTCAGCGCACTGCGCAGGAACTTCGCGCTGTCGGGCCACGGCGTGGTCGCCATGGGTGTGCTGATCGCGGTCATGATCGCGAACATGGCGCCGGACATCCTCTACCAGCGTTCCGAGGGCGCCAGCCCCGCGGCCTTCGCGCGGGAGCCGCTCGAGTCCGAGATGTACGCCTTCAAGCTGGCGGGCCTCGTGCTGCCGGTTCCGTGGCACCGGATCGTGTCGTTCGCAGAGTTCCGCTCCGACTACAACGCGACGTTCCCCCTCCCTTCGGAGAGCCCGGCGCTCGGCGCGGTGGCCGCGGCCGGGTTCCTGTACCTCCTCCTGCTGCCCCTGGTCGTGGCCGTCGTCCGCCGACGCCTCCAGGTACACGGCCCCTTCGGGCGCAGCCAGCGGATCCTCTCGCTGTTCGCCGTCGTCGCGTTCCTGTGCGGCACGATCGGCGGGTTCGGGACCCTGTTCGCGCTGTTCGTGTCGCCCGACATCCGGGCGTGGAACCGGATCATCGTCTACCTCGCCCTGTTCTCGCTCGCATCCGTGGCGTTGCTCGTCGACGCCGTACTGGGCTGGCTGGACAAGCGCCGTTCCGGCCTGCGACCGGCCGTCGGCCGGGTGCTCGCGGTCGGCGTGTGCGGCGTGATCGCGCTCGGTGGCCTGTACGACGCGACCCCACCGCGGAAGTGGAACGCGGACCCGGCTGTGCTGCGCGCCTGGGGCAACGACGTCGACTACGTCGCGCGGATCGAGGAGCGGATGCCGAAGGGCTCGAGCATCTTCGAGCTGCCCGTGATGGCATTCCCCGAGTCCGAGCCGATCCACCGGATGGAGGACTACGAAGCGATTCGTCCCTACCTCCACTCAAGCCGACTGCGCTGGAGCTACGGCGGGGTCAAGGGGCGTCCGCAGGCGGACTGGCAGACGGCCGCTGCCGAGATGGACACCCCCGTCCTGATGACGGCGGTCGCTGCGGCGGGCTTCACCGGCCTCCACGTCGACCGCTTCGGCTACGGCCGCGGGGCGGTTCGCGAGCTCGAGGACCAGCTGGACGAGCTGTTCGGCCGACCGATCGTGAGCCGCAACAAGAGGTTCGTCTTCTACGACATGCGCGACTTCGCGGCTGCGGCCGAGCAGGCCTACGGTGCCACCGAGTGGGAGCGGATCGGCGAGCACCTCGTCGACGTCCCGCACTTCTACTGGCAGTCCGGCTTCCAGAACCCCGGCCGCCCCGACGACAAGGGTCGGCTGCGGCTGATCGGCTCCGTCCCGGCGCCCGAGGGCATCATCGACAACCCGGGAGCGCCGCTTCCGATGAGGTTCTCGTTCACGGTGGGAGCGGTGGGCGTCAAGACACCCACCACAGTCACCCTCGGTTGGCCGGACGGCAGCCGCGAGACGGTGCGCGTCGGCCCTGCGGGCACAGCCGTCGAGCGGGAGGTCGTCATCCCGTCCGGGGAGTCGCGCCTGACGTTGACGGGCGTCGTCGGCGCGTTGAGCGTGAACCTGTTCGACTTCACCATGGTCGACCCGGTCCTCGCGGATCTGGAGGTGCGTGGTCCGGCGGCGGCTCTGGCCCCGGCGCCCGACCGCGCCGATCGTTCGCCCAAGCGCGCTGGCTGATAGCGTTTCGGGCGTGAGCAGCGCGCAGACAGGGGCCGATGTCGCGACCGTCCCGGTTCACACCGTGAGCGTGGTCGTGCCGGTCTACCAGGGTGAGCGCACTCTCGAGACACTCCTCGCCGAGATCGAGCCCTACTACGTCGAGCAGTCGACCCCGGCGGGTCACCGCTACGTCGTCACCGAGGTGCTGCTGGCCTACGACAACGGTCCCGACCGGTCGGCGGACGTCATCCGGCGCCTGGCCGAGAAGTCCGACAAGGTGCGCCCCGTCTGGCTCAGCCGCAACTTCGGCCAGCACGCGGCGACACTCGCGGGCATGGCGTCGTCGGGCGGTGACTGGATCGCGACCATGGACGAGGACGGCCAGCACGACCCCGCCTACCTGGCTGACCTCCTCGACACCGCGATGAGCGCTCGGGCAGGTGTCGTCTACGCCAAGCCGACCAACGCCGCGCCCCACGGCTTCCTCCGCAACGCCGCGTCGAAGGGTGCCAAGCGCGTCGTCGACGTGCTGGGCGGCAGCCAGGACATCTCGACCTTCCAGAGCTACCGCCTGGTGCTGGGCGAGATGGGCCGCAGTGTCGCCGCCTACGCCGGTGCCGGGGTCTACCTGGACGTTGCCCTGTCGTGGGTCAACGGCCGCATCGCGCAGTGCCCGATCGAGCTGCGGCAGGAGGGCGACCGTCCCTCGGGATACTCCACGCGGACGCTGCTGTCGCACTTCTGGCGACTCGTGCTGACGTCGGGAACCCGTGGCCTGCGGGCGGTCGCTCTGCTCGGGGTCTTGTTCGGCTTCCTGGGCGTCGCATTCGCTGTGTACGCAGTTGTCGGCAGCATCATCGGCGGCATCTCGGCGCCCGGATGGACCTCCACGGTGGTGCTCATCTCGCTCGGTACGGGTGCGATCCTGCTCTCGCTCGGCGTGATCGCCGAATACCTCGGTTCGGTCGTCGGCATGGCAATGGGCCGTCCGCTCTACTTGATCAGCCACGACCCGGACGAAGGTCCCCTCGGTCGCCGGCTGCCCAGCGACGCGGCCCTGCGCGACTCGTGAGCACGGCGCCGCTGACCTGGGTCGTCGGGGCCGGTGGACTGCTCGGCGGCGCAGTCGTCGATGCGTGCATCGCGTCGGGCACGCCTTTGTGGGCGCCGCCCGACCCCATCCGATGGTCGGCGCCGCAGACGGCCGACCAGATCGCTTCCTCCGCGCGGGCCTTCCTGGCCGCGGCGTCGGTGGCGGGTCTGGACTGGCAGGTGTGCTGGTGCGCGGGCGCCGGTGTCACGAGCACGGCGGCCTCTGCACTCGACGACGAGGCCCGGGTGTTCGGGGCGCTGCTGGCGGCGCTCACGCCTGCTGCCGGTGACACCGCGGGCTCGCTGTTCCTGGCCTCCTCGGCCGGCGGCGTGTACGCCGGCTCGCCTGGTTCGCCGCGCGACGAGCTCACCCCGCCGCGACCACTCGCACCCTACGGCCACGCCAAGCTGGCCCTGGAGCAGGCCGCAGCGCAATTCGCGGACGCGAGCGGCGTGCCGGTCCTCGTCGGCCGCCTGTCGAACCTCTACGGCCCCGGGCAGAACCTCGCCAAGCCGCAGGGCCTGATCTCCCACATCGCCCGGGCCCACCTGCTCGGGCAGCCGATCTCCGTCTACGTCCCGCTGGACACGATGCGCGACTACCTCTACGTCACCGACGCCGCTCGTCTGGTCATCGACGGCATGACCCGGCTGCGCGCGCCGGGTCACGACAGCCGGGGTGTGACGGTCAAGATCCTCGCCTCGCACCAGAGCGTCACGGTCGGCTTCCTGGTGGCGGAGTTCCGACGCGTCACCCGTCGCAAGCCGCGGGTCGTGTACGGCGCGTCCTCCGCTGCCGCCTACCAGGCCAAGGACCTGCGTCTGCGCAGCGTGGTGTGGCCGGAGCTCGACAGCACGCCCGTCGTGCCACTCCCGGTCGGCATGGCCCAACTGGTGCGCGGCATGGAGGCATCGCTGCGGGCCGGCGACCTGCGCTGACCGCCGGTCGCGCAGTCTGGTGCAGGAACTCAGCTCCGCATGGCCGCGCGCAGGCGTCGTGCCGCACGGCGGCCCACCGTGGCCACCGGCTTGGCCGGCGCGGGGGAGGTGCGACGACGAAACGCCTCGGACGCCCACACCTCGTCGAGGCGGGTGCGGGCGACCCGGGCCAGGGCCTCGTTGGAGAACTCCTCGGCGATGGTCTGCGCCGCGCGCTCGCCGCGCTGCTTGGCGTCCTCGGGGTTCTCGCGAACGTGGCGCATCAGGCGGGCGGCCTCGTCGAGGTCCGGATCGGCCCACTCGGCGGTCGTCGGGTAGGGCTCGCAGCCCGGTGGCACGCTCACCTTCGTGAAGGGCACGAGGTACGAGTTGTGCTCGTGGGTGAACTCGAGGTTGCCGGAGTAGGCGGTGGCGATGACCGGCTTGCCGATCGCCATCATCTCGGCGAGCGTCTGGCCGAAGCCCTCGGACCGGTGCAAGCTGACGTAGCAGTCTGCACGGTGCATCAGGTAGTCGAGCTCGGGTCGGCTGAGATACCGGTCGATGAGCACGATGTCGGGCCGGCCAGCCGCGGCGTACCGTAGCGCTTCCTGCTCCTGCTGGCGCTTGCTCCCGTTGATCGCCTTGATGACGAGGCGTGCCTCGCCCGGCTCCGGGTGGGCCCGGAGATAGGCCTCGACCAGCCCAGCGGGGTTCTTGCGATCGAAGACACTGAGGTAGTCGAACACGAAGAGGTAGGTGAACACGCCGTCGGCCGGAGCCTCCGCGAGCGCGGCGTCGCTGTAGGTCGGCGCGTGCGCCGGGTGAGGCACGACGATCACCGGGCGGTCGGTGTGAGGCGCGATGGCTGCCCGGTTGAACTCGCTACACACCCAGATCTCGTCGAGCAGACGAGCGGACTTGCGCATCCGCTTCGGGAAGTCGTCGAGCTCCCAGAACCACAGGCCGATCCGGTAGCGGTTGGCGAGGTAGTCCTCCCCGGCGTCCTTGGTGAAGCGACCCAGCTGGTCGGCGTTCACGCACACGAGTGCGGTGTCGTTGCGCAACCCGGGCGTCGGCTGCCTGTCCTGCCAAGGGGCGCCGAGGCGGCTGAGCGTCCGCGTGTACGTCGTCGTCGACACCGCAATGCCAGCGATCTCCAGGCTGTCGACGAACTGGCGCCCGGACTCGCCGAGCCCGAGGTCGGCGGTGAGGTAGCCGGCGACCTCGACGCCGTGCCGCGCCGTGGTCCCGGCGGCCTCGGCCGGACGGCTCAGCAGCGAGCTCGTCTGGGGGGAGGCGGCGAGACGCCGGCCGGCTTCCAGCCGCTCCGCCGCGACGTTGCCCTTGTCGACACCGAAGCGTTCCACCCACTCCAGATAGGGGCCGATGCTGCCGGTGCGCACGCCCGGGTAGGCCTTCCGCAGGTCGACGCGGCCGGTGTACAGGGCCTCGAGGTAGCGGGTCAGCCAGGGGAAGCGGGCGTCCTCGGCGGGCGAGTCGAGCCACTCGCGCAGCGGGAGGCCGGTGTCCTGGCCCAGACGGAGCTCGCTCTTCTCGCCGTTGTCGATGGCGAGGAGCTCGGCGCGCACCAGTCGCTTGGTCAGCTGGTCCAGCTCGACGCCGTCCAGGGTCGTGAACGGCGCCTTGAAGTCGGCCTGCCGCTGGACGAACCCGTGCCGCTTGAGCCGGGCGCCGTAGTCGTCGCAGAGCTCGCGCAGCAGGGGATGCTCGCTGAGCTTGATCCGGGGCTCCGGGCCCTGGTGCTTGCTCAGGAGGTGGGGCTTCTGGGGGGAGTAGCCCGAGTAGTGGATGAAGGTCGGCGGGCGGCCCGACACCAGGATGCGACCGTCGGCGTCGCGGGTCAGGGGACGCGTCGCGAGGTTCCAGTACGCGGCGTTCCACGACGGGTCCTTGACGATCACGTGCTCGAAGAGACCCGGCACCAGATCGATGAACCTCTGGTCGGTGAAGAAGCCGTTGGCCACGTCGACCACGGCGTCGGAGCGGAGGCGGGTCCGCCACCAATCGAGCATCGCGCGGCCGTCGTCGGTGTTGCCGACACCGACGAAGCCGAGGTTGTAGGTGCCCGAGAGCATGATCGCCTGCTCGCTGGGCGCGCCACCGTCGCGGGGCATGGGCTCGGTGAGGTGGGGGGTCAGCACGACGGAGTGCTCGCGGGCGAGCCCCGGCAGCTCGTCGATCGACCGCTCGATGGAGATGTCGGGATCGAAGTAGACCGCGTGGTCGTAGCCGCGGTCGAGCAGGGACATCAGCGACCACGGCTTCACGGCGGTCGCGAGCTCGATGAGCTCGTACATCGCGCCCATCCGCTCGAGGTCCGCGGCAGCCAGGCCGATCTCGTCGAGCATCAGCACGTCCGCGCCGTCCATGACGGGGCGGTCCGTGGCCGGGTCGTCGACCAGGACGACGTCGAAGGTGCCGTCCGGGTGGTGCTTCCGGAACGAGTCGACGAGTACCTGGGCCTGGGCCAGGTAGTTGCGCGCCACGATCGTGCACGCGTGCATGACAGTCATTCGCCCGTCCCCGAGATGGTGTTTGTGGTCATTGGATGCCTGGCCTGCACGCCGATGATCATACGGGCCACGGCTACCATCCACCGTATGCAGGACACCACTGAGGCCGACTACACCGCCCGACTTCGAGCGAAGCAGGATGTCTGGTGGAAGCGTGCGCTGCACGTCCAGGCGCCGTACCAATGGAACATTCGACGACAGGGGCTGGGGCGAACCCTCGAGATCGGATGCGGCATCGGGCGCAACCTGGCGACGCTCGCGGCGGGGTCGGTCGGAGTGGACCACAACGTCGAGTCCATCGAGGAGGCCCGGTCACGTGGCTACGCCGCGCTGACGGTGGCGGAGTGGGAGGCCTCGGACCTGCGCGTGCCCGACGCCTTCGACGGCTTCCTCGTCGCTCACGTCATCGAGCACATGGACGCCTCACAGGCCCGCGCCATGATGAACGACTACCTGCCCTACCTTCGACCAGGGGGCCGGGTCCTCTTCGTCTGCCCCCAGGAGCGGGGCTACGACAGCGACCCGACGCACGTCGAGTTCGTCGACGGTGAGGCGCTGTGCTCCTTGGCAGCCGACGTCGGCCTCGTGCCCCAGCGCTCCTACAGCTTCCCCTTCCCGCGGTTCACCGGGAAGGCCTTCATCTACAACGAGTTCTGCGTCGTGGCGACGAAGCCGCTCAAGGTCCCGTAGGCGCGCCGGCGGGCAGGATCACAGCAGGTCGTCGAGGCGACCGGCAGCTCCTGACGGCATGTAGGCCTGGGCGACCTCGCCCGTGCCGGTGACCCGGAGCTCGCCGTCGCCCTCGTCGGCGTACGCCGCCTCACCTCGCCGCAGGTGGAGCCGTTCGCCCTCCCGGTTGAGGACGGTGACCTCCCCGCCGGTGCACACGAGCAGGCGCTTGCCCTGGTGGGGGAGCGTGGCTCCGGCACCGTCGGGCTGAGAGCTCTGGGTGACGGACAGCGCGAACTCCCGCGACGGACTGAACACGTCGGTCGATGTGCCGAACAGCTGCGGGGTGACGCGGGCCAGTCGTGACATGCCCTCCTCGAGGCACAGCACCAGCCCCTCGGGGTCGACGTGCTTGGAGGTCAGGCCGGCGCGCAGCACGTTGTCCGAGGACACCATCACCTCCAGGCACAGGCCGCTGAGGTGCGCGTGGATGATGCCGGCGTCGAGGTAGGCAGCCTCACCGGGCTGGAGGGTCAGCCGGTTGAGGAGCAGCGAGATCACGACGCCCACATCGCCCGGGTGGTGGTCGGCGATCTCGACTGCGGTGGCGTACGCACGCTTGATGTCGATGCCCTCGGCCAGGGCGACGCGGCACTGGGCGACGACCTCACCCACTGCGGTCGGCGAGGGCGGTGCGACGAGCAGGCCTTCGAGCAGGCGCACGATGCCGCCGAAGCCTGGGCGCTCGCGCAGCTGCAGTGCCAGCGCTGCGGTCACGGGGTGCTCGAGTGGCGCGAGGACCCGCAGGATCTCGGCCGTGGGCCGGAATCCGACCAGCGTGTCGAAGGTCGACAGTGCGTAGACCATCTCGGGCTTCGGGTAGGGGTCCTTGAAGACCCGCTCCGGCGCACCCATCGGGACGCCGCGCTCCTCCTCGGCTGCGTACCCGGCCCGCGCCCGCGGTGCGTTGGGATGGGCCTGGATCGACAGCGGACGGTCGGCCGCGAGCACCTTGAGCATGAACGTCAGCTCGCCCGCGACCTCGGTGAGGTCGCGGCGCACGCCGTCGGCGTCGACGTACTGGGCCGTGCCGAGCGGGTGGGTGCCGATCCACACCTCGGCCACGGGGGCACCGTCCGGCTGTCGACCCTGGAATCCGGGGATGGCGTCGGCGGAGCCCCAGTCGTAGGACTGGGCTGGACAGTCGAGCGCGAGCAAGCGGGGCCTCCGGGCGTTGATCGATGCCGCGGGGAGAGCGGTCCTCGGGCGGGCCCCACGGTACTCACGACGCGGACGACCGGCGGCTGACCTACCATCGTCCCTCGTGGCTCGACAGCTTCCCGAACAACAGGCACCGCCGGTCCAGCGGATCCGGATCCGGTACGCCAAGCGCGGCCGGCTGCGCTTCACGAGTCATCGTGACGTCAGCCGGGCCATCGAGCGCGCCGTCGTTCGCGCCGGCATCCCGATGGCCTACTCGTCGGGCTTCCACCCGCACCCGCGGATCTCGTACGCCGGCGCCTCGCCGACCGGGGCGGCCAGCGAGTCGGAGTACGTCGAGCTGGGGCTCGCCGAGACCCGGGACCCGGGTGCGGTGGGGGAGGCGCTGGACGCCGTGCTGCCCGACGGGCTCGACGTCGTGGTGGCCGTCGACGCGGCGACGTCGGCCGCGGGGTCGCTCGCAGACCTGCTGACCGCCAGCCACTGGCTGATCGACCTCGGCGGAGCCGAGGTCGAGCGGGCACAGGCCGCCGTCGACGCCTTCCTCGCGACCGAGTCGGTCACCGTCGAGCGGATGACGAAGAAGGGGCTGCGCTCCTTCGACTGCCGTGCCGCGGTGGTCCGCCTGCTGGTGACGCCCGAGGGTGACCTGGACCTGCTCCTGGAGCACACCGTGCCCGCCGTACGGCCCGACGACGTGCTCACCGGGCTGCGTGCGGTCAGCGGCCTCGAGGTGGCCGCGACCGGCCTGCTCACGCGCGTCGCGCAGGGTGTCCTGGACCGGTCCACGGAGTCGATCGGCGACCCACTTGCGACCCGCTGACGGGCCAGGGATGCCGGGCGTGTGACGGCCGTGTGCGATACTCGCCACAGATTTCCACCCGCGCGCGTCCCACAGGACGGCGTGCGGAGAGATCGACGACGTTCTCGCCGGACGGCAGGTCACTGACCGCCCGGCACGGTGGAGACGGACCACCGCCCGACGCGACGCACACGGCGACCGCGGCAGGCGAGCGGCCCCGCCTCCGGCGACGCACGACCGCGGAGGGTGTCGTCCCACGAAGGCTTGTGGCGCCGCCCCGTGCGAGCGCCGACGACACACCCCGGGCGCACGGAGCCCGGGTGGAGGAGTAGCGCAATGACCGACGCGCCCACCGACACCGCGACCGAGGCTCCCGACGACGCCGCGACGCCTGCCGAGAAGCCCGCCAAGGCGGAGAAGGCCGAGAAGCCCGCCAAGAAGGCGGCGGCGAAGAAGACGGCGGCCAAGAAGACCGCCGCGAAGAAGACCACCGCGGCGAAGAAGACCACCGCGAGCCGGGCGAAGGCCAAGGCGTCTCCCGCTCCGACCTCCGAGCAGCTCGAGCTCACCGCCGAGGTCGAGCAGGCCGCCCAGGCGCCCGTGGACGTCGAGGCGGCCGAGGCCGCGCCCGCGACCGCCCTGCTGTTCCAGGCGCCGGTCGCCCCGGTGGAGGAGCCGGCGGCGGAGGACGCGCCGGTCGAGGACGAGGCGGCGGCCGAGACCGAGCCCGCCGAGCAGCCCGCCGAGCAGCCCACCGAGCAGCCCACCGAGGAGCCGGCCGCCGAGGTCGAGGCCGACGAGGCGCCTGCCGAGGAGGCGACCGACGAGTCCACCGACGAGTCCACCGACGAGTCCACCGACGAGCCGACCGACGAGTCGACCGACGAGTCGACCGACGAGGACGAGGGCGACGACGAGTCCGGCACCGGGACCGGTGCCGCCCGCCGGCGCCGGCGTCGCGGTGGTCGCCGCCGCCGCAAGCCGGCCGCGAACGCCGAGGGCGAGGACGGCGAGTCCACCGAGGGCGATGACACCGAGAGCGCCGCCGACAAGGCCGCCGCGGAGCCGACCGAGGGTGAGGACGCCGCAGCCGAGGGTGAGGACGCCGAGGAGGGCGAGGGCGCCACGTCCGGCGGCTCCTCCTCGTCCCGTCGCCGCCGGCGGCGCCGCCGCGCCGGCGAGGGTGGCGGCGACGGCGAGGGCGACGACCCGGAGAACACCGTCACCCGGGTCCGCAAGCCGCGCTCGTCCGAGGACGAGATCACGTCGATCTCCGGCTCGACCCGCCTCGAGGCCAAGAAGCAGCGCCGCCGCGAGGGCCGCGAGGCCGGCCGCCGCCGCGCGCCGATCGTGAGCGAGGCCGAGTTCCTGGCCCGTCGCGAGTCCGTCGAGCGCGTGATGGCGGTCCGCCAGCGCAAGGACCTGACCCAGATCGCGGTGCTGGAGGACAAGGTCCTCGTCGAGCACTACGTCGCCCGCGAGTCGCAGACCTCGCTCATCGGCAACGTCTACCTCGGCCGCGTGCAGAACGTCCTGCCGTCCATGGAGGCCGCGTTCATCGACATCGGCAAGGGCCGCAACGCGGTGCTCTACGCCGGAGAGGTCAACTGGAGCGCGCTGGGCCACAAGGACGGCGAGCCGCGCAAGATCGAGTCGGTCCTGCAGTCGGGGCAGACCGTGCTGGTGCAGGTCACCAAGGACCCGATCGGCCACAAGGGCGCCCGGCTCACCAGCCAGGTCAGCCTCGCCGGCCGCTTCCTGGTCTACGTCCCGGACGGCACCACCTCCGGCATCTCCCGCAAGCTGCCCGACACCGAGCGCTCGCGCCTGAAGACGCTCCTCAAGGAGATCGTCCCCGACACCGCCGGCGTCATCGTGCGCACCGCGGCCGAGGGCGCCTCGGAGGAGGAGCTGACCCGCGACGTCGAGCGGCTCAAGGCACGCTGGGAGGACATCGAGGGCAAGGTCGCGAAGGGCAACGCCCCACAGCTGCTGTACGGCGAGCCGGACCTCACCCTCAAGGTGGTCCGCGACCTGTTCACCGAGGACTTCGCCAAGCTCGTGGTCCAAGGCGACGAGGCCTGGTCGACGGTCAAGGAGTACGTCGAGCAGGTCGCCCCCGACCTCGCCGAGCGCCTCGAGCGCCACGAGTCGGGCGACGGCGTCCCGGACCTGTTCTCGACGTACCGCATCGACGAGCAGATCGCCAAGGGCCTCGACCGCAAGGTGTGGCTGCCCTCGGGCGGCTCGCTGATCATCGACCGCACCGAGGCGATGACCGTCGTCGACGTCAACACCGGCAAGTTCACCGGCTCGGGCGGCAACCTCGAGGAGACGGTCACCAAGAACAACCTCGAGGCCGCCGAGGAGATCGTCCGCCAGCTCCGGCTGCGTGACATCGGCGGCATCATCGTCGTCGACTTCATCGACATGGTCCTCGAGTCCAACCGCGACCTCGTGCTGCGCCGCCTCGTCGAGTGCCTCGGCCGCGACCGCACCCGCCACCAGGTCGCCGAGGTCACCTCCCTGGGCCTGGTGCAGATGACCCGCAAGCGGATCGGCACCGGCCTGCTCGAGGCGTTCAGCGAGAACTGCAGCCACTGCCAGGGCCGCGGCATCGTGGTCCACGACCTGCCGGTCGAGCCCAAGCGTGGGGGAGGCGAGCAGGAGGAGTCCCGCCGCCCGAGCCGTCGCCGCAAGGGCAAGGGCAGCCAGGCCGACGCTTCGGCCGACGCGCCCAAGGCCGCTCCGTCGGTGCCGTCCCCGAAGGACATCGCCGCGATGGCGAAGCACGCCGAGCACGAGCACCCGGAGGCCGAGCAGCCCGAGGTCGAGCAGCCCGAGGTCGAGAGCCCGGAGGCCGGGAGCCCGGAGGCCGGGAGCTCGGAGGTCGAGAGCCCGGAGGTCGAGCAGTCCGCTGCGCAGGCTCCGGTCGTCGACGACGCCCCGGTCGAGGCCCCGGAGACGCCGGTCGAGGCGGCACCCGAGCCCGAGCCGGAGGTCGCCCCCGAGCCGCAGCCGGAGCCCGAGCCGGAGCCCGAGCCCGAGCCGGAGCCCGCCCCCGTGGCCACCACGACCGTGGTGACCCGGACCCGCCGCCGCGCGGCCACCCGCCCCGCGGGCCCGCCGGCCGAGGCGGCGCCCGAGGCAGCCCCCCAGGCAGCCGTCGAGGCGGCCCCCGACGCCGCCCCCGCGACCGCGGACGAGCCCGCGGCGGACTCCCACGAGGAGCCGCACGTCGAGCACGTCCCGATCAAGCGCAAGGGCGGCTCGCGCAAGCGCTAGTCGCCACGTTCGCGGCCGGGCCGGAGGCCCCGTTTTGGTGGAATCCGGCCCGGCTGCGTAACATTGTTCGTCGGTGCGCCGCCGAGGCGTGCCGTTCTGCTGGCACCCGGCATCTTGCGACGTACGTCGCGGCGTGGGATCCGCAGTGTGCCGTAGACAACAGACGTTGAACCAGAAGGAGCCCGGTGGTGTACGCGATCGTGCGCGCAGGCGCGAAGCAGGAGAAGGTCGCTGTCGGCGACGTCATCGAGATCGACAAGGTCTCCACGCCGGTCGGCGACACCCTGACCCTGCCGGTCGTGCTCGCCGTCGACGGTGACAAGGTGACGGCCACCGGCCTCGACAAGGCGGCCGTGACGGTCGAGGTCCTCGGTGCCACCAAGGGCCCGAAGATCGTCATCCAGAAGTACAAGAACAAGACCGGCTACAAGAAGCGCCAGGGTCACCGCCAGAAGTACACCCAGGTCAAGGTCACCGACATCAAGCTCTGACCCCCGGTCAGCACGACACCCCAAGGACTGAAACATGGCACACAAGAAGGGCGCGGCGTCCACCAAGAACGGCCGCGACTCGAACGCCCAGCGCCTCGGCGTGAAGCGCTTCGGCGGCCAGGTCGTCAACGCCGGCGAGATCATCGTCCGCCAGCGCGGCACCCACTTCCACCCGGGCTCCGGCGTCGGCCGCGGCGGCGACGACACGCTGTTCGCGCTGATCCCCGGTGCGGTGGAGTTCGGCAAGAAGCGCGGCCGCAAGGTCGTCAACATCGTCCCGGGTGAGTGAGCTGACGCTCGCTTGACCTGAGGCTTCGAAGGGCGTCCCGGTTCGGGGCGCCCTTCGTCCATTTTGGTTTCGAGGCTGCATGCTCGCACCTCAACCACCGAGTTTGAAAAGATGAATCCATGGCCGTCCCCACCTTCGTCGACCGCGTGGTCCTGTCCGTGTCCGCCGGTCGCGGCGGCAACGGCGTCGCGTCCGTGCACCGCGAGAAGTTCAAGCCGCTGGGCGGCCCCGACGGTGGCAACGGCGGTCCGGGTGGCTCGGTCATCCTGCGCGTCGACCCCGACGTGACGACCCTGCTCGACTACCACCACAGCCCGCGCCGCAAGGCCGAGCACGGCGGCCACGGGGCCGGCGACCGGCGCAACGGCTCGCACGGCGCCGACCTGGTCCTCGCCGTACCTGCCGGCACGGTCGTCAAGCACCGCAACGGCGAGGTGGTGGCCGACCTGGTCACCCCCGGCGCCGAGCTGGTCGTCGCCCACGGCGGTCGCGGCGGCCTCGGCAACGCGGCGCTGGCCTCCAAGACCCGCAAGGCCCCCGGCTTCGCGCTGCTCGGCGAGCCCGGCGACGAGCTCGAGGTCGTACTCGAGCTCAAGGTGGTGGCCGACGTCGGCCTGGTGGGCTACCCCAGCGCCGGCAAGTCCAGCCTGATCGCGGCAATCTCGCGGGCCCGGCCCAAGATCGCCGACTACCCGTTCACGACCCTGGTGCCCAACCTCGGCGTGGTCACCGCGGGCGAGACCGTGTTCACGGTCGCCGACGTCCCCGGCCTGATCGAGGGCGCGGCCGAGGGCCGCGGCCTGGGCCACGACTTCCTGCGCCACATCGAGCGCTGCGCGGCGATCGTGCACGTGCTCGACACGGCGACCCTCGAGCCGGGGCGCAACCCGCTCGACGACCTCGACGTGATCGAGGACGAGCTGCGTCGGTACGGCGGCCTGGAGGACCGGCCGCGCCTGGTCGCCCTCAACAAGGTCGACGTGCCCGACGGACGCGGCATCGCCGAGCTGGTCGTCGAGGAGCTGCGCGAGCGCGGCCTGCGGGTCTTCGAGATCTCCGCGGTGTCCGGCGAGGGCACCCGCGAGCTGGTCTACGCGATGGCCGAGATCGTCCTCGAGGCCCGGCGCGCCAAGGCCACCGAGATCCCGGCGCGGATCGTCGTACGTCCGAAGGCGGTCGACGACGACGGCTTCACCGTCAAGCGGACCGGTGCCGGCTGGCGGGTCCGCGGCGCGAAGCCCGAGCGCTGGGTGCGCCAGACCGACTTCAGCAACGACGAGGCCGTGGGCTACCTCGCCGACCGGCTCAACCGGCTGGGCGTCGAGACCAAGCTCCTCGAGCTGGGTGCCGAGGAGGGCGACGCCGTCCTCATCGGGCCCACGGAGAACGCGGTGGTCTTCGACTTCAAGCCCGGCATCGACGCGGGTGCGGAGAACCTGTCCCGCCGCGGCGAGGACGACCGGTTCCACGAGGAGCGGCCGGCGGCCGCCCGGCGCCGGGAGATCCAGGAGCACATGGGCGAGCGCGCCGAGGGCGAGACCCGCGCCGACGTCGCCCGCCGCCTCGACCGGCCCGACGTCTACGGCCCGAGCTCGTTCGAGATCGGCTCCGAGGAGGACCCGGACACCAAGCCGGTGACCGGCTTCGAGGACGACTGGCTCGAGGACGACCCCGGTGAGTGAGCGCGCCCTGGTGACCGAGGCGCGCCGGATCGTGGTCAAGGTCGGCTCGTCCTCGCTCACCACCGCGTCCGGCGGGATCGACCCGGAGCGGATGAGCGCGCTGGTCGACGTCCTGGCCGCCGCGCGGGCACGCGGCGCGGAGGTCGTGCTGGTCTCCTCCGGTGCGATCGCGGCCGGGCTGGCCCCGCTGGGCCTCAGCAAGCGCCCGCGCGGGCTCGCCGCGCAGCAGGCCGCGGCCAGCGTCGGCCAGGGCCTGCTCGTGCACCGCTACACCGAGGAGCTGGCCCGGCACGGCCTGATCGCGGGACAGGTGCTGCTCACCCTCGACGACGTCACCCGGCGCTCCCACTACCGCAACGCCCACCAGACGTTCGCGCAGCTGCTCGAGCTCGGCGTGATCCCCATCGTCAACGAGAACGACACGGTCGCCACGACCGAGATCCGGTTCGGCGACAACGACCGGCTGGCGGCCCTGGTCGCCCACCTCGTCCATGCCGACCTGCTGCTCCTGCTCTCCGACGTCGACGGCCTGTACGACGGACCGCCGTCGCGTCCCGGGACGCAGCTGATCCCCGACGTGCGAGGCTCCGGTGACCTCGCCGACGTCGTCGTCGGCTCGGTCGGTGCGGCCGGCGTCGGCACGGGCGGCATGGTGACCAAGGTCGACGCCGCCGCGATCGCGACCGGCTCGGGCATCCCCGTCGTCCTCACCTCCGCCGACCGCGCCGGCGAGGCGCTCGCGGGCAAGCAGGTCGGGACGCTGTTCCACCCCACCGGGAAGCGTCGGCCGACGCGCCTGCTGTGGCTGCGCCACGCCACCGAGGCCAAGGGCGCCCTGGTCCTCGACGCGGGCGCGGTCCGGGCCGTGGTCGAGCGCCGCGCCTCGCTCCTGGCGGCCGGCGTGACCGGCGTGCAGGGCGACTTCAGCGCCGGTGACCCCGTCGACCTGCTCGACCCCGACGGCACGGTCGTGGCCCGCGGACTGGTCAACTTCGACGCCGGCGAGGTCCCGAACCTGCTCGGGCGCTCGTCGAAGGAGCTCAAGCGCGAGCTCGGAGCGGCCTACGAGCGCGAGGTCATCCACCGCGACGACCTCGTCATCCTCTGAGCGCCCTCAGCACGACCCGGTCCGGGACCAGCGCCGACAGCCGGTGCACGGCACCCGGCGCGTCGACCAGGAGGCTCGCCGCCCGCGAGGCCCGCACCACCCGCCGGGTCGGGCGGCGCCGGGCCCGCTCGAACGCCGCGAAGGCCGCGGCGGGGACGTCGCCGCGCGCGAGCAGGTCGGCCAGCAGCGCCACGTCGACCAGCGCCTGGCCACCGCCCTGGCCCAGGTGCGGGCGCATCGGGTGCGCGGCATCGCCCACCACCACGACCGGGCCGTCGGTCCAGTGCCGCAGCCACTCGCGGTCGAGCACGTCGTTGCGGCTCACCGTCGCGGGGTCCGTGGCCGCCAGCACCCGCGTGACCGGGTCCGGCCAGCCCCGGAACGCGCGTACGACGTGGGCGAGCTCGTCGGCCGCCGTACCGCCCTCGGGCTCGCGGACCGTCGCGAACCAGTAGGCCAGGTCCGCGCCCAGCGGCACCACGCCGAGCTCCTGGCGCCGGCCCCACAGCTGCACGGGCTCCACCCCCGGCGCGGTCGTCAGCCCGCGCCAGGCGGGGAAGCCGGCGTAGGCCTCGGCCAGCCCGGGGTGCAGGGTCCGCGCCACGAGCGACCGGAAGCCGTCGGCGCCCACGAGTGCTGCCGCGTCGATCGGTCCACCGGTGGTCTCCACCCGCACCCCGGTGCCGGTGCACCGGTAGCCGGTGACCCGGCACCCGAAGCCCACGCTGCCCGGTACGACCGCGGCGTGCAGGATCTCGACCAGCACGCCACGACGTACGGCGAGCAGGGGCAGGTCGAGGGAGCGGATGACGCGGCCCGCGCGGGTGCGGACCGAGCCGGGTCCGACCGCATGTCCCGCCGCGCGGACGGCGGCCCCGACACCGACCCGGTCCAGCGCGTCGAGCGCCGCGGGCCACAGCGAGATCGCGCCGCCCGTGCTGCCGAGGGCGGGTCGTTCGTCGAGCAGCCGGTACCGCCACGGTGCACGCGCGTGGGTCAGTCCGGCGGCGAGGGCGAGGCCCGCGATCCCGGCGCCGGCGATGACCAGCTCCGGCTCGTCGCTCACCCGGCCACCGTACCGACGACCGGCGGTTGGTCGGCGCTCCCGTGGGCGCCGTAACCTTGGAGGCGCCATGAACGACTCCCGGACGGTCTACCTCGACCACGCCGCGACGACGCCGATGACCGACGTCGCGGTGGAGGCGATGACCGCCCACCTGCGCGAGGTCGGCAACGCCAGCTCGCTGCACGCGTCCGGCCGCCGCGCCCGGCGGGTGGTGGAGGAGTCGCGCGAGACCGTCGCGCAGGCGCTCGGGTGCCGGCCCGGCGAGGTGGTCTTCACCTCCGGTGGCACCGAGGCCGACAACCTCGCGGTCAAGGGCCTGTACTGGTCGCGCCGCGACGCCGACCCGCGCCGCATTCGGATCCTGGCGACCGCGGTCGAGCACCACGCCGTGCTCGACGCGCTGGCCTGGCTCGAGGAGCACGAGGGCGCCGTCGTCGAGCTGCTGCCGGTCGACCGGGACGGCCGGCTCGAGATCGAGGCGCTGCGGGCGGCGGTCGCACGGGAGCCGGAGTCGGTCGCGCTGATCACCGTGATGTGGGCCAACAACGAGGTCGGCACGCTGCAGCCGGTCACCGAGGTCGTCGCGATCGCCGGGCCCCACGGCATCCCCGTCCACACCGACGCCGTCCAGGCCGTCGGCGCCACCCCGGTCGACTTCGCCGCCTCGGGCGTCGACGCGCTGTCCCTGTCGGGGCACAAGGTCGGCGGTCCGCAGGGCGTCGGCGCCCTCGTCGTACGACGCGAGGTCGAGCTGGCCGCACTGGTCCACGGCGGCGGGCAGGAGCGTGACGTGCGCAGCGGCACGCTCGACGTGCCGGCGATCGCCGGCTTCGCCGCGGCCGTCGAGCTGGCGGTCAAGCAGCAGAGCGAGCACGCCGCCCGGCTCACGGCCCTGCGCGACGACCTCGTGGCCGCCGTACGACGGGCGGTGCCGGACGCGGTCCTCAACGGCGACCCGGTCGACCGACTCCCCGGCAACGCCCACCTCAGCTTCCCCGGCTGCGAGGGCGACTCGCTGCTCATGCTGCTCGACGCGCGCGGCATCGAGTGCTCGACCGGCTCGGCCTGCTCGGCCGGCGTACCCCAGCCCTCGCACGTCCTGCTCGCGATGGGCCGCACCAGCGCCGGCGCCCGCAGCTCGCTGCGGTTCAGCCTCGGCCACACCAGCAGCGCCGCCGACGTCGAGGCGGTCGCCGGCGCGATCGGTGCCGTCGTCGAGCGCGCCCGCGCGGCCCGCGCCTGACGTGCGGAGGTCACCGTGAAGGTCGTCGCCGCCATGTCCGGGGGAGTGGACTCCGCCGTCGCCGCCGCCCGCGCCGCCGAGGCCGGGCACGAGGTCACCGGCATCCACCTGGCGCTGTCGCGCAACCCGAAGTCGTACCGCACCGGCGCCCGGGGCTGCTGCACCATCGAGGACGCCAACGACGCGCGGCGCGCGGCCGACGTGATCGGCATCCCGTTCTACGTCTGGGACCTCTCCGACCGCTTCCACACCGACGTGGTCGAGGACTTCATGGACACCTACGCGGCCGGCCAGACCCCCAACCCGTGCCTGCGCTGCAACGAGAGGATCAAGTTCGCCGCGGTTCTCGACAAGGCGCTGGCCCTGGGCTTCGACGCCGTGGCGACCGGCCACTACGCCTCCGTGCACACGACGGCAGGCGGCGACGTCGAGCTGCACCGGGCCGTCGACGGGGCCAAGGACCAGTCGTACGTGCTGGGCGTGCTCGACGAGCAGCAGCTGCGGCACTCGCTGTTCCCGCTGGGGGACACCCCGAAGCCGCAGGTGCGGGCCGAGGCCGCCGCGCGGGGGCTGCTCGTCGCCGACAAGCCCGACAGCCACGACATCTGCTTCGTCGCCGACGGCGACAACACCGGCTGGCTGCGCGAGAAGCTGGGGGACCGCGCGCCCAACCAGGGCGGCGAGATCGTCGACGACCTGACCGGGGAGGTGCTCGGCGAGCACAGCGGGACGTACGGGTTCACGATCGGCCAGCGCAAGGGCCTGCGCCTGGGCCACCCCGCGCCCGACGGCCGGCCCCGCTACGTCCTCGACATCGAGCCCGTCTCCGGCACGGTCACCGTCGGGCCGCGCGAGCGGCTCGCCGTCGACCGCGTCGAGGGCGACCGGGTCCGCTGGTGTGGCCGCCCGCTCGAGGCCGGCAGCGTCCTCGCCGGCGACGACGTCACCGTGCAGCTGCGCGCCCACGGCGCCGAGCACCGCGCGGTCGTCCACGTCGGCGCCGACACCCTGCGCGTCGACCTGCTCGAGCACGCCGAGGGGATCGCGCCCGGCCAGGCCGTCGTGGTGTACGACGGCACCCGGGTCGTCGGCTCGGCCACCATCACGAGCACCCGGCGGGTGACGGTGGGAGCGTCGCAGTGAGGGGAACCGGCGTCGGCTCCTTCCCGGGCGAGAGCCAGCACGACTACGACGAGGCGCTGTCCGTCGTGCTCGGCGAGCTGGCGCCCGACGAGCACGGGTTGGCGTTCGTCCCCGAGGTGCCCGGCCGCGGCGCCGGAGCCGCGATGACGGGCCGCACGCTGGGCCTGGTCACCGAGCTCGACGCCGACCTGCAACCCGAGGGCTGGCGGCTCACCGGCACCTCCGGCGCGGCGCCCGTCGACCAGCGCCGCGCACGCAGCCTGCTCGCCCAGGACCTCGACGCCCTCGAGGAGCGGGCCGCGGGCCACGCCGGGCCGTTCAAGGTCCAGGTCACCGGCCCGTGGACCCTCGCCGCCACCGTCGAGCGCCCGCGCGGTGACAAGCTGCTCGCCGACCACGGTGCCCGCCGCGAGCTCGCGCAGGCGCTCGCGGTCGCCGTCACCGACCACCTGGCCGACGTACGCCGCCGCCTCCCGGACGCGACCGAGCTGGTCCTGCAGCTCGACGAGCCGGCGCTGCCGGCGGTGCTCGCGGCCGGCGTACCGACGGCGTCGGGGTTCGGCAAGCACCGTGCGGTCCATCCGCCGGAGGCGAGCGAGGCGTTGGAGTGGGTCCTCGCCGCGGCGACGGAGGCGGGCGCGACACCGTGGGTCCACTGCTGCGCGCCGGACGTGCCGGTCGGGCTGCTGCGCGGTGCCGGTGCCCGGGGGGTGATGGTCGACCTCGACCTGCTCGACGCCGACGGCCACGATGCCGCCGCCGAGGCGCTGGAGGCCGGCGACACCGTCGTGCTCGGCGTGGTCCCGACGACCGGTGCGCCGTCCAGCGACAAGGTGCTCGTCGAGCGGGTGCTGCGCTGGCTCGACCTGCTCGGCCTCGACCCCGAGAAGGTCGGCGCCGGGCTGGCCGTCTCGCCGGCCTGCGGGCTGGCCGGCAGCACGCCCGCCGGGGCCCGGCGAGCGCTGGAGCTGGCCCGCGACGTCGCGAGGTCCGTGTCCGGCTGAGCCCAGCCGTTCGATCGCCCGGAGGCGCCGCGACCCCGACCAAACGGCTCGATCGAGCGCTTTGATCGGGGTCGCGGAGCCCGGTCGGGATCAGCCGACGTGCACGCCCTCGGGGGCGTCGGTCGCCAGCTCGGTGTGCTTGACGTTGAGGAACGCCCAGATCACCGCCGACGCCGTCAGCATCAGGATCGACGCGACGAGGAAGGCGTGGACCGCGCCCTCGGGGAAGCTGGAGCCGAAGACGGCGGCCTCGAGGAAGGTCAGGTCCGTGCCCGGTACGACGGCCGTCGGGTCGCCGCCACCGGCCACGATCGCGTCGGCCATCGGCTTGGCGACCTCGCTGGCCTGGTTGTTGGTGAAGTGGAGGGCGACCGTGCTCAGCGTCGCCAGGCCGAGCGCACCACCGACCTGCTGCATGGTGTTGAGCACGCCGGAGCCGATGCCCGAGTCCTCGGCGCGGACGTGGTGCACCGCGGTGAGGGTCATCGGGACGAAGACCAGGCCCATGCCGACGGCCATCAGGATGATGAACGGGAAGACGCGGGTCCAGTAGTTGATGTCGGCGCCGCCGTCGGTCATCGCCTGCAGCACCGCCGTCGGCGACTCGTCGACCGGGATCCGGGAGAACATGAACAGCGCGGCGGCGGCGAGCAGGGTGCCGGTGCCGGCGAGGAAGCGGGCGTCGATCCGGGCGACCAGGTTGGACGCCAGGCCGGCGCCGATCACGATGCCGAAGGAGAACGGCAGGAACGCGAAGCCGGCCTCGAGCGGGCTGAAGCCCATGATCTGCTGGATGAAGAGGCTCAGGAAGTAGAACATCGCGAACATCGCGGCCGGGGCGATCATCATCGCCACGAAGCTCGTCGCGCGGGTGCGGCTGGCGAAGATCCGGACCGGCAGCAGCGGGTGCTCGACCCGCGACTCGATGACCGCGAACGCGACCAGGAGGGCGACACCGGCGACCAGCGAGGTGATCGTCTGGGCGTGGTCCCAGCCGTAGGCCTCCTCGCCCGCACGGGAGAGACCGAACACGATGCCGAGCAGGCCCAGCGTGCCGGTGATCGCACCGGGGATGTCCATCTCGCCGGGGTGGGACTCGGACTCGGCCAGCACGCGCGGGGCGAGGAAGGCCGCGACCAGGCCGATCGGGACGTTGATGAGGAAGGTCATCCGCCAGCCCTCGACGTCGAGGCCGAGGAAGGAGTCGAGACCGGTGAGCCAGCCACCGAGGATCAGGCCGATCGCGGCGCCGACGCCGGACATCGTGGCGTAGGCGGCCATCGCGCGGTTGCGGGCCGGGCCGGCGGCGAAGGTCGTGGTGATCAGGGCGAGCGCGGCCGGCGCAGCCATCGCCGCGCCGACACCCTGGAGGGCACGGGAGGCGAGCAGCAGGGCCTCGTTGGCGGCGAGGCCACCGAGCAGGGAGGCGATCGAGAACACGGTGAGGCCGCTCATGAAGAGGCGGCGTCGCCCGTACAGGTCGCCCAGGCGGCCACCGAGGAGCAGCAGGCCGCCGAACGCGAGCGCGTAGCCCGTCACGATCCAGGTCAGGTTGGCCTGGGAGATGTCGAGGTCGCCGCCGATGTAGGGCAGCGCGATGTTGGCGATGGTGGAGTCGAGCACCACCATCAGCTGGGCGGTCAGGATCAGCACGAGCGCCAGGCCGGCGTGCTTCGTGGTGGTCACCTCGGCCTCCGCGGGCGAGGTCGTCCCCGCGGGGTCGAGCGATTCGACGTCGGTCATGAGCGTTCCTTCGTGAGGAGGCGGGTGGAGAGGAAGGTCAGCCGCGGGTGGCGGCCGGGATGATGACCTGGTCGACCACGCGGGCGATCAGGTCCTGGGTCGGGGGGTCGCCGAGCAGGAAGCCGCGGTGCAGCACGATGCCGGGCAGCGCCGCGGTGAGGATGTCGAGGTCGATGTCGTCGCGGAGCTCGCCGCGCTGGCGGGCCCGCTCGTAGACCTCGCGCGCGACGGCGACCTTGGGGGCGATGAACCGCTCCCGGAAGGCGGCCGCGAACTCGGGGTCGCGCCCGATTGCCGTCACGACGCTGCCGAGCAGCGCGGTCTGGTGCTGGTCGGTGAGGCCGCCGTGTCCGCAGAACATCGCGAGCAGGTCGCCGCGCAGGCTGCCGGTGTCCTCCGGCGTCTCGACCGGCGACTTCTGCGACATGAGGGCGTCGATCACCAGCGCGGCCTTGCCGTCCCACTTGCGGTAGAGCGTCGCCTTGGACGCCTTGGCCTGGCCGGCCACGGCGTCCATGGTGAGCCGGTCGTACCCGACCTCGACGAGCACCGCCAGGGCGGCGTCGAGGATCTCCTGCTCGCGGTCGCCCTCCACGCGGGGCCGGACGGGCGCCTCGGGGGAGCTCGGCTTGCGGGGTGTCACGGGTGCCTCCGGTCGATTCGATGAAACGGAACGGTTTCGTTCCGTAATGATGATACGGAACGGTTTCGTTTCGTCAACCCCTTTGTCCTGGGATCGATTCCCGACCCTGCCCGACGCCACCGACAGCCACCGGTCTTCCTGTCGGTGCGACAGGGAAGAATGCCCCCATGAGCGACGCCGCCGACCTCCCCGTCGTCCCCCCCGAGGCCCGCGAGGAGCACGCCCGGATCGTCGACGAGGTCGAGGAGGCGCGCTGGCGCTACTACGTCCTCGACCAGCCGACGCTGTCCGACGCCGACTTCGACCAGCGGATGCGCCGCCTGGAGGAGCTCGAGGAGCAGTTCGTCGAGCTGCGCACCCCGGACTCGCCGACCCAGAAGGTCGGGGGAGCGGTGGCGACCGAGTTCACCGCGGTCGACCACCTGCAGCGCATGGAGAGCCTCGACAACGCCTTCTCGTTCGAGGAGCTCGGTGCCTGGTACGCCCGGCTCGGGCGCGACGGCGTCGACGCGCCCGCCCTGCTGTGCGAGCTCAAGGTCGACGGCCTGGCGATCAACCTGCTCTACGAGCAGGGGCGCCTGGTCCGCGCGCTGACCCGCGGCGACGGCCGCACGGGCGAGGACGTCACGCCCAACGTCAAGACCATCGCCGCCGTGCCGCACCGGCTCACCGGCACCGACGAGTTCCCGGTGCCGGCACTGGTCGAGGTGCGCGGCGAGGTGTTCCTGCCCGTCGCGGCCTTCGAGGCGCTCAACGTGTCGATGACCGAGGCCGGCCGGCCCGCGTTCGCCAACCCGCGCAACGCGGCGGCGGGCTCGCTGCGCCAGAAGGACCCCCGGGTCACCGCCTCCCGAGCGCTCGGCATGGTCTGCCACGGCATCGGCGCCCGCGAGGGGTTCGAGCCGCGGGCCCAGTCGCAGGCCTACGAGGCGCTCGCCGCCTGGGGGCTGCCGGTCTCCGAGCAGGTCCGGGTGCTGCCCACGCTCGCCGACGTCGAGGGCTACATCGCCAACGCGGGGGAGCACCGGCACACGATCGTCCCCTACGAGATCGACGGGGTCGTGGTGAAGGTCGACGACGTCGCCCTGCAGCGCCGGCTCGGCTCCACCAGCCGTGCGCCGCGGTGGGCGATCGCCTACAAGTACCCGCCCGAGGAGGTCAACACCAAGCTCCTCGACATCGCGGTCAACGTCGGGCGCACCGGCCGGGTGACGCCGTACGGCGTCATGGAGCCCACCAAGGTCGCCGGCTCCACGGTCGAGAACGCCACGCTCCACAACTTCCACGAGGTCGAGCGCAAGGACGTGCGTCCGGGCGACACGGTCGTGCTGCGCAAGGCGGGCGACGTGATCCCCGAGATCGTCGGCCCGGTGCTGCCGCTGCGGCCGGAGGGGCTGCAGCCGTGGGTCCCCCCGACCACCTGCCCGGCCTGCGGCACCGAGCTGGTCGAGCAGAAGGAGGGCGACAAGGACCGCCGCTGCCCCAACCACGAGAAGTGTCCGGGCCAGGTGCGCGAGCGGGTCTTCTTCGTCGCCGGCCGCAGCGCCTTCGACATCGAGGGGCTCGGGTACGAGGCCGCGGTCGCCCTGCTCGACGCGGGCGTGATCACCAACGAGGGCGACGTGTTCGACCTCAGTGCCGACCAGCTGCGGGCCACCGACCTGTTCACCCGCGCGCCGAAGAAGGACGAGGACGGCCCGCAGCTCTCCGCCAACGGCGAGAAGCTCCTCGCCAACCTCGACGCGCGCAAGGACGTCGCCCTGTGGCGGGTGATCGTCGCCCTCTCGATCCGGCACACCGGGCCGAGCGCCTCGCGTGCGCTGGCCCAGGAGTTCGGGTCGATGGAGGCCATCCGGGCGGCCACCGAGGAGCAGCTCGCCGCCGCCGAGGGCGTCGGCCCCACCATCGCCCGCGCGGTGATCGAGTGGTTCGAGGTGCCGTGGCACGTCGAGATCGTCGAGAAGTGGGCCGCGGCGGGCGTCTCCATGGCCGACGAGCGCGACGAGTCGGTCGAGCGCACCCTCGAGGGCCTGACCGTCGTCGTCACCGGCTCGCTGCAGGACTTCTCCCGCGACTCGGCCAAGGAGGCGATCCTGTCCCGCGGCGGCAAGGCGGCCGGGTCGGTGTCGAAGAAGACCGACTTCGTGGTCATCGGCGAGAACGCCGGGTCCAAGGCCGAGAAGGCCGAGCAGCTCGGCGTCCCGATCCTCGACGAGGACGGCTTCAAGAAGCTGCTGGAGAACGGACCGCCTGCGCCTCCCGAGGCACAATGACCCCATGAGGCGCTGGATCCCGGCCGTCCTGCTCGCGTTGCTGGCCACGGCCTGCGCCGGCGCGGAGGAGCCGGACAGCGCTCCCACACCGACCGCCACGAGCAGCCCGACCGCAAGCATGCCGGCATCGCCGTCGGCATCGCTGTCGTCGTCCCCGGCCGCCGTACCGCACCCGGTGTCGCTGCCGGCCCTCGCGCGGAAGACCTTCGACGGGCGTGGGCTGCGGCTCGGGGACGAGGTGGCCCGCACGGCGCGCCACCGGCAGTACGCCGTCTCCTGGCGCAGCGGAGACCTCACCGTCACCGGCCGGCTCGCGGTGCCGGAGGGCCCCGGGCCGTTCCCGACGGTGGTGCTCGCGCACGGCTACATCGACCCCGCGGTCTACGTGAACGGGCAGGGGATGACCCGGGAGCGGGCGTGGTTCGGCGAACGCGGGTACGTCGCGCTGCACGTCGACTACCGCGGTCACGCCGGCTCCGACCCCGACCCGAGCGGCGGCCTCGACATGCGGCTGGGCTACACCGAGGACGTCATCAACGCCGTGCTCGCGCTGCGGGCCTGGGACGGTCCGGTCGACGACGAGCGGATCGCCCTGGTCGGCCGCTCGATGGGCGGCGGGGTGGTCTACAACGCGCTCGTCGCTCAGCCGGGCCTGGTCGACGCCGCGGTGGTCTTCGCGCCGGTCAGCTCGGACGCGGTGGACAACTTCGAGCGCTGGATCCGCCCGGACCCCGGCCGAGGCGGCGTCGCCCGCCGCATCCTGAGCAGGTACGGCGAGCCGTCCGCCCAGCCGGCCTTCTGGCAGGGGATCAGCGCGCGCACCTACTTCGCCGACATCACCGAGCCGGTGCTCATCCACCACGGCACCTCGGACGACTCCTGCCCGATCGGCTGGAGCCGGGCGACGGCCCGGCTGATGGAGCAGGCGGGCGTCGACGTGACGCTGCGGACCTACCCGGGCGAGGAGCACGCGTTCGGGCCGCGGTTCGAGCTGTCGATGCAGCGGACCGAGCGGTTCCTGCGTCGCCACCTGGCCTGAGCGTCGCCGGCGTCAGCCCAAGGAGCGCAGCCAGCTCTCGGCGGCGTCCCGATCGGCGAGCCGGACGACCGCCAGCTGCGGGTGGACCGCCGGTGCGCGGTCGACCCAGCCGAGGTCCGGCTCGCGCTCGCGGGCGTCGGAGCGGATCCGTCGCAGCGTGCGGCGTACCTTCCCGGCGAACGAGGCGGGCTCCAGCTCGACCCGGACCAGGACCTCGGCGCGCTCGAGGACCAGCGGGCGCGCCCAGGCCTCGTCGGCGGTCGTGACCCAGCCGTCGAAGGCGGCCAGGCGGGCCACCTCGCTCGGTCCGGACAGCTCCGTCAGTGCGACGAGGGGGACGTCGAGGGTGGTCGCGAGGCGGTGCAGGAAGACCGCCAGGGCGTCGCCCGGTGTGCCGGCCACGACCACGCGCTGCGGCAGGTGGCGCGGGGCGGGGACGAGGGCGTGCACCCGGCGGATTCTAGGGGCGGCCCGACGACCTAGAATCGCGGGCATGTCTCAACTCACCCGCGACGAGGTGGCCCACCTGGCCGACCTCGCCCGGATCGACCTCGACGACGCCGAGCTGGACCACCTGGCGCCCCAGCTCAACGTGATCCTCGAGGCGGTCGCGTCCATCAGCGGAGTGGCCGGCGACGACGTGCCGCCGACCTCCCACCCGATCCCGCTCACGAACGTCTTCCGCGAGGACGTCGTCCGGCCGAGCCTGAGCGCCGAGCAGGCGCTGTCGGGCGCGCCGGCGGTCGAGGAGCAGCGGTTCCGGGTCCCGCGGATCCTGGGGGACGAGCAGTGAGTGAGCTGATCAGGAAGACCGCCGCCGAGCTGGCCGACATGCTGGCCGCGGGGGAGACGACGTCGGTCGAGGTCACCCAGGCACACCTCGACCGGATCGCCGCCGTCGACGGCGACGCCGAGGCCGGCGTGCACGCCTTCCTCCACGTCGACGCCGACGGCGCGCTGGCCCAGGCCGCGGAGTCCGACGCCCGCCGCGCGGCGGGGGAGAGCCGCCACCTGCTCGACGGTGTCCCGATCGCGGTCAAGGACGTGCTGGCCACGCAGGGCCTGCCCACGACGTGTGGCTCGCGGATCCTCGAGGGCTGGGTGCCGCCGTACGACGCCACGGTCGTCGGCAAGATCAAGGCGGCCGGCCTGCCGATCCTCGGCAAGACCAACATGGACGAGTTCGCGATGGGTTCCTCGACCGAGCACTCGGCGTACGGCCCGACCCGCAACCCGTGGGACCAGACCCGGATCCCGGGCGGCTCCGGCGGTGGCTCGGCCGCGGCCGTGGCGGCCTTCGAGGCCCCGCTGGCGCTCGGCACCGACACCGGCGGGTCGATCCGCCAGCCCGGTGCGGTCACCGGCACGGTCGGCGTCAAGCCGACGTACGGCGGCGTCTCGCGCTATGGCCTGGTGGCGCTGGCCAACAGCCTCGACCAGGTCGGCCCGGTCACCCGGACCGTCCTCGACTCCGCGCTGCTCCACGAGCTGATCGGCGGCCACGACCCGCTCGACTCGACGTCGGTCGACGTCCCCGTCGGCGGCTTCGTGGAGGCCGCTCGCCAGGGCGCCACCGGCGACCTCTCCGGCCTGAAGGTCGGCGTCATCAAGGAGCTGGCCGGAGACGGCTGGCAGCCCGGCGTGATGGAGCGCTTCGCCGAGACCGTCGCGCTGCTCAAGGACCTCGGCGCCGAGGTCACCGAGGTGTCCTGCCCGACCTTCGTGCACGCGATGGCGACCTACTACCTCATCCTGCCGGCGGAGTGCTCCTCCAACCTCGCCAAGTTCGACGCCATGCGCTACGGCCTGCGCGTCGTCCCCGAGGGCGACCCGAGCGCCGAGGCCGTGATGAAGGCGACCCGCGACGCCGGCTTCGGCGACGAGGTCAAGCGCCGCATCATGATCGGCACCTACGCCCTGTCGAGCGGCTACTACGACGCCTACTACGGGCAGGCGCAGAAGGTTCGCACCCTCATCTCCCGCGACTTCGCGGCCGCCTTCGAGGACGTCGACGTGCTGGTCTCGCCGACCTCGCCGACCACGGCGTTCCCGCTGGGCGACAAGCTCGACGACCCGCTGGCGATGTACCTGCAGGACCTCGCCACGATCCCGGCCAACCTGGCCGGCGTCCCCGGCATCTCGGTGCCCGCCGGCCTCGCCGACGAGGACGGGCTGCCCGTCGGCTTCCAGGTGCTGGCGCCGGCGCTCGCCGACGACCGGCTCTACCGCGTCGGCGCTGCCGTCGAGGCGGCCCTGACCTCCCGCTGGGGTGGTCCGATCCTTGCTCAGGCTCCGACGCTGGAGGGTCCCCGATGACTGAGGTGCTGGTTCCTTTCGACGAGGTCATCGCGAAGTACGACCCCGCCCTCGGCCTCGAGGTGCACGTCGAGCTCAACACGAACACGAAGATGTTCTGCGGCTGCCCGGCGGTCTTCGGCGGCGAGCCGAACACGCAGGTCTGCCCGACCTGCCTGGGCCTGCCCGGTGCGATGCCGGTCGTCAACGGCAAGGCCGTCGAGTCGGCGATCCGGATCGGCCTGGCGCTGAACTGCTCGATCGCCGAGTGGTGCCGCTTCGCCCGGAAGAACTACTTCTACCCGGACATGCCGAAGAACTTCCAGACCTCCCAGTACGACGAGCCGATCGCCTTCGACGGCTGGCTCGACGTCGAGGTCGAGGGCGAGACCTTCCGGGTCGAGATCGAGCGCGCCCACATGGAGGAGGACACCGGCAAGTCCACCCACGTCGGTGGTGCCACCGGCCGGATCCACGGTGCGGACTACTCGCTGGTCGACTACAACCGCGCCGGCATCCCCCTGATCGAGATCGTCACCCGCCCGATCCTGGTGCCGGCCGAGAAGGCGCCGGCCGTGGCCCGTGCGTACGTCGGCCAGCTCCGCGACCTGATCCTCGCCCTCGGCGTCTCCGACGCCCGGATGGACCAGGGCTCGATCCGCGCCGACGTGAACCTCTCGCTGGCGCCCAAGGGCGCCGACAAGCTGGGGACGCGTTCGGAGACCAAGAACGTCAACTCGCTGCGCTCGGTCGAGCGGGCGGTGCGCTTCGAGATGTCGCGGCACGCGGGCATCCTCGACGCCGGCGGCTCCGTGCTGCAGGAGACGCGGCACTTCCACGAGGACACCGGCACGACGTCCTCGGGCCGCGAGAAGTCCGACGCCGAGGACTACCGCTACTTCCCCGAGCCCGACCTGGTTCCCGTGGCGCCGTCGCGCGAGTGGGTCGAGGAGCTGCGCGGCACCCTGCCCGAGAACCCGACCCAGAAGCGGGCCCGGCTGCAGGAGGAGTACGGCTTCTCCGACCTGGAGATGCGCGACGTCTGGGCCGCGGGTGCGCTGCCGCTGATCGAGGCCACGGTCGCCGAGGGCACCGCCCCGCAGTCGGCCCGCAAGTGGTGGGTCGCCGAGCTGCTGCGCCGCGCCAACGACGCCGGCGTCGAGCTCGCCGAGGTCGGCGTGACGCCCCAGCAGGTCGCCGAGGTGCAGGCGCTGGTCGACGCCAAGACGATCAACGACAAGCTGGCCCGCCAGGTCTTCGACGGCCTCATCGCCGGTGAGGGCACCGCCGCCGAGGTCATCGAGAAGCGCGGCCTGGCCCTCGTCTCCGACGACGGCCCGCTGATCGCGGCCATCGACGACGCGCTCGCCGCCCAGCCCGACATCGCCGAGAAGATCCGGGGCGGCAACCACGCTGCCGCCGGTGCGGTCATCGGAGCGGTCATGAAGGCCACCCGCGGCCAGGCCGACGCCGCCCGGGTGCGGGAGCTGATCCTCGAGAAGCTCGCCTGAGGCCATTGCTACGGAGCCGCCTGTCCCCGGGGAACCGGGCGGGCGGCTCCGTTGCTGTTCGGATCACGCCGCGAGTTCGGCGTACGTGTCGCGGAGCACGGCGCGGACCGCGCCCGGATCGTGCATCACCTGCGCCCAGGTGAACCGCAGCACGCGCCAGCCAGTCGCCGTGAGGGCGGTGTAGCGCTCGCAGTCGGCCTCGAAGGCGCGCTTGTCCTTGCCGTGGAACTCCCACGACTCGGCCTCGAGCACCACCCCGGCCACAGGGTCGACCAGGTCCGGGTGGAGCACGAGTCCTCGGGCGCGGATCTCGAACTGCGGCACCACGGGTATCGCCTCCTCGATGACCAGCGCTCGCAACGCCGACTCGAAGGGGTTGGCTGCGCGCTTGGTCGCGTGCAGCAGAACCTGGCGGTCGCGCGCGGTGGCCGCGGTCTGGAGGCCGTCGTACGTCAGCGCGTGGTGACGCAGGGCCGAGTCGGCCACGGCCAGTGCATCCGCGAACGGCAGGTCGCGTGCGCACTGGAGCACGGTCGCGAGCGGGCTGGTCGCCCAGCCGTCGGTCGCGGTCCCGCGGGGGAGGCGGCGTGCGTCGGCGGAACTGACGCTGGGGAGCGGACGCCCGTGGGGTACGCCGACCTGGGGGCGCCGCGGTGGTACGCGCACCTGCCAGCCCCAGTGCAACGCGGCGCTGAGGTGCATCACGTAGCCGCCGACCAGCACGGCTGCGCGTCTGGCCTGGTCCGCGGCCGGGAGCGCGTAGCGACCGTGCCCGGCACGGAGGATCGTGCGTCGGTCCAGTGCCGTGCGGAGCCGTCTGCGGGAAGTGAGCAGGAGCAGGTCGTGCGCGCTGGCGACACCTCCCAGGCGCTCGAGTGCCTCCACCGGACCCACCCGCTCACTCTCTCCGAGCTCGGGCGTTGGTGCATCCGGCTCTCCACAGGCCAGGTCGCGCACCGGCCCCCGCCCGACACGCCGCCGGCTCGGCGTGTCGGCGCGCCGGGGATGCACGATCTGGCCGGTCGTGGGCGGATGACGGCACCGGCTCCGGGCGGAGGTACCCTGATCCGGTTACATCGAGAACACGCCCGTGGTGGGGGAAGCCGGTCGAATCCCGGCGCTGACCCGCAACCGTGGACCGCCCCTCGGGGAGCGGTGAGCCGGAGCACCCGTCATGGCGCGTCCTGACATCAACGCTGTCGCGGAGAGCAGCGGGTCAGTGGCACAGGAGACCTGGGCCCCGCCCGTTCGGTTGCAGCGGGAAGGCACCACATGTCCACTCCCACGTTCGTACGCCGGGCGGTCGCTGCCGTCGCCGGTGGTGCCGTCGTCGCCGGCGGCCTGATGGCGGTCGCCCCGGCCCCGGCCGCGCACGCCGACAGTGCCGCGCAGAGCGCCGCGGCCACCTGGCTCGCCGGCGAGCTCGACGTCGACGGCCTGCTCCACGGTGACGTGGCCAAGACCATCGACTTCGCGCTGGCGCTCGACGAGATCGGCGGCCACCAGGCCACGCTCGACAAGATCAAGGCAGGCGTCGACGCCGAGGTCGACACGTACGCCGTCGGCGGCGTCAGCATCGCCCAGGCGAACCTCTTCTACCGGGCGATCGACGTCGACCCGGCGACGAAGGCGGGAAACCTGGTCACCAAGCTCGAGGCTGCGGTGGACAACACCACCGGTCAGCTGGACGAGGCGTTCCCTGGAGCGTGGTCGCAGGGTCTCGCTGTCCGCGCGCTGGACGCCGCCGACAGCGCCGAGCTCGCGCTGGCCACCGACTCGCTGATCGACGATTTCGAGTGCCCGACGGGCGGCTGGGGCTACTACTTCAACGGGTCCTGCACTGCCGACCCGGACGACACTGCCGACATGCTCTTCGCGCTGCTCCCGCAGAAGGGCACGAGCGCGAAGATCGACGACGCCATCGCCCGCGGCGTCGCCTGGCTCAAGGCCGCGCAGAAGGCCGACGGTGGTTTCGAGAACTTCGTGGTGAACGCGAGCTCGACGGGTCTCGCGGCGCACGCGCTGCTGCTCGCCGGCGCCACCACCGAGGGGCAGCGGGCGGCCGCCTGGCTGCGCCGCCACCAGGTGTCGGGGACCGCGTGCGACCTCCTGCTCCAGGGTGAGGCAGGTGCCGTCGGCGGGACCGAGGAGATCATCAAGGAAGGCCGCGACTTCGGCATCGACCCCGCCGCGGCCGGGTTCGACTGGTACCTCGCGACGGCCCAGTCGATCGTCGCGCTGCAGGCCGCGCCGGCGTCGACCGCGCCGCTGGCGCTCTCGCCCCGCTTCGTCCACGTGTCCAGCACCGCGAGCCTCCAGGTCACCGGTCTCGCCGCCGGGGAGAACGGCTGCGTGAGCGTCGCAGGCGCGGCCTCGCGGGTCCAGGGTGGCGCTACCACGACCGCCCCGTTCACGGTCCCGGCCGCTGTCGGGGAGTACCAGGTCACCGTGACGGCGCTCGGCCGCAGCACGACGGCGACCGTCGAGGCCCTCGACGCGACCAAGCTGAAGGTGAAGGTCCCGGCGAAGGTCAAGGCGAACAAGAAGGCCACCGTCAAGGTCAAGGGCCTCGCCGCCGGCGAGAGCGTGACCGTCAAGATCGGCAAGAAGGCCGTCACCGGGACCGCGAAGGCCAACGGCGTCGCCAAGGTGAAGATCAAGGTCAAGAAGAAGGGCAAGGCCAAGGTCAAGGTGGTCGGTCAGTTCCCCGACCGCAAGGGCAAGGCCATCACCCGGGTCGTCTGATGACCTTCAGCCACACCCTGCGCACGGCAGCCGCGACGATCCTCGTCGCGGCTGCCGTCGTGCTGCTTCCACACGTGCCGGCATCGGCGGCAGCCTGCAGTGGGAGCACCGGCATCACCGTCGTGGTCGACTCCAACCAGCTCGGCGCGGGGATCAGCGCGGGCTGCGATCCCGACGGCGGCGTCGCCGCGAACAACTTCGCCGACGCCGGCTACAAGATCGAGTACAGCCAGGCAGCCGGCATGAGCGGCTTCGTCTGCAAGGTCAACGGCAGCCCGAGCGACGGTGACTGCACCGAGACCGACGCGTACTGGAGCCTGTGGTGGTCCGACGGGAAGTCCGGAGCCTGGACCTATGCGGCGCGTGGGGTGAGCAGCCTACGGGTCCCCGACGGCGGCTACGTGGCGTTCGCGTGGCACCAGGGCAGCGGCCAGGCGACGCCGCCCGACGTGGCCGCAACCCCGCGGTTCGTCGAGCCGAAGCCGACGCCGACCCCCACGAAGGCCTCGACGCCGAAGCCCACCAAGAAGCCCAGCCCCAAGGCGGCCCCGAGCCCGACCTCGGCGACGCCGAGCGCGTCCCCGAGCGCCAGTGCGACCCCGTCCGCGACGGGCACCACGGCGACCCCGTCCGCGACGCCGACCGCGACGCCGACCGAGGCGGCACCGACGGAGCCGAGCCAGACCACGACCGTCGGGCTGCCCTCGATCGACGAGATCACCGACGGCCCCCGGGCGACGGCGGCCGACGCTGACGGCGACGAGGACGCGGGCGGGTTCCCGGCGTGGCTGGGGATCGGGCTGGTCGTGGTCGTGCTGGGGGCGGCGGGCGCCGTGCCCGTGCTGCGCCGGCGAGGACGATGAGGCTGGCGCGGGACCTCCACCCCGTGGCGTGGTGGGTCTGGGCGGTGGGGCTGGCGGTGGCGGCCTCGTGCACGACCAACCCGCTGTTGCTCCTCGTCCTGCTCGGCGTGATCAGCCTCGTCGTGCTCACCTGTCGCTCCGACCAGCCGTGGGCGCGCTCGTTCCGGCTCTACGTCTGGCTGGGCGTGGTGGTGCTCGTGGTGCGGATCCTGTTCCGGGTGCTGCTCGGCGGAGACGCACCGGGGCAGGTCCTGTTCACGCTGCCGAGCATCCCGCTGCCGGACTGGGCGGCGGGCATCTCGCTGCTCGGGCCGTTCACCCGTGAGGAGCTGCTCGCGGCGACCTACGAGGGACTGCGCCTGGCGACCCTGCTGATCGCGGTCGGCGCGGCCAACGCGCTCGCCAACCCGAAGCGGCTGATGAAGTCGTTGCCGCCCGCCCTCTACGAGATCGGTACGGCGATGACGGTCGCCATCAGCGTCGTCCCACAGCTCGCCGACAGCGCCCGCCGGGTGCGCGCGGCGCAGCAGCTGCGCGGGGGACCGGAGGGCCGGTTCCGGCGGATCCGCGGCGTCCGACGGCTGCTGGTCCCGATCCTCGAGGACGCCTTCGACCGCTCCCTCGCGCTCGCCGCGGGGATGGACGCCCGCGGATACGGCCGCACCGGCGAGCTGACCGCACAGCAGCGACGCAGCACCGGGGCGCTGATCATCGCCGGCCTGCTCGGTGTCTGCGTCGGCGTCTACGCCTTCCTCGACAGCACCGCGCCGCGGGTCCTGGCGCTGCCGATGCTCGCACTAGGGATGCTCCTCGCGCTCGGCGGCTTCGCGCTGGCGGGCCGGCGGGTGCAGCGCACCCGGTACCGCCCCGACCGCTGGCAGGTCCCCGAGCTCGTGGTCGCCGCATCCGGGATCGCCGCAGGCACGGGCATGTGGGCGCTCCAGCGCTGGGAGAGCGCGGTCGCCCACCCCGGGGTCCTGGCCCGGCCCGACCTCTCGCTGCTCGCCCTGGTCGCCGCGCTGGTCGCGGTCGTCCCGGTCTGGGCCGCCCCGCTGCCGGTGACCGCCCAGCGCCGTGAGGAGGCACTCGTCTGATGCTCGAGCTGCGCGGGATCACGCTGACCTACGAGGACCCGGAGACCACCGGCCGGACCACCGTCCTCGACGGGGTCGATCTCACCGTGACCGACGGCGAGCTCGTCGTCCTGGCCGGTCCGACCGGCGTGGGCAAGTCGACGCTGCTCGGCGTGGTGGCCGGGCTGGTGCCGTCGTACTCCGGAGGCACCCTCACCGGCGACGTCCTGCTCGACGGCGCCAGCATCGTCGCGCAGCCGGCGCGGGAGCGCGCCCACGCGATCGGGTACGTCGGCCAGAACCCCGCAGCGTGGTTCGTCACCGACACGGTGGAGGAGGAGCTGGCGTTCGGCATGGAGCAGCTCGGCCTGCCCGCACCGACGATGCGCCGCCGGGTGGAGGAGACCCTCGACCTGCTCGGCATCGCCGACCTGCGCCATCGCGACCTGCGCACCCTCTCGGGCGGCCAGCAGCAGCGCGTCGCGATCGGAGCCGTGCTCACCATCCACCCGCGGCTGTTGGTGCTCGACGAGCCGACGTCCGCGCTCGACCCCACCGCGGCCGAGGACGTGCTCGCGACGCTGACGCGGCTGGTGCACGACCTCGGCGTCTCGGTGCTCGTCGCCGAGCACCGTCTGGAGCGCGTGGTGCCCTTCGCCGACCGGCTCTGCCTGCTCCGCCCCGGCGGGCGGGTCGAGATCGGCGAGCCAGCGGAGGTGCTCCGGGACGCCCCGATCGCGCCGCCGCTGGTCGAGCTCGGCCGGCTCGCCGGCTGGCAGCCGCTCCCGCTGACCGTCCGCGACGCCCGCCGTCGCGCCCCGGCACTGAAGGAGCGGCTGGGCGAGCCACCGCAGCGCGAGCAGCCGTCCGCGACCGCCGAGCCCGCCGTCGACGTACGACGCCTCGTGCTCGCCCACGGCAGGGTCCCGGTCCTCCGCGAGGTCGACCTGGCGCTGCGTCCCGGCACCGTCACCGCCCTCATGGGCCGCAACGGGTCCGGGAAGTCGACCCTGCTGTGGGCGCTCCAGGGCCGCCACAGCGCAACCACCGGCACCGTCCGGGTCGCCGGCCAGGACCCCGCGGCGCTCAAGCCCGAGGAGCGACGGACGACGACCGGCCTGGTGCCGCAGAGTCCCGCCGACCTGCTCTACCTGGAGACGGTCGCGGGGGAGTGCGCCGCCGCGGACGGCTCGGCCCGCGCGCGGAGCGGCACCTGCCGTGCCCTGCTCGACCGGCTCGCGCCCGGCATCGACCCCGAGCGGCATCCGCGCGACCTGTCCGAGGGACAACGGCTCGCGCTGGCGGTGGCGATCGTCCTCACCACCCGTCCGCCGGTGCTGCTGCTCGACGAGCCGACCCGTGGCCTGGACTACCCCGCCAAGCGCGCCCTCGCCGAGCTGCTCCGTGAGCTCGCGGCCGAGCCCGGTGCCGCCCGGGCGGTGCTCGTCGCCACCCACGACGTGGAGTTCGTCGCGCAGGTCGCCGACGACGTCGTGGTTCTCGCCGAGGGCGAGGTCGTCTCCGCGGGCCCGGTGGTGCCGACCGTCTCCGAGTCGCCCGCCTTCGCTCCGCAGGTCACCAAGGTGCTCGGCGCCGGCTGGCTGCGCGTCGACGACGTCGCCGCGCGGCTGGCGGCCGAGGTCGCACGATGAGCCAGGTCCGCGCGGCCGCCGTGCCGCTGCGGCTGCGGTCCGGTGTCGTCCTCGCGATCACGTCGCTCATCGGGCTGCTGATGCTGGCGTGGCCGCTGCTGCTCGACGTCCCCGCCGACACCGAGCGGGTCGACCCGCCGTTCCTCTTCCTGCTCCTGCTGCCGGTCATCCTCGGCGTCGTGCTCGCCGAGATGAGCGAGGGCGGCATGGACGCCCGGGTGCTCGCGGTGCTGGGCGTCCTCAGTGCGGTCAACGCCGTGCTCCGACTGGTCAGCGCGGGTACGGCGGGCCTGGAGCTGGTCTTCTTCCTGCTGATCCTCGGCGGCCGGGTGTTCGGGGCGGGGTTCGGCTTCGTGCTCGGCTGCACGTCGCTGTTCGCGTCCGCGCTGATGACCGCCGGTGTCGGCCCGTGGCTGCCGTTCCAGATGCTCGTCGCCGCCTGGGTCGGCATGGGCGCCGGGCTGCTCCCGCGCCGGGTCCGCGGCCGCGGGGAGATCGCCCTGCTGGCGGCGTACGGCGTCGTGTCGGCCTACCTCTACGGCCTGCTGATGAACCTGCAGGGCTGGCCGTTCATGGCCGGCATCCAGGTGCCGGGGCAGGACTCGACCGAGATCTCCTACGTCCCGGGCGCCGGCGTGCTCGACAACCTGCACCACTTCGTGCTTTACACCCTGCTCACCTCGACCGGCGGCTGGGACACCGGTCGCGCGATCACGAACGCGCTCGCGATCGTCCTGCTCGGGCCGGCGGTCCTGGTCACCCTGCGGCGCGCCGCCCGCAAGGCCCGGATCGAGCCGGAGACTGCTACGGCTCGATGAGCAGGATCCGGTCGTCCTCGGCGCCCGGGTTGCCGCGACCGTCCTCGTTGCTCGTGGTCAGCCACAGGCGGCCGTCGGGAGCGCGGACCACGGTCCGCAGCCGTCCGTACTCGCCGGGCCCCTGCTTCTCCCCGGCGAAGTACGCCGTCGGGTCGCTCACCTGGCCGTCGGCCACCTTGATCCGCCACAGCCGCTCGCCGTTGAGCGCCGCCATCCACAGGTAGCCACCGGCGTGGGCCAGGCCCGAGGGCGAGGCCTCGTCGGTCGACCAGGTCAGGAGCGGCTCGGTGTACTTCGCGGGGCCGCCGGTGCCCTCGACCTCCGGCCAGCCGTAGTCCTCGCCGGGGACGATCCGGTTGAGCTCGTCGGCCTTGCTGTCGCCGAACTCGGAGGCCCAGAGCAGGCCCTGGTCGTCGAAGGCGAGGCCCTGGACGTTGCGGTGGCCCCAGGACCACACGGCGTCGCCGAACGGGTTGCCGGGTGCCGGCTGGCCGTCGGCGGTGATCCGCAGGATCTTGCCGGCGTACGACTTCCGGTCTCGGGCCAGCTGGTCGTCGCCGGTCTCGCCGGTGGAGACGTAGAGGAAGCCGTCGGGGCCGAAGGCGAGCCGGCCGCCGTCGTGGATCCGGCCGTTGGGGATGCCGGTGAGGACCGGCTCGGTCGCACCGAGCGTCTCCCCGGACAGCTGGGCGCGCACCACGCGGTTGTCCTCGTCGGTGCACACGTAGAAGTAGACGAGGCCGTCGGAGGCGAAGCTGGGGGAGACGGCCACGCCGAGCAGGCCGGCCTCGCCGCCGGGCGCCGTCTCGGGGACGGTGCCGACCTCGACGACCTCGCCCTCCTCCTTCGTGGCCTTGCCGTTGCCGCCCACCTCCGGTGGGGTGACGACCAGGACCCGGCCGCTGTCGCGCTCGGTCACCACGCCGCGGCCGTCGGGCAGGAAGTCGACGCCCCACGGTGTCGCCAGCCCGCTCGCCACCGTGGCGACCACGTCGGGCACGCCGTCGATCGTGAAGATGACCTCGCCGTCGACCACCGATCCGGTGGGGGCTGCCGTCGCGGTACCCATCACGTCGACCTCGCTGACGTTGCCCTCCTGGCCGCAGCCCGTCGCCAGCAGCGCCAGCACGGCGAGCCCGGCGACCCCGGCACGGCGCCTCACGACAGCTGCTCCAGGAACTCCAGCAGCAGTCCGTGCACCCGCTCGGGCTGCTCGAGCTGGACGAAGTGGGAGCCGCGCAGCTCGACGTAGGTGCTGTCCTTGCCGGTCTCGGTGAGCCGCTGCGACGCACTGGCCATGTCGCGAGCGCCGGCCAGCACGTCCCACGTCGCGGAGACGAACATGGTGGGCACGGTGATCTGGCTGAGCCGCACCCGCGGGTGTCGCGAGGTGCTGATCGCGAGGTGGGCGTACCAGTCGACCGGGGTGGTGGCGAACTCCTGCAGCCCGATCGCGGCGGCCTCCGCGTCGGCCACGGGGAACATGAAGCCGGTCCGGCCGAGCAGGCGCACCGTGGTCGCGTTGATCGGGAGGTGGCGGACCAGCGGGTTGACCGCCCAGCCGGCGTACCGCGCCAGGCGGCACGCGTTGACGGTGACGGCGCGCGCGACCAGTCGCGGCAGGTGCAGGGGGCCGAGCATGGTGGCGAAGGTGTCGCCCGGGACGCCGCACATCGCGAAGATGCCGCGGACCCGCTCGGGGTGGCGGTAGGTCAGCTCGAAGGCGGTGTTGACGCCCATCGACCAGCCCATGAGGACGGCGCTGTCGATGCCGAAGTGGTCCATGACGGAGAGCCCGTCCTGGACGAAGTGCTCGATCTCGACGTGCTTCGGGTCGGCTGGTCGCTCGGAGCCGCCGACCCCGCGGTGGTTCCACGACACCACGCGTACGCCGCAGTCGGGCTCGAGCAGCCACGGCCACAGGTACGGGTTCGTGCCGAGCCCGTTGCAGAGCACGACGGTCGGGCCGTCGATCTCCCCGTCCGGGTCGTTCGTCCAGGCACGGACGTGGGTCCCGTCGTCGGACAGGATGTCGCGGAAGGCGATCGACGCGGACCGGACGCGCTGTCCGGGCCGGGGAGCGGAGGTCGACATGGTGTCGATTCTGCCGGACCCCGGGCCGGGGGACGCGGACGTTAGGCGTGCAGCGAGACGGAACCTTCGAGCAGGGGGGTACGACGCGCCTGGTCGTCGGTGCGGGCGCGGGCGGCGAGGTAGGCCTCGACGTCCTCGCGCTCGGCGCGGCGCTGGGTGCAGGCGGTGAGCGCGACCATGGCGTTGTGACGGGCCTGCTGCTGGACGGCGACGGACCAGCTGTGGGCGAGGCGGGCGACGTGATCGGGCAGGGACACGGGCAGTGAGACGGGCAGTGACATGGGGGTGTCGGCTCCGGATGGGGGACGGCGGAGTACCGACCCTACGACCGGGCCGGGCGGCTCAGGTCACGTCGGCGTGACATCTGGGTGAACCTCGGCGCGCGTCACGCGCGTCGCGCCGACGCTGGCGACCACGACGCAGCCGATCGCGACCCACTGCACCGGCGCGAGGGACTCGCCGACCACGGCCAGCCCGGCCAGCGCCGCGGCCGCCGGCTCCAGGCTCATCAGCACCCCGAAGGTCGCCGCCGGGAGGGTGCGCAGGGCCGCCAGCTCCGCGCTGTAGGGCACGACCGAGCTGAGCAGGCCGACGGCGGCCCCGAGCAGGAGCACCCGCTGGTCGGCCAGGTCGGCGGTGTCGACGGTGAGCAGCAGCGGCGTCAGCAGCACGACGGCGACCAGGCTGGCGACGGCGAGGCCGTCGATGCCCTCCCACCGCCGGCCGGTGGCCGCGCTGGACAGGATGTAGCCGGACCACGCGGCCCCGGCGAGCACGGCGTACAGGACGCCGATCGGGTCGAGGTGCCCGCGCTCGAAGCCGAGCAGCAGCACGCCGAGTGCGGCGAGGGCGACCCAGCCGAGGTCGCGCGGGCGGCGGAACCCGATCGCTGCGAGGACCAGTGGCCCGATGAACTCGATGGTGACCGCGACGCCGATGGGGATCCGGGAGAAGGACTGGTAGATGCCCCAGTTCATCGCGCCGAGGCAGGCGCCGTACCGCGCGGCGACGAGCCAGTCCTCGCGCGTGCGTCCGCGCAGGTGGGGGCGGGCCCACAGCATCAGCACCAGCGAGCTGGTCGCCAGCCGCAGCCACACCACGCCGTTGGGGGCGATGTCGTCGAACAGCAGCTTCGCGAAGCCCGCGCCGAGCTGGACCGAGCCGATCCCGAGGAGCACCAGCCCGATCGCGACGCCGAGCGGCGGTCCGTGGCGAGGGGTTTGATGCACGCACAGAAGGTAGGACGTCTCACCGGAAAGCGACGAACCGCCGGCCCCCCATCGGACCGGCGGTTCGTCGCCCTCCTCGGGCGGATGGGCTACTTGGCGGCGACGAGGCCG
>JADCLI010000017.1 GCA_016803235.1 Pimelobacter simplex
GCGCAGAACGGGCCGCAGCTCCTGGAACCGGGTCACGAAACCCTGAGCAGCGGGACCGATCTGGTCCATCGCCTCGCGAGCCTTCTCGAGGTTGGCCGCGGTCGGGTCGAGAGCCGCGTCGTTCAGGGTCTTGAGGGCGTCGCCGACGCCCTGCGAGGCGGCCACCAGCGAGCCCATGCCGATCGCGGCGAACCCGAGCTGGGACGACAGCCCGGCGATGCCGGCGATGGCGACACCGCCGGTCGGGACGAGGCTGGGGCCGAGCACGGCCATCGTGTCGGCGAGGATCCGGACGCGGCCGGAGAAGCGGTCGACCTCGGCGCCCTGGCGACGCAGCGAGGTGCCGAAGAGGTCGATGTCGCGGGCGGCGGTACCTGAGGCGCGGCCCATCTCGACCGACCGGCCAGACAGCCCCTTCAACTCGCGGTCGAGCAGCTTGGTTGCCGCTGCCGCCTTGGCCATCTTCGTCGAGAAGTGATCCTCGAGCTCAAGGCGGACTGACTCCCGGCGCACGGCCATGTTCAGTTCACCTCCTGCGGGCGAGCGGCCCGGTCGAGGGCGCAAAGCAGCTGCCCGACGGTTGTGAGGATCCCTCCGAGCTTCATGTGCTCTTCCCAGAGAGCGTTCTGAAGGAGGTTGGTTGCGCCGTTCTCGATCCAGAGCAGCATGGTCTCCTTCTCCGAGGTGTCGCTGTCGGCTGCGAGTTTGGTGAGCGCGACGAGCTGCTCCTGGACATTGGGCGGGAGTGCGGCGAGGTAGGCCGCGGGCGTCTGGGTCATCGGGTCTCCGGTTCGAGTTCGGTGACGACGTCGTTGTGATCGAGGAGGAATCGACGCCGGTTCGTGGGGTCAGTGCGGTATGCGTATTTCTGCGCGGCGATGTCTGGCGCGATCCGGAACACGGCGCCGAACATCTGCTCCGAGTCCAAGACGACCGCATCCCCGCGACGAAGGGCCGTGATCTTGTCGTCGAAGAGGCCGGGGATGCCGTCGGCCAAGTGCTCGAGGACGGCGATCCGCGCGGCTCGCAGCTCCGGCATCGCGCCGCCTGCTACGCGCCGGCTCATGGGAGATGCCTCGACATCGCAGCCGACCTCGCCTGGGTCGACGTGGTGCGCCCGCCCTTGCCAACCGGCTCGGCGGGCGGAGCTAGCTGGATCTGCTTAAGAAGGGCGGCGATGGCCGCTCGCGACCGCCGAGCTTCGCCGAGGAGGGGATGCGCGACTCTCTGCCCCTGGGCCCCGGTGACCACCGTGGGCTCGTCGACCAAGCCGGCCTCGATGCGGGCGAGCATGTCCGCCTCGGCGGCGGCCGATCGGAGCAGTTCGAGCTCCTTTCGGTCCAGTTCAAGGCCGTCAGCAGCCACCTGGGCGGCGATTTCGCGCCACAAACGGCGGCCTTCTGTGCCCAGATTCGCTGGGCAGCGGGCGGCTTTCACGCTCACGACGCCTCCTTTCGGCTAACAGTTGGGCTTGGGTTCTCGAACGCCGGATGGCGGGGGCTACCGCAGTCAGGTGGACCCCACCCGGGGTGGGGGTGGACTCCCCCAGGGGTGCCGGCTGAGGACTGAGGGTGAGGGCGCTCTGAGGTGCGCGGGGTTCAAACATTCGCGAAGACTTTGAACCCGCAGCCGGCTTTTTTCACCTAGCCCACGGTCCGGGCGTAGGCGTCGAGTGGGAGTCACTCCCGTGCCCCCGACTCTTCGGCGGCACGGCTACCGGGGCCGTTCTGGTAGTCGATCGAGACCTTCGGCCGGCCGGACACAACCTTGACGCCGAAGGGGTGCAGTGACAGCCGACAGGGCTCAAGCATCCGCTTGAGTGCGTGAACTAGGTCCCGCTCACGCATGTAGTTGTAGTCACGGATGCCCCCCTCGTCGTCATAGGCCGCGATCCGACGTCCGTCGTCGAACACGCGATGCGCGGTCTTGGCATCGGGGAGGTCGTACTTCTCGGCTTCCTCGGCAGCGAGCCGAAGTCGGCTGGCGACGATGCGCGAGCGAACCCACTCCTCCTCGGCTGCGTTGATGTACGCCTCGAGCGCCTTCGAGACCTTGGCCTCGAGCGCAGCGAGATGCGACGTCGAGCGGGTCAGCACCATCGCCTTGACTTGGTTGGCGGCTCGCTCGAGCTCCTCGGCTGCGGCAGCCTTGCCGGCCGCGAACGCCTTCCGCTCCGCAGCCTCGCTGCGAAGCTTGGCGAAGTCGGCCAACTTGCGGGCGTTCTCGATCTCGTCCGCGGTGATGGTGTCGTCGCCATCGCGAACCTTTTCAAGCAGGGTCTCGACGAGTGCACTCGCCTCATCGGCCTCTGTGCGGAAGTCCATCTCGGTCATGTTGTTCTCCTTGTCTCAGGCGGCGTTATCGGCGACAGACCGGAGGGAATCGAGGTCCACGACCCACGCTTTGCCGTTCACGCGGTGTGCCAGGACTCGTCCCTCGCGGGCGAGTCGCCGGACATAGGTCTGGCTCTTCGCAACCGCTGCGGCTGCTTCCTCGACGGGCACCATGTGGAGCCAGTCGGTCCCCTTCACGGTCTCAACCTCGGTTCCGATATCGGCACGGTCGAGCGGGCTGTCGGCGATGACCGCGAGGTCAGGCAGAACGCGGCGCGCCCACCCGGGGACCGGCTTCCCGTTACGGGTCTGGATGTTGAGATCGCGGATCAGGGCACGCATGACCGCGCGTGCATCTCCGGGGCTAAGGGCGAGCGGGCGCGCTGAACCTTGCGGGGGCGCCAGCGTCATCGCGACCTCCCCGAAGTCGCGGACGTGCGCAGGTGGCGTGCGCGACGATGACGGGCGTGTGGGGTCTCGTCGCCGCAATCGCGGCCCTCGTTGGTACCGCCCTCCAGGTGGGCACGTCGCTGCTGGACCTCAAGGAAGGTCACCCCGACGAGCTGAAGATCTGGAAGGAAGAGGGCGACCTCATGGACGAGCTCTCTTGGGTCCGGCAGCCGGTCCGGAAGGCTCGCTACTACGTGGAGTTGGTGCGCATTCGGACGAGTCGAGAGCACCGCGTCATCCTCAAGGTCCAAGCTGTCTTGTGGGGCTGGATCTTCCTGGCGATCGCCGCGCTGTTCGGAGTCGTTGCCCAGGTCCTCGACATGGCGTAGTGCGCCCATCTAACGAGCCTCCCGACGTCGCCGAGCGCAGCTCGGGTGGAGGGGTAGCCGTGGCTTGGGTCGGTCGACGCGGATGTCCTGTTCGCACCAGATGCAGGTGAGGACGTAGCGCCGGGTGACTCGGCCGGGCTCGTCGAGCTGGCCGAGGAGTCGGGCGACGGGGACTACGCGTTCGCAACCGCGGCAGCGGAGCATCCATGAGCCGTCGTGCTGGCCGCGGAAGACGGCATAGACGGGGCCGGCGCAGGTCGTCCGGTGACACATGGCGCCTTGGGCGCGCTCGATGTCCTGGTCGCTCAGCACGGCACCTCCTGAGGCTGGGAGTTCCGGCATTGCACGCACGTCCAGCGGGCGTCACGCAGGTTGTCGACATGACGCAGATCCGGAGCAGGGTCGAGTTCGTTGTCGCAGTCGGGCGATGCGCAGACGACCGCGAACCGCAGTGCGTAGGTAGTCGGTTCAGACACGCTCCGCCTCCTCGGCAGCAATGGTGAGCCGCCGCGCCAGTTCGCGAGCCTCGTTGGGCGTGAGGTGAGGAGTGCGCTGGTCCATGACTTCGTCGTAGATGAGTGCGATGCACCGGGTGTTCTCGTCCCACATGGTCGCGAGTACATCGACGGTGTGCTCGGCCTCGCCAGCGAGGAAGTAGAGCTTCATGAGGTTGGCCTCTCGATGAGTTGGTCGCGCAGGTTCCGGATCTCGGCGGCCTGCTCGGTGATGAGATGGTTTGTCTGGTCGGCGAACCGCCGGTGCTTGGCCCGGAGCCGGGCAAGTTCGAGGCCCTCCCGGCCGGTGGATCCGCAAGCTGGGCAGGTCATCGCGGCTTCGCGCGGAGATGTGGTCGGCACTCGAGGCACGGGATGGGCCGGCCTTCGTCGTCCTCGCCAAGCCAGCCGTCGCGGCAGCCGGGGGCGTGCTGCTGGAAGTCGGTCTCGCCGGTCTTCCAGGTGGTCTGAACGACGTCATCGTCGATCTGGTCGCCGTAGCGGTCGTACCTGGTCACGATGCCGCCCGACCGGGTGCGCTGAACCGATCAACCAGCGACTGCGCCCAGGTATCGCCAACAGCTTCGGGGACGCGCACCATCAGTGTCCCGACTCCGGCCTCGATCGAGCATCCGTTCTCTGCCGCGCACTTGTGCGTGGTGCGCAACTTCTGGATGGAGGCGGCGATGTGATCGCGGTGGTAGTCCGAGAGCCGTCTGAACAGCTTCTGTTCGTGATCGTTGGCGGGTACAGAGATCAAGATGTTGACGTGCCCTGCTTCGCCTTCGGTGACATCGAGATCAACGACCAGGCCGGGCGGCGGCTGCGCGTCAGCGGCAGCACGACGCCCCGGCACCCCCCTCCCCTCCCCTTTAGGGGTCGGGTCGGGTCGGGTCTGGTCGGATCGTCCACCTATCAGTGGAACTGAGTCCACGTCTGAGGTGGAGCCTGTTCCTTGTGCGGCCTTCGCCGGGCAGCGCTCCTTGGAGCAGAGCGCGTGGTTTCCGACCTTGTGAAGACGCTGCCGGCGCTTGTCCTCCGACCACTTCGCGCGGGTTGCGTGCTGCTCGTCGGCCTCGAGTCCGTAGGCCAGGAACTCGGCACAGGAGTAGCCATCCTGGGTGTTCTCCCACAGCCCCGACGCGACCAGATCCTTGAATGCAGCGACGATGCCCACGGGATCGAGCTGGCACATCATCCGATGTGCCACCTTGGTCGGGATCTCGCCGTCGGTGGCCTGCTCGTTGCACCAGTCGAGGGCGTAGACGTGCACGGTGAAAGCGGCCGGCGAGAGGCCGAGGATCCGCGGGTCGTTCAAGACCCGGTGCTCGAGCTTGATGTAGCTCATGCGGCCTCCAAGCGGGACGGATGGCACCCGCTGGTTGTCAGAGTCAGGCGACGACGTGCGCGATTCATCGACAGACACGGTGATCCCGGGGCGGCTCCGCAGTGCGGGCACGGGACCTGCGGAGGACGGCTTCCCGACCGCGTCAGGTGACACGGTTGCGAGAGGTCGCCGCACTCGGCAGTGCAGAGCGCGCCGTGAAATCTTGGACGAGGCTCGGGCGACGTGAGGTCGATGTCGTAGAAGTTGGTCACATGCGCCTCCTTTGGGCACACAAAAAGGGCCCCGCTGTTGGCGGAGGCCCCGATGGGTGCGGCGGTGTGTTCAGTTGTGCGGGATCACTGGAGTTGGGGGTATCTACCCCGCGAGCTTTGAGCGGCCCTGCGCGCGACGTTCGCGGTCGACGTTCGCCGCGGCAATCTGCCCTGTCGGGTCGAGGGTCCCGATCGACGTTCGGATTCGGACGCACTGCAACTCGCTGAGATCGGCGTTGTTCAGCATGTAGTGCTCAAAGGGGATCCGAGCTGCCGCCATTCGGTGGTAGTCCCGGCACAGACGAGTAACGCGAGAGGGGGACAGGTTCGCGTGCCAGGCATCGAGCAAACGATGGGCATACCGGATGAGCTCGTCGACGGACATGCTTCGCTCCCCTCCGACCTCGTGCATCGCCGGGATGGATCCTGCGTGGGCGGGCCGCTGGCCCGCGGGTTCGGTCATCCGCCCGTGGCCGCGAACTGCTCGTCGAGCCATGCCAGGACGTCGGACTCGCGGTACACCACCCGCCGGCCCAGCTTGGCCGACTTCGGCCCAGCGCCGATGTGGCGAAACCAGCGCAGCGTCGAGGGTGACTTCCGGGTCATCTCGGCGACCTCGTCGATGAGGAGCAGCCTGTCCATCTCAACCTCCTGTCGGAAATGTGCTTGCTGAATCAGATTAGCGTTTGCAGTCGTTGACCGCAACCGACAGTGGGTATACGGTTTGCGATTATGGCAAAGAGTGATGAGGGTGCCGGTGTGGCGGAGACTGCCGAGAGGCGGCTTGGCGTCCGCCTCCGCCGCGAACGGGAGGCCCGTGGCTGGTCTCAGCAGGAGGTGGCGAACCGGCTCGGCGACCGTGGAATCTCGCTTCACATGTCGGCAATCGCCAAGATCGAAGCCGGGTCGCGCACAGTGCGGCTCAATGAGGCGGTCGCGCTTGCGGAAGTCTTTGACATGAAGGTCGAGGAGCTCTCGAGTCCTCCGGTGAACGAACTCAACGAGATCATCGAACTGCTGCAGGGAGCGTTGACCCTTCACCGCGACGCCGATCGCCTCGCGAAGCGTGGGCTTGACCGAATCTGGGAGCTCACCGACGACTTCGACACTGAGTCTGGGCCGCTGAGGCACCCCGGCTATAGCGGGCGTATTACCGACCTGGTGGCCCGCTTGTCCGAGTACCACCGCCAAGAGCCGCACCAGAGGGAGCAGGGGTGAACGACACTCAGAAGGCTTCGGTCGTCGATCGGTGCCAGGATGACGACTGTGGGACCGAGCTCGCCTGGACGCGGTCGGATGCGGTCTACTGCTCGAACGCCTGCCGGCAGCGGGCATACCGTCGCCGTCAGCAGATCCTCCGGCGCTATGGATCTTGGGAGAACGCGCTGGCCGAGATCGTCGCCAACGCGCCTTGGGGCGTTACGGGTACTGAGTCGGTCATCTGTAACGGCAAGGGCGTTACGGGTAGTGCCTCGAGTAGCCGTAACGGAGGCGGTGTTGGGCGTGGCTAGCATCAATAGGCGCCCGAACGGCAAGTGGCGTGCGCGGTACCGCGACGACGCTGGCAAGGAGCACGCGAAGCACTTCGCGAAGAAGTTCGACGCTCAGAAGTGGATCGACGAGGAGACCGCCGGCCTCGTGCGGGGCGACTGGATCGACCCGCGGCACGGCAAGATCACCTTCGCCCAGTGGTTCGCCGACTGGTCCGGCCGACAGGTGTGGGCCGACGGCACGCTCGAGGCCGCGCAGCAGGCCGCCGGCTCCGTGACGTTCGGCGCCGTGCCGATGCGCAAGATCCTTCGCTCGCACGTCGAAGCATGGGTGAAGGAGATGAGCTCGGGCAGCGCCGACAGCACGAGGAAGCCGCTCGCGGCCAGCACCACGAAGATGCGCTACAACTACGTCCACATGGCGTTCCGGGCCGCCGTGCGGGACAAGGTGATCCGGGAGGCGCCCTCGGATGGCGTCGCTCTCCCGAAGGTCGCCAAGGTCGAGGTCACCATGATGATCCCGACGGCCGAGCAGGTCGCCGCCGCGCGCGAGGGCTGCGCCGACCCGGCGTTCGTCGCCTTCATCGCCGTGTGCGCCTACGCCGGTCTTCGGCTCGGCGAGGCGGCCGGGCTTCAAGTCGGCGACGTCGACTTCCTGCGCCGCGAGATCCGCGTCCGGCGGCAGGTGCAGGGCCAGACCGCGGCGACCGCCAAGGTCGTGCCGCCGAAGGCCGGGTCAGCGCGCACGATCTACGCCGACGACGAGCTGGTGAAGCTGCTGTCGAAGCACGTCCGCGACATCGGCACCTGGGGTGACGAGGGCTGGCTCTTCGGCGTCGGAACGCTGCTGAACCGCAACTCGGCCGGTCACCTGTGGCGGCAGACGCGCGGCCCACTCGGCATGGATGCCTTCACGCTGCACGATCTGCGGCACTTCTATGCGTCGGGACTGATCGCCGCCGGCTGCGACGTCGTGACGGTCCAGCACGCCCTGGGGCACTCGTCGCCGACGATCACCCTCAACACATACAGCCACCTGTGGCCCAAGGCGGAGGACCGCACGAGGGCCGCGGCGGCGTCGCTCTGGGTTCCTGCGGACTCAGCGCGGACTCAGGGGCCCGACCAGGCGCCTGGCCTGCGACGTCAGCGGTAGTTGGTGAACTGCACCGCGAAGTCGTAGTCCTGCGCCTTGACCAGGGCCTGCACGGCCTGCAGGTCGTCGCGCTTCTTGGACGAGACCCGCAGCTCGTCGCCCTGGATCTGCGCCTTGACGCCCTTGGGGCCCTCGTCGCGGATCAGCTTCGAGATCTTCTTGGCGTCCTCGGAGGTGATGCCCTCCTTGAGGGTGATGCCGATCTTGGACACCTGGCCGGACTGGCGCGGCTCGGTCGCGTCGAGGATCTTGAGCGACTGGTTGCGCTTGATCAGCTTGTCCTGGAAGACGCTGAGCACGGCGTTCGCGCGGTCGTCGGCGGACGCGCTGATCTCGATCGCCTGCTCGCCCTTCCACTCGATCGAGGCGCCGGTGCCCTTGAAGTCGAAGCGGGTCGAGATCTCGCGCGCCGTCTGCCCGAGCGCGTTGTCGACCTCCTGGCGGTCGATCTTGGAGACGATGTCGAACGAGGAGTCGGCCATGGTGTCACCTGCTGATTCGGAGTGGTCAGTCCTGCTGCGCTATTGTTCCGCGTAGCGGTCCGGTCGCCAAAAGCGGCTCGGACTGCACCGAGGCAGGTTGCCCGAGCGGCCAATGGGAGCGGACTGTAAATCCGTCGGCTTTGCCTTCGAAGGTTCGAATCCTTCACCTGCCACGGCATGGACCGCCCCTGGCCCGCGGAGACGCGGACCAGGGGCGGTTTGCTTTACTCACCGTCGTGACCGACGCCGACCGCCGCGAGATCCACGACACGGTGCTGCGCTACTGCCGAGCGGTGGACCGGCTCGACTACGACGGCATCCGGGCGGTGTACGCCGAGGACGGCGTCGACCACCACACCGGTTTCAGCGGTCCGGCCGACGACTACGTCGCGTGGCTGCGCGAGGTGCTGCCGCGGCTCGACGGGACCATGCACGTCATCGGCAACCACCTCGCCGAGGTGGTGGGCGACGAGGCGGTCGCCGAGACCTACGGCACGGCGGTGCACTGGGGGACGCCGTCGAGCGAGGCACGGCTGAACTTCACCACCGGCTTCCGGTACGTCGACCACTTCGTCCGCACCACGGCCGGCTGGCGGATCCGGGAGCGGTTCGCGGTGCGGGAGTGGACGCGCAGCGACGCGGGGCGGCTGCTCGCGCCGGAGGGCGACGGTCCCCGGGGCCGACGCGACGGGAGCGACCCGCTCGTCGTCCTGCGCCACGCCGTGCTCGGGGACCGGGCCTGACCCGAGAGCCCTACGGCGCCGCCGGTCCCTGGAAGGGGAAGAGCGCCCGCGAGGCCCAGCCCGAGCCGGACGGGGCGATCACGGTGGCGGTGCCCGGCACCGCACCCGTCGGCGTCCAGTCGGCGCGGCTCAACGAGCCGTTGCTGCCCGCGAACCAGAGCCTCCCGTCGGCGACGAACGCACCGCGCATCGCGCTGTAGCTGACGCCGGTGACCGACGGGAAGGCGTAGCGCTGCTGGCCGACGATGCCGGACTCCGGCTCGAAGCCGCGGCGGAACAGCTGCGACGACCCGGCCTCGGTGTAGTAGATCCAACCCCGGTCGTAGAAGAGGCTGGTGAGGAACGGGACGTCGCCGACGTGCCAGTCGGACTGGCTGACCAGCTGGTCGGCGGCGTTGACCGTCGTCGGTGCGCCGTAGGTCGTCCCGTCGAAGGTGCGACGGGTCAGGGTGCCGTTGGAGTACGCCGTGTACAGCTCGCCGTTGACCATGAACGCGCCGACCGTCGTCCCCCACCCGGTGCCGTTGGGTGCGTCGACCGGGGCGCTCGCCGTGGTGCCGTCGAAGCCGAGCCGGACCAGCTGGCTGCCGCCGGCGGCGACGCGGAACAGGTCGGCCGGCAGGGTGCCGACCTGGCGGGCGGGCAGCGTCGCACCGGTGGCGAGCGGGACGAGGGCGACCTTGCGGTGCGTCTCGCCTGCGAACACGTCGGTGTCGGAGCCGACGAACAGGCCTTCGGGCGTGGCCACCATGTCGCGGACGCCGGCGCCCAGGGTCCGGGTGGGGTTCCACGAGTACGGCACGCCGTTGGCGGTGTCGAGGGCCGCGATGCCGGGACGCGAGACCGCACCCTGCCCGGCCGCGTCGCCGCGGGTCGGGTTGTTCTGCCAGCGCATGTGCCCGCCGGCGTAGACGACGTCGTCGGTGACCTCGACGGTCCACGTCGTGTCCCCGCCCGTGTACGCCGCCCACGTGGGCCGCACGTTGGTGCCGGTGGCGCCGGACTCGAAGCGGGCGACGACGTCGCAGCCGCTCGTGCCCGCGACGGTGGCGGTGGTGCCGCCGTACGCACCCGTGGTCGAGACGACGAAGAAGCTGCCGTCGGGGGAGAAGTTGACGTCGGTCATGTAGGTCTCGAACGCCGAGCTGCAGGGCGACTCGAACTGGGTCGTGTAGTAGTCGGCGAGCGCGAGCGCCGGACCGCCGATGTCGAGGACCGCGAGCTGGTGGCGGCGGATGCCGTTGACGGTGTCGAAGCTGCCGATCAGCACCAGCTTGCCGTTGGCGGGGTCGGTCGCGATCTTCTGCACGTTCGTGCTGGTGCCGCGGTGCACACCGGCGATGACGGCGTTGTAGTACGGGTCGCGGGCGCCCGTGGTGGCGTTGAGGGTGCCGAGGGCGCGGCTCGGCTGGCCCTGCAGGTGGGTGAACTTGCCGGCCACCCACAGCCGGTTGCCGGTGACCGAGACGTCGCGGACCTGTCCGTTGATCGTGCCCGGCTGGAAGGTCACGATCCGGTTGCCCGTGGTCACGTCGGCCCGGTAGAGCCGGCTGACCGCGACGCTCGCACCGCCGGAGGTCACGCTGGTGAACGAGCCGCCGATGTAGGCCGAGGTCCCGTCGGCGGCGGGCTGCAGCGTGTAGACGCGGTCGTTGGGGTTGGGGGCGAAGCTGGTGACCTGACCCGTGGCGGCGTTGAAGGCGAACAGGTTGCGGCGCGCGATGTCGGTCGAGCTGCCGGCGTTGCGGACCCGGGTGAAGGTGCCGCCGACGAGCACCACGTTGCCGACCCGCGCCATCGCGTACACCGCGCCGTCCATGACGTGCGGCGTGAAGCCGACGGGGTCGTCGTCGACGATCCGGCCGGTCTGGGGCGCCGCGTTGCCGGTGTCGGCGGCGCGGGCGGGCGACGGGACCGCCCCCGCCAGGAAGGCCGTGACGAGCATCCCCACGGCGAGCAGCAGGCCGGTCGTCCTGCGTGCGGTCAACGTTCCCATCGGACGTGTTCCTCTCAATAGGCCCCGCGACCGCTGAGGACGGCCCCCGCGGTGCGGAGCAGGATGCGGGCGTCCAGCAGCAGCGACCAGTTGTCGACGTACTGCTGGTCGAGGCGGACGGTCTCGTCCCACGACAGGTCCGATCGGCCGGACACCTGCCACAGGCCGGTCATCCCGGGTCGCACGACCAGCCGGTGCCGTACGTCGGGGAGGTACTCCGCCACCTCGGACGGCAGCGCCGGTCGTGGGCCGACGAGAGACATCTGGCCGAACACGACGTTGACCAGCTGCGGCAGCTCGTCGAGCGAGGTGCGCCGCAACCACCGCCCCACCCGGGTGATCCGTGGATCCTGGCGGATCTTGAACAGCGGGCCGCTGGCCTCGTTGAGCTCGACCAGGTCGAGCACGGCGTCGTCGGGGCCGCAGTCCATGGTGCGCAGCTTCCACATGGTGAAGGGTGCGTCGTCCCTGCCGATCCGGGTCTGCCGGAAGAAGGCGGGCCCCGGGGAGTCGAGGCGGATCGCGAGGGCGAGGGTCAGCAGCAGCGGGGAGAGCACGAGCAGCGCGAGCGCGGCGATCGTCCGGTCGAGCAGGTGCTTGACCGCGTACGACGGACCCAGCCGGCGCGGTGCCACGAGGTGGAGCAGTGGCAGCTGCTCGCCCAGGTCGAGCCGGGTGCGCCCGGCGGGCGAGGTGAGCAGCCCGGTCCAGACGAAGATCGCGACCCCGGCCTCCTCCAGGTGCCAGCACAGGCGCTGCAGGTCGGCGGCCGAGACGGTCGGGTCCGGCGCGAGGATCACCGCGTCGGCGCTGCTCTCCCGGGCCGCGTCGACGCAGGTGGACAGGCCGCCCGCCCCCACGACGGCGAAGCGGCGCGTCGGTGAGGTCTCCAGGCGCTCGAGCAGGCGGGGCAGGGTGTCCGCGGTCCCGGCGACGACCACCCGGTGGGTCACGCCGCTGAGCCGGACGCCGCGGCGGGCGACGACGGCGACCACCCCACGGGCGACCACGCTGAGCCCGGCGCTCGCCAGGCACACCGCGGCGACGGTGCGCGCCGAGAGGGGATACGCGACCAGGTCGGCGACCAGCATCGCGCCCGTCGGCACCACCAGTGCCGCCACCGCGAGCCGCCGGCAGCGCGCGCCGAGGTGGCCCGGCAGCTGGTACTCGCCGGTGGCGCACACCGCGACCACCCACATCGGGACGAACAGGAACGCCGGGCCCAGCCGCGAGATCGCGTCGGGCACCAGGCTCGCGACGAGCACGACGACGAGGGCGGCCAGGCCGTCGACGACGGCGAGCAGGCGCCCCGCGCGGTGCAGCGGGGCCGCGGCCCGAGGTTCCCCGGGCTCGGCCGTGGCGATCGCGCTGCGCGCCGAGATGACCGTCATCGGTGCACGAGGTCCTCGACCAGCGCCTCGAACCGGGCGAGGGTGGGGGAGACCCGATGCTCCGTCTGGATGCGCCGACCGGTCAGCACGGCGAGGGAGAGCCGGGTCGCCAGCTCCTCCTCGTCGTACGCCGTGACGACGAGCCCGGTGCGTGCGACGAACCGGGCGAAGCGCTGCTGGTGGTCGTCGACGTGCTCACCCAGGTGCGGGTCGCGGGGGACGACGACCGGCAGGTGCCCGTGCTCGCGGGCATCCATGATCGAGCCCGGCCCGCCGTGGGTCACCACCGCGTCCGCCCGGTCGAGCAGGTCCGCCAGCGCGGACGGGCCGAGGAGGGGTGCACCGGACAGTCCCGCGAGGAGGGGGGTCGAGCCGTGCTGCACGTGGAAGTCGAACCGGCCCTGCGTGGACAGGTCGGCGACCCACCGCAGCAGCCGGTCGAACCGGTGGTGGTCGGTGCCCAGGAAGACCGCGACGAGCGGCGGTCGCGCGCGCGTCACCACAGCTCTCCGACCAGGACAGAGGAGCGGTAGAGGTGCTGCTGCTCGGGCCACTGCACGAGGAACAGGTCGGTTGCCGGCCGGCACAGCTTGCCGGTCAGTGTGCGGGTCTCGACCCGGTCGTAGACCTCGAGGTAGATCGACGAGGTCTGCCGGCGGTGGCGCAGCCAGAAGTACGGGACGGCCACCGCGGCACCCGTGGAGACCACGACGTCCGGGGCGAAGTCGTCGAGCACGTGGTGCGCCTGGACGGAGTTGCGGGCGAGGTTGACCAGGTTGCGGGTCGTCGGGTGGTGCGCCCACGTGACGCTCTCGCCCTCGAGCTTCGCGACGGCGTCGGCGGTGTCGAAGGTGACCCAGTGCCGGTCGTGCTTCTCCCACCACGGGCGCAGGCACATCAGCTGAGCGAGATGACCACCCGAGGATGAGACGAGAAGCACCCGCATGACGCACTCCCGGAGCTTGGTGGCTGACGGCGTTTCCCTGACCCTAGGGAGACGCCGCAGGCCTGACATGCCCCAAATACGGCATGTCTGGGCGTGCGGCCGAGGGCGAGCGGTTTCGAGGCTCGTCGCTGGCGCTCCTCGCACCTCAACCAGCGACAGGGAGTCAGCCCTGGGGCGGGTGCCAGCCGACCTTGTACGCCGCGCCGACGGCGGCGAGCTGGGAGCTCATCTCCATCTTCGCCAGGATCGACTTCACCTGGGTGCGGACGGTGGCCTCGGAGACCACGCTGTCACGGGCGATCTCGCGCACCGGTGCGCCGCGCATGAGGGCGCCGAGCACCTCCATCTCGCGGCGGGTGAGCCGGTCGAGACGGGTCCGGATGTCGCGGACCTCGTCACGGTCGTGGAGCGCCAGCTCGATCAGGGAGCCGCGTTCCTGGGCGTTCATCAGCGGGAGCCCGTCCCGGGCGCGACGGACGGTGGCGACCACCTCGTGCAGGGGGCAGGTCTTCACCAGCACGGCCTTGGCGCCACGGCGCAGGCACTCGCCGCGTCGCGCGCTCTCGCCGCTCCCCGTGACCACGACCACCGCGATGCCGGCCGCGGCCAGCGGCGTGATCAGCCGCATGCCGTCGCCGACGCGTCCCAGGTCGAGGTCGAGCAGGACGACCCGGGGGGCGCTGCGCAGCGCCGTCGCGAGCACGGTCGCGAGGGTCGCATGCTCGTCGTTCAGGTCGATCCGGCGCACGACGTAGCCCTCGGCCTCGAGGGTCAGGGAGACCGACTCGGCGAACAACGCGTGGTCGTCGATGATGGTGATCCGCATGGGGCGCGGGCGTCCGGCCGACATCGCCGTCAGCTCGCAGCCACGGCCGTCGGCACCGACGGCTCCGACGGGAGGGAGCGGGCGGACGCCGGCGGCACGGCATCAGCACCGGTGTCCGCGCTGCGCAGGGTGACCACGAAGGTCGCGCCCCGTCGTACGGCGGCTGTGGGGTCGTGGTGGAGCGAGCCGCCGAGCTCGAGCATCAGCCGGTGGGCTCGCTGCAGGCCGATGCCGTGGCCGGTCGAGCCGGCGCCGCGGGCTCCCCACTGGAAGAGCCGGTCCTCGAGACCGGGCTCCACGCCCGGCCCCTGGTCGGAGACGCGGATCTCGACGCACTCCCCGGTGCGTCGCGAGACGACGGTCGTGGCGTGCCCGTGGGCATGGCGATGGGCGTTGGTGAGGAGCACGTTGAGGACCTCCGCGAGGGCGTCGGGACGGGCGAGCACGCGATGCCCGTCCGGGTGCCAGTGCACGCGGTGGCCGAGCGCTTCCTGGGCGATGACGAGGGGCTCGACCACGGCGTCGACCGCGAGCTCGGAGAGCCGGTCGGGACCGTCGTCGGTGCAGGTGCGCCCGAGGCGGGCGGCCTCGACGTCGACCATGTGCTTGAGGGCGAGGCGGCGCGGTCCGGGCGGGACCTGGTCGCTGGCCAGCAGGTGGACGCCGGCGACGATGCCGGCCGTCGCCGCCCGCATCTCGTGGACGACCTCGCGGTCGTGCTGGACGATCGCCTCGGCCTCGGCGGCCCGCAGGACCAGGCTGGCCTCGCGGGAGCTGTGCTCGCGCAGCGAGGCGATCAGCAGTCCGATCGCCGTGGTGGCGACGAGGGCCGCACACAGCACCATGCCGACCATCGCCGCCGGCGGCGGTGCGGTCGCCTCGACGAGGGTGGCCCAGGCCCGAGCCGCGAAGATCACGAAGATGCCGACCGAGATCCGCCGCGCCGCCCAACGGGGCAGCGGCATGCGGAGCAGCCGCAGGGTCACCAGGCCCGTGACGCCGGTGATCGCGGCGAGCACCAACAGGTCCGGCCAGTTGCCCACCGTGAGGAACGGCGAGGCGTCGGTGGCGATCAGGCCGAGCCGGGCCGCCAGCACGCCGAGCCCGAGCAGCAGGCCGCCGAGCATCGGGTTGAACCTCGGGGGGCGCTGGTCGCGGGCGCCGACCGTGAGGACGGCGTACAGCACCACCACGGTCACGAGGTGGCCCGCGGTGAGCCGGTAGCTGTGCCCGGTGTGCTCGGGGCTGCCGAGCGACAGGATCACGAGGGGCAGGTCCTGGACGGCGACGAGGGTCGCTGCGGTCGCCAGCCGGGCCCGGGCCAGGCTCTGGCCGATGCTCACGTCGAAGGCGAGGGCCAGGGCGCTGGCCACCAGGACCAGGTCGAAGAGCACCATGCACAGGTGCCCGGCAGCGGTCAGGGACTGGGCGGACGGCGCGTCGAGCAGCAGCAGGACGCCGTACGGCTGGAGCATGAGGCACGCGAGGAGCAGGACCCACCACAGGGGCGCGCGGTCAGCAGCTCTCGATGCAGAGAGTGACGACCGTCGAGTGACCGCCCGAGACAGCGCTCCCCCCGAGCGCCGGTACTGACGGTCCGGGTGCGGACTCGTCATGCCGACGATTATGCTCGGGGGCTCGCGCTCCGGTCGAGGAAGACCTCAACGTACCCAATTTTTGGTCGATCGGACCGGCGTCCTGGTGCCTCGTCACCATCCTCACGGTGTCGTCACGGTCACCTGGCGGGTGGCCGGGGTGGCGCTGCCCCACCCGTCCGTCACGGTCAGGGTGACGGTGTAGGTGCCGGCCGCCGGGAAGGTGTGGGAGGCGGCCGAGGTCGTCGTGACGGGCGTGCCGTCGCCCCAGTCCCAGCGATAGGTGATCGCGTCGCCGACGTCCGGGTCGGACGACCCCGAGGCCGAGAAGTTGCAGGCCAGGCCGGCGCACGCAGGCTGGTTGAGCACGGCGACGGGAGCCCGGTTGTCGGGCGGCGTCGTGATGGTCACCGTCTGGGTGGCGGTGGCCGTGACGCCCCACTCGTCCCGTGCGGTCAGCACGACGGTGTAGGTGGCTGCCGCCGTGTAGGTCCGGGTCGGGAGCGGGCCGGTGCCCGTGCCGTTGCCGAAGTTCCACGAGTAGGTCAGCGTGGTGGCGTTCTCGTCCGTCGAGGCCCGGGCGTCGAAGGTGCAGACGTTGTCGACGCAGCTGGTGGTGAAGCTGGGCACGGGTGGGTTGTTCGGCGGGTGGACCACCGTGGCGTGCCGCTCGTAGATGGCGCTGATGAAGTCGTGCTGGTCGATCGCGCGCACCCTGACGGTGTAGGCGCCCGGCGGGATGACCGGTGTCGTGTAGGAGAAGTTGGAACCGGGCGTACCGGGACTGTTGAGGAAGGCGGTGCGCCAGCTCGCGTTGGTGCTGGTGAAGGTGCCCGACGAGCTCATGTACTGCCCGGCGGCGTTGACGATCGCGACCTCGACCTCCTGCATCGCCTGGTCGTCCTCGGCCCGGCCACTCACGAAGATCTTGCCGTCGAGGAACTCGGTGCCCTCGGTCGGGCTGAGCAGGGCCTCGTTGAGCACGGGCGGCTGGTCGCCCGGGTAGATCGGGTAGCGAGCCGTCGCGCCGGTCGTCGACGGGTCCTGCTGGCCGGCGGTGTCGAAGGCGTAGGCCGTCACCGACCAGTCGCCCTGCGTCGGCAGCGCGCGGTCCAGCGTCCACGTCGTGCTGGTCGCTCCCGGGCTGGCGAGGGTGGCGTCCAGGGTCGCGAAGGCCGCGGACAGCGTGCCGTTGGGCTGGAGGTACCGGTTGGTGTCACGGTCCTGGATGGCCACGCCGACCCGGGCGACGCCCTTGTCGTCGGTGGCGGCACCCGCGAGGTTCAGGAGCAGGACCTGCTGGCCCGTGATCGTCCCGGACGGTGTGATCGTCGCGTTCGGTGGCGCGTCGCCGGGGATCGAGGCGTTGAGGGTGAGCCGGCCCTGGTTGGTGGACGACGTGCTCAGCCCGATCTGGTCGTCGGCGCTGACCGTGAAGGTGTAGCTGCCGGGACTGAGGTTGAACGGCGTCGTGTAGCTCCAGTTGAAGCTCGACTGGCCGATGTTCGGCGGCGAGACCCGGTAGGAGCCGGCGATCACGCCGGTGCCCCAGGTGCCGTCGGACGCGAGCCGCTCACCCGTCGAGTTGTTGCGCAGGGTGATCGTCACCTCTCGAAGCGCCTCGTCGTCGTTGGCCGATCCGGCGAACGTGAGCGGCTGGCCGGGCGTCACCGTCACCGGCTGGACCGCGGTCGGCGGCACCATGGTCACCGGCTGGGTGATCGACACCGTCGGCGGCTGGCCGTTCTCGGTCACGATCCAGCGCCGGTCGGCCGTGTCCAGGGACGACTGGCCGCCCGTGTCGGTGGAGCGGGCCTGGGCCCACCACTCGTCCTCGAAGGGCACGGTGATCTCGTAGGACCACGTGGTGCTGGTGGCACCGACCACGTCCGGGGTGACCTGGAAGGTGTTGTACGTCGCCGACACGGTGCCGTCGTCCTGCAGGTAGCGGCCCTGGGTGTCGCGCATCGTGAAGTTCACCCCGTTGACCCCGATGTCGTCCGAGGCGGTGCCGGTGATGGTGAAGGTCATCTGGCTCTGCGGACTGGGCGGACCGGTGATGCTGGTGGTCGGTGTCCGGTCGTCGGTGCCGAAGGTCTCGAACTTCTTCGACGCCTTGGTGTTGTCGCCCGTGCCGTTGCCGGCGACCGCCCGGGCGCGGACCAGCAGCTCGCGGTTCGCCGTCATGGTGAGGGGGAGCCGCCAGGTGCGGGTCGGGCCGGTGCCCGGGTCGAGCGTCGCGTCGAAGGTGTTGAGCGTGGTCGTGCCCCACGTGGTCAGGTCGTCGTTGAGGTAGCGGTTGGAGCCGCGGTCCTGGATCTCGAGCTCGACCCGCTGGATGCCGGTGGCGGCGGTCGCCGTACCGGTGATCTCGAACGCCTCGTCGACCGGCTTGATCCGGCCCTCGATCGGGTCCGTGATCACGGTCTGCGTGCCGTTCTGGGCGGGCACGGTGGTGAAGTCCAGGAAGGCGATCCGGCCGACGTTGTAGCCGCCCTTGGTGTTGCCGTCGCCGCCCACGAACAGGCCGCGCGGGGTCGCCTCGATGTGCTTGTCGCCCTCGTTGGAGTTGGACGACACGAACCACTCCAGCGCGTGCCCGTCGGCCGGGTCGATCGCGGCCAGGTGCGCGCGCTTGACCACGATGTCCCCGAGGGCGTACGCCGACAGGCCCTGCCCGGTGCCGTAGCCGACGTCGTCGAGGCCGGGCCACGGGACCGGTGCACTCGCGTCCTCGGCCCACTGGAAGTGCCCACCGATGTAGATGCCGGTCTCGGTGATGACGGCGGAGTAGACGGAGTCGAAGTGCCGGCTGATCCACACCGGCTGGGCGTCCGGGTCGTCGTTCATGTCGAACCGGATCACCGTGTCGTTGATCGGCGGGCGGTCGCCGCCCGAGCCGCTGGTGACGACGAAGTAGCTGCCGTCCGGGGAGATGTCTCCGCCGTACGCGCGCTGGATGCCGCCGACGAACTGCAGGTTGTCCTCCCACAGCGTGGTCTTCCACGGCGACAGCTTGTTGGTACGGGTGTTGATGATCGCGGCGCCGTACCGGTTCTGGCCGTTGACCTGGCGTCCGGTGTGGACCACCAGGAGCCGGCCCTCGTCGCGGCTCAGCTTGAGCCGCTGAACCGCGAGGTCGCCGTTGGTGCCGATGCCGCCGGTGATGTTGTTGACGAAGTCGCTGCGGACCGCGCCGGTGACGCCGTCGAGGGCGGCGAGCGCGCCGCGGGGCACGTTGTTGATGGTGGTGAACCGGCCGCCGGCGAACACGCGGGTGTTGGTGACCGCGAGCTCGTTGACCTTGCCGTTGGCATTGGCCGTGAAGCCCGCGACCGGGGCGCCGGTGGTCGGCTCGATCCGCGCGATCGCCTTCCTGGTCTGGCCGTTCACGGTTCCGAAGGTGCCGGAGATGTAGAGCTTGGTGCCGTCGGGCGAGGCCTCGACCGCGTCCACGCCGCCGTTGGTGAAGGTCGGGCGGAAGCCGGTGTCGACCTGACCGGTGCTCCAGTTGTACGCCGCCAGGCCGGCCTGGTTGATGATCGTGCCGTTGTTGGGCTGCCGGATCGAGGTGAACGTGCCCGCGACGTAGACGCGGTTGCCGACGACCTCGATGTCCCAGATCTCACCGTCGGTGATGGTGGGCTGGTTGGTGCGCGGCGTGTCCGGCACCAGCGTCGTGTGGCCCGGTGCGGGGTTCGGGGGCACCGCGGACGCGGTGCCGGTCGCCTGGTCGGTGTGCCCGTTGCCGTCGTCCACGGTCAGCGTGACCGTGCGGGAACCGGTGGTCGCGTAGGTGTGCGACGGGTTCAGGCCTGTCCCGGTCTGTCCGTCCCCGAACTGCCAGCTGTAGCTCAGCGCGTCCTTGTCGAGGTCGAAGGAGTGCGCAGCGTCGAACTCGCAGGTCATCCCGGCGCACCCGGTCGAGAACTCCGCGACGGGCGGCTCGTTGGTGCTGGTCGCGTCGACTCCGGGGTCGATCACGACCGAGAACAGCATGCTGCGCGACACCGAGGTGCTGGTGGTCGCGGTGCGTCCCGGCAGCGGGCCGACGGCCACCGCGCCGTCCGAGTCCCCGAGGACCGCGCTGACCTTGCCGGTCCCCGACGCGGCGGCCTGGGTGCGGGACTGCTCGCTGGTGGGCACGGTCCACACGGTGTCGGTGGAGGACTTCTCGCTCCACAGGTTGACCAGCCACGAGTTCGCGTTGGCCGCGTTGACGGCCGGTGCGGTGTGGCTGGTGGCCGGGGCGTCCGCACCCCCCAGAGCAGACGCCCCGACCACGGCCGGTCCGGTGCTGCGGTACGCAGCCACGGTCATCACGGACTTCACGTAGGTGGTGCCGGTCGACACGGTGACCGCGCGACCCGCGTCGGCAGCGGTCGCACTGCGCGTCCAGGCGCGGCCGCGGATGCCGTTGCCGTCGCGGGTCTGGATCAGGGTCCACCCGGCGAGGTCGTCGATCGGGACGGTCGTGGTGTTCGTGACGAAGAAGAGGACGAGCCGGTCCCCGGGCTCGACGGCGGAGGGGATGGTCACCGAGCGACCGGGAGCGTTGCCCGCCGTGCTGGCCGCGCCGACGTACTGGATCTGGCCGGCGGTGACGGCGACGTCCGGGTCGACGAGCCGAGTGGTGGTGTCCTGGTGGCTGCCGTCGCTGACGGTCAGGGTGACCGTGCGCTGCCCGGCGTTGGCATAGGTGTGGCTCGGTGCAGTGCCGGCGCCGGTCTGGCCGTCGCCGAAGCTCCAGGCGTAGGTGAGCGGGTCACCGTCGGGGTCGCTCGAGCCGGACGCGTCGAAGGAGCAGGTGAGTCCGTCGCAGCTCGCGGTGAACGAGGCATCGGGGGCGTTCTCGCCCAGCTGGCCGGGGCTGATCACGACCGAGAAGGTCGCGGCGCGGGAGGCAGCGGAGCTGACCGTGGCGGTGCGAGCGGGAGCCGTGCCGGTGGCCACGGGGCCGTTCGAGTCGCCCCACACCCCGCTCACCTTGCCGCTGCCCGTGGTCGCCGCGGTCGCCCGGCTGGTGGTGCCGGCCGGCACCGTCCAGGTGCTGTCGGTCGAGGACTTCTCGGTCCACACGCCGACCAGCCACGATCCCTCGTCGGCGACCGGGATCGCGGGCGCGACCACGTTCGTGCTGGACGTGTCGGACCCGCCCGCAACTGCCGTGACCGTCGGGCTGAGCCCGGTGCTGCGGTAGGCGGCGACCGTCATCACCGACTTGGCTGCGGCGGTGGTCGTGACGGTCACGTTGACGTTGGCGTCGGCGGCGACCGCCGTGCGTGACCACAGCCGGCTGCGGATGCCGTTGCCGTCGCGGCTGGAGAGCGGGCTCCAGCCGGCCAGGTCCGGGATGGCCTCCGTCGTGTTGGTGGTGAGCTCCAGGAGCAGCACGTCACCGGCGCGAACCGTGCTCGGGACGCGAACGACGTGTGCGGCCCGGTTGCCGCCGGTGCTCGCGGCGTCGACGTAGGAGACGACCCCGGCGACGGCCTGGGCCGGCGGGGTGATGGGTGCGAGTGCGGGGACGACCACGAAGGCGGTGATGATGGGGACGACCGCCCGGGCGATGCGCCGCCATCGTCGGCTAGGGACCGGTTGACGCCGACTGGTGGTGGTTGTGCGCATCTGCCTCACCGTCCCCGCACTCGCATGTAGCCCTCGGTCCCGAGGGCGCTGCGATCGTGTCAACCGCCGCAGGTGCCCGGCATGACCGATATTGGGCAGGATTCCCCCGCACTTTCGGCGCTCTCGCGGCCGGCTGCACCGCCCATCCCACAAATTGGGGGTATCTGCCGACGCCGGGTTCGCGGGCCCCCGGCGGCGCCCATGATGAACCGGTCATCGAGCGGACCGGCTCGGTCGACCCGACCGATCTGCCGGACCTGGACCGGGGAGGTGGACGTGGAGCAGCGCCGTGTTGTCCCACTGCGAGTCGTCGCACTCGCGCTCCTCGCGGGCCTGCTCGCGGGCGGCGCGGCCTGGTCCTGGGCGGAGCACCGCTCGCAGCAGCACATCGGGACGGCGACGATCATGCTCCACCCGCTGCAGGGCAACGCCTACAGCCCCGGCGGCCGGGGCGACGACCTCGTCAACCTGGAGACCGAGGCGCAGGTGCTGCGCTCGGACACCGTGGCTCGCGCGGTCCTCGACCAGCTGCAGGAGGGCGGTACGCCGGCCGACCTGCTCGACGCCGTCAGCGTCGTGGTCCCGCCGAACACCCAGCTGCTCCAGATCACCGCGCGTGGTCCCGACGACGCCACCGCCGTGGCGCGGGCGTCGGCGTTCGGGGACGTCTACCTCAAGTTCCGGCGCGCCCGTACCGAGTCCGCCGTCTACGAGCAGACCTCACGTCTCGAGGAGCTCGTCAAGCAGCGTGAGGACGAGCGGGACGCGGCCGTCGCCCGGCTCGACCAGCTGCAGGCCGACGCCCCCGAGCGGGCACTGATCCAGCAGCAGGTGCAGGAGGTGGTCGTCCAGATCGGCTCGCTGCGCGCCCAGCTCGCCGCGGCCCAGGCCGTCGCGCTCGACCCCGGGCAGGTCGTGACGCCCGGCCAGGTCGTCGGCGCGGGCGTGTGGGCGAACCCCACCCGGGTCGGTGTCGTCGCCGGTGTCCTCGCCGCCCTGCTGGCGCTGGGGATCGCACTGGTCCGCCGGACCGGGGCGGCCCCCGACGTGGTGCGCCGCCTCGAGGATCTCGAGGACGTGGCCGACGGCGGGGGACCGACCGTCCTCGGTGAGCTCTGGACCCCGGTCCGGGCCGACAGCGACGTGATCGCCCACGCGCGATCCGTGGTGCTCGCTGTCGGTTCGGACCGGCCGCCCGTCGTCGCGGTGGGCGCCGTCACCGACGGTCCCTCGCTCGCCTTCCCCGCCCTCGTCGACTCCTTCGTCCGAGCCCGTTACGAGGTCATCGCGGTGGACCTGACCCGCCGCGCGGACCGCCAGGCGATGGCCGAGCTGGTCCTGCAGGACGCTGTCGTGTCGGACGTCCTGGTCGAGGACGGGCACTTCCGCAGCCGGCTGCGTCCGCTCGACCCCCGGCCCGGGACGGCTGCGGCGCCGCCGCCGGACGACCTCGACGACCTCGCCGCCTCCGCCGAGATGCAGCGCAGCCTCGCCGAGCTCGCCAAGCGCGCCGATCTGGTGCTGCTCCGCTCGCCCGGGCTGGGTACGACGGTGGGCCGGGCCGTGCTCGCCGCGTCGACGGCCGTCGTGGCCGAGGTCGCCCAGGGCGGCGCGACCCGGGCCGACCTGGCCGCGCTCGGCGCCGAGGCCGACCGGCTCGGCACCGTGATCGCCGGCCTGGTCCTCACCCATGGGCGCGAGGACGAGTCGTGACCGATCAGCCGGCGGACCTCCCCGATCTCGAGGCCCGTCACCTGCGCGCCGTCGCACGGGGGAGCACGGCGACCCTGGCCGGGGCGGTGCTCAGCACGGTCGCCGGCTTCGGCCTGGTGCTCGTGGTGACCCGCGGCGTCGACCCCGACCCGGCCGGACGCTTCTTCGCCGTGTCGGCCCTCTTCGTCGTCGCCCTCGCCGCCGCCGGTCTCGGTACGGACACCGGGCTGGCGCGGTTCGTGCTGCGCACCGCCAGCCCCGCCGCCGTACGGCGGCTGGTCGTGATGGCGGCCGTGCCCGTGCTGGCGACGGCGGTCGTCCTGGCGCTGGCCCTGGCGGCGTGGTGGCCCGACGCCCGATGGCTGGTGTGGGCGCTGCCGTTCGCCGCCGCCTCCGACCTGTGCCTGGCCGCGCTCCAGGCCCACGCGACCTTCCGGGTGGCCGTCCTCGTCGACCGGGTCCTGCGTCCCGCCACGCAGATCGTGCTGGTGAGTGCCGTGGTCGTCGCCGGGCTGCCCGGCGCGGCCCTGGCGGTGGCGTGGGGTGCGGCGTACCTGCTCAGCGCGCTGCTCGCCGTGCGCGCGCTGCGCGCTGTGCTGCGCACGCCGCGAGTGTCCACGCCCGGCCGGCAGGTCACGGGCGAGGACGTCACGGCCCGTGGGTTCTGGGCGTTCACCTGGCCACGGGGGGTGGCCCGGATCGCGCAGGTCGGCGTGCAGCGGATCGACATCGTGCTGGTCGCCTGGCTGCTGTCGCCCGCGGACGCGGCCGTCTACACGGTGGCGACGCGGTTCGTGGTGTTCGGCCAGCTGGCGAACCAGGCGGTGTCGACGGTCGTGCAGCCGCGCTTCACCCTCATCCTCACCGACGGCGACACCGGCTCCCGTCGGGCGGTCCTGGGCCGGGTGTTCGGCGTGACGACCTGCTGGAGCGTGCTGCTGGCCTGGCCGGTGTACCTGTGCGTGGCCGCGGCACCGGCGGCCTACCTCGGCTGGTTCGGCCCGGCGTACACGACGACCGACGCCCGCACGGTCGCGCTCGTGATGGCCGGCGGGATGCTGGTCGCGGTCGCCTCCGGCCCGGTCGACACGCTGCTGCTGATGACCGGGCGCAGCACCCGCAGCCTGGCCAACACCCTGATCGCCCTGGTCATCGACGTCGTCGGGTGCCTGCTCCTCGTCCCGCGGATGGGCATCGCCGGTGCGGCCCTGGCCTGGGCGGTCGCGGTGGTCGTGCGGTGCACGCTCGCGGTGCTCCAGGTCCGTGGGGACATCGGGCTGCTGCCCGGAGGCCGTGCCCTGCTCCTCGCGGCGGCGGTCCCCCTCACCTGCGTCGGCCTGCCCCTCGCGCTCCTGCAGCTGGTCGGCGGGCTCTCGCCGCTGACCTGGCTGCTGGCCGCGGCCCTGGTCGCGCTCGGGTACGCCGTCGTCGTCTGGCGGCTGCGCACGCGGCTCGCCGTCGACCTCTTCCTTCCCCGACGAGAGCTGGTGGCGGCATGAGCGGCGGCACGGTGCGGACCCTGGCCGGACGGGCCCGGAGCAGGCTGCCGGAGCCCGCGGTCCGGGCCGCCCGGGCGGTCCTGCTCGGCTGGGGCTGGCTGACCGCGGACCTGCGCGAGGAGCCCCGGGTGATCGTCGTCGGCGCCCAGCGGGCCGGGACGACGACCCTGTTCCGGCTGCTGAGCGAGCACCCCCACCTGCGGCGACCCACCGTCGACAAGGGGACCGGCTACTTCGACGACGGCTACCGGCACGGCCGACGCTGGTACCGGGCCCACTTCCCGCTGCGCCGTCCCGGGCGGTGGCGCCGGACCAGCTTCGAGTGCAGCGGCTACTACCTGTTCCACCCGCTCGCCGCCGAGCGGATCGCCCGCGACCTTCCCGGCGTGCAGGTCGTGGCGATGGTCCGCGACCCCGTGGCTCGCGCCCACTCCGCCCACCGGCACGAGCTGGCCCGCGGCTTCGAGACGCTGCCGTTCGCGGACGCGGTCGACCGCGAGCCCGAGCGCACGGCCGGTCTCGGCGCGCGCCTCGTGGCCGAGCCCGGCACCCGCAGCTTCGAGCACCGGCACCACGCCTACCTCCAGCGCGGCGAGTACGCCGAGCAGCTGCGCCGGTTCGCCGAGGAGCTGGGCCCGGACCGGGTGCACGTGGTCGAGGCCGACGAGCTCTTCGCCGACCCGGTCCCGGTCTACCTCGACCTGCAGCGGCGCCTCGGCCTGCCGCTGCACCGCCCCGACCACGTCGGCCGCTGGAACGAGCGGCCCGGTGAGCCGTTGCCGCCGGAGCTCGAGGCCCGCCTGCGGCAGCACTTCGACGACCACGACGCAGCCCTCGCCGAGCTCCTCGGCCGAGAGCCCAGCTGGCGAAAGGAATCACTGCGATGACTGCTCTCCAACCTCCCCGCGGACGCCACCCGCTGCTCTCGGCCCCGGTCCGCCACCGGCTGGCCCGGGGCACCCGCTGGCACCCCGGCACCCGGGACGTCCGGTTGTCGCACCTGCTGCTGGGCGGCCAGAACGGGATGACCGGGCACCAGTTCGCGACGGCGATGATGGACCCGCTGTGGCCCTCGCGCCGCGTGGTCGAGGGCCCGCACGCCGAGCTGATCGAGCGCGGCCCCGGCCAGAGCGACCGGGACATCCTCGGCTCGACCTACGCCCGGATGGCGCGCACCTGCATCCGCCACACCGGGCAGTACTTCGCCGCCGTCGACGACCAGGGGATCGTGACGCACGCCCGGCAGGTCCTGGCCCGCGCCGCGGGCGAGCCGGTGGAGGTGCCCACGGGGGCCATGCACTCGCCGCCGGGGCAGCCGGTGCTCGTCGTGCAGATCGCGGACTCGAGCTGCTACCAGGTGCTCGACGGCCACCACCGGATCGCGCTGGCCGCGGCGACCGGGAGGGCCACCGTCCCCGTGCGGGTACGACGCGGCAAGGTCACCACGCCGCTGCAGGACCTGCTCCACGAGATGTCGTGGCTCGAGGGGGGCCGGGAGCTGTACCAGCCCGTCGACTCGCCCGAGCTCGCCGCGCTGTGGCCGATCGTGCGCTGCTGCGTGGACCGGCTGGAGGCGATGGAGAGCTTCCTGCACCCGCGCGGCCTGCTCGAGGGCAGCTACCTCGACGTCGCCAGCTGCTACGGGTGGTTCGTCGGCCAGATGGCACAGCGGGGAATGGCCGCCCAGGGCATCGAGCGGGACCCGCTCGGCGCCACCCTGGGCCGGCTGGTCTACGGCGTCGACCCCGACCGGATCCGGATCGGCGACGTGGTCGACGTCCTGCGCGGGACCCGGGAGCAGTGGGACGTGGTGTCCTGCTTCAGCCTGCTGCACCACTTCGTCCTCGGGCGCGGCGCCTGCGACGAGGTCGAGCTGATCCGGCTGCTCGACAAGTCGACGCGGCGGGTGCTCTTCTTCGACACCGGCCAGGAGCACGAGCGCTGGTTCCAGAAGTCCCTGCGCGGCTGGAACCCCGAGCACATCCGGGAGTTCCTCCTGACCCACACCACCTTCGACCAGGTCCTCGACCTCGGCCCCGACCGGGACGCGGTGGGACCGTACGCCGAGAACTACGGCCGGCACCTGTTCGTGTGCACCCGCACCGGTGCCGACGGGCGGGGAGCACGATGACCAGCGAGCTCCTCGAGACCGCGGCCGAGCTGTGGCCCGGCGCCGACGTCGTGCCCGCGGGCACGGCGGGCGACGGCCGGCCGGTCCGCGCGCGGTACGCCCTGCTCAGCCGCGGCGACGATCCGACGGTGCTGGTGCCGGTCGAGTCCGCGACGGCGGCCGGCGCCTCGCTGCGCCGGTTCAGCACCGCGTCGTCCTGGTGGGAGACGACGTCGCGGCTGGCGGCCGGCGCCGCCGTGCGGGCCGTCCCCGGGCTGCTGCGCCAGCGGGTCGAGATCCGGGGCGGCCACGACGGCCTGGCCGAGCACCTCTCGGAGGTCCTCGGCACGCCGGTCAGCTTCAGCATCAGCATCGGGACGGCCCGGGTGAACCGCAAGCCGGTCCTGCAGGTCTTCGACGATCAGGGCCGGTGCCGGGCGTTCGCGAAGGTGGGCTGGTCGGAGAACACCTGCGCCGACGTGACGGCCGAGGGCCGCGCACTGGCGACGGTGACGGCGCTGTCGTACCGGCACGTCGTCCCGCCGGCCCTGCTCGCCCGCACCTCGTGGGCCGGGCGCCCGGTCCTCGTGATCGGACCGCTGGAGCCGTCCCCGTGGCGGCGGCACCGGAGGTCCTGGTCGCCCCCCGAGGAGGCGATGGGCGAGCTGGCGTCGGCGTTCGCCTCACCCGACGGGCGGCTCGCCGACTCCGCCTGGTGGCAGCGCCAGTGGGAGACGACCGGCGCGCTGGTCGACCCGGTGGTCCGCGGCCGGTTCGGCCGGGCCATGGAGCGGGTCGACGGGATCGTCGGACGCCGGGAGCTGGGCTGGGGCGCCTGGCACGGCGACTGGACGCCGTGGAACATGGCCGTCTCCGGCGACAGCGTCCTGCTGTGGGACTGGGAGCGCTTCGAGACCGGCGTGCCGATGGGCCTGGACCCGCTGCACTACGTCGTGAACTCGTTCAACGCGGGCGCCCCGGCGTCGACCGAGGGGGTGCTGCGCGCGCTGTGCTTCGCGTCGTACCGCGACCGGAGCCTCGGCGGCGAGCCGCACGTGACGAGCCTGCTCTACCTGGTCGCGATCCTCACCCGATACCTGCGCCTGGTCGACGCGCCGGGCGGTGAGCACATCTCGCCGCGCGCGATGCAGACCCTGATCGCGCTCGAGCGCCTGACCCAGATCTGATCAAGGTCTGATCCGGGGCAGGCGCTCGAGGGTCGTGCGTCAGTTGAGGTGGGGCGAACCGGCCAGCACCTGGGCGAAGGCGGTGCGCTTCTCCGGGGTGCCGAGCGTCCACGGCGCGGTGCTGTTGAGCTCGCTGTCGAAGTACGAGTACGCGACGCCGCCGAAGTCCTGCATCAGCTTGACCGTGTTCGCGATCTCGGTCGGCCGGTCGACGGCCGCCTTGTCGGTGATGCCGGTCTCGCCGAGCGCCCACTCGACGTCGACGGTGCGGGCCCAGCCGGCGATCTTCTGGAAGTAGGCGCCGAAGTCGACCCAGCGCAGGTCCATCTTCCCGTTCTTGACCGAGCCGTACTCCTGGTAGATGTCGAAGCCGGCGATGTCGACCTTCACGCCGCGCGGCCAGATGTTCGCCAGGCTGTACTGCGGGTCGCCGTAGAACTGGTGCCACCCGGTCACGATCACGCTGTAGGCCACGTTCGGGGCGTTGTTGCGGATGATCGGGGCGAGACGCTCCTGCATCCGGCGCCACTCCTGGATGTCGCCGTCGGTCTCGGGCTCGTGGTGGAACGCGATCCAGACCGGGCCGTTGAGCGCCGCCAGGCGCTGGGCGAGGTCGGTGGCCCAGGCGTCACCCTTGCCGTCGGCCATCTCGGTCCAGCTGTACGGCGCCTTGAAGCTGATCCACGGCAGCCGGCCGGCGGCCAGGTCGGTCGTGGCGGTCTTGACGGCGCTGGCCACACCGGTGCCGGTGTAGTAGGTACGACGCACGGCGAGCTTGTTGCCGAGGTCCTGCTCGAGCGCGGTCGGGTCGGTGTTGCCACCGTGGGCCGCGCCGATGTAGGTGCCGCACGACGGGATGCCCCGGGTGTCGCGGCTGCAGCCGTTGCTCAGCGTGCCCGCCGCGGCCTTGCCGCCGCCGCGGGGGTTGACCCGCAGGTCGTCGACGAGCAGCCGCTGCGCGGAGGTCAGCGAGGGGGTGCGGAAGCGGAGCTTGAACACCGAGTTCTTCGCCTTCGCGGTCATCGTCACCTTGACCCGGGTCCATGCCCGGCCCTTCGCGTCCACCGTCTTGGTCTTGGTCTGCAGCGTGCTGCCCTTGACCTCGCGCACCCGCAGCGCGACCGTGCGCTGGCCCGTGGAGCGGACCCAGGCGCGCACGACGTACCGCGTGCCCTTGGCGTGGGCGCCGCCGAACTTGCGCTTGCTGACGGCCGCCGCCGGGCCGCGGTCCTTGGTGCGCACGACCAGCGCGCGGCTGTGGTGGCGTCCCGCGCCGGCGCGGGAGAGCTTCACGCTGCTGCTGCCGACACCGGCGAATCCGTCCAGGTGGGACTCGAAGGTCCCCGTGGGGACCGTCGCCTGTGCGGCGGTCCCGGTCTGTGCCGACGTCGGCACCGCTGCGACCGCGGCGGTCATCAGCACGGCAGCCATCACCGGCAGCCACAGCCACCGGACGAGGCCGTTCGTCTTCGTCTTCGTTGTCGTCTTCTCGGCGTCCTGCACGACGCCACCTCCCCGGGAGTCCGGGGCCGTGGGAGCGAAGCTACGGCCCTCGATCACTGTTGTCTTCGGCTCGATTCGAACCGAGACCAGCGATCGTGGCCAATATCCTCCCCTATTTGGGGTACGCCGCACGGGCCGTGCAGGGACAGCCGGGAACGGGAGACGGAAGCCGGCCGGGGCGACCAGCGCAGCAGTGCTCAGATGCCGTGCCCCCGTCGGTGGGCCAGGTGCAGCAGACGCTCGGCGCTCACCAGGTGCAGGGCGACGGCCGCGGCGAGGTACGCCCGCGGCTCGAGCGGCGAGCTCCACGCGGTGCGGGCGGCCCAGGGGAGGGCGTCGCGACGACCGAGGGCGGCGAGGGCGAAGGCCTTGCGGCCGATCTCGCGGGCCAGGGCGCGCCGGTCGTCGAAGAAGACCGGGTGCTTGGCGAGGCCGTAGTCGATGGCGGCCGCGATGGTGGCCCACTGCTGCGAGAACTGGGAGCCGCCCCACCGCACCCGCACCAGCGGCGCCTCGACGAGGGCGAAGCCGCCCTTCTGGGCGGCTCGGATCATCCAGTCGAAGTCCTCGCCGTAGCTGCCCGGGATCTGCTCGTCGACCAGTCCGATCCGGTGCACGAGGTCGTGGCGTCGTACCACCACCGAGGAGGGGTGCGCGGCCATCGTCCGGCGCCGGACCAGGTGCCGCAGCTCCAGCTCGGACGGGGCGGGCACGCGGCGGGTGGTCGTGCCGTCGTAGGCCACCTCGATGCCGGTGACCGACGTCGGGGCATCGCTGGCGGCGAGCGCGCGCACCTGGCGGCGCAGCTTGTCGGGGAGCCAGAGGTCGTCGTCGTCGCAGAAGGCCACCAGGTCGCCGTCGCCGGCGAGGATCCCGGTGTTCCGCGCGCCGGCGAGCCCGGGGGTGCGGGTGTTGCGGACCACGTCCACCTGCCGCTCGTACGCGGAGCGCACCAGCAGGGGGTCCGGCTCTGAGCGGTCGAAGACGACGATCACCCGGATCCGGCCGGGATACTCCTGCTCGAGGACCGCGGCGATCGCCTCGCGCACCATCACAGGCCGGTCATGGGTCGCGATGACGACGTCGACGTCGGGCCAGATGTCATCCAGCATGGGCCAGCACCTCCTCGGCGGGAGCCGCTCCGGCTGCCCGCTCGTCCGTGTTCGGTTCGTTCTCGTGCTTCGGATCCGGCGCCCGGCGTCGCCGCGGGAGCCGTACGACGACCAGCCCCACCAGCCCGCCGAGCGCCAGGCCGCTGGTCACCGGGATGCTGCGGTCGGCGCCGACCGGTTCCGTGGGGGAGAGCCGGATCAAGGTCCCGGCCACCGGCCGGTGCGTCGTCAGGTGGTCGATCGCGGCGCGCAGGTAGGTCCGGGTGGCGGCCCACGCGGGATCGGTCGCGTCGATCGCGGCGAGGCGCTCCTCGAGCCGGGCGACGAGGGTGGTGCGCCGGTCCTCCAGGTAGGTGCGTCGCTCGGTCAGGTACTCCTCGGCGACCGCCCGGGCCGCGGCCTGGGGATCGTGCGCGGCGCTCGTGGTCAGGGTCAGCTGGAGCACGGTCGACAGCGGCGGGGCCGACACGCTGATGTCGTCGCGGAGCTGGGCCGTCGTCATCCCGACCCGGCGTCCGGCGCGCGCCAGCGCCCGCTCGGAGCGGACCAGCGCCGCCTCGGTGTCCACGGTCGCGGCGACCGCCTGGAGGACGGGCTGGTCCACCAGTGCACCGATGGTGGCCGCGCGGGCGAAGTCGCCCACGTCGAGGTAGGTCGGCGTCGGGGTGAGCGCGACGGTGACCGTGCTGGTGCGGTGCGGGTCCTGGCCGAGGGTGCCGGCCGCGCCGACCAGGCCGCCGAGGACCGCCGCCCCGGCGACGAGCGCCAGCGGTCGGCGGCCCACGGGCCGCAGCACGCGCCCTCCGCCCTGCTCGCGCCAGGCCAGGCCGATCGCGGTCATCACCAGCAGCATCGGGTGCTCGAGGGTGTCGTAGACCGACAGCTGGAGCAGGAAGACGCCGACGACGAAGGTCGCGACCGTCTGGTTCACCGTCCGACATCGCCACGTGCGTCGCAGCGCGAGCACGAAGAAGGTCAGGAAGAACGCCGCCCCGAGCCAGCCCTGGGAGAAGAGCACCAGCCAGACCTGGCCCTGGGTCCCGAGCGGTGGTACGCCGCAGGCGGGGCAGTCCGGCTTCGCCCCGCCGGCGATCGAGGTGAAGGTGCCCGCGACGTCGCGGGTGCTGCCGAAGCCGACCACGGGCGACCCGCTGGTCATCGAGTCGACCGTCGCGACGAGGAGCTGGGAGCGGCGGTCGTTGCTGTGCGGGTGGCTGAGACGGTCCGCGATCGTCGAGCCGAGCGGGGTGCTGGTCAGCGCGAACCCGCCCAGCAGCACCACGACGACCAGGCCGGCGAGCGCCGCGTGGTTGCGTCGGGTCGCCAGCAGCACGAGCAGGCCGATGCAGCAGCAGCCGACCGCCAGCCAGAGGCCCCGGTTGAGGCTCCACACGATCGGGATCGCGGCGAGCGCCAGCACGACCGGCGCCAGCAGGCGCAACCGGGAGCGGGACCGGGCGACGGCGGCGACGAAGAAGACCAGACCCAGGGACATCACGCTGCCCCACGTGTTGGTGTAGGGGAACGGCGCCTTGGGCCGGGGCTCGGGGATCCCGAGGACGGTCTGCACGTCCGAGGCCCGCGCCGAGACCAGCGTGCCCACGAAGCCGTTGCTGCGCAGGCCGCCGGGGAGCACCCGCTCGGCGAGGGTCGTGATCGACAGGTCGGGGGCGACCAGGCCGAGCAGGCCGCCGGCCACCGCCACGACGAACACCGTCGCCATCGCCCGCTGCACGACCCGGTCGGGAAGGCGCTCGCGGGGGGTGTTCCCGAGCCAGACCAGCACGACCGTGGACGCGGCGTACCAGCAGAAGCGGTAGCCGAACACCAGCAACCGGCCGGCCCCGCCGTCGTCGACGGCGCCCGGGGCCGCCGCCCACAGCGTCCCCGCGCCGAGCAGCACCCAGGCCAGGAAGAGCAGCCACCAGCCGAAGCCGGCCGGCACCACGACCCGCCGGCGCCGGCGCAGGTCCAGCAGCAGCGGCACGGCGACCACGAGCGGCACCACCGACGCCACTCCCAGCACCCACCACACGGGCAGGCCGACGATCCCGAGCACGAAGCATCGCTCGGCGAGGCGGCCCTGCAGGCCACGCCCGGGCCGGTCCCCCGGTGACGTGGTGGACGTCATGGACCAAGCGAACCCGGCGCCTGCTCGCGGCGGCTCACCAATTTTGGGGGACTAACGGCGCACCCCGGCCGGGGTCCGCTCGACCGTCCTACTGTCGCCAGATCCCGTTCATCGGACCGGTGGGGAGGGGAGGTCGCCATGACGAGGCGGACTGTTGCCTTCGCGCTCTGCTGCGTCGCTCTCCTCGGTTCGTCGCTGCTGGTCGTGCCCGCCTCCACCGGTGCCGAGGACGGCGGCACCCTGGTCGGCGAGGAGCCGGTCAGCGGCACGCCGCAGGTGCTCGACGGGGAGGTCCTCGCCGTCGTCCAGGTCGGAGGCACCATCGTCCTCGGGGGCAGCTTCACGCGGGTGCGCGACGACGGCAGCGACGTGGAGCTCCCGCGCCGCGGCCTGCTCGCGTTCGACGCGGCGACCGGCCGGATCGACCCCGGCTTCCACCCCGATCCGAACGGTGTCGTCCATGCGGTCGCGCTGGGGAGCCCCGGGACCGTCTACGTCGGCGGCGGGTTCACCTCGATCGGCGGCCAGCCGCGCACGGGGGTCGCGCAGGTCGCACTGGCCGGAGGGACGGTCGTGGCCGCCTTCGACGCCGGCCCCGTCGACGGCGTGGTCCGCGACCTCCGGCTGCACCGCGGCAGGCTGTGGGTGGCGGGAGGGTTCTCCCGGATCGGGGGGCACAAGCAGCGCGCCCTCGCCGTGCTGGCGCCCCGCACGGGGGTGGCCCGGCCGAAGCCGGTCCTCACGATCGCCGGCCGGGCCCGGCGCGGCCTGGGCCGGACCACCGTCACGAAGCTCGACGTCAGCCCGAACGGCCGCTTCCTCGCACTGATCGGGAACTTCCGCTCGGTGCAGGGGGAGCGGCGCACCCAGCTCGCGGTGCTGGACCTGCGGCACGGGGCGGGCGTCACCTCGTTCCGCACCCGCTTCTACTCCGCCACCTGCGTCGACCTCTACTACAGCTACGTCCGTGACGTGGGCTTCTCGCCGGACGGCTCCTTCTTCGTGGTCGCCACGTCCGGGGGCCCGGGTGGTCCCGGCTCGCCGTGCGACAGCGTGGCCCGCTTCGAGACCCGCGGCACCGACCGCGCTGCCCGACCGTCCTGGATCGCGTCGACTGGGGGAGACACGGTCCAGGCGGTCGAGGTCACCGCGTCCGCGGTGTACGTCGGCGGCCACCAGCGCTGGTTCAACAACCCGTACGGCGCCAACACCCCCGGCCCCGGCGCGGTCAGCCGCGAGGGCATCGCCGCGCTGAGCCCCGTCAACGGCCTGCCGTTCAGCTGGAACCCCGGCCGCAGCAAGGGAGTCGGGGTGGGTGACCTGCTGGCCACCGGTGCCGGGCTCTGGGTCGGCTCCGACACCGACCGGATCGGCACCCAGGTGCGCGCCCGGATCGCGCTGCTCCCGGCCGGCGGGTCGGCGTACCCGGCGGCGTCGACACCCCGCACCCTCGCGACCGTCTACAGCAGCCGCGGCAGCGGGCTGGTCCGCCGCGACCACCGGGGGAGGAAGGTGGGACCGGCCGTCCCCGTCGCGGCGGGCGGAGTGGACTGGAGCGTCGTCGCCGGCGCTTTCCTGCTCGACGGCCTCCTGTACGTCGCCGGACGGGACGGGTCGTTCACCCGGCGCACCTTCGACGGCACCTCCTTCGGACCGGCCGAGCCGGTCGACGGCGCCGAGGGACTGGTCCCGCTGCAGGCCTGGCGGGCCGAGCTCGCCGGCGTGACCGGGCTGTTCTACGACCGTGGCCGGATCTACTACACGCTGGCCGGCTCGCGCGCGCTCCACTACCGCTACTTCAACCCGGAGAGCGGCATCGTCGGCGCGCAGCGGCTGGTGGCCTCGCGCCGGGTCGGCGGCTTCGCCCCGCCCCGGGTCCAGGGGTTGTTCGTGGCCGGCAGGCACCTGTACTGGATCACCGGGTCGGGGAGGCTGCGCCGGACCGGCTGGCACCAGTCCGCCCAGGCGGGCGAGCCGAGCGGCGAGGTCCGGCGGCTGAGGGGCCGGTGGGGGGCGGGCGTGGTGTTCGCCGGACCCGCGGCGCGAGGGGGTTAGCGCGATGTCCCGACCCGGACTGGTGGTGGTCCTGCTCGCGATCGGAGTCAGCGGCGGCTGCGCGGTGAGCGGCGGTGCCGCGGCTCCGCAGTCCGCCCAACGCACCCCGGAACTGGCGGAGGTCGACCTCGCGCTCGGGTTCGACCATGTGGTGGTGCCCGGCGACATGGTCCCGGGCACGGTCAACGACGGCACGGCGACCGTCGACATCGCCGTCGTCACGCAGGGCGGTGGCCGGCTCACCTGGACGCCGGGACGCACCGGTGGTGCCGCGGTCCGGACCCCGGCGTACGCCGCCAAGGGCCGGGTCCCGGCAGCCGCGCTCGTCGTGCACATCGACCCGTCGAGCCCCGACCCGCTCGATCCCGGCACCCGTGACTTCGAGGTGGGCGTGGACTTCCGCACCGACCCGGCGACGGCCGGCCGGCCGGAGGACGACGGCGACAACCTCGTGCAGCGCGGGCGGTTCGGGCAGCCGGCCCAGCTCAAGATCCAGCTCGACCACGGCATCCCGTCGTGCCGGGTCGCCGGGTCGCTGGGCGAGACCCTGGTCGAGGCCGAGCGGCCGGTGGCGCCCGGTCGCTGGTACCGGCTGACCTGCACCCGCTCGGGGCCGACGGTGCGGATGCGGCTGGTCGACCTCGACGGCGACGCCGACCCGCAGGAGTGGACCGTCACTCGCGACCCCGGCGCGATCACCTTCGACCACGTGCCCCTGTCCATCGGAGCCAAGGCGGCCGACCGCGGTCGGATCGCCGAAAGCTCCGCCGACCAGTTCCACGGAACGATCGACCGTGTCGTCGTCGATGTCCGTTGAGGAGCCGGTCCGGCGCGTCGCGCTGGTCGCCGAGCGACGGCTCGTCGGCCAGGCGATCGCGGCGGCCCTGCGCGGTCGCGGGCTGGCGCCGGTGCTCTTCGAGTGGCCCGAACGCGGCGGTCGGCTGTCCTTCCGGCAGGGCCTGGCCCGCAGCGGCGCCTCGGTCGGCGTGATCCTCTGTGACCTGCGCACCCCCGACCTGCTGCACGACGTCGAGCTGCTCGTCAGCCGCGGACCGATCCGCTGGCTGGTGCTGACCGACAGCGAGTTCGGGCCGCGCTGGGGCACGGTCCTCGGCGCCGGGGCGACCGGCGTGCTCCCGACCACCACGACGACCGCCGGGCTCGCGAAGGCGGTCCGCGACACCCTCGCCGGCGGCTCGCCCACGCCCGCCGTCCTGCGCGAGCGGGCGATGCGCGAGTGGGAGAGCGTCGCCGAGGAGCAGCGTGAGCTGGTCCGCCGGATGGAGCTGCTCACCCACCGTGAGTACGAGGTCCTCGGTGCCCTCTACGACGGCATGTCGGTGCGCCGCATCGCCGACGCATCCGGAGTCGCGGAGGCCACCGTCCGCAGCCAGGTGAAGTCGTTGCGTCGCAAGCTGGGGGTGGACTCCCAGCTCGCCGCGGTCGCGCTCTACCGGCGCTCGCTGGAGGTGTTCCCCCGGGCTCGGCAGTGAGCGAGGTAGACCCTGCGGTGCTCGTAGCCGGGCCAGGACCGGTCGGTGTCACCCTCGTGGAGCCGGAGCTGGACGGTGGGTGGGGGCTCGACGTACTGCTCCAAGGACGCCTCCGTGTCGGTGGCCAGCTCTGCGAGGTCCTCCACCGTGGCGGCGTCCTCGCGGTCGACGCATGCGTGCACGACGACCAGCTCGTAGCCGGCCTCGACGGCGACACCCCGCACGTGCGCGTCCAGCCGTCCTTGACTCGCTCGCAGGCACTCCAGGAGGACGAGGTTCTCCCACTCCGTACGCGGGCCGTAGTCGGGGCCGTAGGTCACTCGCGGAGGCGCAGTTCGCATGCGGACATCATGCGGCCCGTGGTCGGGCTGGTTGGTAGGTGATCCCCGCGGCGCGGTGGTCGTGGAGGGTGCGTCGGGGTGGTGGAGTCCAGACGGGTTGTCGGGTGTCGTGGTCGATGTGGACGACCCACGGGGTGTGGTGGACGAGCGTGTGGTGGTGGCGGCACAGCATGACGAGGTTGTCGAGACTGGTGGCGCCGCCGTCGGACCAGTGCACGATGTGGTGGGCATCGCACGCGAGCGGCATCCGGGTGCAGCCGGGGAAGGCGCAGTGCCGGTCGCGGACCAGGAGCGCGGTCCAGATCGCGGCGGTGACGAGGCGTTGAGCACGGCCCACGTCCAACACTTGGCCGTGGGTGCCGAGCACGGCGGGGAGGAGCTCGGCATCGCAGGCGAGGCGCCGGGTCGCGTGCGCGGAGAGTCGGGCTCCGGTGGGGGTGTGGCCGTTGCGGGCCAGGCCGGCGTCGATGACCTGCTGCTCGAGGCTGTCGTGGTCGATGAGGACGACGATCCGGGGCTTGGTGCCGTGGTCGCGGGGGAGGTCGTCGGTCGCGGCGAGCCGGTCGCAGGCGTCGACCAGGGCATCCCACAGCCGGGTTCCGGCCTGCCGGGGGTCGCGGCCGTCGTGCCCACACCCCGGGGTGAGGCAGGCCGCCGCGGTCGCGACACCCTCGTCGTCGTACAACGGCTCACCGGGGCGGCGGCTCACGCCACCGCAGGTGCCGGGGTCGGTGGTGACGGGTGCGGCGAGCGGGTGGAGGGTGGCCTTGATCCGCTCGGCGTCCTCGACGGTGCCGTAGCCCTTGACGCGGACCCCGCCGCGGCCGTCCTCGGCGAAGGAGAGGTGTCGGGCGTGGTGGGCGCCGCGTTCGGCCTTCGCCCGCTCCTTCTCGCTGTTCACGATCGCCGCGTCGGGGTCGAGGTCGCGCACGACGTCGCCGAACGCGGTCTGCAGGTCCGACGCGTCGTGGCCGTGGGTGTCGACCAGGCCCAGCAGCGCGGCGGCCACGGCCGCACGGAACCCGGGCACGCGGGGCAGGGAGTGGACCTTGGTCGCGATCGCCCGGGCCTGCGGCAACCTCACCCGCCCCGACTCCAACGCCGCCTGGATCTCGGGGAGGTCGCGCAGCTGCTCGACCGCCCGCACCAGCCCACCCCCGGTGCCCTTGTGGCCGCCGGTGAGGTGGGTCAGGTAGTCCTTGACCGACGCCCACCCTGAGGGCCGCAGCGCGTCGGTCGCTTCGAGCCGGCCGATCCCGCGCAGCAACGCGGCATCGAGGAACGACCGGGCACTGACCACCGCCTCCACGGCCGCCACGATGTCCGCTCCCTCGAGCAGGTCCCAGTCACTGCGGGCCAGCTCCGCGGCACCCTCGGCCACGACGGTGGCCTGGTCGAGCGCCCCGGGAGAGGTCATGCGATCATCCTAGTCGAACATATGTTCGAACACAACCTCGGGAAGGGACCGGTGAGTCAGACAAGCCGAGAGGTGAAGGCGTCGACGTTGGCCTTGACCGGTGATGACACCACCGCCACCTCGGCGTCATGGGGAAGGTCGATCGTCAGCTCGACACCGTGGCCGCGCATGGCGTCCGACCGCGGTGGGCGCTTTGGCAACCAGAAGGTCGCGCTCGGACGCTGTCGGAGCTGATGGCAGAGGAACCCGCCTCCGCCCAGGTCCTGCTTCCGCAGACTCCGTCCTATCCCGGCTGCGTCAGCGGGTGACGTCGAACGGTCCGGGCCCGCCTTGTCACCCCAGCCGCTCGTCCTCGTCCGCCAGCGGCACGCGCGGCAGCCGGATGACGAAGGTGGTGCCGCTGCCCTCGGGCGCGTCGGCCAGGTCCAGCGTCCCGCCCTGCTCCAGCAGGATCCGGCGGGCCCGGTGCAGGCCGATGCCCTGACCGCTCGAGGACCTCCCGTGGCTGCCCCACGAGAAGAGCCGCTCGCGCAGCGACGGGTCGAGCCCCGGGCCGTCGTCGGACACCAGGATCTCCACGTGCTCGCCGACTCGCCGCGACGTGATGGTGGTGCCCTGGCCGCCGGCGTGGTCGGCCGCGTTGGTGACCAGCGTGCCGAGGGCCTCGGCGAGGGCGTCCTGCCGGGCACGGACCCGGTGCCCGCCGGGCGTCCAGGTGACGTGGTGGCCCAGCGCCGCCTGGGCGACCACGAAGGGCGCCACGACGGCGTCGACGTCGACCGTCGTCAGGGGGCCGGCCTTCGCCGCAACCGTACGACGCAGCCGCGCCGCCTCGATGTCGACCATCTTCTCCAGTGCATCGCGCCGCGGCCCGGGCGGGATCTGGCCGCTCGCGAGCAGCCGGGCGCCGGCGGCGAGGCCGGCCGCGGCCGAACGGACCTCGTGCGCCACCTCGCGGTCCTGCTTGACCTCGGCCTCCGCCTCGGCCGCCAGGTGGGCGTAGCGGGCCACCCGGGCGTCCATGTCCTCGAGCGCGACACCGAGCAGGGAGGCCGCGGTGGTGGCGATCAGGGCGCTGAAGACCGCCACGCCGACGACGGCGACCGGCGTGGGGGTCATGGCATCGATCGCGGTCGAGTACACCCGGGCGGCGAAGATCGCGAGCATGCCGGCGCCGATCCTCGCCGCGGCCCATGCCTGCAGCGAGGACCTGGCCAGTTGCATGCCGATGACCACCATGACCAGGCCGGTCAGCCCGATGATCCCGAGGTCGACCGGGTCGTTGGTGCCGAGGACGCCTGTCTCGTGGAGGTGCTCCTTCACGAGACGGTAGAGGCCGAGGGTGATCGTCGCCGCGGTCAGGCCGAGCAGCACGCCGGCCAGGATCGGGTGCCTCCCGGGGGTGACGGCGCGACGGCCGCGATGGATCACGACCAGCACGATCAGCACGGTGATCAGGTGCCCGTTCGTCAGCCGGAAGGAGAGCGGGCTGAGCGCCCGGTCGATCATGCCGAGGAGCTCGAGGGGCGCGTCCTGGAGCGCGACGATCGCTGCGGCGACGGCCATGGCGCCGCGCAGGGCGTCGTACCTGAGCCGGGCGTCGATGGCCATGGTGATGCCCGCGCCCAGCAGCAGCAGGTCCGACAGCAGCATGATCGCGTGCCCCGCCAGCACCATCCGCTCGCCGTCCGGGTCGCCGATCATCGCCACGCCCAGGTACGGGTAGAGCAGCAGGCTCGCGACGGCCGCACTCCACCACCACGACGCGTGGGCCTTTCCGTCCCCGTCGCGGCGGATCATCCGACGGGCCGCCGCCCACGCGAGGCCCCGGTCCCGACGGCCCCCCAGCTGGGCAGTCATCCATCCATTGTGGCCAGCGCGCACGACGGATCGGGTCGGATCGGCGCGATTGACTCCCGGACAGGTCACCCGGTCCCGCCGGATGGCCGGACCTGACCAGGCGCGCCGGGTCCGCCGGTCCCGGACCGAGGCGTGCTTGGCTGGCCCGATGACCCGTGCACTGGTCCACCCGCCCAAGGCCCGCGCCGGCGACAAGATCGCAGTGCTCTCCCCGTCCTTCGCCGCCCCCGGCTTCGCGCCGGCCGTGCACGAGCAGGCCATGCGGCGGCTGGCCGAGGTGACCGGCCTGGTGCCGGTGGAGTACCCGACGACCCGCCTGCTCGGGGCGACCGCCGAGCAGCGCGCCGCCGACGTCAACGCGGCGTTCGCGGACCCTGACGTGCGGGCGATCGTGGCCAGCATCGGCGGCGAGGACCAGATCACCGTCGTACCCCACCTCGACCCGAACGTCGCCGCGGCCGACCCGAAGCCGTTCCTCGGCACCAGCGACAACACCAACCTCCACCAGTGGCTGTGGTCGCTCGGCATCGCCAGCTTCTACGGCGGCTCGACCCAGGTGCACCTCGGCCCCGGGCCCGCCGTCGACCCGGTGCACGCCGCGTCCCTGCGGGCGGCGTTGCTGGACGGCGGACGGCTGGAGGTGACCGACCCCGGGGAGTCCGAGGACGTCGGGATCGACTGGAACGACCCCCGCGCCCTCACGGAGTACGGCGACCGCGAGCCCACCGAGCCGTGGACCTGGTCCGGCCCGGAGCGGGCCGTGACCGGGCCGACCTGGGGCGGCTGCATCGAGGTGCTCCAGTGGGTGCTGACCGCGGGCCGGTTCCGGGAGCCACCGGACGCCCTGGCCGGCGGGGTGATGCTGCTGGAGACCTCCGAGGAGCTGCTGCCGGCCCGCGAGGTCGGCTGGATCGTCCGAGCGCTGGGGGAGCGGGGCCTGCTCGCGGCGGTCGACGCGGTGCTGGTCGCCCGGCCGCCGGTCTCGGACTTCGAGCGTCGGCCGGACGCGACCGAGCGGGCGGCCCTGCGGGCCGCGCAGCGCGACGTCGTGGTCGAGCAGGTCGCCCGCTACAACCCGGAGGCCGTGGTCTGCGTCGGCATCCCGTTCGGCCACACCCGGCCGCAGTGGATCCTCCCCCACGGAGGAGCCGTCACGGTCGACGGTGCCGCCCGCCGCGTGTGGGCCGACTTCGCCTGAGCCGGTCCCGGGTCAGATGGCGTGGTTGGCCACGAGCAGCCGCTCGGGATCGACGGCGTCGCGGACCCGGCACAGCCGTGCCCAGTCCTCTCCGTCGTAGAACCGGCTCGGGTCGACCCTCGTCTCGGTGAAGGTCGGCACCAGGCTGGTCCGCGACCACGCGCCCAGCGCGCGCACGACCGTGAAGGCAGCGGCCCGACCGGCGACCGCAGCCTGCGGCGTCGGAGCCATCGCGACGCAGAAGAGTGCGTACTCCCCGGGGACGTGGGACAGCACGCCACCGTCCGGGTCCGGTACGGCGAACGCGCCACCCAGGTGCCGCAGCTCGGCGAACATCAGCCCGCTGCGGGTCCCGGGACCGACCTGCTCGAGGAAGACCTCGACCGCGGCGTCGTCCAGGGCGCCGAGGACGCTGTGGTCCGCGACGGCCGGTGACGGGCCCGGCGGGTCCATGTGCACCTGCAGCAGGGCGGTCGCCGGGATCCGGCCGAAGGTGTCCAGCTCGGGCGCGAGTGCCCGCAGCGGCGCGAGCAGCGCTGCGGCGTCGTCGTCCGGCTCGAGCAGGGCGCCGTCGATCACGACGATGTCACGGCCGGACAGGAACGGCGGCAGCTCGGGTAGCGGCGGGAAGCTCATCACGCGCAGCGAGGTGGTCGCCGAGTCCGGTGCGGTGCGGCTCCACTCGACCCACGCACGCACCACCTCCGGCGCCCGCTCGCGGTCCCAGAGCAGCATGCCGGCGTACACGTCGGCGTACGGCAGCAGCTCGAGCTCGATCGCGACGACCACGCCGACGTTGCCGCCCGCGCCGCGCACCGCCCAGAACAGGTCGGGCTCGTCGGTGGCGCTGAGCCGGCGCAGCGCACCGTCGGCCGTGACGACCTCGACGGCGCGGATCGAACCGGACGCGAGCCCGTGCCGGCGACCGTAGAAGGACAGTCCGCCGGACAGTGCGAAGCCGGCGACGGCCACGTCGGGAGCGGACCCGTGCAGGGCTGTCAGCCCGTGCGGGGCCGCAGCCGCGACGACGTCCTCCCAGAGGGTGCCTCCGAGGACGCGGGCGGTGCGGGTGCCCGGGTCGATCGTGACGCCGGTGAGAGCGTGCATCCGGAGCAGGACGACGTCGTCGAGGGTGCCCTCGCCGAGCGGTGCGGCACCGTGCCCGCTGCTCTGCGGGGCTACCCGCAGGCCGGCGGCGGACGCGGCCCGGAGGGCGGCCTGCGCCTCGGCGACCGTGCGCGGTACCGCGATCGCGGCGGGTCGCTGGTCGACGGCCAGGTTCCAAGGGGTGCGGGCGGCGTCGTACCCGGCGTCGCCGGGGAGGTGGAGCTCGCACCCGGCAGCGAGCCGGGTGAGGGAGGTGAGGTCAGGTGTGGTGGTCATGGCGTCCACACTCAGGGCACCGAATCGTCCCCGACCATCCCCGTTCCCAGGGTGATCCGTGGCTGGCGCGGCTGGGATCGCGACTTCCCCAGAAAAGTGGGATACGCACCCCCGGGTGCATCCGCCACACTGCTGTCGTGGCCCGGGGACTGACTGCTGAGCGCGTGCGCCAGGACGTGGACGTGGTGGCGCGCGCCGGGTTGGACCTCGAGACCTTCCTCGAGGAGGCGCTCGACTCCCTGCGCCGGGCGGTGCCGTGGGAGAGCGCCTGCGTGGCGACACACGACCCCGGCACGCACCTGCTCACCAGCGGCCGCAAGTACGGTGCCCTCGCCGGCGAGACCGAGCACGACCACGAGTTCGCGCTCATCGAGTACGGCGAGGTCGAGGCCACCGCGTTCTCCGAGCTGGTCCGCACCCGGACCGACGCGGCCGGGGTGCACCTGGTCCACGAGGGCGAGGTGGAGCGCTCCGGGCGGATGGAGCGTTTCATGGTGCCGCGGTTCGGCATCGGCGACGAGGCCCGGGTGGCCTTCCGCGACGGCCGCGAGCTGTGGGGCGCTGCCGCACTGTTCCGCGGCTCCGCCGACCGGCCGTTCGACGCCGAGGAGATCGACTTCCTCGCCTCCCTGGCCGGCATGTTCGCCCGCGGCGTCCGGGCCGGCGTGCTCACCCGGGTCGCCGACGTCATGGCGCCGAGCCCCGGTGCCGGTCCGGCCGTGATCATCGTCGGCCCCGACGACCGGGCCACCCAGATGACCCCGAGCGCCGAGCAGTGGCTCGGCGAGCTCGCCGGCAGCCCCACCCACCCCGACCCCGTCTCGCCGGTGGCCGCGCTCATCGCCTCGGCGCGCCGCTACGCCCGCGGCGAGACCGCCGCCCCGCCGCGCTGCCGGCTCCGCACCGCCGGCGGCATGTGGCTGGTGCTGCAGGCCGGCCCGTTGAGCACCTTCGGCGACCGCGCCGGTGACGTCGTGATCACGATCGAGGAGGCCCGGCCGCCCGAGATCGTCTCGCTGGTCGTCGCTGCGTTCGGGCTCACGCCGCGTGAGCGTGACGTCACCCAGCTGGTGTTGCAGGGCGTGGACACCAAGGAGATCGCGAGCACGCTGCACCTGTCGGCGTACACCGTCCAGGACCACCTCAAGTCGGTGTTCGACAAGGCGGGGGTCCGTTCGCGGCGCGAGCTGGTCTCGCGGGTGTACTTCGACCAGTACGTACCGCGGATGGGTGGCGAGCTGGCCCCGTCCGGGTGGTTCGCCTGAGGGGGCCGATCAGGCACCGAACGCAGTGACCTCGCCGACCACGAAGACCTGCACCTTGTCGCCGGCGGCGGGCACCGAGTCGGCCGGCGTACGCGCGGTGACCTGCTCGCCCGAGGCGAGCCGGAGCCGGATGGTGGCGTCGTGGCCGAAGAAGCTGACGTCGACGACCTCGCCGGGCACGCCCTCCGGTGAGCGCCCGTCGGCGCGCACCTGCAGCTGCTCGGACCGTACGGCGAACCGGGCGGGTCCCGCGCCCGGCCCACCCGGGCGCAGGGCGACCTCGCCCAGCGCACACCGCCCACGACCGGGGGCGACGACCTCCCCGGGCAGCAGCGAGGCGTGGCCGATGAACGCGGCGACGCGCGGGTCGGCGGGGGAGAGGTAGACCGCGGCAGGCGCGGCGACCTGGAGGAACTGCCCGGACACCATGACCGCGACCTGGTCGGCCAGCGACAGGGCCTCACCCTGGTCGTGGGTCACCAGCACGGCGGCGGCCGAGGCCGCGCGCAGCGCCCGGACGACGGCGCGACCGGTCTCCTCGCGCAGCGAGGCGTCCAGGGAGGAGAAGGGCTCGTCGAGCAGCACCAGCGCCGGGCGCGGGGCCAGTGCGCGGGCCAGCGCGACCCGCTGCTGCTGGCCGCCGGAGAGCTCGTGGGGGTAGCGCTCGGCGAGAGCCGGGTCGAGCTCGACCAGCTGCAGCGCCTCGGCCACCACGGCACCCGCGTCGCGCCGCCGCGCCCGCGGGAGGCCGAAGGCGACGTTGCGGGCGACGGTCAGGTGGGGGAAGAGCGCGCCCTCCTGGGGGACGTACCCGATGCCGCGATCGCGCGCGGGCACCGGCCGTGGACCGCCGACGACCGGCACGCCCGCCACGGAGATGGTGCCGGCGGAGGGCTCGACGAAGCCGGCGACCGCCCGCAGCAACGTGGTCTTGCCGCAGCCCGAGGAGCCGAGGATCGCGGTGACGCCCGAGGACACGGTGAGGTCGAGCCCCTGCAGCACCGGGGTGCGGCCGTACCCGGCCTGCAGGCCCCGGATCTCGAGTGCGGTCATCAGCGGCTCCTGATCGAGAGACGGGCCAGCAGCCACGTCGACGGGACGGACAGCACGATGAGGGCGAGCGCGTACGGCGCGGCGGCGCCGTACGCGATCGAGGACGCGTCGGACCAGAACCTCGTCGCCAGCGTCTCGGTGCCGAGCGGCGCGAGCAGCAGGGTCGCGGTCAGCTCGGTCGACACGGCGAGGGCGACGAGGGCGGCACCCGACGCCAGGCCGGGTACGACGAGCGGCAGGGTCACCCGGCGCGCGACCTCCGGTCCCGAGCAGCCCAGGGTGCGGGCGACGTCCTCGAGGCCGGGCGGCACCAGCTCGAAGGTGCCTCGGACGCTCACCACCGCGCGGGGCAGGAACAGGATCAGGTAGCCGGCCAGGAGCAGGGCCAGGGTCTGGTAGAGCTCCGGCACAGCGCGGATCGACACCGTCACCAGGGCCAGGGCGATCACGATGCCCGGCATCGCGCTCGCGGTGTAGACGCTGCGCTCGATCGCGGTCGTGACCCAGCCGCGGTGCCGCACGGCCAGCCACACGACGGGGACGGCGGCGAGCGTCGTGATCGCGCCGGCGAGCACCGCGAGCAGCAGGGTGCTGCCGAGGGCGCTGGCCAGCTCACCGGTCTCGAGGCCGGCGGAGGTGCCGCGGACCAGCCAGCGCACCAGCGCGCCGAGCGGTACGCCGAGCGCCCAGACCGCCAGCCCGGCGAGGCCGGCGACGACCAGCGGCCGGCGACGGCCGAGCCGGACCGGGACGAACTGACGACTGGTGCCGGCGCCCACCCGGGAGCGCGGCCGGCGCCCGCGCAGCAGGAGCTCGATCCCCAGCAGGAGCAGGCAGAAGGTGACGAGCACCAGCGCCAGCAGCGTCGCCTCGGGGCCGTTGAAGACCGTGGCGTACTGCTGCAGGATCGCGGTCGTCAGGGTCGGGTAGTTGAGCAGCTGCAGCGCGCCGTACTCCGCCAGCAGGTGCAGCCCGACGAGCAGCGCGCCGCCCAGCACCGCGGGGCTGATCGCCGGCAGGGTGACCCGCAGGAACACCTGCCACGGCCCCTTGCCCAGCGCGGTCGCGACCTCCTCGACCGCCGGGTCGAGGCGGCGCAGGGCGGCGACGGTCGGCAGGTACACCAGCGGGTAGTACGACAGCGTCACCACCATCACCGCGCCCGGGAACGACTGCACCGCGTGGGTCGTGGAGACCCAGCCGAAGCCGTTGACGAACGCCGGCACGGCGAGCGGCGCGCACAGTAGGCCGTGCCACCACCCCCGCCCCGGTACGTCGGTGCGCTCGACCACCCACGCCCCTGCCACGCCGACCACGGCGCTCGTCAGCACCCCCGCGACCAGCAGCCGGGTGGTGTTCCACAGCAGCTCCCCGATCCGGGGACGCCACAGGAACTCGACGGCCTCGGCGCGGCCGAGCTCGGCGGTGGTCCACAGCACGTAGCCGAGCGGCACCAGCGCGAGCCCGGCGATGGCCAGGCCGACGAGGAGGAGGGCGGGGGTCGAGCGGCTCGACGTACGGACGGTCAGAGGAAGCCGACCTCGGTCATCAGGTCGACCACGGTCTCGGCGTCGAGGTCGGAGACGTTGACCTGCGGCGGCTGGAGCTCGCTGAACGGCTTGGTCACGCCGTCGAGCTCGACCTCGGGGTTGAGCGGGTACTCCAGCGCGTAGCTGTCGGCGAGGACCTGCTGGCCCTTCTTCTCCACCAGGAACTCCACGAACTTGCGGGCCTCGGCCTTCATGTCGCTCGACTTCAGGATGCCGGCGCCGGAGACGCTGACGAAGGCGCCGGGGTCGCCGCCGGTGAAGTAGTGCTGGGCGCTCTGGTCGCTGACGTCGCCGTTCTCCTTGCGGTCGCGCTCCCAGTAGTAGTGGTAGACGATGCCGACCTCGACCTCGCCGGAGTCGACCGCCTCGAGCACGAGATTGTTGCCGTCGTACACCTTGCCGTTGGCCTTGATGCCCTCGAGCCAGGCCTTCGTCGCCTCCTCGCCCTCGAGCTCGAGGACGGCGGCGACGATCGCCTGGAAGTCCGCACCGGTCGGGGAGAAGGAGATCCGGTCCTTCCACTCCGGCTTCGCGAGGTCGAGCAGCGACGCCGGCAGGTCGGCCTCCTGGACCTGCTCGGTGTTGTAGACCAGGACCGTCGAGCGGGCCACGAAGCCCGTCCACAGGCCGCTCACGGGGCGGTACTGCTCGGGGATCACGTCGAGGATGCCGGCCGGCAGCTCGTCGAAGAGCCCGGCGGCCTCGACCTGCGACATCGCCGGCGAGTTCTCGGTCAGGAAGACGTCGGCGGGCGAGGCCTTGCCCTCGGCGACGATCTGGTTCGACATCTCGAGGTCCTTGCCGTTGCGCAGCTCGACCTCGATGCCCGTCTCCTCGGTGAACTCCGGCGCGAGCTCCTTCAGCAGCGGCTCGTGCTGGGCGTTGTAGACCACCAGCTTGGGCTCGTCCTCGCTGCATGCCGCCAACAGCGGCGAGAGCAGGGTGAGGGCGGCGACGCCGAGGCCGGCGCGAAGGAGCTTGTCGTTCATCGGGACTTCCTCATCGACAGTGGTTGGACGGGAGAGTAGTGACGTCGGGGCAGGCGCAGGCGACGGGCCCAGCCAGGAGCGCGGTGGGCGACCTGCCAGGCGAGGACGCCGACGGCGAGCGAGGCGAGCAGCCCGCCCAGCGGCCAGCGGGTCTCGAACCACGGGTAGACCTGCCAGTGGGTGAGATAGACGTAGAGCGACGCACTGGCGACGACGCCGGCCGGCCCGACGAGCACCCGCGGCCACGGCACGGTCGGGACCCAGACCAGCACGACGACGCCCACCGCGATGAGCAGGTCGCGTACGTCGCTGCTGGTGAAGCCCCAGCAGCCGGCCAGCAGCACGGCCGTGAGGAGCACCCGGTCGCGCCGCCCCCGGGCGACGGCGGCGGCCCACCCGCCGAGGAACAGCCAGCCGACGAAGACGGAGGAGTGGATGACGTCCCCGCCGTACGACGCGAGGTCGGCTGCCCAGCGCGGCATCAGCGCGGCGGTGGTGAGACCCAGGGCGAGCGGGAACCGGTGGCGTCGCTCGAGGGCCATCACCCGCGGGACCGCGGTCAGCAGCCCGGCGCCGACCGCGAGGAGCAGCACCACCTCGACGAACCAGTAGTGCCAGTCCGGCTCGGACCAGTCGTGCGAGCCCAGCACGTCGTTGAGGAGCAGGACGCTGCGCCAGCCGGGGTGCCCGGTGAGGAGCGCGACCGCGCCGATCCAGAGCACGGCGGGGACGGCGACGCGGGCTGCCGCCCGGCCGACGCGGCGCAGGCGCTCGCGGGGTCCCTCGTCGGCCAGGTGGAAGCGCGCGAAGTTCACGCCGGCGACGGCCAGCAGGACGTGGGCGCCGCCGAGCACGGTCCACAGGTTGGTGTGGGAGCCGACGATGAAGACGATCGCGAGGGCGCGGAGCACGATCGTGGTGTCGACGCGGGCCCAGGTGGGGCGCCGCCGCGGACGTTGGGCGTGGCCCTCGGCGACGGCCGCGAGCTCGGCCACGGACCAGGTCTGCCAGTGCTCGGGGAGCCGGCCGATCCGGCTCTCCAGGCGCAGGGAGAGCTCGACGTAGGACAGGGAGTCGCCGCCCAGGCTGACGAAGGACGCGCCGGGATCGACCTGGTCGTGGCCGAGGATGCGCCCGTAGAGCCGGGCGATCGAGGCCTCCGGGGTGTCGACGACAGCGGCGGGGGCCGGCTGCAGCCGGGCGACCGCCTGCTGGTCGAGCTTGCCGTTGGGCAGCCGCGGCAGTGCCGGCACGGGAACGACGAGCACGGCGTGGGCGGGCAGGCCGGTCGCGGCCGTCGTCGCGGCGGCGACCTCCGCGAGGGTCGCGGCGTCGGGCGACCCGGGGACGGCGACCACGAGGTGGGCGCCGTCGGCGGACTCGGCGCACCCGGCGTCGTACCCGCCGAGGCCGAGCAGGGTCTGCACCCGGTCCAGGTCGATCCGCTGCCCGAACAGCTTCGCGAAGCGCGAGCGGCGCCCGACGATCTCGACCAGGCCCTCGGGCGTGAACCGGGCCAGGTCGCCGGTGTGCAGCTCGTCGGGACCGGCTCCGAGCGCGAGGTCGGCGGGCGACTCGGCGTACCCCATCATCACGTTGGGCCCGCTGTAGACGAGCTCGCCGACGCCGTCGCCGGCCCCCTCGACGGGGTCGATCCGGAAGCTGCCGCCGGGGATGGCGACGCCGACGCAGTCGGGATGGGTGGTGGCCAGCTCGGGCGGCAGGTACGCCATCCGCGCGGTGGCCTCGGTCTGGCCGTACATCACGACCAGCTCCCAGCCCTCGCGCGCGCCCTGCTCGGCCAGGGCGCGCACCCGGTCCGGTGCGAGCCGGCCGCCCGCCTGGGTGACCTGACGCAGCGTGGGCAGCTCCGGCCAGCCCGCGGTGCCGAGCAGGTCGAAGGTGTAGGGCACGCCCGCGAAGGACGTGACACCCTCCGCCCGGGCCCGCTCCCACAGTGCCGGGTCGGTCACCGAGCGGTCGTCGAGGACCACGGTGGCTCCGGCCACCAGGTGGCTGTGCAGCACGGACAGGCCGTAGCAGTAGTCGAGCGGCAGGGTGGTCAGCGCGACGTCGTCGCCGGTGAGCCGCAGGTACGCCGCGATGGCGGTCGCGTTGGAGTCGAGGTTGGCGGCGGACAGCCGCACCAGCTTGGGCGACCCCGTCGACCCCGAGGTGCTCAGCAGCAGCCGCAGCTCGGGGTGCAGGGCCGGCGCGGTCGCACCGGTGGCGAGCCAGTGGCCCCCGGCGTGCTCCACCGAGGCGCCGTACGCGCGGGCCAGGCCGTCATCGTGGGTGAGCAAGGTGGCGTGTCCGCCGGTGAACGCGGCCAGCCAGGCGACCACGAGCTCCGTCGTCGGGGCGGGCCGCAGTCGCACCAGCTGGGCGTCGCCGAGGGCCGCGAGCTGGTCGCGGGCCGTCGCGACCCGGCGGTCGAGCTCGGCATAGGTCAGGACGCCGGTCGGTGTCCGCAGCGCGGGGCGCTCGCCGTGGCGCGCGAGGTCGCCGGCGATGCGCGCCGCCGCCCGGGCTGCTGCCTTGACTTCCCCCACGAGGGAAGGCTAAAGCAAGGCTGCCCTTGCTGCGGAAAGCCTGTCCTTACTGAGACGGGGTCAGCAGGAAGACGGGGATCACCCGGTCGGTCCATTCGACGTACTTGTCGTAGTTGGGCCAGATGGTCACCATGTGCGCCCAGGCCTTCGCCTTCTCGTCCCCGGTCAGCTCGCGCCAGGTGCAGGTGTGGTGGCGGCGCCTGTAGTCGACCTCGACCGTCTCGGCGGCGCGCAGGTTCGCCGACCAGACCGGCGGCTTCGGTGCGCCGAACGACGAGCCGGCGATCAGCCAGCCGCCCTGCCACGGCACGCACAGCAGCGGCGTGGAGCGCGGGATCCCCGACTTGCGGCCCTTGACCGTCAGCAACAGGCTCGGCAGCCCGGCGAGCCCGACCAGGCTCACCCGGCGGCCCGTCAGCCGCTGCAGGTGCTTGTCGGTCCAGGTGATCTGGGGGAGCAGGCCCGGCATCCACGGCTGGGAGCCGAGCTTGATCGCGACGGGGGTGAACAGGCCCATGGGCGAACCCTAGAACGTGTTCTCGGCAAACGGCGACGGGCAGGTCAGCCGACCTGCATGACGCGGGTGCCGCCCGCGAACTTGTCGTGCCAGCCCTGGTGGTTGGGCTGGTCGTTGTTCAGGGTGACCGCGATGAAGATCATGGCGGCGATGGGAGCAGCCCAGCCCAGGAAGAACCACCCGAGGACGGGGATGATGCTGAGGACGCCGAGCGCCGCGTAGGCGTTGCGCTTGAGGGCCTGCTCCATCGTCGGCTTGGTGGCGCCGTCGGGGCCGTAGGTCCGCAGCTTCATGACCATCTTGCCCACGGTCTGCCCGGAGTTGGACTCCATGAAGGCGAAGTAGCCCAGGTAGATGGCCGCCTGCAGGATCGCCATCACCGTGTAGAAGAGGAACTGCTCGCCGAAGGAGTAGACGAAGCCGGTCAGGAAGATCGCGCTGAACACGATGTAGAGCACGACGTTGACCACTCCGAGCAGCACGTGGTCGATCAGGCGCGCGAGGAAGCGGTTGAGCAGCTCGGCCGGACGCGGGACGCCGGTCGGAGCGCCACCGAACTGCGGCTGCGGCGGACCGCCGTACCCACCCGGCGGGGGCGGCGGCGTGCCACCCGGCGGTGGCGGCGGAGGCGGCTGGTTGTAGGACATGCGTGCTCCTCGAGTCGTGGGGTGCGCGTGCGCACCCGGGGGTGGCAGCAATCTAGTGCGCAAAGGTGCCCCGGAGCGGGCAATGCGAGCGTTCTCGCCCCGTTGCCCGCGCGTTCAACCCGCTGACGCCGGGTCGCCCTACCGTCCGACCGTGATCGCTCGCGGAACGCTCGGCAGCCTGCTCGTGCTGCTCGGCGGCCTCGTCACCGCCACCCTCCCGGCCTCGACCCCGGTGCTGCGCATCGGCGCCCTGGGCGCACTGCGCGCCCACGAGGTCGGCCGGATGACCGGGCTGGTGGTGGTCCTGGTCGGCCTGGGGCTGCTGGCGAACGCCTGGTTGCGGCTGTGCCGCACGGTCGCGGTCGGCGACCGGGACACCGCGGACCCGGTCGAGGGCGTCGCCCTCGCTCGCTTCGCGGCGATCGTGTGGAGCGCGCCGCTGATGCTGGCCCCGCCGCTGTTCTCCCGCGACGGCTGGTCATACGCCGCGCAGGGCAAGCTCGCCGAGGTGGGGCTCTCGCCGTACGTCGTCGGGCCGGGGGCGCTCGCACCCGAGACCTTCCTCCCGCTGCCCGGCTGGATCACCGGTCCACCGATCGTGCAGGCCGTGGACCCGTTGTGGTGGGACACCGCGACGCCGTACGGGCCGGTGCCGGTGTTCCTCGGCGCGATCGTCGCCGGCATCACGGGCAACCCGTGGATCCTGGTGGTCGCCCACCGCGGCTTCGCCCTGCTCGGCCTGGTGCTGCTGGCCTGGGCGGTGCCGCGGCTCGCGGCCTGGGGCGGCGCCAACCCGGCCGTCGCGACCGCGCTCGTCATCGTGTCGCCGCTGATGATGGCCAACGGGGTGGCCGGCCTGCACAACGACCTGCTCATGGTCGGCCTGATGGCGGCCGCCCTCGTCGTCGCGGTCGAGCGGGGCTGGGTCTGGGGAGCGGTGCTCGCCGGCGTCGCCGCGGGTGTCAAGGTCCCCGGCGGCCTGGTGGCCGTCGGCATCGTGCTCGTCTCCCTGCCCGTCGGGGCCGAGCTGCTCACCCGGGTGCGGCGCCTCGGCGCGGTCGCCGCGGTGTCGGTCGGCACCCTGGTCGGCGTCGGTATCGTCACCGGGATCGGCAACGGCTGGCTGCGCGCCCTCACCGTCCCCGGCGAGGTCAACACCCCGCTCTCCGCCACCACCCTGGTCGGCGGCATCCTCGACTGGCTGGCCCTGCACCTCGGCCTCGGCACCGATCCCGCCCTCTTCCGCGACCTCGTCCGCGCTCTCGGGCTCCTGCTCGCCCTCGGCATCGGGGCATGGGTCGGACTGCGCTGGCCGACCGGCTCGCGTCGTACGGCGATCGCGGCCGTCGCGGCCGTGGGCTCGGCCTTCGTGCTGCTCTCGCCGGTCGTGCACCTGTGGTACTTCCTGCTGCTGCCGCCGTTCCTCGCCGTCCAGCGCCTCCCGCGCCACGCCACCGGGGCTCTCGTCGCCGTGTCGGTCCTGCTCGGCCTGGTCGCCCCGCTCGACTCGTCCCTGCACGGCGCGTACTACGCGATCGTGATCGGCTGCATGACCGTCGCCCTGCTGCTGCCGGTCCTCCTGCTCACCCCGCCCGCCCGCGAGCGGCTGGCCCGCATCGTCGCCCCGCTCGCGCCGCCGCTTGTAACTAAGGGTTACAGCGCGAAAACCGGTGCAGGAGCGCCCGGGTAGTGGCCACAGCACCCGGGTAGTCGTCGGCTTGCCCGTCGCAGCGAGCGCCCGCCGTACGCGGCCATCCACAGGCCCAGAGGGCCGATGTGTCGACAGCATCGTTCGGGGCAACCGTGCCCAGCCATGCATCCTCGAGTCCTGGCGGCGATGGCCGCGAACCACGGTCTGATCACCCGGCATGAGCTTCACGACCTCGGTATCGGGCCGGGCCAGGTCCGGTCGTTGCTGCGGTGCGGGCGGGGAGACACCGAACCCCGTCTTCGTGTCCTACGACGCGGGATCTTCACGGCTACCGAGATCTGGAACGCCCTTGACGAGTACGTCGGTCAGCCGCTGCTCCTCGCACGCGCCGCCGGCATGGCCGCCAAGCGTGACTGGGTGCTGAGTCACGACTCCTCCTGCCATCTCCAGGGGCTCCCGATGCTTCGTCCGAAGGAGCCGCTCGTGCACCTCACGCGGCCCGGGTGGACCAATGCCTGGACTGAGTACGGCATCAAGCACCACCTGGCGCGGTTCGAGCCCGCGCAGGTGGTCGTCGTCGACGGCATACGCGCCCTCGACCTCGCCCGCACTGCAGCCGACGTCGCCCGTGAGCACGGGTTCCGCCACGGCCTGGTGGCGTGTGACGCAGCGATGAGGCGGGGCGTGAGTCGCACCGAGCTCTGGCGCGCGGTCGACGTGATGACCAGCTGGCCCGGCGTGAAGGATGCGCGTCCGGCCATCGAGCTGGCCGATCCGGGAGCGGAGAGCGTCCTGGAGACCTTGGCGCGAGAGCTGGTCATCGAGGCCGGGATCGGGCAGCCGGAGACGCAGTTCCCGGTGCGGACGGCGCGAGGTGTGGCGTGGTGCGACCTGCGGGTCGGCAACCTGATGATCGAGGCTGACGGCGAGGTCAAGCTCACCGCCGTGGCCGACGGCGGGCTGTCGACGGATCCTCGGCAGACGTGGTTCGACGAGAAGGTCCGCGAGCGAGCGGTCACCGACCGCGGCCTCGTGGTGGTGCGGGTCGTCAACGACGACATCTGGAAGCGACGCCGCCGGGCGGAGGCGATCGACCGGATCCGACGCGGGTACGCCGAGTCCGTCCAGCGGTTCGGACCCGAGCTGGTGCCCGAGCTCGCCCGTGAAGCGGCCGAGCTCCGCCGCCAGTACGGCGATCGACGCTCGGCGTGAGCCGACTACCCGGGTGCTCTGGCTACTACCCGGGCGTTGTTGCACCGGTTTTCGCGCTGTAACACTTAGTTACAAGCGCTCAGGCGCTGAGCGCGCCGACCCGGTCGCCTGCGTGCAGCGTGAGCATCCGGGCCACCGTGCGGTCCCAGCCGTACTGTTCGGCACGCCTCCGGGCAGCGGTACGACGACGGGACTCGGGCAGAGCGAGCAGCCGCAGCACGGCGTCGGCGAGCGCCTCGGGCGAGGGAGCGCCCCAGGCGCCGCACGAGGCGTCGACCAGCTCCCGGGCGCCACCGCGGTCGGCGGTCACGACGGGGGTGCCGCAGGCCAGCGCCTCGAGCACCGCGAGGCCGAAGGTCTCGCCGGGGCACACGGACAGGGAGACGTCCGCGGCGGCGAGGCGGTCGCGCAGCGCGGCCCGGCCGTCGACGTACCCGTGGAAGACCACGGGCGCGTCTCCGGCGATCGCCTCGAGCTCGTCGCGGTGCGGGCCCTCGCCGTACACGTCCAGGCGCAGCGGGACCCCGCGCCGGTGCAGCTCGACGGCGGTCGCGACCGCCAGGTGCGGGGACTTCTCCCGCGACAGCCGGCCGGCGTGGACCAGCCGCAGCACGCCACCGGTGCGCTCCCGACCAGCAGGGGGGCGGAAGGTCGCGAGGTCCACTCCCAGGGGCACCCGCGAGACCGGGCAGCCGGCGGCGTCGGCGACGGCGCGGAACTCGCTCTCCGCGTACGCCGACGTCACCACCACCGTGTCGAAGCTGCGCACGATCAGCCGGTTGAGCAGTCCGATCGAGACCTTCGAGGTGGTCTCGAGGCCGGTACGCATCGCGAACATGTCGCCCATCCGCTCGTGCGAGAGCAGCACCGAGCGCACACCGTTGCGGCGCGCCCACCAGGCGACCGGCAGCAGGGTCAGCTTGTCGCTCCACTCGACGCTGGTCGGTGCGAACCTCTCGAGCACCTCGGTGACCCGCCACGGCTCGACGATCAGCCGGTACCCCCCGCCCACCCGCGGCGCACGGACCTGGACGACGTCCCCGAGGGAGGTGGTCCGGACGGCGTCGACCGGGCCGGGGATGACGAGGAGGCGCTCGGCTCCGGCGGCGACGTACCCCTGGCCCAGCTGCTCGATCGCAGTCCGCATGCCTCCCGAGGTCGCGCCGACGAAGTTGGCCAGCTGGGCGATCCGCACGGGCACACCATCGCGGTGACGGGTGAACCCTTGCCCACGGCATGGTTGACGGGCGCGAAAGGATGGTGGGCATGAGCAACCCGGAAGCCAAGCCCGACGAGGTGGTCTGCGAGGGCCGGCAGGCCGCCGGCATCGAGCTGATGGAGCCGCGTGAGGTGCCGCTGGGCGGTCCCCGGGCGATGCCGGTACTCCGCACGCTGCCGCAGCGGCACCGCTCGCTCATCGGCGCGTGGTGCTTCCTCGACCACTACGGCCCGGACCTGGTCAGCGAGAGCGGCGGCATGGAGGTCGCACCGCACCCGCACACCGGCCTGCAGACCGTGAGCTGGCTGTTCACCGGCGAGATCGAGCACCGCGACAGCGCCGGCAACGTCGCGATGGTGCGGCCCAAGGAGGTCAACCTGATGACCGCCGGGCGGGGCATCAGCCACTCCGAGGTGTCGACGCCGGAGACCACGGTGCTGCACGGTGCCCAGCTGTGGGTGGCGCTCCCGGACGCCGACCGCGACACCGACCCCGGCTTCGAGCACTACGCCCCGGCCGAGGTGGGTGGTGAGGGCTGGCGTGCGCACGTCTTCCTCGGCTCCCTGCTCGGCGACACCTCCCCGGTGGCGACCTTCACCCCGCTGCTCGGGGCCGAGGTGGTCCTGGACCCGGGGACCACGCTGCGCGTGCCCGTCGACCCCGACTTCGAGCTCGGTGTCCTCGTGGACCTCGGCTCGGTCTCGGTGGGCGACGTCGACGCCAAGGTGGCGGACCTCGCCTTCGTCCCGCCCGGCGGAGACGAGCTCGTCCTGGTCGCGGGCGACGAGGGCGCCCGGCTGCTCGTGCTCGGCGGGCCGCCGTTCGGTGAGTCCATCGTGATGTGGTGGAACTTCGTGGGCCGCACCCACGAGGAGGTCGTCGAGTACCGCGCCGCCTGGCAGCACCAGATCACCGGCCCCGACGGCGACGTCGTCCCCGACAGCCGCCAGGTCGCACCCGGCCGGTTCGGCGTCGTGCCCGATCAGCCGCTGCGCCCCATCCCGGCGCCCGGGCTGCCGAACGCCCGCCTCCGGGAACGCCGGTGATCGCAGGCCTCACCTGGCTGCTCGCGTTCCAGGTGCTCGGGGAGGTGCTGGTGCGCGTCCTCGACGTCACGGTGCCGGGGCCGGTCGCGGGGATGCTGCTGCTGTTCGTGTTCCTGCGCCTGCGGCGGTACGGCGACGACGGCTCGATCGTCCGCGCCGGCTCCGCGCTGCTGCGGCACCTGCAGCTCTTCTTCGTCCCCGCGGGGGTCGGCGTCGTGGTCTACCTCGCCGTGCTGCGTGACCACGCGCTGCCGATCGCGGCGGCCGTCCTCGGCTCCTGGCTGCTCGGGCTCGTGGTCGTCGGATGGACCGCGGTCGGCCTCGAGCGGCTGCTCGGCAAGCCGCGCGACGACCTCGGGGACCCGGTGTGAGGGACGACCTGCTCGACCTCGCCCGCTCCCCGCTGGCCCTGCTGCTGGTCACCCTCGTCGGCTACCAGGCCGGTCGCTGGCTGCAGGCCCGGACCGGCGGGCACGCCCTCGCCCAGCCGGTGCTCCCGGCGATCGGAGCCGCGGCGCTCGCGATCACGGTCCTCGACGTCGACTACGCCGCCTACCGCAGCGCCACCGAGCTGATCGCCTTCTGGCTCGGTCCGGCGACCGTGGCACTGGCGATCCCGCTGCACCGGCAGGCCGACCGTCTCAAGGGCTTCGTCGTCCCCCTGCTCGTCGCGGTCGTCGTCGGCGCGGCGACCTCGATCGTCAGCGCCGTGCTGATCGCCCGGGTGCTGGGCGCGGACGAGGTCCTCGAGAAGACGCTCGCGACCAAGGCGGCGACCACGCCGGTCGCGATCGCGCTCACCGACGCCCTGGGCGGGATCCCGCCCCTGGCCGCAGTGTTCGCGATCGGCATCGGCATCGTCAGCGCCGTCGTCGCGCCGGCCACCCTCAACCTGCTGCGCATCCGTGACCGCCGCGCCCGCGGGCTGGCCGTCGGCGCCGTCTCGCACGGCATCGGCGCGTCCCGGATGCTGCGCGAGGACGAGACCGAGGGCGCCTTCGCCGGTCTCGGCATGGGCCTCTCGGCGCTGGCGATCAGCCTGCTCGTCCCGCTCCTGGCGCTGGTCCTGTTCTGACGGGCGACGGGAGGGAAGGGTGGTGCCCATGACCCGGGCCGCGACCGTCGCCGTGCTGCTCACCCTCCTCGCCGCGTGCGGGACCACCGCCCAGCCCGCTGCCGACCCCGACCTGGCCGACCTGCCCGGCGTACGCGACGCGGCGCTGCAGCGGGTCGTGCTCGACGACGACTACTACGGCTACCACGGCGTCGTCGACATGGAACCCGACGCGACGCCCGACCAGGTCGCGACGGCCCTCGACGAGCTGGCCCGCTGGAAGCGCACCCGCGACGCCGAGGAGGTCACGACCGCGGTCCTCCTCGGTGCCGGCACCACCGAGCTGTACGACGCCGCCTGGCTCGGCGGCACCGCCGCCGGCATCGGGCGGGTCCGCGACCCCGCCGGCAACCGGGCCGACGCGGAGCTGCTGGTGCGGGCCACGGCGGCGCTCGGCCTCCCGGTCACGATCCAGGAGGGCGAGTGGGACGTCATCACGACCACCCCGCGGGAGACCGCCGCCGTCATCGCCACCCACCCCGACCTCGCCGAGGTCCCGGACCTCGTCGTCCGCCCCGCCTTCCCGGAGGCCGACACCGACGGGTGGGGCCGCCCGGGCGCGCTCGGTGCCTCGCCGCGGCTGACACCCGAGCTGCTGGCGGCGTACGACCGGGTCATCGACAGCACCCGCCTCGTCACCGAGGGGGAGACCCTCGTCCGGTTCGTCGGCAACCCCAGCCGGATGATGCTCGGGGAGGAGCTCGACGAGGCCGGCAAGGTGGTGGAGCCGCCGGCCGGGACCGTCCAGGTCCAGGTGGACCTCCGGCTGCCGGGAGGCGCCGGGCCGCGCAGCCTGCAGCCGCGGCTTGCCGACGACCCGCTGTGGCCGATGGTGCGCGCCCAGCTCGACGCGCTGCGGGAGCAGCCGACCGGCTCGCACCTGTGGATCTGGCTGCAGTTCACCCGACCCGGTGGGATTCCCTTCGACGAGAGCCGCAGCCTCATCGAGGTGACCCGCGGCGAGGACGTCCCGAAGGTGGCGCGGACCCCGTGGAACCTCGAGGCGTCGGCGTACCTCAACCGCTGAACGGCCCCCTGCGGAGTTACGACCGTGGTCGGACGTCGCGGGCCCGGCGAAGCGCTAGGTTCCCTGCATGCGCGTGCACGCCTTCACCGACGACGCCCTCGCCGACCTCGACGCGGTCGGCCTCGCCGAGCGCCTCGCCGCCGGCAAGCTCTCCGCCGCCGAGGCCACCGAGGCCGCGATCGCCCGCATCGAGGCGGTCGACGGCGAGCTCAACGCGATGGCGTACGCCGCCTTCGACCGGGCCCGCGGCGACGCCCGGGACCCGCGCCCCGGCTTCCTGTCCGGCGTACCGACCCTGGTCAAGGACAACGTCGACGTCGCCGGCATGCCGACCCGCTCGGGCACCGACGCCTGGGAGCCGCGCCCCGCGAAGCGCAACGGCGACTTCGCCGACATGTACCTCGCCACCGGCCTGGTGCCGCTCGGCAAGAGCCAGCTCTCCGAGTACGGCTTCAGCGCCTCCGCCGAGCACCCACGGCTCGGTGCGGTCCGCACGCCGTGGGACACCGAGCGGACGGCCGGCGCCTCCAGCTCCGGGTCGGCGGCGCTGGTGGCCGCGGGCGCCGTACCCATCGCGCACGCGAACGACGGCGGCGGCTCGATCCGGATCCCCGCCGCGGTCAACGGCCTGGTCGGCCTCAAGCCCACCCGCGGCCGGCTGGCCCAGGACAAGATGTTCCGCGACATGCCGATCCGGATCGTCTCCGACGGCGTGGTCACCCGCTCCGTGCGCGACACCGCCGCGTTCTACCGCGAGGCCGAGCGGCACTACCGCAACCTCAACCTGCCCCCCATCGGCGACCTGACCCGGCCGATCAAGCGCCGGCTGCGGATCGCGCTCAACACCAGCGGGGTGGGCCGCAGCGCCGACGCCGAGACCCGCGCGCTGACCGAGCAGACCGCGAACCTGCTCGAGGGGCTGGGCCACACGGTGACCGAGACCGACGCACCGGTCGCCCCCAGCTTCGTCGACGACTTCCTGCTCTACTGGTCGCTGCTCGCCCAGGTGATGCTCACCACGGGCCGTCCGCTCCACGGCCGCACCTGGGACGCGTCGAGGCACGACAACCTCACCCTCGGCCTGGCCCGGCACGCGCGCCGCAACCTGACCAAGGTGCCCGGAGCGATCACCCGGCTCAAGCGGGCCAACGCGCAGGCCGAGCTCTACTACGAGAGGTACGACGTCGCGTTGACGCCGACGCTCGCGACGGCCACGCCCAAGGTCGGCCACCTCGACCCGACCCTCGACTACGCCACGATCATGGACCGGCTGCTGGACTGGGTGGCCTTCACGCCGTGGCAGAACGTCACCGGCGCGCCGGCCATCTCGCTGCCCCTGGCGACCACCGCCGGCGGCCTGCCGCAGGGGATGATGCTGGGCGCCGCGCCGGGCCAGGAGGCGGTGCTCATCGAGCTCGCCTACGAGCTCGAGCAGGCCGCGCCGTTCGCCCGGATCCAGGGCTGAAAAGCGGAAATGCGTCCCCGATTTCTGCCCTCGTGGGCGCGCGTGTATCGTTCTTCGTCGTTGCCCCTTTAGCTCAGTCGGCAGAGCGTCTCCATGGTAAGGAGAAGGTCTACGGTTCGATTCCGTAAAGGGGCTCTGAGATGGGGCGCCGCCCGCTCGTTCATGATGAATCGGGCGGAGGGCGCCCTCCTCACGTGGCGGGATAGCTCAGACGGTTAGAGCGCACGACTCATAATCGTGAGGTCACGGGTTCGATCCCCGTTCCCGCTACCGAGTACCCGGCACCACCACCAGCAACTGAAGGACTTCCTGTGGCCAGCAAGAGCAGCGACGTTCGCCCCAAGATCACGCTCGCGTGCGTGGACTGCAAGGAGCGCAACTACATCACCAAGAAGAACCGCCGCAACGACCCCGACCGCATCGAGCTGTCGAAGTTCTGCCCGCGGTGCCGCAAGCACACCGCGCACCGCGAGACCCGCTGATCCAGCGGATCGCCGAAGCGTCTTCACGAAGGCCCACCTCCCACCGGGGAGGTGGGCCTTCGTCGTTCACCGACTCGCGGGTAGCCGGAGGGTCGCACTAGGGTCGAGCCATGCCGATCGACGCGTCCCTGGTCGGGCGTGCCTTCCCGCCCACCTCGCCGGTTCCGGTCACGACGGAGGCCGTCACGGCCTTCGCGACGGCCATCGGCGGGGGCGCGACGGACGCCGTCCCGCCGACCTTCCCCATCGTGGTCACCTTCGCCGCCCTCCAGGACTTCCTGGCCGCCGAGCAGGTCGAGCTGTCGCGGATCGTCCACGGCGACCAGCGCTTCCGCTACCAGCGCCCGGTGGTCGTCGGCGACGAGCTGAGCGCGACCCTCACCGTCACCGGTGTGCGCTCCATCGGCGGCAACGACATCATCGCCACGTCGAGCGAGATCACCGACGCGACCGGTGCCGTGGTCGCCACCGCCACCGCCACCCTCGTCCACCGCGGAGGTGCCGCATGACCGAGCTGACCCCCGGTGCCGCGCTCGAGCCGCTCACCTACGAGATCACCCGCGCCGACCTGGTCGCGTACGCCGTCGCGAGCGGCGACCACAACCCGATCCACCAGGACGAGGAGATCGCGCGCGCGGTCGGACTGCCCGGCGTGATCGCCCACGGCATGTACACCCTCGCGCTGGTCGGCCGCGCCGTCGCCGCGTGGACCGACGAGGCCGAGGTGATCGAGCTCGGTGCGAAGTTCGTCGCACCGGTCGTCGTACCCGCTGAGGGGGCGGCACGGGTCACCGTCGCCGGCACCGTCGGCGAGCGCAACGACGACGGCCTGCTCGCCCTGGCGCTCGAGATCACGGCCGACGGCACCAAGGTGCTGGGTGCGCCCAAGGTCCTGGTCCGTGCCTGAACCCGCACTCGCGGACCTCACCACCCTGCGCCTCGGCGGACCCGCGCGCCGCTACGTCGCCGTCCCCGACGCCGACGCCCTCGTGGCGGCGGTCACCGAGGCCGACCAGGCCGGCGAGCCCGTGCTCCTCGTGGGCGGCGGCAGCAACCTGGTCGTCGCCGACGAGGGCTTCGACGGGACCGTCGTCCACCTGACCGGTGGCGGCGTGCGGGTCGCGGACGCCGCCACGGGCGTGGCCGTGACCGTCGCCGCCGGCGAGCCGTGGGACGCCTTCGTCGCGCGGGCCGTGGTCGAGGGCTGGGTCGGCGTCGAGGCGCTCTCCGGCATCCCCGGCACGACCGGCGCCACTCCCGTCCAGAACGTCGGCGCCTACGGCCAGGAGGTCGCCCAGACGATCACCTCGGTCACCGTGTGGGACCGCGTGCTGCGCGGCTCGCGGACCTTCACCGGCGAGGAGTGCCGGTTCTCCTACCGCCACTCGCGGTTCAAGGCCGACCCCGGCCGCCACCTCGTGCTCGACGTGACCTTCGGCTTCGAGCGCGGCGCCCTGTCGGCCCCGGTGGCCTACGCCGAGCTCGCCCGCACCCTCGGCGTCGCCGTGGGGGAGCGGGCCCCCCTCGCCGACGTACGTGACGCGGTGCTGGGCCTGCGCCGCGGCAAGGGCATGGTCCTCGACGCCGCCGACCACGACACGTGGAGCGCCGGCTCGTTCTTCACCAACCCCTTCGTCGACGCCGACCGGCTGCCCGACGGCGCGCCGTCGTACCCCCAGCCGGACGGCCGGGTGAAGACCAGCGCCGCCTGGTTGATCGAGCACGCCGGCTTCGGCAAGGGCTTCGGCCTCGACCGCGACGGTGCCCGCGTCTCGCTGTCGACCAAGCACACCCTCGCGCTCACCAACCGCGGTGGCGCCACGACCGCCGCGCTGCTCGACCTCGCGCGCGAGGTGCGCTCGGGGGTCCGCGAGCGGTTCGGGATCGAACTCGTCAACGAGCCGGTCCTCGTCGGCTGCACCCTCTGACTGACGCTGCCCGGGTGACGGGCCGGGTGACGGGCCGGGCGACAAAGTTGGCAAACCATCCCCGAGAGCAGGACTTTGGTCCTAGCCTGCGAGGAACAGACGGCGCTCCCCCCGCATGCCGTCGTTCTCATGAGGAGCACTCTCGGATGAAGATCCTTTCTGCCCGGCGCGCCGTCGCCGGACTGTCCCTCGCTGCGCTGGCCGGTGTCGGCCTGGTCAGCGTGCCCACGCCTGCCCACGCCGCCGTCGAGGACACGTTCGTCGGTAGTCAGTCGGAAGCCTGGGACCAAGCGTCGTGTGCCCAGACCGGAAGCACCGGCGGCGACGACGAGCCTGCGTCCTGGGCTGACAACGGCGTTCCCGTCACGAAGTCCACGTCCAGCACCGAGACGTGGGAGGGCGACGAGGGTGACGTGGTCGACGTGGCGATGTCGAGCACCACGACGATCACCTCGACCCCGCTGGGCACCGGGCCGGCCTCGATCAAGGCCACCTCCACCGCCACGGCCTCCGCGAAGTCAGCGGCAGCCACCACGGACTGCGACGTCTTCGTCAGGTCCACCGGCCTCGCGCGGGGCTTGTTCACGCTGACCCAGCCGGTCTGGGTGACCGTCGACATCAGCGGACAGGGCAACGGAACCGGCGCTGTCCTGATCGTCGGCGATGGCGACTTGGGCGGTCTCTTCTGGGAAGGCGGGGCTGGCGTCTACGTGTCGACGGGGAAGCAGGGCACGGCCTCGTCGTCGACCCTGCTCGCGCCGGGCACCTACCAGGTGCTGCTGGGCAGCTTTGCGTCCGCCCGCGCGCACGGCACGACCGAGGGCAGTTCGACCTACACGGGCAACCTCTCGATCGACATGCAGCCGTTGGGTGCTGCTTCGGCGGTGCAGGGCAAGGGCGCCTCGATGGTCCAGTTCGGCGAGCGAGACTGCGCCAGCGGCAACGTCGCGGTCAACCTGAGCAAGAAGACCGTCAAGCAGGCCAAGCGCGTGGCGGTCCGCATCAACGGCGCCAAGGGTCCGGTCCTCAAGGGCAAGGGCCTGAAGGGCAAGAAGCCGAAGGCCAGGTCGATCGTCGTCCCGACCTCCGCCACCGGCATCGTCAAGGTGAAGGTGAAGGTCACCCTGGAGAACGGCCGCCGCATGCAGGCGACGAGGGCGTACCTCCCCTGCAAGTGAGGACGTGACGCGCCGGGAGGAGGCACCCGGCGCCACGGCGGGCCCGGTCGAGATCGACCGGGCCCGCCTCTCTGGTCCATCTGTGCCGCCGAGGGGAAGCCCGCGGATCCGATGGTCCGCGCGAAGGTAAAGAAACCTCGAAGTCGCCAACGCCGGGGTCCGTCGTCACTAGCGTCGCCAGGTGACTCCCTGACGGCGCTGCTCCGAGGCGCCGCTCTTCCATTCCCGAGGAGCTAACTGATGAAGCGACTTCTCGCCCGGCGAGGCGCGGCCGGACTCGCTGCCGGCGCAATGGCGATTGCGGGGCTGGCCACAGCTGCCCCGCCGGCGCAGGCTGACTCCAACTACGCGTATGTGATCGGCACGATCAAGGACAACGCCGGTCGGGCACTGCCCGGCGCCGAGGTCGAGATCCTCTTCTGCCAGACGAGCGGCGACGACGGCGTCCTCGACAGCAATGGTTGTGACGACACCCAGTACATCGACAACGAGTGGACCGACCGCAACGGCCGCTACGTCGCCTCCGTCTACAAGAACACCCTGCTCAGGTATCCGAGCGCGGCGAAGCCGGGCCACTACATCGCGATCGCCAGCCTGTACCGCTACACCACCTCTGCTGGCGTAGCGATTGCCCCGGCCGTCGGGACGAACGCGGCCGGTCCGGCCTTCACCCTGGTGCCCGACGCGGCCGTGGTGCCTCCGCCCGCGGGCTCGTACAACTTCACCGGCGTGGTGACCACCAGCACCGGCGCGCCCGCCTCCGGCGGATGGGCAGAGGCCTACGACGCCGTCACCAATGAGTACCTCGACGGCGACACGATCTTCCCCGACGGCCGCTACTTCCTGAGCGTGCCGCCGGGCAAGGCCGTGAAGCTCGAGTTCGGGCGCACCGGAAGCACCAACGTATGGTTCGGCGGGAATCAGGCCCGCTCGACCGGCACGACACTCATCGCTCCCGCGCCGGAGGCGCACGCCACCGCCAACGCCGTGCTGAGCCCCGGCGGCACCATCACCGGCACGGTGAGGCTCCCTGCTGCCGGCAGCACTTGGCGCGCCTGGGTGACGGTCTTCGACGAGAACGGCTCCGAATACAGCGGGACCGGTACCGACGCCATGGGGAACTTCAGCATCGATCTCGACCCCGGCGTCTACTACCTCCGCGGCAACGGCTCACGATTCAGCGAGAAGGCCGCCCCGGAGGCCGAGTGCCCGGCCTGCGTCGACACCTTCGACAACCGTGACTTCGTCGGCGGTTACTACTACAAGGGCAAGAAGAAGAGCAAGAAGGGCGTTGCGACCTCGCTGTTCACCGCCACGCCGATCACCGTCTCCGCGAATGGCACCGTCTCGGTCGGCGTGCTCAACCTGACGAACGCCCTCGCCAACCTCGAGAAGCCGACAGTCAAGTCCAAGAAGGGGCTGCGCAAGGGTGCCAAGCTGAAGGTCGACCCCGGTGTCTGGAACGACCAGGCACGGGCTGTCTTCACCATCACCTGGAAGGTCGGCAAGACGACGGTGGGCACTGGCCCCTCTCTCAAGCTGACCAAGAAGATCTGGAAGAAGGTCTCGAAGAAGCCGAAGAAGTTCTCCGTCACCGTCCTCGCGTCCGACAAGTACGGCGACTATGTGGACGGAGCGGTCAAGGTGAAGGTCGTCAAGGCCCTCGCCAAGAAGAAGGGCTGACCGCGCTTCCTCCTCGTGACACCACTGCGGGCCCGGCCGACGGCCGGGCCCGCAGTGCGTGCTGGAAAGGTCAGGACCCGGCGAGCCACTCGTCGATGCCGGCCAGTCCGGCGTCGACGACGTCCTTGGGTGCCCGGCTGGCGCGGAAGGACATCCGGGCCAGCTCGGCCAGCTGCTCGTCGGTGAGCTCGTGGGCGGCGCGCATGGTGGCGTACTGGCCGGCGAGGCGTGAGCCGAAGAGCAGGGGGTCGTCGGCGCCCAGCGCGACGGTGGCCCCGGCCTCCAGCAGCGTCGGGAGCGGGACCGAGGTGAGGTCGCTGTAGACGCCGAGCGCCACGTTGGACACCGGGCACACCTCGAGGGCCACGCCGGCGTCGACGATGCGGGCCAGGAGGGCCGGGTCCTCGGCCGCTCGGACGCCGTGCCCGAGCCGGCCCGCGTGCAGGTCGTCGAGGCACACCCGGATGTGCTCGGGTCCGCGCAGCTCGCCGCCGTGGGGCGCGAGGAGCAGGCCGGCGCGCTCGGCGATGGCGAAGGCGCCGGCGAAGTCCGAGGTTCGGCCGCGGCGCTCGTCGTTGGACAGGCCGAAGCCGACGACACCGCGGTCGACGTACTGGCTGGCGAGCCGGGCCAGGGTGCGCGCATCGAGGGGGTGCCGGGTCCGGTTGGCGGCGATGACGACCGCGATTCCGAGGCCGGTGCGAGCGGAGGCGTCGCGCACGGCGTCGAGCACCAGGTCGGTGAAGGCGGTGATGCCGCCGAAACGGGCGGCGTAGCCGCTCGGGTCGACCTGGATCTCCAGCCACCGGCCGCCGTCGGCGACGTCGTCCTCCGCGGCCTCGAGCACGAGCCGGCGGACGTCTGCCTCGGTGCGCAGCACGGACCGCGCGACGTCGTAGAGCCGCTGGAACCGGAACCAGCCCTTCTCGTCGGCCGCGGTCAGCTGCGGCGGCCACTCCTCGACGAGCGCGTCGGGCAGGTGGATCCGGTCGCGGGCCGCGAGCTCGAGGAGCGTCGCGTGGCGCATCGAGCCGGTGAAGTGCAGGTGGAGATGGGCCTTGGGCAATGCCTTGAGATCCCGCACGGGCACATCCTAGGAGCACGTCGACCAGCACCGGCGACCGGAGGACTTGAACATGTTCAAAAATCGGCTTACGCTCAGTTCGTCAGGTTTTGAACACGTTCAAGAAAGGGGTCCGCCATGAGCTGGACCATCGCCGGCTACGTCGGCTACCTCGTCATCACCGTCCCGCTGACGATCTGGGTCGCGACCACGCTCTCCCGCAACGGCCGGGTGTTCCTGGCCGACGTGTTCGGCGGCGACGACGCGCTCGCCGACGCGGTCAACCGGCTGCTCGTCGTCGGCTTCTACCTGCTCAACCTCGGCTTCGTCTCGCTCTACCTGCGCAGCGGGGGATCGCACAGCGCCGAGGACGTGTTCGACATGCTGAGCGTCAAGGTCGGCGTGGTGCTGCTGACCCTCGGCGTCCTGCACTTCTTCAACGTCTACGTCTTCAACCGGCTGCGACGCCGCCACCGGATGGAGCAGCTGCCGCCCGCACCGCCGATGCAGCCGTACGGCGCCCCGGCGTACCCCATGGCGCCGCGCTGAGGTCTCTAGGGTGGGCACCGTGCCGGACTCCCCGCTGACGCCCAAGGCGGCCCAGACCCGCGCGACGATCCTCACAACGGCGCTGCGGCTGTTCCGCGAGGACGGCTACGACCGCACCACGATGCGGGCGGTCGCCCAGGGGGCGGGGGTCTCGCTGGGCAGCGCGTACTACTACTTCGCCTCCAAGGAGCACCTCGTCCAGGCGTTCTACGACGAGCTGCTGGCCGAGCACGAGGCCGCGGTCGAGGCGGTCCTCGCGCGCGAGACCGGGTTCGCCGGCCGCCTCCGGGGCAGCCTCGAGGCGTGGCTGGACATCGCGGAGCCGCACCATGCCTTCGCGGCGCAGTTCTTCCGCAACGCGGCCGACCCGACCAGCCCGCTCTCGCCGTTCAGTCCCGAGTCCGCGCCGGCCCGCGACGGCAGCATCGCCCTGATGCGCCGCCTGCTGGCCGGCTCGGACGCGAAGGTCTCGCGCCGCCTCGAGGGCCGCCTGCCCGAGCTGCTCTGGCTGCTGCAGATGGGGGTCGTGCTGTTCTGGGTGTACGACGCCAGCGCGGGCCAGCAGCGCTCGCGGACCCTGGTGCGGGGCGTCGTGCCACTGGTCGACCGGCTGGTCCGGATGAGCCGGCTGCCGGTCCTGCGCGGCGTGGTCGACGACGTCCTCGGGCTGCTCGACGCGATCCAGGGCCCGGACGACGACTAGGAACCGGTCCGTACTTTGGTCGGTACCCGGTGCATCTGTAGAGTGCTCTCCGGTGGATCTTCCCCCATGGTCGGTCGCGCCCTTGAACGGGCGAGGCGGGCACGGTGGGAGAAGCCGCGGAGGGCACTAGCTCAACTGGCAGAGCATCGGTCTCCAAAACCGAAGGTTGGGGGTTCAAGTCCCTCGTGCCCTGCAAGACGTGACGACCAGCCGGCCGGAGGGTCGGCTGCTGACAAGGAGAAGGTGAGCAGCGTGGCGGATGCTCCGGCAGTCCGTGGAGGCCGCAAGGACTCCTCGGATGGCAAGCAGTCCGAGAACCGCACCGGGCCGGTGACCTTCTACCGCCAGGTCGTCGCCGAGCTCCGCAAGGTCGTCTGGCCGACCCGGGAGCAGCTCGGTACCTACTTCGTCGTCGTCATCGCCTTCGTCCTCGTGATGATCGCCCTGGTGTCGGTCCTCGACCTCGCGCTCGGAAAGCTCGCGTTCGAGATCTTCACCGGCGCCGACGACATCTGAGAGCTGACGCGCACCCGCGTCGGCTGACAATGTTTTTCGACAACTGATGGAGCAGCACGTGTCCGAGCAGTACGACCCGGCCCAGGCTGACGAGGCGCTCGCCGAGGCGGCCCACGACGTCGCCGACGTCGAGGAGGCGGAGGACACCGCCCTCGAGGAGGCCTTCGAGGCCGACCTGGACAACGAGTTCGACCAGGACGTCGAGGTCGACGAGACCGTCGACGCCGAGGGCGCCGACGAGATCGCCGCCGTCGAGGACGACGCCGTCGAGGACGACGCCGTCGAGGACGACGCCGACGAGGACCCGCTCGAGGCGTTCCGCCGCGAGCTGTGGGCCAAGCCCGGCGACTGGTTCGTGGTGCACACCTACTCCGGCATGGAGAACCGGGTGAAGCAGAACCTCGAGAACCGGATCCACTCCCTCAACATGGAGGACTACATCCACGAGATCGTGGTCCCCACCGAGGAGGTCGCCGAGATCAAGAACGGCCAGCGCAAGATGGTCAAGCGCACCGTTCTCCCCGGCTACGTCCTGGTCCGCATGGACCTCACCGACGAGTCCTGGGCCGCTGTGCGGCACACCCCGTCGGTCACCGGCTTCGTCGGCCACAGCCACCAGCCGGTGCCGCTGAGCATGGACGAGGTCGAGAAGATGCTCGCCCCGGCCGTCGTCACCGCGGCCGCCGCCGAGGCCGAGGCCGCCGCGGCCAGCACCCCGGGTGCCGCCGTCACGCCGGCCAAGAAGCCGATCGAGGTCGCCGACTTCGACGTCAACGACTCCGTCCTCATCGTCGACGGCGCGTTCGCCACGCTCCACGCGACGATCACCGAGATCAACGCCGAGGCCCAGCGGGTCAAGGCGCTCGTCGAGATCTTCGGCCGCGAGACCCCGGTCGAGCTCTCGTTCTCCCAGATCCAGCGGGTCTGAATTTCGCCGTCCCCGCCCCGGCGGGGAAGAATGTCTGGGTTGCCCGGGCTCGCGGCTGTGCGGGCCGGCGACGCAGGTGGCAGAGACGTACGACGTACGCCTCGTCATGACCACGAGAAGAAAGAGATAGAGGAATGCCTCCCAAGAAGAAGATCGCCGCGCTGGTCAAGGTGCAGCTGCAGGCTGGCTCGGCCACCCCGGCTCCGCCGGTCGGTACCGCGCTCGGTCCGCACGGCGTCAACATCATGGACTTCTGCAAGGCGTACAACGCCCAGACCGAGTCCATGCGCGGCAACGTCATCCCCGTCGAGATCACCATCTACGAGGACCGGACGTTCGACTTCATCACGAAGACCCCGCCGGCCGCGGAGCTGATCAAGAAGGCCGCCGGCCTGCAGAAGGGCTCGGGCGTCCCGCACAAGGAGAAGGTCGGCAAGCTGACCAAGGACCAGGTGCGCGAGATCGCGACGACCAAGCTCCCCGACCTCAACGCCAACGACATCGACGCCGCGATGAAGATCGTGGAGGGCACTGCGCGCTCCATGGGCGTCACCGTCGACTGATCCACCGTGGAAGGGCCGCGCTGGCCCGCTGACCACACCTCCTCTTCAAGCTAAGGAACCACCATGCAGCGCAGCAAGACCTACCGCGCGGCTGCCGAGACGTTCGACAAGAACGAGCTCTACGCGCCGCTGGCCGCGATCAAGATCGCCAAGGCCGCCAGCAAGAAGAAGTTCGACGAGACCGTCGACGTCGTCATGCGCCTGGGTGTCGACCCGCGCAAGGCCGACCAGATGGTCCGCGGCACCGTCAACCTGCCGCACGGCACCGGCAAGACCGCTCGCGTCCTCGTGTTCGCGAACGGCGACAAGGCCGACGCCGCCCGCGAGGCCGGCGCCGACTTCGTCGGCAGCGACGACCTGATCGACAAGGTCGCCGGCGGCTGGACCGACTTCGACGCCGTGGTCGCCACCCCGGACCTGATGGGCAAGGTCGGCCGCCTCGGCCGCGTGCTCGGTCCCCGTGGCCTCATGCCGAACCCGAAGGTCGGCACCGTGACGCCGGACCCGGCCAAGGCCGTGACCGACATCAAGGGCGGCAAGATCGAGTTCCGCGTCGACCGCCACGCCAACCTCCACTTCATCGTGGGCAAGGCCTCCTTCTCCGAGCAGCAGCTCGCCGAGAACTACGCCGCCGCGCTCGAGGAGGTGCTGCGTCTCAAGCCGGCCAGCTCCAAGGGCCGCTACCTGAAGAAGGTCACCGTCTCCACGACCATGGGCCCCGGCGTCCAGGTCGACCCCAACCGCATCAAGAACGTCGCGGTCGAGGACGAGGCCTGATTCCTCTCTGGAACTCGGTGGTCGAGGGGTCGCGCAGCGACCGTCTCGAGACCTGGCGCCCGCCGCTCCCCTCGGGGACGGCGGGCGCCGCGCTTTTCCGGCGTTCCTAGGCTGTCCGGCGTGAAGCGCGCGCTCGGGTCCCTGCTGGTCCTCGTCGCCGCCACCGGCTGCTCCGGCGCCCCGGCCCCGTCCCGCCCCGGGCCGTCCGGGACCGAGGACCTCACCGCGCTGCTGCGCACCCGCGCCACGACGACGGCCGGCGCCGACGGCTGTCGACCGGACCAGGTGGCCGTCACCCTCGAGGGCTACGACGCCGCGCTGGGGCACCGCTACACCCGGATCACGGTCCGCAACGTCGGTGAACGGCCGTGCCGCGTCGAGGGGGTCCCGGGGATCGGCGTGCGCGGGGTCGACGGGTCGACCTTCGAGCCCGAGGTGGGGCGCGGCCTCCCGATGTCGGGGGAGCCGGCTCCTCCGGACGGGCCGGTGGAGCTGCAGCCCGGCACGGCCGCGACCAGCGACCTGGAGTGGACCGGCGAGCTGGCGGCCGCGGACGCGGAACGGGCGGCGCTCGTCGTCGTCCAGCTGGCGGTGGACCAGGCACCGGTCGCCGTCCCCGCACGGCTGGCCGGCGACCCGGCCGACGCCGACCCTCTGGACATCGGCCGGTCCACGACGTTGCGGCTCACCGCCTTCACGGCCCTCTCGCCGGAGGACGACGCTCGCCCCCCGGTCGACCGGGACGGGCCGGTCCGGCCCGAGAAGTGAGTGAGCTCAGGCGGTGAGCTTCTCCAGCGCAGCCAGCTCGACGCACACCGCGACCCCGGCCATCGCGGCCTGGACCTCCTCGAGCACCGGGAAGGTCGGCGCCAGGCGGATGTTGCGGTCGCGCGGGTCGTTGCCGTGCGGGAAGGCGGAGCCGGCGGGGGTCAGCGCGATGCCGGCCTCCTTGGCGAGCTGGACCACCCGCGACGCCGTACCGTCGAGGACGTCGAGGTTCACGAAGTAGCCACCCGTCGGGACGGTCCACTCGGCGATGCCCAGGCCGCTCAGTCGCGAGGACAGGGCGTCCTGGACCGCGGCGAACTTCGGCGCGATCAGGTCGCGGTGCTTGCGCATGTGGGCGCGCACGCCGTCAGCGTCGCCGAACAGCTCGACGTGGCGCAGGTGGTTGACCTTGTCGGGGCCGATGGCCGCGAAGCCGAGCCGCTCGAGGTGCCACGCTTTGTTCTCCGGGGAGGCCGCGAGCGCGGCGACGCCGGCGCCGGCGAAGGTGATCTTCGAGGTCGAGGCGAACATGATCGGCCGGTTCGGGTGGCCGGACGCGGCGGCGAGGCCCAGCGCGTCGGCGCTCTTGGTCTCCTCGTCGGTGAGGTGGTGCACGGCGTACGCGTTGTCCCACAGGATCCGGAAGTCGGGCGCGGCCGTCGGCATCGCCATCAGCTCGGCGGCGACCTCGGGCGAGCAGACCGACCCGGTCGGGTTGGCGTACGTCGGCACGATCCACATGCCCTTGACCGCCGGGTCGTCGACGAGGGCGCGAACCGCCGGCACATCGGGACCGTCGGCGTTCATCGGCACGGTCAGCATCTCGATGCCGAGCTCGGCCAGCATCGTGAAGTGGCGGTCGTAGCCGGGGACCGGGCAGATGAACTTCACGACCGGCTCCTGCGACCACGGCCGCGGCGAGTCGGGGCCACCCTTGAGCAGGAGCGCGGTGAGCACCTGGTGCATCATCGTGAGGCTGGAGTTGCCGCCGCACACGACGCTGGCCACGTCGACGCCGAGCAGGTCGGCGAAGATCTCACGCATCTCCACGAGGCCCTCGAGGCCGCCGTAGTTGCGCACGTCCGTGCCCGAGCGGTCCCGGTACGACGACGGCAGCCCGAGCAGGCCGTTGGACAGGTCGAGCTGGTCGGCGCCCGGCTTGCCCCGGGTGAGGTCGAGCTTGAGGCCGCGGGCCGTGAGCTCGTCGTAGGCGGCGCGCACCGTCGTCAGGCGCGCGGCGAGGTCGTCGGCGGACAGGGCGGACAGCGGCGTCGCGGAGGTGGTCACGGGGACCATCGTGCCAAGTCCGCGCGCGGCGCGCGCGCCCGGTCCGCCGGTCAAGCCGGGGTCAGGCGCCGCGGCGCACGTCGGCGGGGGACCAGAAGGCCCGCATGCCGGTGATCAGCCCGTCCTCGGAGAAGGTCATCACGTCGATCGGCTCGATCACCGACCGCTCCGCCCCGTCCCCCGAGACGACGCGGAAGCTGAACGCGGCCTCGTTGCCCGCGACCCGGATCGCGAGCAGCTCGGTGGTGCGCTGCCGGGTGGTCAGCACCTCGTAGAACGACGCGATCTCCTCGGTGCCCTTGCGCGCCGGCGAGCCGACCGGGTCCTCGAGGGTGGCGTCGGCGGCGTACAGGGCGGCGATCTGCGCCCCGCTGGTCGCGTTCGCGACGAGGTCGAGGTAGCGGACGACGGTGGCGCGGATGTCAGCGGTCATGTCCGCATCGTCGACAGGGCAGGGCGCACGGCGGGCCGCAGGTCCCGTTCCCCGGGACCGTTCCCCGGGACCGACCTCGGGGCGGCTCCCCGATTTGGCCGGGGCTCGCCGGCGCCGTACCTTTGTCCACTGAAACCTTAAGACCGCCGGTCGTCCGGGCTCCGAGCCCTGACCGAAGGTTCCGCCGAGAGGCGGACGGCCTGCGCAGGGGATCAGAGCAACGCCGAGCGCCTGGTGCGCGAGGTCCACGCCCTGAGCGCCTGCGCTCGGGGCGTTCGTCATTCGACGGAGACTTCGCGGCGGTCAACCATTCCGGAAGGAGACCCATGGCGCGGGCAGACAAGCAGGCCGCCGTCGCGGAGATCGCTGAGTCCTTCAGCGAGTCCGCAGGCGCTGTGCTGACCGAGTACCGCGGTCTCACCGTCAAGGAGCTGCAGGACCTTCGCCGCTCCCTCGGTGCGAACGCCAACTACGCCGTGGTCAAGAACACGCTGGCCAAGCTCGCCGCCAAGGAGGCGGGCATCGAGGGCTTCGACGAGCTCCTCACCGGCCCGACCGCCATCGCCTTCATCAAGGGCGACGTCGTCGAGGCTGCCAAGGGTCTGCGTGACTTTGCCAAGGCGAACCCCACCCTGGTCATCAAGGGTGGCGTTCTCGACGGCGCGCTCCTCGACGCGGCGGAGATCGGCAAGCTCGCCGACCTCGAGTCGCGTGAGGTGCTCCTGGGCAAGCTCGCGGGCGCGATGCTCGCTTCGCTCAGCCAGGCCGTCTACCTCCTCAACGCCCCGCTCGCCCAGGCTGCCCGGCTCGCCGGCGCCCTGGAGGCGAAGGCCCAGGAGGACCCCTCGATCCTCGCAGGTGGTGCCGGTACGCCGGTCGCCGCCGAGGAGGCTCCGGCTGCCGATGAGGCTGCCGAGGCCCCCGCTGACGAGGCTCCCGCCGCGGACGACGCGGACGCGGCCGCCTCTGACGAGGGCGACACCGCCGAGGCCTGACCGCCCCGGCGTCACCACCACCTGAAACCCGGCCCGCGCGCGACGTACGCACGCAGGCCAGCCTGACGAAAGGAACCGCCACCATGGCGAAGCTCACCACCGACGAGCTCCTCGACGCGTTCAAGGAGATGACCCTCATCGAGCTCTCCGAGTTCGTGAAGCAGTTCGAGGAGACCTTCGGCGTCACCGCCGCTGCCCCCGTTGCCGTTGCCGCTGCCCCCGCCGCCGGCGGCGCCGCGGACGCCGGTGACGCCGGTGCCGCCCAGGACGAGTTCGACGTCGTCCTCGAGGCCGCTGGTGACAAGAAGATCAACGTCATCAAGGAGGTCCGCGCGCTGACCTCCCTCGGCCTCAAGGAGGCGAAGGACCTCGTCGAGGGCGCCCCGAAGGCGATCCTCGAGAAGGTCAACAAGGAGACGGCTGACAAGGCCAAGGAGGCCCTCGAGGGCGCCGGCGCCACCGTCACCCTCAAGTGACCCGTCCCTGAGACGACTCACTCGGTCACGGGGCCGGCAGAGCACTGCTCTGCCGGCCTCGTGCCATTTTTCGTCCTCGCGGCTCGTCCCGGCTACCACTACTCGCGAGTTGGACGCTAGGTGCTACTCGCCAGTATCTTTCCGGTCTCGGTTGCCGGGTGTGCGTGACGGGCACCACGGTTGCCGCGTAACGTGCGCCACGCGGTTGCGTTGTTCCTTCGCAGCCGGGGCCGGCGAGCGGACGTAGGGAGAGGACGAGCATGGGCGTCGACGTACAGGTCACGAACCTGACGAAGCAGTTCGGGAAGCAGCTGATCTGGAAGGGCGTGACGCTGACCCTTCCCGCGGGTGAGATCTCCGTGATGCTGGGCCCCTCGGGCACCGGCAAGTCCGTCTTCCTCAAGGCGCTCATCGGCCTGATCAAGCCCGACGAGGGCTCGATCGTCATCGAGGGCACCGACATCGCCTCCTGCTCGGAGAAGGAGCTCTACGAGATCCGCAAGCTGTTCGGCGTGCTGTTCCAGGACGGCGCGATGTTCGGCTCGATGAACCTCTACGACAACGTCGCCTTCCCGCTGCGCGAGCACACCAAGAAGTCCGAGTCCCAGATCCGTGACATCGTCATGGAGAAGATGGACATGGTCGGTCTGCTCGGCGCGGAGATGAAGCTCCCCGGTGAGATCTCCGGTGGTATGCGCAAGCGTGCCGGCCTGGCCCGGGCACTCGTGCTCGACCCCGAGATCCTGCTGATCGACGAGCCCGACTCCGGTCTGGACCCGGTGCGCACGTCGTTCATCAACCAGCTCTTCGTCGACCTCAACGCGCAGATCGACGCCACCTTCCTCATCGTGACGCACGACATCCACAGCGTCCGGGTGGTCCCCGACCAGATCGGCCTGCTCTACCACAAGCACCTGGCCATGTACGGCCCGCGCGAGATGCTCCTGTCCTCCGACGAGCCCGTCGTGCGTCAGTTCCTCAACGCGCAGACGATCGGGCCGATCGGCATGTCGGAGGAGAAGGACGCCGACCAGCTGGCAGCCGAGAAGGACATGGACCTGCCGCCGCTGCCGCCGATCCCGCTGCAGATGGAGCCCTCCAACGGCATCCCGCGGCGGGCGCAGGCCGCGCCGGGCGCGTGGTGCCGGGCCAACGGCGTCACCCCTCCTCCCGGGTCGTTCACCCGCGAGGCCGAGCACGCGTCGGGCAGCCAGCAGCACTGAACCAGCGGCACACCCGAGGGAACGACACACAAGGACAAGGAAAGGGGCGGTAGGTGTCGCTCACCGCTGCGCGCGTGGTCGCCCCACTCGGGACCGCGGGCAAGCTGTTCGCCTTCGCGCTCGACGTGGGCCGGGGGCTATTCCGTCGTCCCTTCCAGGGCCGGGAGTTCATCCAGCAGGCCTGGTTCATCGCGTCGGTCACGATCATCCCGACCGCCCTGGTCGCGATCCCCTTCGGCGCGGTCATCGCGCTGCAGGTCGGTGGCCTGATCAAGCAGTTCGGCGCCCAGTCCTTCACCGGCTCCGCCTCGGTCCTCGCGGTCATCCAGCAGGCCGGCCCGATCGCGACCGCCCTGCTGATCGCCGGGGCGGGCGGCTCCGCCATCGCGGCCGACCTCGGCGCCCGCAAGATCCGTGAGGAGCTCGACGCCATGATGGTGCTGGGCATCGACCCGATCCAGCGCCTCGTGGTGCCCCGGGTGCTCGCCTGCATGCTCGTCGCGGTCTTCCTCAACGGCATGGTCTCCGTCGTCGGCGTCGGCGGCGGCTACGTCTTCAACGTCATCCTGCAAGACGGTACGCCGGGCGCCTACCTCGCCAGCTTCACCGCCCTGGCCCAGCTGCCCGACGTGTGGATCGGCATGGTCAAGGCGCTGGTCTTCGGCCTGATCGCCGCGATCGTCGCCGCCTACAAGGGGATGAACGCCGGTGGTGGCCCGAAGGGCGTCGGTGACGCCGTCAACGAGTCCGTCGTCATCACCTTCCTTCTCCTGTTCGTCGTCAACTTCACGCTGAGCACGATCTACCTGCAGGTCGTGCCCCCGAAGACGGGTTAGGGGAGCGGACGGACATGGCGAGCATCAAGGCGATCTACGACAAGCCCATGAAGGGCCTGGACAACCTCGGTCACGAGCTGTCCTTCTACCTCAAGGTGTTGCTGGCGCTGCCGCGCTCGGTCAAGCGCTACCCGCGCGAGATCCTGAGGATCCTGGCCGAGGTCACCCTCGGGTCCGGTGCGCTGGCGGTCATCGGCGGCACCGTCGGCGTCATCATCGGCATGACCTTCTTCACCGGCGCCCAGGTCGGCCTGTCCGGGTACGCCGCGCTCAACCAGCTCGGCACGGCCGCCTTCGCCGGCTTCGTGTCCGCCTACTTCAACACTCGCGAGATCGCCCCGCTGGTCGCCGGCATCGCGCTCGCGGCGACCGTCGGCTGCGGCTTCACCGCCCAGCTCGGCGCGATGCGGATCTCGGAGGAGATCGACGCCGTCGAGGTGATGGCGATCCCCTCGATGCAGTTCCTGGTGACCACCCGGGTCGTCGGTGGCCTGATCGCGATCGTGCCGCTGTACGTCGTCGGCCTGCTGTCGTCGTACGTCGCCAGCCGGCTCGTGGTGACCCAGTTCTACGGCCAGTCGTCAGGCACCTACGACCACTACTTCAACCAGTTCCTGCCACCCGGCGACGTGCTGTGGTCCTTCGGCAAGGTGCTGGTCTTCGCGGTGGTCGTCATCCTCATCCACTGCTACCACGGCTACACCGCCTCCGGCGGGCCCGCCGGCGTGGGCGTCGCCGTGGGCAAGGCGGTGCGGACCAGCATCGTGGCGATCAACGTGATCGACCTCTTCCTGTCGATGGCCATCTGGGGGGCCTCGACCACCGTCAGGCTCGCGGGGTGATCGGCTGATGGACCGGATCCTGTCCGCCCACAAGGTGCTCGGCGTCGTCTTCGTGGCGCTGCTGCTGCTCGGCGTGTGGCTCACCTACGCGACCTTCACCAAGAAGTTCACCGACTACGACGAGGTCACCCTCAAGACGTCCTCGATCGGTCTCCAGCTCCCGACCCGCGCGGACGTCAAGGTCCGCGGCGTGATCGTGGGCGAGGTGCTCGACGCGCGCTCCGGCGTCGAGGGCGCCGAGCTCACCTTGGGCATCTACCCCGACAAGATGGGCGTGATCCCGGCCAACGTGACCGGCTCGATCGTGCCCAAGACGCTGTTCGGCGAGAAGTACGTCTCCCTGGTCGTCCCCGACGCCGGGCCGAGCGGGACGATGCGCGCCGGCGCGACCATCGCCCGCACCGAGGTCTCCACCGAGCTCGAGGCGGTCCTCTCCGACCTCTACCCGCTGCTCAACACGGTCCGGCCGGCCGACCTCAACGCGACGCTGACCGCGATCGCGACCGCCCTCGAGGGCCGCGGCGAGCTGATCGGCCAGAACCTCGAGACGCTCGACGGCTACCTCAAGAAGCTCAACCCGCAGATCCCGGCGTTGCTCGAGGACCTCGAGCTGACCGCGGAGGTCTCCGACACCTACGCCGACATCCTTCCCCAGGTGGCCCAGATCCTCGACGACACCGTGAAGACGACCGGCACCATCGAGGAGCGCGAGGCGGCACTGACCGCGACGCTGCGCGACATCCGCAGCTTCTCCGACACCGCCCGGTCCTTCCTCGACGCCAACGCCCAGCGCCTCAAGCGGGCCGGTGAGCTGAGCACCCAGACCCTCGCGGTCGTGGCCCGCTACGCCCCGACCATCCCCTGCATGTCGGCGGGCATCGTCAAGGCCCAGGGCCGCCTCGCCGAGGCGTTCCGCGGCTTCGAGCTGCACATCGTGCTGGAGACCCTGCAGGACCAGCCGCGCAAGTACACCGCGGCCGACCGCCCGAAGTTCGGTGACGACCGCGGCCCCAACTGCCTGGGCCTGCCCAACATCCCGTGGAGCCAGGAGAACCCGTTCCCGCCGCTGCCGAGCCTCAACGACGGCATGAACGGCAACACCGGGAAGGGCAACCTGCGCCCGGCGCCGACCGGCTACACCGGCAGCCCCGACGACGTGACCGCACTGCGCGGCGCGCTCGACGAGGAGTACGGCACCGACGCCGACCTCACCGTCCTGTTGGCCGGACCCCTTGTCGCGGGAGGCGCCCGATGAACCTGCGCGGCCTCGACAAGAAGACCAGCGGCGACCTGGTCCGGCTGGTGGTGTTCATGGTCTCCACGGCGCTCGCGACGAGCGTCCTCATCATCACCATCGGCAACCTGTCCTTCGGGGCGACCAAGGAGTACGCCGCAGAGTTCTCCGACGCGACCGGCGTCAACAAGGGCGACGACATCCGGATCGCGGGCGTCAAGGTCGGCACCGTCCAGGAGGTCGCGATCGTCGGGGCCGAGAAGGCTCGGGTGACCTTCACGGTCGACGCCGACAGGAGGCTCGACGACGCCACCCACGCCACGATCAAGTACCGCAACCTGATCGGGCAGCGCTACATCTCGCTGACCCAGGAGGGCGACGGCGGGCAGCGGCTCAAGGAGGAGGCCGCGATCCCGGTCGACCGCACCAGGCCGGCACTCGACCTGACCGCGCTGTTCAACGGCTTCAAGCCGTTGTTCCAGGCGCTCTCGCCCGACGACATCAACAAGCTGTCGTACGAGATCGTCCAGGTCTTCCAGGGCGAGGGCGGCACCGTCGAGGGCCTGCTGTCGAGCACCGCGTCGGTCACCCAGACCCTGGCCGACCGCGACCAGGTGATCGGCGAGCTGCTGAGCAACCTCGACTACGTCCTCGACCACGTGGCCGACCGCGACAAGCAGCTGACCAACCTGATCGACAGCTTCCGTTCGCTGGTCGGCGGGCTCAACGAGGACCGCGAGGCGATCCTCGGCTCGCTCGACTCCATCTCGGAGCTCTCGGTGCAAACGGCCGCCCTGGTCACCGACATCAAGGACCCGTTCATTAAGGACATCAAGGAGCTGCGCAAGGTCGCCGGCAATCTGGACGAGAACCGCCAGGAGATCGACCGCGCGCTCCAGGTCCTGCCGATCAAGCTCACCAAGATCGGCCGTACGGCGACCTACGGCTCCTGGTTCAACTTCTACCTGTGCCACTTCAAGGCCACGATCAAGGTTCCCGGACTCAACAACCCGATCGGCGCCACCTACGGCGCGACCGCCGATCGGTGCACGCTCGGATGAGGGGAGGACGACTGCGATGAAGCCCTTCCGCGAGCGCAACCCCGTGGTGATCGGCGCCGTGAGCATCGCCGTGCTGCTGCTCGGCCTGGTCGCGGCCTTCCGGGCCAACGACCTCCCGCTGATCGGCGGTGGCGACACCTACTACGCCTCCTTCTCGGAGGCCGGCGGCCTCAAGCCCAAGGACGAGGTCCGCATCGCCGGCGTCCGCGTCGGCCAGGTGACCTCGATGGAGCTCGACGGCAACTCGGTCAAGGTCGCCTTCAAGCTCAAGACCGACACCCCGTTCGGGGACGAGACCCGCGCCGACATCAAGGTGAAGACGATCCTCGGCTCGATGTACCTCTCCCTCGACCCGGCCGGCCAGGGCCAGCTCGCCGAGGGTGCGGTCATCCCGGTCGAGCGCACCAGCTCGCCGTACGACGTCGTCGACGCCTTCTCCGGCCTCGCCGAGACGTCGGCCGACATCGACACCGACCAGCTCGCCGGCGCGCTGACCACGCTGGCCGACCTGACCCGCAACACCCCCGAGGAGTTCCGCTCGGCGCTCGACGGCCTCTCGGCGCTCGCCGAGACGGTGGCCTCGCGCGACGACGAGATCAACTCGCTGCTCAAGAACCTCAACCGGGTCTCGACGGTGCTCGACTCGCGCGACGAGGACATCGTGGCGCTGATGAAGGACGCCGACACGCTGTTCGCCGCCCTGCTCCAGCGCAGGGAGCAGATCCACCGGCTGCTGGTCTCGACGAGCACGCTGAGCACCAAGCTCACCGGGCTGATCAAGGACAGCAGGGCCGACCTCAAGCCCGCCCTCGACCACCTCGACTCGGTGCTGCAGGTCGTGAAGAAGAACGAGAACAACCTGGAGGACTCGATCCACCTGATGGCGCCGTTCTACCGCGTGTTCGCGAGCACGCTCGGCAACGGGCCGTGGTTCGACACCTACATCTTCAACCTGCCGCCGGTGCCCGGGACGGTGGGACAGTGAACGGGGCGCGGCGCTGGCTGCCGCTGGCCGTCATCGGGCTCCTGGTCGCCACCGGAGTGGTCTGGATGTTCGGCAGCGGCGGCACCGACAAGACCGTCACCGCCTACTTCCCGCGCACCGTCTCGGTCTACGAGGGCAGCGAGGTGCGGATCCTCGGCATCCCGGTCGGTCAGGTCCGTGAGGTGGTGCCGGAGGGCACCAAGGTCAAGGTCGTCATGGCCTACGACCCCGAGGTCAAGGTGCCGGCCGACGCCGACGCCGTCATCGTGTCGCCCTCGGTGGTCGGGGACCGCTACATCCAGCTCTCCCCGGCCTTCGAGGACGGCGACCAGGTGATGGCCGACAACACCGTCATCGACGCGACGAAGACCGCGATCCCGCTGGAGCTGGACGAGATCTACGGCAGCATCGACAAGCTGACCGTCGCGCTCGGCCCCGAGGGTGCCAACAAGGAGGGTGCGCTCAGCGACCTCCTCCAGCAGACCGCCAAGAACTTCGGCGGCCAGGGAGCCCAGTTCCACCAGACGATCGAGGACTTCGGCCGGCTGAGCGAGACGCTCGACAACAACAAGGACGAGCTGTTCGAGTCCGCCGAGCAGCTCGAGTCCTTCCTCAAGACGCTCGCCGACAACGACACCACCGTGCGCGACTTCAACAGGTCGCTCGGGGACGTCTCCACGCTGCTGGCCGACGAGCGCCAGGAGCTGACGACCGCGCTGGCCAACCTCGGTACGGCGCTCGACCAGGTCGCCCGGTTCGTCAAGCGCAACCGCGCGGTGCTCGGACGCAACATCCGCGACGTCAACCGGGTCGCCAAGGTGCTGGTCCGCCAGCGCAGCGCGCTCGACGAGCTGCTCCAGGCGGGTCCGTTGGCGCTGACGAACCTCTACCACACCTACAACCCGAAGGACGGCACGCTCGACACGAACGCCAACATCGGCAACCTCGTGCACGAGCTGACCTCCAACCCCGCCGCCGTGGTCTGCGCGCTGGTGTCGGGCGCCGACAAGAACGGCGACCTGTGTGGCCTCATCGACAAGCTGCTGCCCCGCAGCGCGCCCTTCGGCACCGGCTCCTGGTACGGCCAGCCCTACGACCCGACGCTCAACGGACTGGTGGAGGTGGACCGATGACGCGCCGTACCGGCCTCCGTGCCCGCCTGCGGACGGGCGTCGCCCTGCTCGCCGGCGCGCTGCTGCTCACCGGCTGCGACTTCGACGTCTACGAGCTGCCGCTCCCCGGTGGCGCCGACACCGGCAAGGACCCGATCACCGTCAGCGTCCGGTTCGACGACGTCCTCGACCTGGTCCCCAAGTCCTCGGTGAAGGTCAACGACGTCGCGGTCGGGCAGGTGACCGAGGTCCGCCTCGACGGCTACCAGGCCGTGGTCACCCTCGAGCTGCGCAAGGACGTCGACCTCCCCGACAACCCGGTCGCCTCGATCCGCCAGACCAGCCTGCTGGGCGAGAAGTTCGTGTCCCTCGCCTCGCCGACCACCGGTGCGCAGGGCCGCCTCTCCGACGGCGACGTCATCAAGGACGGTGGCCGCAACCCGGAGGTCGAGGAGGTCCTCGGTGCGCTGAGCCTCGTGCTCAACGGTGGCGGCATCGCGCAGCTCAAGACCATCTCGACCGAGCTCAACCTCGCCCTCGAGGGCCGCGAGGACTCGGCGAAGTCGGTGCTCACGCAGGTCTCGTCGCTGATGGGCCAGCTCGACCAGCGCAAGCAGGACATCGTGAACGCCATCGAGTCGGTCAACCGGCTCGCGGTCACCGCCCGGCAGCACCAGGCGAGCATCGACCGGGCGCTGGAGGACCTGCCGAGCGCGCTCGAGTCGCTCGACCGGCAGCGTGCGGACCTGGTCAAGATGCTCGACGGGCTCACCCAGCTCAGCGACGTCGGGGTCCGGGTCATCAAGACCACGAAGACCGCCACGGTCGACACCTTGAAGATGCTCGACCCGGTGCTCTTCCAGATCGCCCAGGCCGGTGACGACTTCGCGAAGGGCTTCAGCACCTTCCTGACCTACCCGTTCATCGACGAGTCGGTCGGCCGCGACCCGCAGGTGGCCCGCAACCTGCACATGGGCGACTACGTCAACCTGTCGGTCGACCTCCAGCTCGACCTCGGCAACCTGCGCCTTCCCGACCTGGCCTGCATCCCGGTCAACGAGCTGCCGGACCTGCCGCTCGACCAGCTGGTGGACCTGAAGACGCTGTGCGCCGGCGTCACCCAGACCCTCCAGGGCTGCCTCAGGACGCCGCCGGACGCCCAGGCCTGCCTCAAGCTGCCGCAGTACCTGCTCGACAACGTCTGCCAGGCCGTCAAGCTGCTCTGCGGCCTGACCGGTGGCCTGACCGGCGCCGCCAGCAGCCCGGGCGCGGCCAGCAACCCGCTGGGCAACCTGCTGTCCAGCGTGCTCACCGGCGGTGGTCTCGGCCGGCCGGCCCCGGGTGGCGACAGCGCGGCCGACGCCATGTGGGCCGACTTCGACACGGCGTACGACGCCGACCTGGTCGGCCTCGACGCCGGCCCGCTGGTCGCGAGCCACCAGAAGGGGAGGTCGGCGCAGTGATCACCCGTCGTACCCGGATCCAGCTCATCGTGTTCGCGATCATCACGCTGGTCGGTGTCTCCTTCGTGGGGGCCCGCTACGCCAAGCTCGACCGCGTGGTCGTCGACCGCAGCTACACGGTCACCGCCCACTACCCGCAGTCCGGCGGCATCTTCACCGGTGCCGAGGTGACCTACCGCGGTGTCGGCATCGGCACCGTCGGGGACCTGGTGCTCACCGACGACGGCGTCGACGTGAAGCTCGACATCGACAAGAAGTGGGACAAGATCCCCAGCGACGCCCGCGCGCTGGTCGGCAACAAGTCCGCCGTGGGCGAGCAGTACGTCGAGCTGCAGCCGAAGGTCGACGGTGGGCCGTACCTCCGCGAGGGGTCCGAGATCACCGACGTCGCGACGCCGATCGCCACCGAGAAGCTCCTCGGCGACCTGTCCGCCACCGTGTCGAGTGTCGACCGCGAGGCCCTGAGCACCACCGTGCAGGAGCTCGGCGAGGCCTTCGCCGGCACCGGGCCGGACCTGCAGCGGATCATCGACACCGGCAACTCGTTCATCCAGACCGCCGACGAGAACTTCGACCTGACCACCGCCCTCATCAAGGACAGCAACACGGTGCTGCAGGGCCAGGTGGCCTCGGAGTCGTCGCTGCGGACCTTCGCCCAGCAGCTCTCGCTGTTCAGCTCGGCGCTCGCGGGTGCCGACCCTGCGCTGCGCAAGGTGATCGACTCCGGCTCGGTCGCCGCGACCCAGCTGCGTACCTTCCTGGAGCAGAACGGCGTCGAGATCAGCGAGCTGCTGGCCAACCTGGTCGCCACCGGCGAGGTCGTCGTCCAGCACCTCGACGCGCTCAAGCAGATGCTGGTCGTCTACCCGTACGCCGTCGGCGCGGGCCAGGTCGTCGTCGGCCGCAAGTCGAGGCAGCAGGGCGGCAGCGGCTTCTGGGACGCCCACTTCGGCCTGATCCTGGCCCCGACCAGCACCCCCTGCTATGCCGGCTACCTCAAGACCCGCCGCAACCCGGAGTCGGACCGCGGCAACGCGCCCATGCCCGACAACGTCGGCTGCACCGAGCCGATCACGAAGAGCAACCCGCGCGGCACGCAGAACCTCCCGCGGGTCGCGCCGGGCGTGCAGGGCTACGACGTGGGCGTGCGGCGCGACCCCGCGACCGGCGCCCTCGCGTGGGGTGTGACGGCCCAGTCCCCGACCTGGTCGGACGTGCGCGGTAACGTGGCGCCGCCGTCGCTGGGGAAGGATCCGTGGAAGTGGCTCTACCTCCAACCGCTGCTCGACCCCACCGCCCGGTGAGGCGCATCGCGTGAAGGGCACCAGTGCCACGTTCCGCTGGAGCGTGATCGGGCTGCTGCTCGGCGTCGTCGTCGCCGCGCTCGGCGTCAGCGTCTGGACGCTCGCCGACAAGGGCGTCGCCGGCAACCCCGGCAAGAAGCTCGACTCGCTGCTCGACCCGCCCCGCGACGAGTCGGCGGACCGGGAGAAGGTGCTCGCCGCGGGCCGCACCTTCGTGCAGCGGTTCAACACCTACGGTCCGGACCTGCTCGACGGCGCCGGCAAGATGCCCGACTACGCCGCGCTCGGTGAGCTGATGACGGCCAAGTTCCGCACCGTGTTCGACAAGAACGTCGGGTACGCCGAGGAGACGGTCAAGCAGACCCAGATCGGCCGCAAGGGCACGCCGTACGCCGTCGGCGTCGCCAGCCTCGACGACGACTCCGCCGAGCTCCTCGTCGCCGGCATCGTCCAGTTCTCCCTGCCCGCGACCACCGACAGCGAGGAGCAGGTCCAGCTCGAGCCGCTGCGCTTCCGCTACGAGGTGTCGCTGGTCAAGCAGCACGGCACCTGGCTGGTCGACGACCTCGACGACCTCGACGACGAGCTGCCGTCCTTCGGCGAGGCCTCGATCCCCGAGGGCGGCACTCCCGGGGGCCAGCCCTCCGGCCAGCCCTCCGGCCAGCCGTCGGGCCAGTCGTCGGGCCAGCCGTCGTCGAGCGCGGGGGAGGGCCAGTGAGCACCAACCTCTACGACCTCCTCGACGTCGAGGAGGACGCCACCGAGGACCAGATCCGCGCCGCCTGGAAGACCGCGATCGCCGACCTGGACCCGACCGAGCGCCGCTTCCGCGCCTACAACGACGCCGCCGGTGTGCTGCTCGACGCCGACAAGCGAGCGGCGTACGACGCCGAGCTGGCCGCCGAGCGGGCGGCGGTCGAGGAGGTCGCCGTCGAGGAGGTCGCCGTCGAGGAGGTCGCCGACGAGGCTGGACGAGAGAACTCGCCCTCGGACGACGATGCTTCCTCGTCCGAGCGTGAGTCTCACCGGCCGGCCGGTGAGACTCACGTCTCGACCGCGGCCCGGGGGAGCGGCCCGGGCACGGTCGCCCTGGTCGCGGCCGCGGTCGCCGCCGTCCTCGCCGTCGCCCTCGCGGTGGCCCTCGTGCTCACCCCGGGCGCGCGCGGCGAGCGGTCCGCCAAGGAGCTGGCCGAGGGCAACGTCCGCGTCGAGCGCGCCGCGCTCGAGGCCGAGGGCGCGGCCGAGCAGATGGTCGCGCCGGTGCTGTCCTACAGCCACGAGTCGATGGCCGCCGACCTCGACCGGCGCGGGCAGTACATGACCAAGGACTTCCAGGCGAAGACCGAGCTCAGCTGGCCCGAGATCACCAAGGAGGCCGAGGCCCAGCAGGTCGTGGTCGAGGCGAAGCCGGCCGGCACCGCGCTGACCCGGGTGAGCGACGACGGCACGCGGGCGACCGTGGTGGTCTTCATCGACCAGTACGTCACCAAGGCCGACCAGGAGCCGTTCGTGCTGCGGATGTGGGCCACCTTCCTGCTGGTCAAGGCGGCGGGCAGCGAGTCGACCTGGCTCCTCGACGACCTGTGCACCGACGACCGCTGCGACAAGTGATCCACCGCACGGCACCGGCCGGCGACGGCCGCGCTGCTTGACCTCGGCGCCCGCGCCGAGCATGATCGGCGGACCGGATTCCGCCGGCCACCGATGGGACCGCTCCTCGGCTGCGTGAGGTTGCGCAGCCGACATTGTGGAGCGCTCGTGCGTCGTGTATCGTGGCTCCTTGCGCCTGCCCTCAGATGCGCTTCGGCCTGCCCGGTGGCCGATGACGTGGTGGGTCAGGGCGCTCTCGAAGAGTCGAACCCGTCGAAGGACAACTCTTGGCCGCGCGCACCACCCCCGGTAAGTCCCGCATCTCCTTTGCGAAGATCACCGAGCCGCTGGAACTCCCGCAGCTCCTCTCGCTCCAGACCGACAGCTTCGACTGGCTGGTCGGGAACGAGGCCCACAAGTCCCGGATCGAGGCCCGTCGGGCCGAGGGCCAGGACGCATCCGACAAGTCCGGCCTCGAGGAGATCTTCGAGGAGATCTCCCCGATCGAGGACTTCTCCGAGACGATGTCGCTCTCTTTCGAGAGCCCGGTCTTCTACGACCCGAAGTACACCGTCGACGAGTGCAAGGAGAAGGACCTCACCTACTCCGCCCCGCTCTACGTCTCCGCCGAGTTCACCAACAACGAGACCGGTGAGATCAAGGGCCAGACGGTCTTCATGGGCGACTTCCCGCTCATGACCCCCAAGGGCACCTTCGTCATCAACGGCACCGAGCGCGTCGTCGTCTCGCAGCTCGTCCGGTCGCCGGGTGTCTACTTCGAGCGCACCGCCGACAAGACGTCCGACAAGGACATCTTCACGGCCAAGCTGATCCCGAGCCGCGGCGCGTGGCTGGAGTTCGAGATCGACAAGCGCGACATGGTCGGCGTCCGCCTCGACCGCAAGCGCAAGCAGAACGTCACGGTCCTGCTCAAGGCCCTCCAGGCCATCGCCGAGGACACCGGCGAGGAGTACGACTACGAGGCCGTCATGGCCGACCTGCGTCAGTACGAGTCGATCCAGCTGACCGAGGAGAAGGACAACACCCAGGGTCCCGACGACGCGCTGCTCGACATCTACCGCAAGCTCCGCCCGGGCGAGCCGCCGACGCGTGAGGCCGCGCTGACGCTGCTGAAGAACTACTACTTCAACCCCAAGCGCTACGACCTGGCCAAGGTCGGTCGCTACAAGGTCAACAAGAAGCTCGGCTCGCACGAGGCCTTCGACCAGCAGACGATGACGATCGCCGACATGGTCGCGACCATCAAGTACATCGTCCAGCTGCACAACGGCGACCAGTACGTCACCGCCATCGGCGGCGAGATCCGCAAGGACGCCGACGGCAAGGACCTGCCGGTCTCCGCCGACGACATCGACCACTTCGGCAACCGCCGCATGCGCACCGTGGGCGAGCTGATCCAGAACCAGCTCCGCACCGGCCTGGCCCGCATGGAGCGCGTGGTCCGCGAGCGGATGACGACCCAGGACGTCGAGGCGATCACGCCGCAGTCCCTGATCAACATCCGTCCCGTGGTCGCGGCGCTGAAGGAGTTCTTCGGCACCTCGCAGCTCTCGCAGTTCATGGACCAGACCAACCCGATCGCGGGCCTGACGCACAAGCGTCGCCTCTCCGCGCTCGGCCCGGGTGGTCTGTCCCGCGACCGCGCCGGCATGGAGGTCCGTGACGTCCACCCGTCGCACTACGGCCGCATGTGCCCGATCGAGACGCCGGAAGGCCCCAACATCGGTCTGATCGGGTCGCTCGCCTCCTACGGCCGGATCAACCCGTTCGGCTTCGTCGAGACCCCCTACCGCAAGGTCGAGGGTGGCCGGGTCACCGACCAGATCGACTACCTCACCGCCGACGACGAGGACCGCTACGTCATCGCGCAGGCCAACGCCGTGCTCGACGCCGAGGGCCGGTTCGTCGAGGACCGGGTGCTGGTGCGCCTGCGCCAGGGCGAGGTCTCCGAGATCCCGGGCGACGAGGTCGACTACATGGACGTCTCACCGCGCCAGATGGTGTCGGTCGCGACCGCCCTGATCCCGTTCCTCGAGCACGACGACGCCAACCGCGCGCTCATGGGCGCCAACATGCAGCGCCAGGCCGTGCCGCTCATCAAGAGCGACAGCCCGATCGTCGGCACCGGCATCGAGTTCCGTGCCGCCGTCGACGCCGGCGACGTGGTCGTGGCCGACAAGGCCGGTGTGGTCAAGGAGGTCTCCGCCGACCTCGTCGAGACCATGAACGACGACGGCACCTACTCGTCGTACCGCCTCGCGAAGTTCAAGCGCTCCAACCAGGGCACCTGCATCAACCAGCGTCCGCTGGTCGAGGCGGGCGACCGGGTCGAGGTCGGCTCGCCGATCGCCGACGGTCCGTGCACCGACATGGCCGAGATGGCGCTGGGCACCAACCTGCTCGTGGCGTTCATGCCGTGGGAGGGCCACAACTACGAGGACGCGATCATCCTCAGCCAGCGCCTGGTGCAGGAGGACGTCCTCACCTCGATCCACATCGAGGAGCACGAGGTCGACGCCCGCGACACCAAGCTGGGCCCGGAGGAGATCACCCGCGACATCCCGAACGTCAGCGAGGAGATGCTCGCCGACCTCGACGAGCGCGGGATCATCCGGATCGGCGCCGAGGTGTCGACCGGTGACATCCTCGTCGGCAAGGTCACGCCCAAGGGTGAGACCGAGCTGACCCCCGAGGAGCGCCTGCTCCGCGCGATCTTCGGTGAGAAGGCGCGCGAGGTCCGCGACACCTCGATGAAGGTGCCGCACGGTGAGTCCGGAACGGTCATCGGCGTGCGCGTCTTCGACCGCGAGGAGGGCGACGAGCTCCCGCCGGGTGTCAACCAGCTGGTCCGCGTCTACGTCGCGCAGAAGCGCAAGATCTCCGTGGGTGACAAGCTCGCCGGCCGTCACGGCAACAAGGGCGTCATCGCCAAGATCCTGCCGATCGAGGACATGCCGTTCATGGAGGACGGCACGCCGGTCGACGTCGTGCTCAACCCGCTGGGTGTGCCGCGACGCATGAACATCGGCCAGATCCTCGAGCTGCACCTCGGTTGGCTCGGCAAGCAGGGCTGGCACATCGACGCCGACCTGCAGGACCAGGACTGGGCCAAGCGGCTCACCGCGATCGGCGCGGCCGAGGCCCCGGCCGGCTCCAAGCTGGCCACGCCGGTCTTCGACGGTGCCCGCGAGGACGAGATCACCGGCCTGCTCGGCGCCACGCTGCCCAACCGCGACGGGGTCCGGATGATCGGCGAGAACGGCAAGGCCCACCTCTTCGACGGTCGCTCCGGCGAGCCGTTCAAGAGCCCGGTCTCGGTCGGCTACATGTACATCCTCAAGCTCCACCACCTGGTCGACGACAAGATCCACGCGCGCTCGACCGGCCCCTACTCGATGATCACGCAGCAGCCGCTGGGCGGTAAGGCCCAGTTCGGTGGCCAGCGGTTCGGTGAGATGGAGGTCTGGGCGATGGAGGCGTACGGCGCCGCCTACGCCCTGCAGGAGCTGCTGACCATCAAGTCCGACGACGTGCCCGGTCGCGTCAAGGTCTACGAGGCGATCGTCAAGGGCGAGAACATCCCCGACTCGGGCATCCCGGAGTCGTTCAAGGTCCTCGTCAAGGAGATGCAGTCGCTGTGCCTCAACGTGGAGGTGCTGTCGCAGGACGGCTCCACCATCGAGATGCGCGACGCCGACGAGGACGTCTTCCGCGCTGCGGAGGAGCTGGGCATCGACCTGTCCCGTCGCGAGAACCCCTCCGTCGAAGAAGTCTGAGCGGTCGGCCCCGGTGGTGTCGAGGCTCGCAAGCTCGCACCTCGACCACCGGGGCTCCCTCAGTCCCCAGCCTCACCTTTCACAGAACTAACGAAGGACAGCAGCCACCGTGCTCGACGTTAACTTCTTCGACCAGCTTCAGATCGGCCTGGCCACCGCGGACGACATCCGCACGTGGAGCCACGGCGAGGTCAAGAAGCCGGAGACCATCAACTACCGCACGCTCAAGCCGGAGCGTGACGGCCTCTTCTGCGAGAAGATCTTCGGTCCCACCCGGGACTGGGAGTGCTACTGCGGCAAGTACAAGCGGGTCCGCTTCAAGGGCATCATCTGCGAGCGCTGCGGCGTCGAGGTGACCCGCTCGAAGGTCCGCCGTGAGCGGATGGGCCACATCGAGCTGGCCGCGCCGGTCACCCACATCTGGTACTTCAAGGGTGTCCCGAGCCGCCTCGGCTACCTCCTCGACCTCGCCCCGAAGGACCTCGAGAAGGTCATCTACTTCGCGGCGTACATGATCACCGCCGTCGACGAGGACGCCCGTCACCGCGACCTGACCGCGCTCGAGGGCAAGATCCAGCTCCAGCGCGAGTCGATCGAGAAGCGCCGCGACGCCGGCCTCGAGGACCGCACCAAGAAGCTGGAGGAGGACCTCGCCGCCCTGGAGGCGGAGGGGGCCAAGGCCGACCAGCGCCGCAAGGTGCGTGACGGTGCCGAGCGCGAGCTCAAGCAGCTGCGCGACCGCGCCCAGCGCGAGCTGGACCGCCTCGAGGAGGTCTGGGACACGTTCAAGAGCCTCAAGGTGCAGGACCTCATGGGTGACGAGGTCCTCTACCGCGAGATGAAGAACTGGTTCGGCAAGTACTTCGAGGGCCACATGGGCGCCACGGCGATCCAGAAGCGCCTGCAGTCCTTCGACCTCGACGCCGAGGTCGAGAGCCTGCGCGAGACCATCGCGACCGGCAAGGGCCAGCGCAAGGTCCGCGCCCTCAAGCGGCTCAAGGTCGTCGAGGCCTTCCGCAAGACGGGCAACAAGCCGCAGGGCATGGTCCTGGACGCCGTCCCGGTCATCCCGCCGGACCTGCGCCCGATGGTGCAGCTCGACGGTGGCCGATTCGCGACCTCCGACCTCAACGACCTGTACCGCCGCGTCATCAACCGCAACAACCGCCTCAAGCGGCTGCTGGACCTGGGCGCGCCGGAGATCATCGTCAACAACGAGAAGCGGATGCTCCAGGAGGCCGTGGACTCGCTGTTCGACAACGGCCGTCGTGGTCGTCCCGTCACCGGTCCGGGCAACCGGCCGCTGAAGTCGCTGTCCGACATGCTCAAGGGCAAGCAGGGTCGCTTCCGCCAGAACCTGCTCGGCAAGCGCGTCGACTACTCGGGTCGTTCGGTCATCGTGTCGGGTCCGCAGCTCAAGCTGCACCAGTGCGGTCTGCCCAAGCAGATGGCGCTCGAGCTGTTCAAGCCGTTCGTCATGAAGCGGCTCGTGGACCTCTCGCACGCGCAGAACATCAAGTCCGCCAAGCGGATGGTCGAGCGCGCGCGCCCGGTCGTGTGGGACGTCCTCGAAGAGGTCATCACCGAGCACCCGGTGCTGCTCAACCGTGCGCCCACCCTGCACCGCCTCGGCATCCAGGCCTTCGAGCCGCAGCTGATCGAGGGCAAGGCCATCCAGCTCCACCCGCTGGTCTGCACCGCGTTCAACGCGGACTTCGACGGTGACCAGATGGCGGTGCACCTGCCGCTGTCCGCCGAGGCCCAGGCCGAGGCACGGATCCTGATGCTGTCGACCAACAACATCCTCAAGCCGTCGGACGGCCGTCCGGTGACCATGCCGACCCAGGACATGATCATCGGCCTGTTCTTCCTCACCACCGAGCGTGGCGAGGCGACGGTCGAGGTCGACGGCGAGACCCGCCTGCGCACGTTCACGTCCCCGGCCGAGGCGATCATGGCCTACGACCGCGGCGAGATCACCCTGCAGGACCGGGCGCGGATCCGCCTGACGGTGGTCGGCGTCGAGGGCGTCGAGGACGGCGAGACCGCGTTGGTCGAGACCACGCTGGGCCGCACGATCTTCAACGACGCGCTGCCGGCCGACTACCCGTACGTCAACGAGGAGGTCGGCAAGAAGCGCCTCGGCGCCATCGTCAACGACCTCGCCGAGCGTTACCCCAAGGTCGTCGTCGCGGCGTCCCTGGACGCGCTCAAGGACAACGGCTTCCACTGGGCGACCCGCTCCGGCGTGACCGTGTCGATCGACGACGTCATCACGCCCCCGAACAAGGCCGAGATCCTGGCCGTGCACGAGGAGTCGGCGGCGAAGATCCAGAAGCAGTACGAGCGGGGTCTGGTCACCGACGAGGAGCGCCGCCAGGAGCTCATCGAGATCTGGACGAAGGCGAGCCAGGAGGTCGGCAAGGCCCTGCGCTCCACGTTCGAGGCCAACCCGACCAACCCGATCTACGTGCAGGTGCACTCGGGTGCCTCGGGCAACTTCAACCAGATCAACCAGGTCGGCGCCATGCGTGGTCTGGTGGCCAACCCGAAGGGCGAGATCATCCCGCGGCCGATCAAGGCCAACTTCCGCGAGGGTCTCTCCGTGCTGGAGTACTTCATCTCCACCCACGGTGCCCGCAAGGGTCTGGCGGACACCGCGCTGCGGACCGCCGACTCGGGCTACCTGACCCGTCGTCTGGTCGACGTGTCGCAGGACGTCATCATCCGCGAGGAGGACTGCGGCACCGAGCGCGGCCTGCCCAAGGTGATCGGCGTCAAGGACGAGAACGGCGTCGTCGTCAAGGACGAGAACGCCGAGACCGCGGCGTACGCCCGTTCGGCCGCCAAGGAGATCACTCACCCGGAGACGGGTGCGGTGCTCGCCGCGGCGGGCGAGGACCTCGGTGACGTCAAGATCGCCGAGCTCATCGAGGCCGGCATCGAGACGGTGACCGTCCGCTCGGTCCTGACCTGCGACGCCCGCACCGGCACCTGCGCGAAGTGCTACGGCCGCTCGCTGGCCACCGGCAAGCTCGTCGACATCGGTGAGGCCGTCGGCATCATCGCGGCGCAGTCGATCGGTGAGCCCGGCACGCAGCTGACGATGCGTACCTTCCACACCGGCGGTGTGGCCTCGGCCGACGACATCACGCAGGGTCTGCCCCGCGTGGTCGAGCTCTTCGAGGCCCGCACCCCCAAGGGTCACGCCCAGATCTCCGAGGCCGCCGGCCGCGTGCAGATCGAGGAGACCGACAAGGCGCGCATCATCGTCGTCACTCCCGACGACGGCAGCGACGTCAAGGAGTACCCGGTCTCCCGCCGCTCGCGCCTGCTCGTCGAGGACGGCGGCCGGGTCGAGGTGGGCGACAAGTTCACCGCTGGTACCGAGGACCCGAAGGAGGTGCTGCGCATCCTCGGCGTCCGCCGCACGCAGCAGCACCTCGTCGACCAGGTCCAGGAGGTCTACCGGTCGCAGGGTGTGTCGATCCACGACAAGCACATCGAGATCATCGTGCGGCAGATGCTGCGCCGGATCACGGTGCTCGAGTCGGGTGACACCAACCTGCTCCCGTCCGACCTCGTCGACCGGGTCCGCTTCGAGGAGGAGAACCGTCGCGTGGTCTCCGAGGGCGGCAAGCCGGCCTCGGGTCGTCCCGAGCTGATGGGCATCACCAAGGCCTCGCTCGCGACCGAGTCGTGGCTCTCGGCGGCCTCCTTCCAGGAGACCACCCGGGTCCTCACCGACGCCGCGATCAACGGCCGCTCCGACAGCCTGCGTGGCCTGAAGGAGAACGTGATCATCGGAAAGCTGATCCCGGCCGGCACCGGTCTGGAGCGGTACCGGAACATCCGGGTCGAGCCGACCGAGGAGGCGCGCGCCGCGGCGTACGCCGTCACGGGCTACGAGTCCTACGACTACGAGTTCGGCAACCAGGGGCAGGCCGTGGCGCTGGACGACTTCGACTTCGGTTCCTACCAAAACTGACGCCGTCGCGCCGTTGGCCCTCCCGAGCGATGCTCGGGAGGGCCTTCGGGCATTTCGGGCCGAGCGCGGCCCGGCAGCGCGCCCACGCCGCGGCGGTCCCCACGACCGCCGCGGCGGGACGAGTCAGGCCTGGGCGAGGGTGATCGGGCTGCGGCCGACGGCGAGCCAGATGCCGGCGACGACGAGCCCGAGGACGATCATCGACGGCAGGCCGGGGACGCCGGTGACGAAGCAGGCCAGCAGCAGCGCGGTCGCGAGCAGGGCGGACAGGAAGCCGAGGCCACGCGAGACCAGGCGCTCGCGGAATGCCATCCAGGCCAGGCCGTACGCCGAGGCGAGCAGCGGGATGAAGGCGATGTACGGGCTGAAGTCGGTCAGGATGTAGTAGTTGTAGAGCCCCTCCGCGTCGTAGGTCTCGCCCTCGACGCCGGTCGGGAGGTAGTTGCCGACCGCGCCGCGCCAGCCGTACGCGAGGGTGACCAGCGCGGCGGTGGCGACGACGCCGTACGACACGGCGGTGGCTCCGGAGGATCCGGGGAACCGGCGCTCGACGCGGTGGCGCCACATGACGGCCGCCGCGACCAGAAGCAGGGCCAGCACGTAGCCGAGGGCGCCCGAGACGCGGTACGGCACGTGGTCCAGGCCGAGCACGTCCTGGGCGGTCACCGGGTAGTCGAAGTCGCTGCCGTTGGCGTCGGGCCGGCCCTCGAGGAGGAGGGCGACGACGCCGATGACGCCGCACAGCGAGATGAGCAGCGGCCAGGCGGTGAAGCGGCGGGCGGTGGCGCCGGGCGACGCCGGGAGGGAGGTGGACAGGGGCGTGGTCTCGTTCATGACCCGACCCTCGGTGGCCCGGCGGCCCGGGTGTCAGGTGCGTGCGTCACGACCTTCCGGGTCAGGTCGCGGCGGGGTCCTCGCCGCCGAGGCCGGCCTCGCGGGCCCGGACGATGAGCTGCCCGCGGTCTGCTACGTCGAGCTTGGCCAGCACGCCGTACACGTAGTTGCGCACGGTCTTGCTGCTCAGCACCAGCCGCCGGGCGATCGTGGCGTTGTCGTAGCCGCGAGCCACGAGGTCGACGACCTCGCGCTCGCGGTCGGTCAGCTCCGGGAAGGGCACGGTGCCGCGAGTGCGCGCGCCGGACAGGTAGAGCGCGCCGCGCTGGGCGAGCTGGGGGCCGAGCAGGAAGTCGCCGTTGGCCACCGAGCGCACCGCGCGGGCGACCTCGTCCGGCGACGCGCCCTTGAGGAGGAAGCCGCGGGCGCCGGCGCGTATCGAGGCGAACAGCGAGTCGTCGTCGCCGAGCATCGTGATCACCAGGACCCCGAGCGTCGGGTCGCGCCGGCACAGCTCGCGGGTGGTCTCGACGCCCGAGTCGCCGCCGAGGTCGAGGTCCATCAGCACGACGTGCGGGGCGTGCTCCTCGACGGCGGCCAGGGCCTGCGCGCGATCGGCGGCCTCACCGACGACCTCGACGTCGGGCAGGCTGCGCAGCAGCGCGGCCATCCCGATCCGGAACACCGGGTGGTCGTCGACGACCAGGACCCGGATCGGCTCGTTCCCGTTCACGGCAGCACCATGACGACGCAGGTCCCCTTCTCCTCGGCCGCGGTCACCTCGAGCGTCCCGCCCAGCTCCGCGGCCCGCTCGCGCATGGACGCCGTCCCGACCCCCGGTGCGGCAGTGTCGCCGATGCCCCGGCCGTCGTCGGTCACCTCGAGCCGTACGCCGCCCGGCGCCGGGAGCTCCAGCCGCACGCAGCAGTGCCGGGCGCCGGCGTGGCGGGCGGCGTTGCGCACGGCCTCGGCGGCCACCTGGTAGACGACGATCTGGTGGACACCGTCCAGGCGGTCGGCGTACGGCGCGTCCACGACGACCGAGAACCGTGCGGTCGAGTGGCGCTCGGCCAGCAGCGCCAGCGCCTCGCCGAGCCGGCCCTCGTCCAGCACCGGGGGCAGCAGCACCCGCGCCATCTGCCGGACGTCGTCCGCGCGCCGGCTGAGCTCCTCGACCAGGCGCCCGAGGAGCACGGCGTCGGCGTCGCTCAGCGACGACGTGGCAGGTACGGCGGCCAGCGCCAGCGCGGTGCCCGACAGCGCCGGGCCGAGGCCGTCGTGCAGCTCGCGGCGCAGCAGCCGTCGCTCCTCCTGACGCACCTCGACCACGCGGGCACGGGCCTCCTCGAGCGCCCGGTTGGCGTCGTCGAGCTGCGCGGCGACCGCGACGAGCCCGGAGATCTGGCGCAGCAACCGCACCGTGCGCGGGTCGAGCCGCTCGCCACGTGGCGGCACGACGCTCAGCACCCCGACGGAGCGCCCCCGCGGGAGCAGCGGGAGGTCCAGGGTCCGCGCCTGGTCGTCGGCGTCGCGACGGCCGGCGGCCGCGACGGTGCTGCCGTGCAGGCGGACCTCGACCCGGGCCAGCCGCAGCGCGCGGCGCAGCGCCTCGACGAGCTCGCCCAGCTGCGGCCGCTCGGGGTCGCCGGCGTCGAGGGCCTGGGCGACCCGCTCCAGGAGGGCCGACGGGTCGGCGCCGGAGCCGAACACCAGCCGCTCGACCTGTGCCTGCAGCCACTCGCGCAGCGGCAGCACCGCGAGGGCCAGGGCCGCGACGACCACCAGGCCCGAGGACTCCGCGTCCCACGGCGCGACCATGCCGAGCGCCCACACCGCGAGGACGTACGCCGCCACCAGGGTCGTGGTCAGCAGCAGGCCGACGAGGGTCCGCGAGATGGCGAGGTCGACCCGCCACGAGGGCTGGCGCCGGATCAGCACGAACACGGCCGCGAGCAGCATCAGCTCGGCGATCGAGAGCAGCACGATCCCGGCGACGAACCAGGTCCCGTCGAGGCTGACGCCGATCTCGAAGGTCATGTAGGCGAGTGCCAGGGTGAGCAGGGCGAGGAGCAGCCAGGTGAGACCGCGGCGCTGCTCCGGGTCGCCCGTGCGCCGCCGCCGGGCCAGCCAGCCGACGACGCCGAGGCCGAGGAGGAAGTAGAGCGGGATCAGCCCGCCGTCGACGTCCCACGCGACGTCGGAGAGCCGCCCGCCGCCGGTGAGCGGGTGCGGCGGCGCGCCGGTGGTCTGGATCAGGAACCGGACGCCGCCGGCCACGACGACCACCACGCAGCCGGCGACCGCACAGCGTCGGGCCCATCCGCGCGGCGGATCGGGGGTCAACAGGTGGGGCAGCACGAGGAGCGAGACCAGGGTCGCCACCAGCCAGCCGGTGATCAGGACCGGGTTGGCCCACGCCTCGCCGGGCAGGCCGGGGTGCGCGGTGCACAGCACGGTCCACGCGATCCCCGCCCCGGTCACCGTGTAGCCCCAGGCGATGACGAGGAAGGCCCAGCCCACCGCGTGCCGGCTGCGGACCACGATCATCGCGCCGAGTGGCCCGTAGAGCAGCCCGGCGACCAGGTCGAGCGGCGCCAGCTCCCGGCGCACCTCGTACGACGGCCCGGCGTCGTCCGCGGTCACCAGCAGCACCGCCAGGGTGGCCGCGGCGAGCAGCGCCTGTCCGACGCCGAGCCCGGTGGCGGCGGCGCGCTCGCGCAGCGGGGGGACGTCGGGCGGGGGCACGTGCGTCATCATCGTCGGTCCGGCGGCCCGAGGTGAGGGGTTCGTTGTCCTCGAAGGGCGGGCACCCGTGGGCCGTCGCGGGTCGCGGCGGTCGGCCCTGACACAATCGGGGGATGAGCGCAGCCCCTGACCTGAGCACCGACGTCCTCGTCGTCGGCGCCGGTCCCGCCGGCTCCGCGGCCGCCACCTGGGCCGCCCGGGCCGGCCTCGACGTGGTGCTCGCCGACGCGGCGGTGTTCCCGCGGGACAAGACCTGCGGCGACGGCCTGACACCGCGCGCGATCGGGGAGCTGGAGCGGCTCGGGCTGCGTGACTGGGTGCGCTCGCACACCGTCAACCAGGGGCTGCGGGCGCACGGGTTTGGCCAGACGCTGCACCTGCCGTGGCCGGGCGGCCACCTGCCCGACTGGGGCAGCGCGATCGCCCGCACGGAGCTCGACGACCACCTGCGCAGCACCGCGGTCAAGGCGGGGGCGACCGGGCTCGACGGGGCCCGGGCGGTCGACGTACGGATGGACGGCGACCGGGTGGCCGGGGTCGTGCTCAAGGACGGGCGGGAGATCGCCTGCCGGCGGCTGGTCGTCGCCGACGGCGTGCGCTCGCCGCTCGGCAAGGTGCTCGGGCGGGAATGGCACCGCGACACCGTCTACGGCGTCGCCGGGCGGTCCTACGTCAGCTCGACCCGCGCCGACGACCCGTGGATCAGCTCGCACCTCGAGCTGCGTGGCGAGCAGGACGAGATCCTGTCCGGCTACGGCTGGATCTTCCCCCTCGGCAAGCAGAGTGGCGAGGTCAACCTGGGCGCCGGCACCCTCGCGACCGCGAAGCGGCCCGCCGACGTGGCGATCAAGCCGCTGATGACGCTGTACGCCGACCGGTTGCGCGAGGAGTTCGGGCTCGGTGACGAGCTGCGCGCCCCGACCTCGGCACTGCTGCCGATGGGCGGCGCGGTGTCGAACGTCGCCGGCCGCAACTGGGCGCTGATCGGCGACGCCGCGGCGTGCGTCAACCCGCTCAACGGCGAGGGCATCGACTACGGCCTGGAGACCGGACGCGTCGTCGCGGAGCTGCTCGCCGCGTCGCCCGGCGCCGACCTCGGCGCGGTGTGGCCGGCGCTGCTGCGCGAGCACTACGGCGAGTCGTTCTCCATCGCGCGCCGCCTCGCCGGCCTGGTCACCGTGCCCCGACTGCTGCCGGCGCTCGGCCCGGTCGGCATGCGCTCCGACCTGCTGATGACCCTGGCGCTGCGCTGGATGGGCAACCTGGTCACCGACGAGGACCGCGACCGCGCCGCCCGGGTGTGGCGCTGGGCCGGGCGCCACTCGCTGGCGCGCGACAGCCGTCCGCCCTTCTCCTGACCCCCGCCACTAGGGTGGACAGCAGAGGAGGTCCGGCGATGGGGCAGCGGGTGCAGCGGCTGGCGGCGTACGCCGTCATCGTCCGCGGCGACCAGATCCTGCTCTCCCGGCTGGCCGAGCGGGTGACCAAGCGCGAGCTGTGGTCGCTGCCGGGCGGCGGCGTGGACCACGGCGAGGACCCGCGCGACGCGGTGGTCCGCGAGGTCTACGAGGAGACCGGGCTGCACGCCCAGGTCGGCGAGACCGCGCACGTCCACTCCCTCCACGTCGCCGACTCCTGGCGCCGCGGGCGCCGGGTCGACGCGCACTCGGTGCGGATCGTCTACGAGGGCTGGGTGCCGGCCGACGCGCCGGAGCCGCACGTCACCGAGGTCGACGGGTCGACCGCGGAGGCGGCGTGGAAGCCGATCGCGGCCGTGCTCGACGGCACCGTGCCGACGGTGAGCCTGGTGACCGACGCGCTGGCGTCGTACGCCGTGCGCCAGCGACAGCGCACCGCCGCCTACGCCTACGTCGTGCGCGACGACGCGATCCTGCTCACCCGCACCTCCGACCTCGCGCCCGACCCGGGGACGTGGCACCTGCCCGGCGGCGGGATCGACCACGGCGAGTCGCCGGCCGACACGATCCGGCGCGAGCTGTGGGAGGAGTGCGGCCTCGAGGGGAAGGCCGGCGACCTGCTGACCGTCCTCGACCACCACTTCACCGGCACCGCCCCCAACGGTCGCGAGGAGGACTTCCACGCGATCGGCATCATCTACCGCGCCGAGGTCGGCCCGGGGGAGCCGCACGTCGTCGAGGAGGACGGCACCACCGACCTCGCCGCGTGGGTGCCGCTCGCCGACATCGCCGACCGCAGGATCAAGGTCTACGGCTCGGTCCGCGCCGCCATCGAGGCGGCCGGGGATACCGTGTCGGCGTGACCACGCCCCACCCTGACGAGACCGTCTTCACCTACGCCGCGCCGGCCCTCAAGTTCGGGCGGGGCGCCGCTGCCGAGGTCGGGTACGACGTCCGCGGCTGGGGCGCGCGCCGGGCCCTGCTGGTCACCGACCCGGGCGTGCTGGCCGCCGGCCACGCCGAGACGGTCGCGGCGTCGCTGCGCAGCCACGGCGTCGAGGTCGTGACCTACGCCGGCGCCCGGGTGGAGCCGACCGACGCCTCGCTGGAGGAGGCGGTCGCGTTCGCCCGCGGCGAGGGAACGTTCGACGCGGTGGTCGCCGTGGGTGGTGGCTCCGCGATCGACACCGCCAAGGCGGTCGCGCTGCTCGTGACCAACCCGGGTGGGCTGATGGACTACGTCAACGCACCCATCGGCAGGGCGCGGGCGCCGCAGCAGCCGGTGCTGCCGCTGGCCGCCGTACCGACGACGACGGGCACCGGCGCCGAGTCGACCACCATCTGCGTGATGGACGTGCTGGCGCTCAAGGTGAAGACCGGCATCAGCCACCCGGCGCTGCGTCCGCGGCTCGCGGTCGTCGACCCGGCGCTGTCGGCGACCCAGCCCGCGGGGGTGATCGCGGCGGCCGGGATGGACATCCTGTGCCATGCACTCGAGAGCTACACCGCCCGCTGGTACGGCGAGTTCCCGGCCAAGGAGCCGCAGCAGCGGGTGCCGTACTGCGGCTCGAACCCGATCGCGGACCTGTGGTCGGAGAAGGCGATGGGAATGCTGTCGGGGGCGTTCCGGGCCGCCGTCCGCGCGGCGCGCGAGGGTGACGACGGTGGCGAGGCGGCCGAGCAGATGGCCCTCGCGGCGACCTTCGCGGGACTCGGGTTCGGCAACGCCGGCGTGCACATCCCGCACGCCAACGCGTACCCGATCGCCGGCCGGGTCCGCGACTTCCGCCCCGCCGACTACCCGCAGGACGAGGCGATGGTGCCGCACGGGATGGCCGTCGCGCTGACCGCGCCCGAGGCGTTCCGGTTCACCTTCGACGCGGCGCCCGAGCGGCACCTGCGTGCCGCGCAGCTGCTCTCGCCGGGGGTCGAGGGCGCCGACGCCTCGGTGCTCCCGGGCGTCATCGCCTCCCTGATGCGCGACATCGGGATCCCCAACGGCCTGGCCGAGGTCGGGTACGGCGCCGGCGACGTCGACGCGCTCGTCGAGGGCGCGCTCCAGCAGCAGCGGCTGCTCGCCACCGCGCCCAAGGACGTGACCGGCGAGGACCTGGCCACGATCATGACCGCCTCGCTCGAGCACTGGTGATCCCGTTCTTCGCGTCGCACCTGACGAATGGGTCGTGAATCAGCCGAATTCGCAGCCCATTCGTCAGGTGCGACGTGGGGACGGCACCACCGCCCGACTACGATCGACGGGTGAACCCGCGCCACCGCCGTCTGATCATCCCGGCCGCGCTGGTGGCGCTCCTGCTCATCGTCCTCGTGGCGGCGCTGCTCAAGTGAGCACGCTCGCGCTCGAGGAGGGGTTGGCGCGGGTCCGGGCGGACCTGCTGGCCGACGACCGGCTGGTGCGTGCGGTCGCCTCGGGGCGCCGCAAGGCCGCCGTACCGCCGTGGCGGCGGGTCGAGCTGCGCTGGGTGGACCTCAAGGCGGGGCGGCACCTGCAGGTCGTGCGGTACGACGCCACGCAGGCCCACACGGCCAACCACGTGCACGGGGACGCGGCCGCGCGGGCGGTCGACGAGCTGCTGGCCGAGCCGTTCGGCAACTGGACGGTCGAGACCGCCGAGCAGCAGCTGAGCCTGCGGGTGACCAAGAAGGGCTCCGCGGTCGTGCACGTCGCCGCGCGGAGCGGCGAGCTGCCGGCCGACCGGAGCCACGACCGGGCCAAGGAGCGGCTGCTCCCGGAGGACGACCCGGTGTTCGCGGCGCTCGGCCTCGCCGACGCGCACGGCCGGATCAAGCCGAGCCGGATGGCGAAGTACCGCCAGGTCGAGGACTTCCTGCGGATCCTCGACCGCTCGGTCACCGAGGCGATCGCCAAGAGCCGGCTGCGCAGGCCGACGCCCGAGGAACCGCTGCGGGTCGTCGACCTCGGCTGCGGCAACGGCTACCTCACCTTCGCCGCCCAGCGCTACCTCAGCGAGCGCCGCGGGCTGCCGGTGCGGCTGACCGGCGTCGACGTCAAGGAGCAGTCGCGCGACCACAACGCCGCCGTGGCGCGGGAGCTCGGGATCGACGCGACCTTCGTCGCCGGCACGATCGGTGCTGCCGAGCTCGAGCAGGCGCCCGACGTCGTGCTGGCACTGCACGCCTGCGACACGGCCACCGACGACGCGCTCGCGCGGGCGGTCGACTGGGGCGCGCCGCTCGTGCTGGCCGCGCCCTGCTGCCACCACGACATCGCGGCCCAGCTGCGCAGTGCGGAGCCGCCGGCGCCGTACGCCTCGCTGGTGCGCGACGGCATCCTGCGCGAGCGGTTCGCCGACACCCTCACCGACACCCTGCGCGCGCTGCTGCTGCGGCGGGCCGGCTACCGGGTCGACGTGATGGAGTTCGTCGACAGCCAGCACACGCCGCGCAACACGCTGCTGCGCGCGGTGCGGACCGGGACGGGCTCTGATGACGGTGAGTACGACGCCCTCGTCGCCGCGTGGGGGATCCGCCCGCGCCTCGGGGAGCTGCTGGGGTGAGGAGGCTGCTGGCGCTGGCGCTGCTGGCGCCCTTCGTGATCGGGTTCCTCTCACCGGGTGCCGCGCTCGAGCCGCCCACCGCCGACCCGGTCTTCCACTTCACCGACCCCGAGATCACCGAGTCCAGCGGCCTGGTCGCCCGCGACGGCCTGGTCGTCACCGTCAACGACTCCGGCGACGGCAACCGGGTCTTCACCGTCGACCCCGCCACCGGCGCCACGGTCGGTGTCACCCGCTGGCCGGGCGACGCGACCGACATCGAGGCGCTCGCCCCCGCCGGGGACCCGGGCAGTGGCGAGGTCTGGGTCGGCGACATCGGCGACAACACCGCCTCGCGCGACCACGTCGAGGTCGCCCGGGTGCCCGTCGGCCGGGGCGAGCGCATGGTCGACGCGCCGACGTACCGGCTCGTCTATCCCGACGGCCCGCACGACGCCGAGACGCTGCTCGCCGACCCGGCGACCGGCCGACTGTACGTCGTCGCCAAGGAGTTCATCGGCCGCCTGTACGCCGCCCCGGAGCACCTCGACCCCGACGGCCCCAACCTGCTGAGTGCGGTGGACGAGGTGCTCGGCATCGCCACCGACGGCAGCTTCACCCCCGACGGCGCGCACCTGGTGCTGCGCAACTACGGGCAGGCGGCCGTCTACACCTGGCCGGACCTGGGGCGGGTCGCCCAGGTGGACCTGCCGGAGCAGCCACAGGGGGAGGGGCTCGCGATCAGCGAGACGGGCGAGGTCCTGGTCAGCTCGGAGGGCGCGGGCGCCGAGGTGCTGCGGGTCGAGCTGCCCCTCGACCAGCCTTCGGCGTCGCCCGGGCCCGACCAGGAGACCGACGACGGCAGCGGCCGGGCGCCGGTCGAGGTGGAGCGGTCGCTGTGGCCGTGGGCGCTCGGCGGCGTCGCCGGACTGGTGATCGTGGTCGTGCTGCTCCGCTCGCTGCGGCCCCGCTGACGCAGGGGACTGGCCGGGCCGTTTCCGGGCACCTGTCCGGCGTGGCCCGGCTGCGTCGTACCTCTCCTGACGAGCCGGGCTGGACCCGGCGCCGGGCCGGGCGTGGCTTCGTCCACGTCGGCCTCGACGGGCGACCGCTGCCGGCCGACGACGCGGCCCGGTGCAAGGCGCTGGTGATCCCGCCGGCCTGGACCGACGTGTGGATCTGCCCGCGGCCCAACGGCCACCTGCAGGCGGTGGGCACCGACGCGGCCGGGCGCCGGCAGTACCTCTACCACCCGGACTGGGTCGCGCAGCGCTCACAGGAGAAGCACGAGCGGGTGATGGCTCTCGGCCGCCGCCTGCCGCGACTGCGCGACCGGGTGCTCGCCGACCTCGCCGACGACGACCTGGGCCCGCGCGCGACCTGCGCCCTCGCGCTGCGGTTGATCGACCTGGGCTGCTTCCGGATCGGCAACGACGTGTACGCCGAGGAGTACGGCTCGTTCGGCCTGACGACCCTCGAGCGGCAGCACGTGCGGCGCTCCGGGGAAGTGCTGGTGTTCGAGTTCACCGGGAAGTCGGGGATCGAGCACCACGTCGAGATCGACGACCCGGTCGCGGTGCGCGCCCTCGACCGCCGGCGGCGCCGCCGGCGGGCGGACCTGCGGCTGCTCGACGTCACCGGGACCGACGTGAACGACTACCTGCGCGAGGCCAGTGGGCTGGACGTCACGGCCAAGGACTTCCGCACCTGGCACGGCACGGTGCTGGCAGCCGCCGCGCTCGCGCAGGCGCCCGGGCCCGACGCCTCCAAGACGGCGCGGAAGCGGGCCGTCGCCGCGGCGATGCGGGAGGTCGCGGAGTTCCTGGGCAACACCCCGGCGCTCGCCCGGTCGGCGTACGTCGACCCGCGGGTCGTCGACGCGTACGAGGAGGGACGCACCATCCGGGTGCGCGCGGGCGCGACCCGCGAGCAGCTGGAGCGGGCGACCCTGCGCCTTGTCGGCGGTCGGTGACACGATCGGTCCGTGACCGAGCACGAGTTCACCGCCGAGCTGTGGCGCTGGCAGGCGCGCGACGAGGAGACCGGTGGCGCCTGGTTCTTCGTGAGCCTTCCGTTCGAGGTCTCCGACCTGATCGACGAGACCGCGCCCCGCAAGGGCTTCGGCAGCGTCCGGGTCGAGGTCACCGTCGGGTCCAGCACCTGGCGCACGTCGGTGTTCCCGAGCGCCGAGGAGAAGACCTTCGTGCTGCCGGTGAAGAAGGCGGTCCGCACCGCCGAGGGCCTGGTCGAGGGCGGGCCCTGCACGGTCCGGCTGCGCACGCTCGAGTGAGGTCTCAGGCCAGGGGCTGACCGTTGTCGACGAGCTCGACGCCCTGCGCCAGCTGCCGGACGCGGTGGCCGAACCAGGCCGCGGCGAAGGCGATCACGACGTACATCGTGAGCGCCTGGATCGCGTAGTTCGGGTAGTGGAGGACCCACGCGGTGTCCGCCTCGTTACGCCAGATGTAGGGGATCATCGCTGCGACCGCGCCGCCGGCGAGCTGGGAGCCCACGAAGACCAGCAGGGCCTCGCCGGCGCGGCGCCACCACGGGCCGGCGAGCTCGCGGCGCAGCGCCCGGGAGACGCGCAGCGCCGTCGCCGGGCGCCATCCGGGGAAGGGTGCGACACGCGCCGACAGGACCGGAGCGCCTGCGACCAGCAGCCACGAGAGGCCGAGGAAGAGCGCGATCCCGAGGGCGGACAGCCCCGGCGCGAGCTCGGCCCGGCTGCGCATCAGGCCGGGCGTCAGCATCACGGCCGCGAGCGGCAGGCCCGCGAGCAGGCAGACGGCGAAGGTGCGCGGCAGGGCAGCCGCGGACGTCGTACGACGGGGCGCCGAGATGTCGATCTGCATGGTTCACACTAACCACATATTTCACTACAGTGAAATATGTGGGGGAGGACAGCGATCGGCTCGGCTTCGAGCTCAGCCTGCGCGTCGTGATGTTCCACGAGGCGCTGGCCCAGCGGCTCGGCGTCAACCGCACCGAGCACAAGCTGCTGGACCTGGTCGCCCGCCACCCCGACGGCCTGACGCCCGGCGAGCTCGCAACCGCGACCGGCCTGAGCAACCCGGCGATCACCAAGGTCGTCGACGCGCTGGCCGCCCGCGACCTGGTCCGCCGCGAGCGCAGCACGACCGACCGTCGCTCGGTCCGGGTGCTGCTCGCCCCGGGCCACGCGGCGCTCACCCGCCCGTCGGCCGCGGGCGTCGCGCGCCGCATCCACGAGCTCAACGAGTCGTTCACCGGGGCGGAGCTGGATGTCATCACGCGGTGGGTGGAGGGGGTCAACGACGCGCTGCGCGCCGAGACCGAGGCGCTGCGTGGCGACTAGGGTCGGTGGATGGACATCGAGGTCGTCGAAGGTGACATCACCGCGCAGCACGTCGACGCGGTGGTCAACGCCGCCAACCGCCGGATGCGCGGGGGAGGCGGGGTCGACGGGGCGATCCACGCGGCCGGTGGCCCGGAGGTGCTCGCTGACTGCGTACGCCGCTTCCCCCAGGGTCTCGCGACCGGTGATGCCGGGTGGACGACCGCCGGCGACATGCCCGCCCGCTGGGTGATCCACGTGGTCGGCCCCAACCACAACGCGGGCGAGACCGACCGGAGCCTGCTGACGTCCTGCTACCGCCGGGCGCTGGAGGTCGCCGACGAGCTCGGCGCCCGCTCGGTCGCCTTCCCCCTGGTGAGCGCCGGCGTCTACGGCTGGCCGCGCGAGGACGCCGTCGACGCGGCGCTCGAGACCCTGCGCGCGACGCCGACCTCGGTGGAGGTGGCGCGGATGGTGGCGTTCGGGGCCTCGGCGTACGAGCTCATCGTCGGGCGGCTTCACCCGTAGGCCGTGATCATGGCTGTGTCCCCGCAGACGTGGGGTCCTGCGGGGTGTGGGGCGGGGTGGCTACTGGTCGGGCG
>JADCLI010000018.1 GCA_016803235.1 Pimelobacter simplex
GCTCCACTGCTGCGGGTAGCCCCCGCCCGGACCGCCGGCCCCTCCGGCGTACGGCGGTGGCTACCCGCAGCAGTGGAGCCCCACTCCCGCCCCGGGTGGCAGCGGTGGCGGCAACAAGACGGTCGTCATCGTGATCGCCGCCGTGGTCGCGCTCGTGCTGCTCGGCGTGGGCGGCTTCTTCGGGGTGCGCGCGCTCACCGGTGACGATGAGGACCGCAGGGCCGACGACGACAGCTCGCAGGGCGAGGAGTCCGACGAGCCCGGCCCGACCGCGGGGTCCTCCAGCACGGTCAAGCCGAGCGGCATCCAGTGCACCGGCGGCGACCCCGCGCCGACCGAGGACCTCGACCCGACGGCCGCGCAGCTGAGCGGTGGCGGGCTGACCATTCCGCGCAACCCGGCGTACCAGCTCGCGACCGGCGACCAGGTCTCCTTCGCGTTCGCGAACGCCTTCGTGCTGCAGTACACCGAGGTCGAGGAGAACTGGATCAGCCTGACCGGCGTCGGCGCGCTGCCGCGGGCCAACGGCTTCGACGACCCGGCCACCGCCGCCGAGGTGGTCATGCAGTGCCTGACCGGCAGCGAGAACGTCTACAGCGGCTTCACCGGCCGCGTCGACAAGGTCAACGAGGAGACCACGGTCGACGGCAAGCCGGCCCACCGGATCACCGCCGAGGTGCGCGTCGACACCCCCGAGGTCCAGGCGGAGGGCGACCTGACCGACGTGATCGTCGTCGACACCGGCGACCCGGCGTCCTACGGCATCTACATCGGCATGGCCGCGCTCGGTCACGACGACCTGATCGGCACCAACGAGGCGGTCCTGGACCAGATCAAGGTCGGCTGAGGCTCGAGCGCGTCGAGGGGCCGACGGAGCGAGGAACGAGCGGAGGCGGCGTATCGAACTCGGGCGGCGGACGACCACTCTGGACGCCGCTCGCGACGGCGCTCGGCAGCACGCGCTACCGTGAACCGCCGAATCAGGCAGCGCACGAGTAGTAGAGAAGGTCCCTGTGTCCCACAAGTTGGTGATCGTCGAGTCGCCGGCCAAGGCCCGCACCATCGGCGGGTACCTCGGCGACGGCTATGTCGTCGAGTCCTCCATCGGCCACATCCGTGACCTGCCCAACAACGCGGCCGACACCCCGGCGAAGATCAAGGACAAGCCGTGGGGTCGGCTCGCGATCGACGTCGAGAACGGGTTCGAGCCCTACTACGTCGTGCCCCGCGACAAGAAGAGCCACATCTCCAAGCTCAAGAGCCTGCTCAAGGACGCCGACGAGCTCTTCCTCGCCACCGATGAGGACCGCGAGGGCGAGGCGATCGCCTGGCACCTCCTCGACGAGCTGAAGCCGAAGAACATCCCCGTCAAGCGGATGGTCTTCCACGAGATCACCAAGGCCGCCATCCAGGAGGCGGCCGCGAACCCGCGCGAGCTCGACATGGACCTCGTCGAGGCCCAGGAGACCCGCCGGCTCCTCGACCGCCTCTACGGCTACGAGGTCTCACCGGTGCTGTGGCGCAAGGTCATGTCCGGCCTGTCCGCGGGCCGCGTGCAGTCGGTCGCGACCCGGCTCGTGGTCGACCGCGAGAAGGAGCGGATGGCCTTCAAGGTCGCCTCCTACTGGGACCTCGAGGGCACCTTCGACGCCGGCAGCAAGCACGACCAGCGGATGTTCCCCGCCAAGCTGCACACCATCGACGGCACCCGGGTCGCGTCCGGCACCAACTTCGGCCCCGACGGCCAGCTCAAGGCCCGGGCCGACGTCGTCCACCTCGACCAGCGCCGCGCCGAGGCCCTCGTCACGGCGCTCGCCGACACGGCGTACGACGTCCGCTCGGTGGAGGCCAAGCCGTACCGCCGCTCGCCGTACCCGCCCTTCCGCACCACCACCCTCCAGCAGGAGGCCAGTCGCAAGCTCGGCATGAGCGCGTCGGTCACGATGAGCGTGGCGCAGCGGCTCTACGAGAACGGCTACATCACCTACATGCGTACCGACAGCACCACGCTGTCGGGCAGCGCCATCGGCGCGGCGCGCGCCCAGGTGCAGGAGCTGTACGGCGCGGAGTACCTCCCCGACGCCCCCCGCACCTACGCCAGCAAGGTCAAGAACGCCCAGGAGGCACACGAGGCGATCCGTCCCGCGGGCGACTCGTTCCGCACCCCGGCGCAGACCGGGCTGACCGGCGACCAGTTCCGGCTCTACGAGCTGATCTGGATGCGCACCGTCGCCTCCCAGATGAAGGACGCCGTCGGCCAGTCGGTGACGATCCGCCTCGGCGGCGCCGCATCGACCGGTGAGGACGTCGTCTTCTCCGCGTCCGGCCGCGTGATCACCTTCCACGGCTTCCTCAAGGCCTACGTCGAGGGCACCGACGACAACGCCGCGAAGGACGACCAGGAGACCCGGCTGCCCAACCTCGCCGAGGGTGACGCGGTCTCCGCGGCCTCGCTCTCCGCCAACGGGCACGAGACCAAGCCGCCGGCCCGCTACACCGAGGCCACGCTGATCAAGGAGCTCGAGGACCGCCAGATCGGCCGGCCGTCGACCTACGCCTCGATCATCGGCACCATCCTCAACCGCGGCTACGTCTACAAGAAGGGCACCGCGCTGGTGCCGGCGTGGATCGCGTTCTCCGTGGTCCGCCTGCTCACCGAGCACTTCACGCGGCTGATCGACTACCAGTTCACCGCCGGCATGGAGGACGTCCTCGACGACATCGCCCGGGGTGACAAGAGCCGGGTCGCCGAGCTCACCGAGTTCTACTACGGCTCCGACCAGCTCGCCGGCCTCAAGCGGCTCGTCGACGACCTCGGCGACATCGACGCCAAGGAGCTCGCGACCTTCCCGGTCGGCACCGAGGAGGACGGGATCCAGCTGCGGGTCGGCAAGTACGGCCCCTACCTCGAGGGTCCCGGCGACGACGGCACCGCGTTCGCGAAGCGCGCCAACGTCCCCGACGACCTGCCGCCCGACGAGCTCACCGTGGCCAAGGCGCTCGAGCTGCTCGCCAACCCGGCGGGCGAGGAGATCGACCTCGGCGTCCACCCGGAGACGGGCCTGCAGGTGGTGGCGAAGAACGGCCGCTTCGGCCCGTACGTCACCGAGGTGCTGCCCGAGGACGCGCCCAAGAGCGCCAAGCCGCGCACCGGCTCGCTCTTCAAGTCGATGTCGCTCGACACCGTCACCCTCGACGACGCCGTCAAGCTGCTGTCGCTGCCGCGCGTCGTCGGCGCCGGCGAGGACGGCGAGGAGATCACCGCCCAGAACGGCCGCTACGGGCCCTACCTCAAGAAGGGCACCGACTCCCGCTCGCTCGCCAGTGAGGACCAGATCTTCGGGATCACCCTTGCCGAGGCGCTCACGATCTACAGCCAGCCCAAGCAGCGCGGCCGCGCCGCCGCCGCGCCGCCGCTCAAGGAGCTGGGCAACGACCCGGTGTCCGGGCAGCCGGTCGTGGTCAAGGCCGGCCGGTTCGGCGAGTACGTCACCGACGGCGAGTACAACGCCACCCTGCGCAAGGACGACTCGGTCGAGGCGATCACCCTCGAGCGCGCCGCCGAGCTGCTGGCCGAGCGCCGGGCGAAGGGCCCGGCCAAGAAGGCCGCCAAGCGGGGAGCGAAGAAGACCGCCGCGAAGAAGACCCCGGCCAAGAAGACGGCTGCGAAGAAGACTGCCGCCAAGAAGACGGCTGCGAAGAAGGCGGCGAAGAAGTCCTGACCACCAGATCGTTCGATCGAACGGTCAGGGGGAGTTCTCGGTCCGAAATCCCCTCACATCGTTCGATCGAACGGATCGGTGGTCGGCTCGTGGCACCCGGCCGTGGCGCGTGTCGTACCGGTCTCGTAGGTTTCGTCCCGTGACGACCTCGACCCAGGGCTGGCCCGGCCAGTACGCCGACACCGGCGTCTTCGTCTGCTTCGAGGGCGGCGAGGGCGGCGGCAAGTCGACCCAGTCGCGGGTGCTCCGCGACCGGCTGGTGGCCGCGGGCTACGCCGTGCGGCTCACGCACGAGCCCGGGGACACCCCGGTCGGCAAGGAGATGCGCCGGATCGTGCTCTCGCCCGAGACGGGCGAGCTGGCCCACAAGACCGAGTTCCTGCTCTACCTCGCCGACAAGTCCGAGCACGTCGAGACCCTCGTCCGCCCGGCGCTCGAGCGCGGCGAGGTCGTCATCACCGACCGGTACGTCGACTCGACCCTCGCCTACCAGGGCGCCGGCCGGGCGCTGGACCGCGACGAGCTCGAGGAGGTCTCGCGCTGGGCCACCGGCGACCTGCGTCCACACCTGACCGTCGTCCTCGACCTGGAGCCGTCGGCGGGCCTGGCGCGCTTCGAGGGCCGCGACCGCATCGAGGGGGAGGGCCTGGAGTTCCACCAGCGGGTGCGGCAGTCCTTCCTCGAGCTCGCCGCCCGCAACCCCGAGCACTACGCCGTCCTCGACGCCAGGGCGCCGATCGACGACCTCGCCGCGCGGATCTGGGAGCGGATCGAGCCGCTGCTGGTGCAGGCCGCCAGGAGCACGCCATGAGCGTCTGGGACACGCTGGTCGGGCAGCGCCACGTCATCACCGCCCTCGAGAAGGCCGTCGCCGGGCAGGGGATGACCCACGCCTGGCTGTTCACCGGGCCGCCCGGGTCGGGGCGGTCCAACGCGGCGATCGCGTTCGCCGCGGCGCTGCAGTGCCGCCAGGGCGGCCTCGGCCCCGAGTGCCCCGACGGCTGCCACGACTGCCACACCGTGCTCGCCGGCTCCCACGCCGACGTCTCGGTGGTGCGCACCGAGAAGCTCTCCATCGGCGTCGACGAGGTCCGCGACCTGGTCCGTCGCGCGTCGCTGAGCCCGATGGGAGACCGCTGGCAGATCCTGATCGTCGAGGACGCCGACCGGCTCACCGAGCAGGCCTGCAACGCGCTGCTCAAGGCGATCGAGGAGCCCAACGGCCGCACCATCTGGATGCTCTGCGCGCCGACCGTCGAGGACGTCCTGCCGACCATCCGGTCGCGCTGCCGGCTGGTGACGCTGTCGACGCCGACGGCCGAGGAGGTCGCCGGCTTCCTGGTCGCCCGCGGGATCGCGGCGCCGCTGGCGTCGTACGCCGCCCGGGCCAGCCAGGGCCACATCGGCCGGGCCCGCGCCCTCGCCTTCGACGAGGCGGTGCGCACCCGGCGCCAGGAGGTCGTCTCGATGCCGGCCCGCCTGACCAGCCTCGGGCGGTGCATGGACGCCGCGACCCGGCTCGCGTCGACGGCGAAGGAGGAGGCGGACGCGATCACCGCCGATCTCGACGCGCGGGAGAAGACCGACCTCGACGCGGCGTACGGCGTCGTCGAGCGTGGCCGCCGCCCGCGGGAGTACGGACCGGCGCTCGCCGCTCTCGAGAAGGGCCAGCGCACGCGCGCCAAGCGGCGCCACCTCGACGTCGTCGACCGCGGCCTGACCGACCTGATGTCGGTCTACCGCGACGCGATCGCGCTCGCCAGCGCTGCCCCCGGCGCGCTGGTCAACGAGGAGATCCGCGACCAGGTGGAGACGATCGTCGCCAGCTCCACCCCCGAGCTCAACCTGCGCCGGATCGGGTGGATCTTCGCCGCCCGCGAGCAGATGCTGGAGTTCAACGTGCCGGTGGCCTTGGCCCTGGAGTCGATGATGGTGGCACTGCAGGCACCGCAGCGGTGACCTGACCCGATCCCGAGGAGCTGAGTGTGAGCAAGCGGACCCTGATCGTCGCGGTCGTCACCGTGTGGGCCCTCGTGCTCGCGGGCGCGGTCGGCGTCGGCATCGTGCTGCTGCGGGGCGACGACTCCGACGACACCGCGGCCAACGGGGACGGCAAGGGGTCCGACGTCACCGGACCCGAGGGGCCCGACGGGCGCTCACTCGAGGACTTCTACGACCAGGAGATCACCTGGACCCGCTGCGACCAGGACGAGTGCGGCACCCTCGACGTCCCGATCGACTACCAGAACCCGGGCGAGGGCTCGATCAAGCTCGCCGTCGAGCGCACGCGTGCGACGGGTGACCGGATCGGCTCGCTCGTCGTCAACCCGGGCGGCCCCGGCGCCCCCGGCACCGACACCGCCAAGGACGCCGACTTCTACTTCGCCGACCAGCTGCGCGCGTCGTACGACATCGTCGGCTTCGACCCCCGCGGCACCGGCGACTCCGCCCCCGTCGACTGCCTGAGCGACGACGCCCTCGACGCGTACGTCGCCGCCGACCCCGACCCGGACACCCCGGAGGAGGTCGCGACCGCGAAGGAGAACTCCGAGGAGTTCTGGTCGGGCTGCCAGGCCCGCTCCGGCGCCGTCGGCGGCCACGTCAGCACCGTCGAGGCCGCTCGCGACATGGACGTGCTGCGCGCCGCGCTCGGCGAGGAGCAGCTCGACTACTTCGGGTTCTCCTACGGCACCCGGCTCGGTGCGACCTACGCCGAGCTGTTCCCCGACAAGGTCGGGCGGCTGGTCCTCGACGGAGCCGTCGACCCGTCGCTGACCCCGCGCGACGGCGCGCTCAGCCAGGCCAAGGGCTTCGAGACCGCGCTGCGCTCCTACCTCCAGAGCTGCGTCGACGAGGGCGATTGCTTCCTCGGCGACTCCGTCGACGCGGGGCTGAAGACGATCAAGGACCTCCTCGGCAGCATCGACGAGACGCCGCTGAAGACCGGCGACGCGGAGGGGCGCGACCTCACCGTCGGGCTGGCGTTCTACGGGCTGATCCTGCCGCTCTACAGCCAGGACAACTGGCCCTTCCTCGACGACGGCCTCCAGCAGGCGCTCGAGGGCGACGGATCGACCCTGCTGCAGCTCGCCGACTTCTACGGCTCCCGCGAGAACGGCACCTACGCCGACAACAGCCTCGAGGCGATCTCGGTCATCAACTGCCTCGACGACCCGTGGTCGATCACCACCGACCAGGTGCCCGACCACTTCGCCGACTTCGAGAAGGCCTCGCCCACCTTCGGCGACGTCTTCGCCTGGGGGCTCACCGCCTGCCACGGCATCCCGTTCACCTCCACCGACGAGCCCGACCTCGAGATCGACGGCTCGGGCGCCGCCCCGATCGTCGTGCTCGGTACGACGCGCGACCCGGCGACGCCGTACGAGGAGGCGGTGGCGATGGCCGACCAGCTCGACTCCGCGGTGCTGGTCAGCCGTGACGGCGACGGGCACACGGCGTACAACAAGGGCAACAGCTGTGTCGACGACGCCGTGCACGCCTACCTGATCGACGGCACCGTGCCGAAGGACGGCCTGACCTGCTGAGCCCGCTCAGAGCGGCTCGATGATCCCCTGGATCCGCTGGGTCGCGAGCTCGATCATCAGTCGAGCGGCCGGCGACAGCGTCGCGCCCGCCCGGTGCACGATCGCCATCGTGTCGTAGACGCGCGGGCGCAGCGGCACCCAGCCGGCGTTCGGCGCGAGCCGGGGGAGCAGCTGGAGCGCGGCGCCCTTGTTGGTCACCGTGTCGGCCAGGCCGCGCCCGACGAGCTCGATCGCCGTCTCCACGTCCTCCACCTCGATCCGCGTGCTCGGGTTGTAGCCGGCCTCGTGCAGCATCCGGCGCAGCACGATCCGGCCCGAGTCGAAGTCACGCAGGGTGCTCTCCGGCATCACCAGGTCCGCCTCCGCGAGGCGCTTCGCGGTCACCGGCGCGGTCAGCTTGCTGGGGTCGGCGGAGACGTAGACGAGCTCGTCGCGCGCGATGGGCGTGATCGACATGCCCTCGCTGGACAGGGCCGCGACCGCGATCATCGCCGCCTCGAGCCGCCCGCGGCGCAGGTTCTCCGGCACGTCCATCGAGTGCCGTCCGACCAGCTCCACCCGCACACCGGGGTAGCGCGCCAGCACGTCGGCGACCAGGTCCGCGCCGCCGTAGAGCCGGGCGACGCCGAACATCCCGAACCGGATCGTCCCGGTCTCCAGGGACCGGATGCTCGCCACGGCCCGTTCTGCGTCGTCGGCCGCCGCGAGCACCCTCTCCGCGTGCGGCCGGAAGGTGTCGGCCGCCGTCGTCGGTACGACGCCGCGCCCCACCCGCCGGAACAGCTGGACCCCCAACGACCTCTCCAGCCCGCGCACCTGCTCCGACACCGACGGCTGCGCGTACCCGAGCTCCTCGGCCGCGCGGGTCAACGACCGGTGCTCGTAGGTCGCCAGGAAGCAGGTCAACTGGTGCAGCGACAGCACGGACTGGTCCCCCTTGCCATAGGTGATCCCTAGGGATCCCGCTGGAAACCGAGGCTACCCCCTTCGGCCGCTACCGGCCCACCATGGAGGAAACGCCCCGAAGGAGGTCCGCCATGTTCGCCCACACCTGCACCAGCTGCCGCCGCCGGGAGCTCATCTTCCCCAGCCAGGTCACCGGCGTGGAGACGACCGAGCACGGCATCGTCGTCAGCTTCACCTGCTGGTGCGACGCACGGCAGACGATGGTCACCGGCATCGATGCCGCCCCGCCGGTGACCGCGCCCGCGACCGCCGCCTGACGACCCGGCCCGGATTCGCTCCCGGCTGTCCCTGCTCGGTATGCTTCCGCGGTCACCGGTCACGGCTGGTGGCGGCGCCGCCTTAGCTCAGTCGGTAGAGCGAATCACTCGTAATGATTAGGTCGTCGGTTCGATTCCGACAGGCGGCTCGAAGAAGGGCCTCCGACCAGCGGAAACGCTGATCGGCGGCCCTTCGTCATGGGGCGCGTGTGTCCTGCGCCAGGCTCCGCCGGATCGCTCGACGAGGCCGAGTCTCTCGAAGGCGTCGAGCCAGCCGATCATCGGCCAGCGTCCCCACCGTTCGTGGAAGATGGCGCCGTTGCGCAGGATGTCGTCGAGGTGCTGGACCGGTGGGTGCTGCGTCGGGTGGTGCTGGTGGTAGGCGCGTGCGTCGCCGACCCACCCGAATCGCAGTCCGCAGTGGGCCGCCTGGTGCGCGAAGTCGGTGTCCTCGCCGCCGTACCCGACGTATCGCTCGCAGAAGCCGCCGCTCCGTAGCCAGGCCCGGCGGTCGAGGGCGAAGGAGAGGGACCAGAACAGATCCCGTTCGGCATCGTGGACGACGTCGCCCGGCGCCGGAGCCGGCCTCGCCGGGTGCGGGTCGTCGATCTCCTGCGGCTGGGCCAGCTGGTCTTCGGTGAGTCCGGGTGGGAGGTAGGTCACCGGGCCCGACCAGATGGTGTCGGGCCACCGTGCCACCGCCCGTTCGTAGCCGTCGACCAGGTCCGGCCCCGGGAGGCAGTCCACGTCGAGGAAGACGATCGTCTCGGCCCCACGGTCGATCGCCGCGTTCGCGCCGAGGTTCCGAGCGGCGGCGAGTGGGAGGGCGTCGGGGTCCGCCTTCATGCTCTCCACGTGCACGCCTTCCCGCTGATGCCAGGAGTCCAGCTCTGGATCGCCCATGGCGACGAGCACATGGTCGAGTACATGGTCCGGACGACGGGTGCAGGCCGCCAGAGAACGCAGCTGCCGCGCCAGGTGCTCGTGACGGCCGTGGGCGATGGTCACCACCGCGACCGGACGGGTCATGCCGACCTCGGCTGGGACCGTCGGCGGGCCGCGTCCGCCACCACACGGGCGAAGCGGTGCGCCGCCTGACCGTCGCACCACCGCTGCCACCCGCGCCCGTCGAGACGACTCGCCCGCTCGAGGAGTCCGGGCCAGCCGGCTCGCGGGAACTCGGGTAGCACGATGGCCGGCCAGTCCCCGCGCTCGAGCATCGCGGCGGTCGTCGCCTGCTCGTCGAAGGGCCGCTCGGCCGGGATCACGACGGCCGGGCGACGGTGCGCGGCGATGTCAGCGAGGGCACTCTGCCCGGCGTTGGTCACCACCACGTCTGCGTTCCGCAGCACCGCTGAGACGTCGTCCACCCAGCCCCCGGGCCCACCGAGGACGGTCCAGCGCCAGCCCGGCGCGAGCGAGCGCAGGGACTCGGCGCCCAGGCGTGTCATCGACTCGCCACCCTTTCCCATCAGCACGACGACATGGCGTGAGCCGCCGCTTCGCTCCCGCGCGCCCGTGGCCGGCGCGTAACGGGACACGGCGCCGAGGCTGACGACGCGCGCGGCGATGTCGGCCGGCAGGTCCGGCGCCAGCTCCTCTGCTGCCGGCGGCGAGAACGCCACGAGTGCACTGGAGGCCCGGAAGCCCAGCAGGTGCACCGGGTCGGTACGACGTCCTGGCAACACCACCGACAGAACCGGCACCCCGTGCAGCCGGACCAGCAGGGCGACCTCCACCGACACGTCCACCACGACGAGTCGGGGCCGGGCCTCCTCCAGCCAAGCGGAGATGGCGGCGGACCGCGCCCGCAGACCGGGCTCGCCGACCGGTGCCCAGTGCAGCTGGCCCCCGGCGCTGACGTCGTAGGGACTCGCCTGCTCGTCGTCGCGGGGCAGTTCGACCCAGCCTCCGTGCCAGTCAGCGGGCCGGGAGAAGGACGACAACCCGGTGACCTCCTCGTTGAGTGCCGCGGCGAGCGCCTGTGCCCGGTGCAGGTGCCCTCTCCCCTGGTGGTGGACGTAGTAGCCGATCACGCCGCGTGCACCCGGTCGGCCATCTGGTGGTAGACGCGCTCGTAGTCGTCGACCATCCGGGCCAGCGAGAAGCTGGTGCAGATGCGGCGCCGTACGGTCTCCCGATCGCACCGGGACGCCCTGACCAGAGCGGCCGCCAGTGCGTCGACGTCGCCGGCGGGCACGAGCACGCCGGTCTCATCGTCGACGATCTCGCCGAGCGCACCGCAGTCGTAGGCCGCCACCGGTGTTCCGCAGGCCATCGCCTCGGCGGCGACCAGGCCGAACGGCTCGTCCCAGCGCGGAGTCACCGCCGCCACCGCCGCCTCGGCGAGCAGGCACTGCAGCGTGGCCTGGTCCAGGTGCCCGGCGTAGCGCGCCTGCCCATGCAGCCGGGGCGCGATCTCGCGCGCGAAGTAGCCCCGGTCGTGAATCGGTCCAGCGAGCACGATCGGCATCCCCGCACGCGATGCGGCGTCCAATGCCTCGTGGGGTGCCTTCTCCGGCACGATCCGCCCCGACCACACCGCGCGGCCGCCGCCGGGCCCCGCACGCCACGACGAGGTGTCGACGCCGTTGTGGACGACGACCGAGTCCACCGCGTGGCTCCAGGCCCGCGCCATGCGCGCACTGACCGCGACGAACCGGCTGTCGGCGGCCGCGAAGCACACGGCCGACTCGAGCCACGGCACCGGTGGGGTGTGCAGGGTCGTGACGACCGGGACGTCGACGAGCTCGCTCATGGCCACCGGGAGGTGGTGGAGGCTGTTGTTGTGTACGACGTCGAACGGACCGTGGCGGCCACGCGCGATGCCGAGCATGAGATCGAGATAGGCGTGGTGCTCCTCCATCCAGACCTCCGGCGGCGACCCGACGTCCGCCCGCGCCGCGCGGCTGGTCGGGAAGGACGACGCCGGGATCTGCGTCGCCGTGAGCGCTGCGTCCGATCCCGAGGCGGCGAACAGGCTGACGCGATGGCCGCGCCGCGACAGCTCCCCGACCAGGGCATGAGTGTGTGCCTCCAGCCCGCCCATGAACGGTTCCTGCACGGGGAACCGCGATGACGCGACCAGGCAGATGCGCAGTCGCCGGCTCATGCCAGCGACCGGTAGAGCCCGGCGTGGGCATCGGCGACGTGCTCCCGCTGCCGGCGGCGCGCCTCGACCGTCAGGGGCACGGTCGGCCCGGCGTCGTACGCATCGTGGATCGCGCGGACCAGGCTGTCCTCGTCGAACTCGTCCTCGTCCAGCCCGAAGCTGTGCACCGGGCCCTGGTCGGCGTAGTGGCCGCACGTCGGGGCGACGACGGCGGTGCCGAGGTCGCGGCAGGCCTCCAGCCACCCGGAGTGGGTCCCGAACCGGTAGGGCAGCACGGAGACGTCGAGCGAGGACAGGTACTCCCAGAGCTGGGCGTCGCTGAGGAAGTCGTGTACGCGCAGCTCGAGCTCGCCTCGCCGCTGCGCGGCGTGGAGGTACGACGCCAGCGCGTCGTCCACCCGTTCCCCGCCCGGCTCGAGCACGTCGCGGTGCCCGTTGACCTGGAGCACACCTCCCGGCAGCTCGCTCACCGCACGCACCAGGCTCGGCAGGATCGCCAAGGGGTCCATGCTCGGCCGCAGGCTCTTCACGTGCAGCCCGACCCGGAACGACGACCCGCGCCCCGCGGCCCGGATCCGCGCGACCTGCGCCATGGTCTCGAAGTCGACGACGTGAGGGTGCGGCAGCACCATGGCTTCGCGACCCCATCGGCGCTTGATCTCCGCCGCCGCCCCGGGTGTCAGCGTCAGAACGGCGTCGGCCCCCTCCATCAGCACCGCGAGCTGGGCGTCGTGAAGCTCACGCGTCCGGTGGTGCGGGTTGCGCAGGTCGTGCGCGGTGTAGACGAATCCCGACCCACGCGCACGCACAGCGTCCACGATGCGGCGCAGGTCCTCGGGGCGCCATGCGTCGAAGCCGAACTGCAGGTGGAAGACGTCGAAGTCGTGGCGCTCGATCCACTTGGTGTCGAGCATCACCGGCGGCCACCAACGCTCCTGGGTGGACCTGTCCGGCGAGTCCGGGTCGGGGTCCTGCAGCCGGACGACACCGTCCGCCCGTTCCGACGCGATGTGTCGGACATAGACGTGCGATGCCGGCACTGAGGCCACGGTCAGGACGCTGGGCCGGTCGGGGTGAGTGGGGGGAGTCGTGCTCTGGACGAGACCGGTCATACCGGCGGGAGGAGTTCCGTGCACGTCATGACGAGGATGTACCCGGGCCGACGTTCCTCATGCTGTGCCCGGGGCTGGGGAGGCCGACCCGTCCGCAGGCAGTCAGCCCGCCTGCCACCCTGCGCCGCTCGCCAGCTCGTCCTTGTCGATCCCGGCCAGGTCCTTGGGGTACGCATCACGCATGTGACACGCCAGCTCCTCCACCCGACCCCGGGGCGATCCAGTCCTAGACTTCCGGAACCAGACCTCCGACCTCGGGGAAGGTTGAGACATCCATGAGCACTCAGAGCAGCAGCGCCGCGGCACCGGGGCGACAGGGGCAACCGGAGCTGAAGCGGGTCCTCGGCCCCGGCCTGCTGCTCCTGTTCATCGTCGGCGACATCCTCGGTGCGGGCGTCTACGCCGTCACCGGGCGGCTCGCGGGACAGGTCGGCGGCATCGCCTGGCTGCCGTTCCTGGTGGCCTTCGCGATCGCGACGCTCACGGCCTTCTCCTACCTCGAGCTGGTGACCAAGTACCCGCAGGCGGCCGGAGCGGCGCTCTATGCCCACAAGGCGTTCGGCATCCACTTCGTCACCTTCCTCGTGGCGTTCACCGTCGTGTGCTCCGGCATCACGAGCGCCTCGACGTCCTCGGGCCTGCTCGCCTCCAACCTGCTGATCGGCCTCGGCAACGACGCACCCGGCAACGGGCTGGTGCTGGCCGTCGCCCTCGGGTTCATGCTGCTGCTCGCCGTGGTCAACCTGCGGGGTGTCGGCGAGAGCGTGAAGTTCAACGTGGTGCTCACCCTGGTGGAGATGACTGCGCTCGCCATCGTCATCGGCATCGGGATCTGGGTGATCGGCAAGGGCGACGGCAACCTGGACCGGATCACCGTCTTCGAGAGCCCCGACGACAAGGGCCTGTTCATGGCGGTCACGGTCGCGACCGCGATCGCGTTCTTCTCGATGGTCGGCTTCGAGGACTCGGTCAACATGGTCGAGGAGACCAAGGACCCCGAGCGGATCTTCCCGCGGATGATGCTGACCGGCCTCGGCATCGCGGTGATCATCTACATGCTCGTCGCGATCTCCGTCGTCGCGGTGATCCCGACCGACAAGATCGGGACCCCGACGAACGCCGAGGCCGGCATCCTCATCGACGTCGTCAAGCTCGGTGCTCCGGACCTCCCGATCGACGACGTCTTCCCGTTCATGACGGTCTTCGCGGTGGCCAACACCGCGCTGATCAACATGCTGATGGCCAGCCGGCTGATCTACGGCATGGCCCAGCAGCACGTGCTGCCGCCCGTCCTCGGCAAGGTGCTGCCCGGCCGGCGCTCGCCGTACGTCGCGATCGGGTTCACCACGCTGCTCGCCTTCGGCCTGATCATCTACGTGCGGCTCGGCTCCGAGAGCACCATCGTCGGGTCGCTGTCCGGCACGACCGCGCTGCTGCTCCTGGCGGTCTTCACCATCGTCAACGTCTCGTGCCTGGTGCTGCGCCGCGACCCCGCCCGAGGCTTCCGCGCCCCGACCCTGGTGCCCGTGCTCGGGGCGCTGCTGTGCGCCTACCTGCTGGGTCCGTGGGCACGGCTCGAGGCCGACATGATCCAGTACAAGATCGCCGCGGGCCTGCTCGGCCTCGGGATCGTCCTGTGGCTGCTGACCCGGCTGTTCTACAAGCCCGAGGGCGGTCACTTCGCCGACATCGAGCACATGGACATCGATCCGGCCGACGATCCTCGCTGACACACGTCGGGAGGGGCGCATTGCCGGGACCGGACCGGGGTGAGGGACCTGCGACGTCCCGACCGCGAGGCTAGCTGCCAGCGAGCGCGAGGGCCGTGTCGCGGACGGCGGCATCGGCGATGTGGCGCAGCTCGTCCGGCTCGTGCCCCAGTCGGCTTCGCTGGATGAGGCCCTGCGACAGGGTCACGTAGTGCGCGCTGAGCGCGGCGACGTCGACGTGTGCCGAGCTGCCGTCGAGGTCGCGGAGGAGTCGCTCCTCGAGGATGGCCTGCAGGTCGCGCATGGTCCGGTCGATGATCGGGCGCAGCTGCGGGACCCGGTCGAGCAGGGTGAGGCTGTTGAGCATGAGGCAGCCGCGTCGTCCGGGCTGGCTGGTGCAGTCGCAGATGATGAGCTCGAGGTAGTCGCGAACAGTGGCGGCGACGTCCCCGGAGCACCCGGCCATCCCGGTCCGGACCATCGCGGTCAGGCCTTCGCAGTAGCGGGAGACGGCGCTGAGGTAGAGGCCGTTCTTGGAGCGGTAGGCGGCGTAGATGCTGCCGTTGCCGACGGTGGTCGCGCGGGCCACGTCCTCGATCGAGGTGCCGGCGTACCCGCGGCTCCAGAACAGCTGGATCGCGGCGTCGAGCAGCGCCGGCTCGTCGAACTGACGCGGACGTGGCATGGGGCGAACCTACGTCGCGGTGGCCGACGTCACGAAACGCGTCCAACGGTCGGGGCCCGGGTGGCGGCCCTCGGGATTATGGAGGCATCATTCCACAATGACGTCGTCACGCCCTGTGCGCCGGATCGGGTTCCTGGCCTTCGACGGGGCGATGCTCCTCGACCTGAGCGGCCCGGCGGAGGTCTTCGTCGCCGCCAACAGGCAGGCTCGCGGCGCGTACGACATCGAGGTCCTCACCGCGACAGGGGGACCGTTCGAGACCTCGGTGGGGGCGCCCATGGTGGCGGCACCGGTGCCGTCGTCGGGTGAGTACGACACCGTCCTCGTCGTCGGCAGCGCCGTGCCTGCCGCGCGGTTCGTCACCCCTGAGGTCGTCGCTGCGACCCGGGACCTGGCTCGACGTACCCGTCGTCTCGGCTCGATCTGCACCGGCGCCTTCGCGCTGGCCGAGTCCGGGCTGCTCGACGGGCGGGTGGCCACGACCCACTGGAAGTTCACCGCCGACCTCGCCAGCCGCTACCCGCGCGTCGCGGTCAAGCACGACGCGATCTACGTCCGCGACGAGCGGGTCTACAGCTCCGGCGGCGCAGCGGCGGGCATCGACCTGGCCCTGGCGCTGGTGGAGGAGGACCTCGGCACCGACGTGGTGCAGGCGGTGGCGCGCGACCTCCTGGTCTATCTCCAGCGAGGAGGGGACCAGTCCCAGTTCTCCCCGTCCGTCGGCGCGCGGGTGGCGGAGGCGGGTCTGGTCAGGCGCGTCACCGACCACGTGCGCGCCAACCCGCAGCTGGCGCACACCGTCCGTTCGATGGCGTCGCTGGTGAGTCTCAGCGAGCGTCAGCTCACTCGACTGTTCCGGGAGGAGCTGGACACCACGCCAGGGTCGTACGTCGCCGACCTGCGCTTCGGCATCGCCTGCGACTGCCTGCGTGCCGGCTCGACGGTCGCGGCGGCAGCAGCCGCGGCGGGCTTCTCCGGCACCGAGATGATGCGGCGCACCTTCATGAACCGGCTCGGTCGCTCGCCCCGCGCGTACCGCAACGAGGTGTACGCCGGGCCGGCCGGCGGTGGCGCGATCCGAGGGATTCCTGTCGCACGCGGTGCGGGTGCGACGGCTGCTGCTCGGTAGAGACTCGACGAGCCCGGCCCTGCAGGCGGGCGCCACCCGAGATCCCCCTATCGAGGAGCACTCCCATGCCCACCATCACCACCGACGACAACGTCGAGATCTTCTACAAGGACTGGGGCTCCGGCCAGCCGGTCGTCTTCAGCCACGGATGGCCGCTGTCCTCGGACGACTGGGACGCCCAGCTGATGTACTTCCTCAGCCATGGCTTCCGCGTGGTCGCCCACGACCGTCGGGGCCACGGGCGCTCCGAGCAGGTCGCCGACGGTCACGACATGGATCACTACGCCGACGACCTGGCGGCCGTCGTGAAGCACCTCGACCTGCGCGACGCCGTTCACGTCGGCCACTCGACCGGCGGCGGCGAGGTCGTGCACTACCTCGCCCGGCACGGGCAGGACCGCGCGGCGAAGGCCGTGCTGATCAGCGCCGTCCCCCCGATCATGGTGAAGACCGAGGCGAACCCCGGCGGCCTGCCGAAGGAGTTCTTCGACGGCGTCCAGCACCAGGTCGCCACCCGCCGCGCGGCCTTCTTCCGCGAGTTCGCCGAAGGCCCGTTCTACGGCTACAACCGCCCCGGGGCCGAGCCCCAGGAGGGCATCATCGCCAACTGGTGGCGTCAAGGGATGGCGGGTGGCGCCAAGGCGCACCACGACGGCGTCGTCGCCTTCTCCCAGACCGACTTCACCGCCGACCTCGAGGCCGTCACGCTGCCGGTGCTCGTCCTGCACGGCGAGGACGACCAGGTCGTGCCGATCGAGAACTCGGCCGAGCTGTCGGCCAAGATCCTGCCCAACGGTACCCTGAAGACGTACCCGGGCTTCCCCCACGGGATGCCGACCACGAACGCCGACGTCATCAACGCCGACATCCTGGAGTTCATCAGGGGCTGACCGAGCGGTGCCGGCCATCGCGGGGAGCCCTCAGCCGGTGGCCGGCACCGACGAGATCGTCGCGAAGTGCGGCCCGTCCCCACCCGGCACGCCGCGCAGGCCGCGCCCCGGCGTGCGCATGGTGATCCGGACCCGGTCCGAGCGGAACAGGTCGTGGGAGAACTCGAACGGCGTGCCTGCCGTGTCGTAGGTCGTCCGCGTGATCGAGACGAGCGGGTCTCCGACGGCGACCCCGAGCAGGGCTGCCTCCTCGTCGGTGGCGTGCACCACCTCGACGACCTCCTCGGCGTCGGCGATGGTGACGCCGTAGTCGTGCTCGATGAGCTCGTAGATCGAGCCGCCCAGGGGCTGCTCGAGCAGGCCGGGGAAGCGGTCGGCGGGCAGCCGGGCGTGGTCGAGCGAGAAGGGTGTGCCGTCGGCGAGCCGCAGGCGGCGTACGTCGACGACGAGGTCGCCCTCGGCGAGCTGCAGCGCCCGGCGGGTAGGGGCGTCGGCGACACCCATCCGGGTGGCGATGACCCGGGTGCCGGCGGAGTAGCCCTGCCGGGCGAGGTAGGCGGGCACGCCGACGACCTTGGTGAGGTCGTGCTCGACCTTGGCGTGGTTGATGAAGGTGCCGCCACCGCGACCGGCGACGCGGCGTACCAGCCCGGCCTCCTCGAGCGCGGCGAGGACCTGGCGCAGGGTGGCCCGGCTGACGCCGTAGTGCTCGGAGAGCTCCCGCTCGCTGCCCAGCCGGGCGCCGGGGGGCAGGGTGCCGGCGCCGATGTCGGTCAGCATCCGGCGGCGGAGGGTCTCCGCGACGGCGTGCTCGGTGGCCATGGTGCCGCTCCTTCCTCTGGTCGCCTTCGGTCGGCCCGATCCGCCGAATGGTCTGACCAGATGCTTGCAACCTACCCCAGTCCGGTCACGCCGGCGCTCAGATCTCCTCCAGCGCTTGCAGCGACTCGGGCAGCACCTGGCCGCCGTCCACGACCAGCGTCTGCCCGGTGATGTACGACGCCTCCTCGGTCGCGAAGAAGAGCGCCGCGTTGCCGATGTCCGCGACCGCGCCGAGCCGCTTCTGCGGCACGCTCGCCGCCATCGCGGCCAGGTAGTCCTCGCCGAGGCCGTCGAGCCCCTCGGTGGCGATGTTGCCCGGGAGCACGGCGTTGATCGTGATGGCACGGGGAGCGAGCTCGAGGGCGGCCGTCCGTACGAAGCCGAGCTGTGCGGCCTTGCTGGCGCCGTAGTGCGACCAGCCGGGGTAGCCGGTGTGCGGGCCGGTGATCGACGAGGTCACCACGACCCGGCCGCGCCCGCTGGCCGTCAGCGCCTCCAGGCAGGCCTGTACCGCGAACACCGTGCCGTTGAGGTTGGTCGCCATCACGCCGTTGAGGTCGTCGGCCGTCATCGCGTCGAGGCGAGCGGCCGGGAAGACGCCGGCGTTGGCACACAGCACGTCGACGCCGCCGTGGCGCTCGACCGCGGTCGCGGCCATCCGGTCGCAGTCCTCGCGCCGGCTCACGTCGGCGATGACGTACGACGTCTCGCCGCCGATCTCCGCGCAGGCGGCCGCGAGCGACTCCTCGTCACGCCCGGTGACCAGGACGCGGGCGCCGGCCCGGGCGAAGACGGTGGCGATGCCGCGGCCGATGCCCTTGCTGCCACCGGTGACGACGACCGAGCGTCCGGCGAGTGAGGTGAACATGGGGTCTCCGATCCAAGGGTTGTCAGCGGGGTCAGCCGAGGGAGGCGCCGTCCGACGCGACGTAGCGTCGCGCCAGCTCGACGGTGCCGGCGGTGTAGCCGGGCCCGAGGTCCTGGCACTCGCGGGAGTGCGCGTGCGAGCCCAGCCAGGCGACGAGCAGCAGGCGGCGCAGCATCACGAAGGTCGCGAGCATGTCCTCGTGCTCGGCGGGCAGCACGGTGACCGAGCGGTACCCGCGCAGCCAGGCGGCCTGCCAGTCCGGCAGCCGCGGGTCGTGCTCGATGAACGACACGGCGGTGCCGAAGTCGTACATGAACCAGGAGTAGCCGCAGTCGTCGAAGTCGATCACCGTGACGAGGTCGCCCTCGACGAGGAGGTTCGCGAGCCGGAGGTCGGCGTGGACGAGTCCGAACCGGTCGGCCCCTGTCCCGTACGACGACAGCCGCTCGCGCACCACCTCGACGGCAGCGCCGAGGGCGGCCTCCTCGACCGGCCCGACCCCGATGCCGTCCTGCCAGCGTCCCCAGCGGGGCCGGTCGCCCAGGGAGTGCTCCCAGTCCCAGCTGAACCGCTGGAAGCCGTGCGGCGGACGCCAGGACCGGGCATGCAGGTGCATGCGTGCGGTGATCGCACCGAGCGTCTCGAAGTCCGCGGTGCCGAGCGCCACGTCGTCGGGCTCGATCCCGGGGACGACGTGGAAGAGCACGGCGTGGCGCTCCTCGCCGTCGACGACGACCGTGGTGACCCGGTCGCCGCCGCTGGCCGGCACCACCTCGGAGGTCGCGACCCCGGACTCCTCGCGCAGCGCCGCCAGCCACGACAGCTCGCTGTCGATGTCGGCGCGGGAGTGGTAGCCCACCCGGTGCACGCGGAGGATGGCGCTGCGCTCGCCCTCCTCGACCAGGAAGGTCGCGTTCTCCGACAGGTTGATCATCCGCAGCGTGCAGTCCGGCCCGAAGCCGTAGTGCGGCAGCACCAGCTCGGCGACCCGGGTGTCGGCGGCCGCGGTGGTGGTGCCCATCAGTGCTCCCGTCCTTCGATCGACTCCAGCACCTTGGTGATCCGGTCCCGGGCCACCTCGACGTCCTCGGTGCTGCCGCTGAGGTACAGCCGGCCGGCCGCCCCGATGAACTGCACGTCGACCATGGTGAGGCCGGGCGCTGCCCGCTCGGCCTCGTTGGCCGCGACGGCCGCGAAGAGTGCGGGTGCCATCTCGTAGACGAGGAGGGACTGTCCCGGCATGATCATCGACCCCGAACGGTTGCGGTTGAGGATCACCGCGTGCTGGTCGGTGATGCTCTCGATGATGTCGTGGTAGAGCACCCGCGGGCGCAGCTGGTCACTGGCCGAGCTGCCGGTGCCGTCCAGGACGGCCTGCCCCGCGGCCACGACGTCCTCCAGCGACGAGGCGTGCAGCTCGAGCACCCCGAACTGCCGCTCGACGAAGAGGATGCCGGGCTCGACGGACGGCGCTGCCCGCAGCGCGAGGTCGATCACGCGCTCGATCGCGAGCGCCGGGGCGACCTCGATGATCAGCGCGTGGTCTCCGGCGTACGGCGGGTAGCCCCGGGCCCGGGTGGGCGTGCCCAGGTAGGCGGCGAACTGCGGCTGCAGGTCCTCGACCATCAGGTAGACCCGCAGCTCCGCGCGGGCGTCGGTGGCGGCCATCGGACCTCCTCTTCTCGTGAGCTGGCTGGTGATCGGTGGGTCGGCCGGGGACTACGTCGCGCTGGTGTCGAAGTGGTTGCCGAGCTCGGCGTGCGGGCGCGGGATCACGTGCACGCTGACGAGCTCGCCGACCTGCGAGGCGGTCTCGGCGCCGGCCTCGGTGGCGGCCTTGACCGCGCCGACCTCACCGGCGATGACGACGGCGACGAGCCCGTCGCCCACCTCCTGGCGGTCGGTGATGGTGACGTTGGCGGCCTTGACCATGGCGTCCGCGGCGGCGAGCGCGGCGACGAAGCCCTTGGTCTCGATCATGCCGATGGCGGTGCTGGACATGTGGTGCTCCTTGGTTGTGCGGTGGGTGGTGCGCGGGGGCCGGCGGCGCCCCGACAACTTGGGGGGTCAGGACGAGGACGGCGGGCCGTCGACCGACCCGATGACCAGGGCGTCGACGGGCGGCGGCGTGCCGGGGAACCAGGCCGCGGCGACCGAGCCCTGCGCGACCAGCACGGTCTCGCCGACGCCGCTGCCCAGGACGTCGAAGGCCACCAGGCGGCTGCCGCCGCCCTCGACCTCGACCTCGAGGAAGGCGCCATTGGGCAGGCCGTCGATCCTCTTGGTGGACCAGACATTGCCGGTCACGACTGCTCTCAGCATCAGCGCTCCTTCTCGATGGGAACCCCCAGCGCGCGAGCCTTCTCGCGCGCCAGGGGAGTCAGCACGGCACGGCGGCCGAGGACGAGTCGGCGGCCGGCCTCGGCGGCCGCCCTCACCTGCCGCTCGGTCACCGCGCCGGTGTCGATCCGCTGGGCCGGGCGGTCCGCCGACTCGGCGGCCGCGGCGCCGCCCGCGAGGCGGAAGCGGAGCCGCCCGGCGCGCAGGTCCTGGCGGTTCTTCGGGTTCTCGAACAGGGCGAGCAGGTGCCGGGCGAACCGGTCCAGGTCGGCGTCGTCGCCGATCCGCACGGCCTCGACCCGTTCCCGCAGCGTGGGCGGGGTGACGTGCTCGGCGCCCGCGACGCCGGCGGGAGGGGCCGGCGTCGCGGGCGTCCCAGGCGCGGGTGTCGACGGCGCCGGTGCGGCCGGGCCGACCAGGTCGGCGACGACCTCGCGGACGACGTCCGCGATCACCGCGCGCAGGTCGAGGGAGGTGCTCACGTCAGGCCCCGGAGCGCTTCCTCGGCGGCCTCCGCGGCCTGCCGGACGTCGGCCTCCTTGCCGGAGAGGTAGACCCGGCCGGTGGCCCCGATCATCCGGTAGTCGACGACCTTGATGTCGGCGGCCTTCTCCGCCTCGTTGGTCGCGACGATCGCGTACGACGCCGGCTGCACCTCGAGCACGTACATCGACTCGCCCGGCAGCACCATCGAGCCGATCTTGTTGCGGTTGATCAGGAAGGCGTGCTGGTGGTCGATCGAGCTGATGATCTTGCTGGCCAGGATCTGGGGGCGCACGGCGCTGGAGGCGTCGGCGTCGAGCGCGTCGAGCACGCCCTCGGCGGCGGCCTTCACCGATCCGGTCTCGCCGTGGAACTCCAGGTACCCGAACTGCCGCTCGACGACGAGCACGCCGGCGGCGACGTCGGCGTGCTTCAGCGCGACGTCGGTGATCGGCTCGATGTCGATGCCGGGGGCCACCTCGATGATCTGCGCGGCCATGTGGGCGCGGGGCAGGGTGCCCTTGATCCAGGTGCCGAGATAGCACAGCGTCTGCGGCTGCAGCCGGTCGATGAAGATGAAGGAACGCAGTTCAGCCATGGGTCAGCCCTTGATGAGGTGGGAGAGTTCTTCGACGACGAGACGGCGCACCTGCTCGCGGAAGGCGGCGTCGTCGCCGGTGGCGCCGCCGGTGCGGGCGCCGATCCGGTCGACCAGCGCGTCGACGTGGGTGGGCGCGACGGTGCGGTCGTCGTTCGACGCCAGCGGGTACGCCGGCACCGGGCCGTGGTGGTCGCGCCACGGGCTCAGCCCGGCGTACGCCGGCATCGCCTCGGCCGGGTCGCTGTTGTAGGCGATCCGGGTCCAGTTCACGAGGTGCTTCGGCTGGAGGTTCTCGCCGAGGGCGCTGCGGCCGACGAAGCCGGTGCCGATGGTCATGGTCGGCGCCAGGTTGGTGTCGAGCCCGGAGCTCCCGGTGCTGTTGCCGACGTTGACCGACACCCGCAGCACGGGGACGTCGGCGGCGTACCTCATCACGGTGGCGGGGTCGGTCGAGTGGATCGCCGCACTGTGCCCGGCCCCCGCGATGCGCACGATCGCGCGCGCCGTCGCGATGCCGGTGAGGGTGTCGGGCACCCGGATCATCCCGAGCACCGGGGACAGCTTCTCGTGGGTGAGCGGCTCCTCGGGGACCGCGACGGAGAATGGCGCGACGAGGACCTTGGTGCGCGGCCCGACCCGGATCCCTGCCTGCTGCGCGATCCACGAGGCGTCCTTGCCGACGACGTCGACGTTGAGCCGGCCGTACGGGAACATGAAGTCCCGCAGCCGCTGGGCGTCGTCCGCGCCGAGCACCGCGGCCCCGGCCCGCTCGAGCTCGCGGCCCAGCTGGTCGGCGATCGCCTCCTCGGCGATCAGCACCGACTCGTTGGTGCAGAGCACCGAGTTGTCGAACGCCTTGCTCTCGACCAAGCGGCGCGCCGCCGCGCGGACGTCGGCGGACGCGTCGACGAGGACGGGCACGTTGCCCGGGCCGACGCCGATGGCCGGGTTGCCGGACCCGTACGCCGCTCGCACCACGCCGGTGCCGCCGGTGGCGAGGATGACGTTGGTGCGCGCGTCGCCCATCAGCGCCTCGACGAGCGGGATCGTCGGTTCGGCGACACACTGGACGACGCCGTCCGGCGCGCCCGCCTCGACCGCGGCTGCGGCGAGCAGCTGCGCCGCGTCGTGGCAGCACTCCTTGGCCATCGGGTGCGGGCTGACGACGACCGCGTTGCGCGTCATCAGGGCGAGGATCACCTTGAAGAAGACGGTCGCGACCGGGTTGGTCGACGGCGTGAGAGCGAGCACGACACCCGCCGGACGGGGCACCTCGACGACCTTGTCGTCGTGCCGCACGCGGGGGCTGACGTAGTCGTGGCCCATGTAGGTGTCGAGGAGGCCGCGCGAGCACGCCTGGTTCTTGCGGAGCTTGTGCTCGGCGACGCCGAAGCCGGTCTCGCGCACGGCCCACTCGGCGTACCTCTGGGCGTTGTCGTGGGCGACGTCCGCGACGGCGCGCACGATCCGATCGACGTCTGCCTGCGAGTAGGTCGCGAAGGATCGCGCCGCCCAGCGGGCGCGTTCGAGCATGTGACCCGCCTGCGCGGGCGCGGTCACGGGTCCGTTCGGCTGGTCGGCCATCAGCTTGCCCTCCGGCGGGAGACAGCGGGGTCGGCGGCCGCGCGGCCGATCGCCAGCGCGGTGCGGTCGAGGAGCTCCTCGACGAGATCGGGCGTCATCAGGATCCCGGGCTTGTACTGCAGGACGCGCGGGTCGAGCGTCGAGAAGATCGCCCACACGCCCAGCGCGTAGAGCTCGCGCATGACGTACTTCGCGCCCTCCGGGTGGGCGAACTCGAGGCCGAGCACGACGCCGTTCTGGCGGATCCCGACGAACCAGTCGGGATACCGGGCCTGCACCTGGCGCAACCCGGAGCCGACCTGGTCGGCGATGTAGTGCACCATCGAGCGGACCTCGGGCCGGCGGCTGATCTCGAGCGTCTTGAGCGCCGCGACGCAGCCGAGCTCGGCGCCGCCGAAGGTGGAGATGTGGCCGAAGCCGTCCTCGCGGAGCCAGGCGCCGGCCCGCTCGCTGAGGAGCACGGCGGCGATCGGGTAGATGCCACCGGACAGGCCCTTGCCGCTGACCAGGATGTCCGGCTCGACGCCGTGCTTGGTGATGCCCCAGAGCTCGCCGGTGCGCATCAGCCCGGTCTGCACCTCGTCGGCGATGTACAGGGCGTCGTACTTCTCGCAGAGCCTCTTGACGGCCTCGAGGTAGCCGGGTTGCGGGAGCGGGAAGCCGTAGGTCGCCGGGATCGTCTCCATGATCACGGCGGCGACGTCGCGGCCCTTGAGCGCCTGCTCCATGGCCTCGAGGTCGTTGAACGGCACCTGCGGGAACTCCTCGGGCCGGTCGGCGAGGAACAGCTTGGAGAAGCGGTCGTCGCCCGTGGCGACGGCGAGCCCGGTGTGGCCGTGGTAGGCCTTCACGATCGAGACGATCTTGCGCTTCTGCATGGCGTGCCGGGCGCTCTTGAGGGCGATGTCGATCGCCTCCCCGCCACCGGAGGCGTAGGCGACCTTGGTCAGGCTCGCCGGCGCCGACTCGACCAGCGCCTCGGCGAGCGCGGTACGGCCCAGGGACGGGAAGTGGTGGTTGCCGACGTCGAAGCGGTCCATCGCCCGCTTGACCGCGGCGACCACCTCGGGGTTGCGGTGGCCGAGGTTGTACGTCCCACCGTTGAGGTGGACGTCGATCAGCCGGCGGCCGTCCATGTCCCAGAGCAGGTAGCCCTCGCGGCGGTCGATCACCAGGTCGATCCCGCTGTCGGACCAGAACTTCGTCTTGTCGGGGTTCCAGTACTGCGCCGACTTCTCGAGCATCTCTGCCTTCGAGTCGAAGCTGAACGCGTCGTAGTCGTGCATCGCCATCCCTTGGTGTCGGTGGCCACGTCGGTGGCACCGGAAGCCTTGTGCCCAGAGAGCCTGTTTGGTCAGACCGAAAAAGTCAATGGTTTGAAACGCAGAAAATTGTCTGACCCAAAACCTTGATTTGGTCTGTTCGGTAGTGCCAGCATGCCGGGGATCTGGTGTGAGCCAGGACACAACTGGACGTGCTGCGTGGCACGGGAGAGAGGGTCCGCATGTCTGCAGAGGAGACGCGTACGGCGTCCGAGGCCGAGACGGGGGTCCAGCGGCTGAAGCCGAACGCCGTCGGGCTGTTCGGCGTGATGTTCATGGCGGTGGCCACCGCCGCGCCGATCACCGCGATGGTCGGGAACGTCCCGATCGCGATCGGCTTCGGCAGCGGCGCGAACGCGCCCGCCGGCTACCTCGTCGCCACGATCGTGCTGGGTCTCTTCGCGCTCGGCTACTCGGCGATGGCCAAGCACATCGTCTCGACCGGTGCCTTCTACGGCTTCATCTCGCACGGCCTGGGCCGGGTGGTGGGCATGGGCGCCGGTGCGCTGACCACGCTGGCGTACGTCGTGTTCGAGGCCTCGCTGGTCGGCATCTTCTCGTTCTTCGCCGCGAGCTTCTTCTCCGCCCACACCTCGCTCGACGTCTCGTGGGTCTTCTACGCGCTGCTGATGCTCGCCGTCAACGCGGTGCTGACCTACTACGACATCAACCTGACGGCCGTCGTGCTCGGCGGATTCCTCGTCACCGAGATCGTCATGCTCGCCGCGATGACGATCTCGGTCGTCGTCTCCGGCGGCGGTCCCCAGGGCTGGTCCCTGGGCTCGCTCAACCCGGTCAACGCGTTCTCCGGGCTCGACGGGTCCGTCGTCCACCCGGACACCGGCGCCACGCTGGCGGTGGCGGGCACGGCGGGCATCGGCCTGTTCTTCGCGTTCTGGTCGTGGGTCGGCTTCGAGTCCACCGCGATGTACGGCGAGGAGTCGCGCAACCCGAAGAAGATCATCCCGCGCGCGACCATGCTCTCGGTGCTCGGCATCGGCATCTTCTACGTGATCGTGTCGTGGTCGGCGATCGTCGGCACCGGCCCGGACAACGCCGTGGCCCTCGCCCAGGACAGTGCGACCGCCGGCCAGATCTTCTTCGGTCCCGTCGAGCAGCACCTCGGCCACTGGGCGGTCATCGTCTTCGAGTTCCTGCTGATGAGCGGCTCGTTCGCCTGCGGCATGGCGTTCCACAACTGCGCGTCCCGCTACATCTACGCGATCGGCCGCGAGGACCTCGTCCCCGGCTTCGGGAAGACCCTCGGGGCCGCCCACCCGGTCCACGGCTCGCCGTACATCGCCGGGTTCGCGCAGACCACCGTCGCCACGCTGATCGTCCTCGGGTTCTACGTGACCGACCGCGACCCCTACGGCCAGCTCTACGCCCTCATGGCCATCCTGGGGACGACGGCGATCCTCATCGTCCAGGCGCTGGCCGCCTTCTCCTGCATCGCCTACTTCCACGTGCAGGGCAAGCACCCGGAGACCGCGAACCTGTTCCGGACCTTCCTCGCCCCGCTCGTCGGCGGCATCGGCATGGTCTACGTCATCTGGCTGCTGACCGAGAACGCCGGCTTCGCGGCCGGCGCCGCGGCCAGCGACGTCGTCTTCAAGCTCTCGCCCTGGATCGTGGGGCTGGTCGGGCTCTCCGGCCTCGGCTTCGCGCTGTGGGCCAAGAAGTTCGCCCCCGAGCGCTACGAGACCATCGGCCGCGTCGTCCTCGAGGACACCCAGGAACGTGCGGACTGAGACCTTCGAGCGGACCCCGCCGGAGGAGCGGCGGAGGGCGTACGCTTCAGGGATCGCCAGCTGGGGGTCCCGATGAGCAGTCGTCCTTCGCCGCTCGACCTGGTGGCCGACGTGGCCGCCATCTGTGTCGAGCCCACGCCCGCGGCCGACCGGGCGGCCGCCGTCCTGCAGCGGATCGGTGAGGCGATCCCGCTCGAGGCGGCCGCGCTGTCCACCTTCGACCCGGTCGAGGGGCGGCACTTCACGGTGGCCGAGGTGGGCTACAGCGACCCGGTGCTCAGCTACCTCAACGACGGCTTCGTCAACGAGGACCCGGCCTTCCTCACCATGCGCTTCCGCAACCCGCGGCCGCTGCGCTGGTGCGACATCCCCAACTACCGCAACATGTTCAGCGCCCACGAGGTGTTCATCCCCGGCGGGTTCGCCGAGGGCTCGACGACCTGCCTGTTCACGCGCGACGGGCGCTACACCGGGGCGCTTCACCTGAGCTCCGACTCGCCGCTGCCGATCAGCGACTCGGCCGTGGAGACGCTGATCGCGCTGCAGCGGGTGATCGCGCCGGTCATGGACGCGATGCGCCCGCCGGTCGGACACACCTGGACCGACCTCCTCGAGGAGGCGTCCGAGGCGGCCCTGGTCACCGCCGACCGGAGACTGGTCACGCTGCCCGGGCTGCGCCGGGACAAGTGGCTGGCCGACGACTCGCCGCTGGCGGCCGAGCTGCTGGCCGGCGGGGAGGGAGCGGTGCACGGGTTCGCGTGGGTGTCCCCGACCGGCCGTTGCCACGAGGTACGCCGCACCCGGCTCGCCGCGGGCGTCCTGGTGACGCTGCGCGAGGCGGCGGCGCCGTACCGGCTCTCACCGCGGGAGGTGCAGGTCCTCACCCTGGTCGCTGCCGGCCTCGGGAACCCCGACATCGGGCTCGCGCTCTCGCTCAGCCCGCGCACCGTGGCCACCCACGTGGAGCACATCCTCGCCAAGCTCGGCTGCGCGACGCGGGTCGCCGCGGCCAGCAAGGCGGTGGCGGAGGAGATCGTCCCGCTGCCGCCCGCCACCCCCTTGCTCGTGCGCACCTGAGGCTCCTGCCGTCCGGCTCGCGAGGTCAGGCGCCGAGCTCGACCGGCGTGCCGATCGTCCAGCCGCCGTCGACCAGCAGGTTGTCGCCGACCACGTGGTCCGCGAGCGGGCTGGCCAGGAACAGCACGGCGTTCGCGACGTCCTGCGGGCTCGCCCAGCGTCCGCGCGGCGTCTGCGCGGCGAGCGCGTCGTGGGTCGCCTGGTCGTAGAGCGCCGTCATGTGCGTGGTGACGAAGCCGGGCGCGACGGCGTTGACGTTGATGCCGTGCCCGGCGTAGTCGAGCGCGACCTGGCGGGTGAAGTTGACGATGGCGCCCTTGGTCGCGCAGTACGCCGCGAAGCCGGGGTTGCCGCGGAAGCCGCTGATCGAGCTGATGTTGACGATCTTGCCGGGGCTCTTGCGAGCCAGCAGGCCGCGGACCATCTCGCGGGTGCAGTGGAAGGTGCCGTCGACGTTGACGAGGAACTGGGTCCGCCAGGTCTCGTCGTCCGTCTCGTGCACGCTGCCCTCGCGCAGCACCCCGGCGTTGTTGACGAGGACGTCCAGGCCGCCGAGGCGCTCGTCGAGCTCGGCGAAGACCGAGGCGACGTGGGCGCTGGCGGTGACGTCGAGCTTCACGAACTCGGCGGAGCCGCCGGCCGCGCCGATCACCGCGGCGGTGGGCTCCCCTCCCTCGCGGGCCTCCTCGGTGAGGTCGGCGACGACGACGTGGGCGCCGACCTTCGCGAGGGTGGTGGCGATGGCGCGGCCGATGCCGGAGGAGCCTCCGGTGACGACGGCCTTCTTGCCGGTCAGGTCGATCATGGTCGGGTCCTTTCGAGGGAGGGGTGGGTCACTTCGCGCCGCACCAGTCGAGCGCGAGCGAGGCGTAGGTCCGGGCGGCGAGGTGGACCTCGTCGATGAGGCAGTACTCGTCGTCCGCGTGGGCGACGCGGAGGTCGCCCGGGCCGTAGCTGATCGCCGGGATCCCGGCGGCCGTCAGGAACGAGCAGTCCTCGACGGCGCAGAACCCGGCGACCGGCGGCGGTCCCTGGTAGGCGGTCATGCCGGACACCCGCTCGTGGGCGGCCGCCACGGCGCCGGTGATCGCCGTCGCCGCCTCGCCGGGGTCGTTGGCCGGCCAGTTCAGCTTCCACTCCACGACCGGCGGGTGCTCGCGCAGCCAGCCGTCGGTCTGCGCGATCGCGCGGATCTGCGCCTCGACCTCGGCCTTCACCGTCTCCGGGTCGTCCTGCGGCGGGTACCAGATGCAGTACTCGATGGTCATGTACTCCGACAGGATGAACGGGACCAGCACGCCGTGCGGCCCGCCCTGGACGACGCCCGGGTGGATCGTGAAGTGGCCCGGTGCGAAGAGCGGGTGGGTCTTGGTGAACGCCCACTCCTCCTCGAGGCGCTGCATCGCCTGGAAGACCAGCATCCCCTTGTCGATCGCGTTGACCCCCACCGCGCTGCCGCCGCCGCCCGCACGGATGGTCTGGCCACGCATCGAGGAGTGCGTCGCCTTGCCCTGCACGGTCACCGAGAACCAGAGCAGGCCGGGCGTGACCGGGATGACGCCGAGGTTGGTCGGGCCGCTCGGCTCGGCGACGACGGCCGCGTCGGCGCGGTAGCCGTGCTCGATCGTCGAGGTGACGCCGCACTCGTGGTCCATCACCTCCTCGCCGACGACGGCCTGGACGATCAGGTCGCCGTCGAGCGAGACGCCGGCGCGCTGCAGCGCCTTGACCGCGAACGCCTGGGCCACCAGGCCGGCCTTCATGTCGCTGGCGCCCCGACCCCACACCCGGTCGCCGTCGACCTTGCCGGAGAAGGGGTCACCGGAGGTCCAGCGATCCGGGTTGCCCGGAGGTACGACGTCGACGTGGCCGTTGAAGATCAGCGAGCGACCGCCGCCGGTGCCCTTGAGGGTGCCGACCGCGTTGTCGCGGCCCTTCTCCACCGCCCAGTACTCGACGTCGGCGCCGGCGTCCTCGTAGATCTCGCCGACGAGGCGGGACACGCGACCCTCGAGGCCGACCACCTCGTCGTACACCTGGCCGGGGTACTTCGGGTTCACGCTCGGGATGGAGATGACCTCGGACAGGGTGGTGACGAGGTCGTCCTTGAGGGCGTCGACCGCCGCCAGCACGCGGTCGTGGGTCTCCTGGGATGTCATGGCACGGCTCCGTTCGGATCGGGAGGTCAGCGGGTGGGGGAGAGGGACGGCTCGGGCTGCGACCTGCCGGCCTCGAAGAGCTCGTCGACGCGCCGCCGCTCCTCGGCCGAGTGCGGGAGCAGGTAGGCGAGCACGACGTACACGACGAGGTTGATCGCGAGGGCGAGCACGCCGCTGGTCAGGCTGCCGAGCGCCGGCATGTCGTCGGGGTACTGCCAGGTGAGGACGGCGGCGACGACGAAGCCGGTGCACATCGAGGCGAGGGCCGCCACCTTGGTGCCGCGCTTCCAGAACATGCCGAGGAACATCGGGACGGCGAGCTGGACGATGCCCTGGTAGGACATCTGCGCCAGCAGCTGGAGCCGCGGGTAGTCGAACGCGATGTAGGCGACGACGGCGGAGGCGAGCATGTAGACGACCATCGATCCCTTGGCCACGACCTTCAGCTGGAAGTCGGTGCGCGGGGAGATGACGTGCACGATGTCGTTGGCGATCTGCGCGCCGCAGACCTGGACGCAGCCGTCGATCCAGCCCATGCTCGCGGCGAGCACGATGACCAGCGCCATGCCGAGCAGCCACTGGCCGCCGCGGTCGTAGAGCAGCGTGAACCAGCCGTCCTGCGGGGCACCGGCGATGTCGGTCATCGACGCCGCGGCGAGCGCGACCAAGGTGAGCATCAGGTAGAAGCCGCCGGCGACGACCATCGTCTGCAAGGTGCCCTTCTTGACGCTGCGCACGCCCTTGGCGGTGTAGATGCGCTGGTAGCTGGTCGGCCAGCACAGCGAGCCGATGACACCGGTGACGATGAGGGAGAACAAGTACCAGGAGCCGTAGGTGCCGCCGTCGCCCGGCACGTGGAGCAGCGCGTCCGGCAGGTCCCCGATCGCGCCGAAGCCGGCCGAGTCGGCAGGGCCGAACAGGATGCCGAGGCAGACCAGGGCGGCCAGGCCGTAGGCGACGATGCCCTGCACGAGGTCGGTGATGACCAGGCCCCTCATGCCCATCTGCACGGTCCAGATCTGGCGGACCGCGATCACGACGACGCCGACCACCAGACAGGTGGTGACCGACCACTGGCCGAAGCTGGCGAACCGGAAGATCAGGCCCATCGCCTGCATGCCCAGGACGATCCACGGGAACAGGCACACGACGCCGATGGCGCTGGCGATCACCCGGACCGACTGGGACTGGAAGCGCAGGCCGAGCATATCGGGCTGGGTCTTGAGGTCGTAGCGCTTGCCCCACAGCCAGGCCCGCTCGGCCATCAGGTACATCGCCGTGACGCCGAGGAGCGAGTAGGCCAGGGCGTAGAAGCCGAGGACGCCGGCGCCGACGCTGAGGCCGAAGAAGGCGGTGTACGTCGCGCCCGGCCACCACGAGTTGGTGTAGGACATCGCGATGTACCAGCTGCTGAAGGAGCGACCGCCCACGGCGTAGTCGGAGAACGACTTGGCGTTGCGGTTGGTGGCGTAGAGGACGAAGACGATGAGGGCGAAGAACGCCGCCAGCATCCCGAGGGTGACGGCCATCGAGCCGGTCATGGACGTGGACATCAGGCCGCCACCTCCTCGGGCTCCTCGCCCACCTCGCCGCGGATGTTCTCGAAGATCCACAGCAGCCACACCGCGCCCGTGGCGAGGAGGGCGTCGAAGATCCAGTAGGCGACGCTGAACGGCACGCCGAGGATCGGGGTGTCGATGCCACTGCCCGCCAGGTAGAGCGGCGGGAACACCGCGAGCAGGATGCTGCTGCCGAAGAGCAGCCAGAAGATCGTCATCTTGGTCCGTGACGACATCGCACGGATGGCGCTTGTCATGGGTCCTCCAGGGTTCGGTCTGACCGAGATGCCCCGAAACTATGTGCGCCAGGTCACGTCCGGTATCGGGCCAGGTGCCCGATCTGCGGGGTCCTGGGGGCCCGGGCATCCGTCAGTTGACGGATGCCGCGGCGGGGGAAACCCGGTGCTCGAGCGGGTGTCCGTGGTCGGACCAAAGCGGCGCGAGGACCGCGAAAAGGAGGAACGGCCGGACGGGGATGCCCGTCCGGCCGTTCCTCCTCGTTGCCGTGCCCGGTCTAGCCGGTCACCCCCGTGCCGACCATGTCCCGCACGGCGAGGTGGCTGAACAGCATGCTGGTGCCGATCGGGTTGCCGCCGCCGGGGTAGACCGTGCCGCTGGGCGCAGCCATGGTGTTGCCGGCGGCGTACAGGCCCGGGATCGGGCGGCTGTCCGCGTCGAGGACCCGGGCGGCGGTGTCGGTGCGCAGCCCGCCCTTGGTGCCGAGGTCGGAGATGCCGAAGGCGGCTGCGTGGAAGGGGCCCTGCTCGATCGGCACCAGCGGCGAGCCGCCGCCGAAGAAGAACCGGTCGTAGGCCTCGCCGCCGCGGTCGAAGTCCTCGTCGACGCCCTTCGCAGCGAGCTCGTTGAAGCGTGCGACGGTCGCGACGAGTGCGTCGGCCGGGACCCCGATCTTGGCGGCGAGCTCCTCGAGGGTGTCGCCGGTGTGCCACAGACCCGCGGCGACGTACTTCTCCGGGTCGGTGATGGAGACGTTGGACGCCTTCACCGGCGGTACGACGCCGTCGCGGTCGTCGTAGACCATCCAGAACGGGAGGCTCATCTCGCCGGCGTCGAGGCGCGCGATGATGTCGCGGCCGAGGCGGTCATAGGCGGCGGACTCGTTGACGAAGCGCCGACCGTCCTGGTCGACGAAGATGCCTGCGGTGAACCACAGGGCAAAGGCGGAGCGCCCGTCGGGGTGGGTCAGGCCCGGCGACCACCACGCCTCGCCCATCAGGTCGGTGTCGGCACCGACGGCGATGCCGGCCTGGTGCGCCAGGCCGGTGTTGGTGGGCGGGCCCATGGTGTCGCGGGCGACGCCGGGGACGCCGTACTTCTGGCGGAGCTCGTCGTTGGCCTCGAAGCCGCCGGCCGCCATGACGACGCCGCGCCGGGTGCGGATCGCGCGACGCACGCCGTCGTGCTCGACGATCGCGCCGACCACGGCACCGTCCTCGACGACCAGCTCGACGAGCGCGGTCTCCCGCACGGCGGTGGCGTGCTCGTAGGTCGCGAGCGCTGTCAGGGCACGGGCGACCAGGGCCCGGCCGCCGATGAAGAGGTCCTCGGGTTGCGGCGTGCCGTAGCGGTCGTTGTCGAGCGGGCCGCGGACCAGGGTGCGCAGCCCGGGCGCCTCGCTCACCGGCAGCGGGCTCGGGATGATGTGCCGCTGGCCGTCGTCGCGGGCCTTGGGCGCCTTCCCGAAGTAGTCCGGCCACGGGAACGGCGCGAACGAGAAGTGCTCGTCCTCCTCGAGGTACGCGATCAGACCGGCGCCGCCGCGGATGTAGGTCTCCTGGAGGTCCGCGGGCGTCCGGTCCCCCACGACCGCGCGGTAGTAGGTCAGCGCGTCCTCGACCGTGTCGTCGGTGCCCGCGCGCTGCAGCACCGGGTTGACGGGGAACCAGGCGCCGCCGCCGGCGGAGTAGGCGGTGGTGCCGCCGAACTTGTCGCTGGCCTCGACGAGCAGCACGCTCAGGCCCTCGCGTGCCGCGGTGTAGGCGCCGATCACCCCACCGGCGCCCGATCCGGCCACCAGCACGTCGTACTCCTCGGCCCAGTCCATTCCGATTCCTCTCCTCGCGGATGCCCTTGTGGCTCCCGGCGACGCTAGGCGTGCGGGCCGGATCCGTCAGGAGATCTCCCGCCCAGCGGGAACGCCGCCGCGACGCGTAGCGCGTCGATCGAGTCGAGGTCCTGCTCGACGGCCGTGCGGGCCAGTGCGGTGCGGTTGGCGCTGGCGAGCTTGCCCATCGCGGACTCGACGTGGCTGCGCACGGTCCGCACCGAGATGCCCAGCGCCTGGGCGACCTGCTCGTTGGACCAGCCGCGCGCGACCAGTCCGACGACGTCGAGCTCGCGGCTCGTCAGGTCTCCCGGCACCGGTGCCCGGCCCATCCGGACCACGACGGCCCGCGGCCGGCGTACGGCGTGGACCCACCACCACGCGCCGTCGGCGGCGCGGTGGGCGAAGCGCACGCCCTGGGGGCGCGCCGCGCTCAGCCCGGCGGTGAGCCGGAGCTCGCCTGCGGTCAGCGGCGAGCGGCCGGGGTCGCCCGCCCGGACCCGCACCCGGTCGCCGGCCAGCGCCAGCACCAGCTCGGCGGTCCGGTCGTCGGCGCCGGGGTCGACCAGTGCGGAGAGGTCGTGCGCGAGCATCGCCAGCGCGAGCAGGGACCGGTCGTCGAGCGGGCGGGCGTGCGTCGAGCTCAGCGCGACGAACCCGCCGTCCGGCAGGGGCAGCGTCACGCCCTCGCGGAAGTGGTTCGGGACGATGACGTCCTCGTAGGTGCGCGTCCCGTGCAGGTCGAACGGCACGTCGACGAAGCGCATCGGCACGCCCCGTCGCACGACGAGCTGGTGGACCGGGCAGCTGCGGCTGTAGGTCGTCGCGATGTAGGCCAGCGCCTCGTCCGGATAGCTGAGGTTGACCAGGGGTCGGTGGCGGGAGACGAGCGCCGCGCAGTCGAAGCCGAGGCGGTCGCGCATCGCGAGGAGCGGCTCCTCGACCGCCAGGTCGCCGCGGCCGGCCGCGCGGACGTCGTCGGCGAGCCGGGTCCACCACTGCAGGTCGACGGCCATGGGCAACCTCTCGTTCGGGGACGAAGTTTTCGGCGCCGTCCGGGCCGTGTCAAGCAAGGACACCGGGCGCCGTGGGCCCGGATCGGCTTTTCGGCCGATGTGCGCTGCATCAGGCCTTCCTAGGTTCCGGAGGAGAGTCAGCGCCCCGGGCTGACCACCTCTCACGAACGAAGGGAACGCCCGATGAGAATCGACGAGTACGCCGCCCTGGACGCCACCGCCCTCGCCGCCGTCATCGCCGCCGGCGACGTCACCGCGGACGAGGTGGCCGCGCTGGCCACCGAGGCCATCAACGCCGTCTCCGAGCTGAACGCCGTCTGCGACGGGCCGTTCGAGAAGCCCCTCGAGTACGCCGCCGACGGCCCCTTCGCCGGCGTCCCGTTCGCCATCAAGGACCTCGTGCTCCACGCCGCGGGGGTCCCGACCCGGATGGGCACCCGGCTGCTCGGCGGCGGCGTCGTACCGCCCGCCGACACCTTCTTGATGGAGCGCTTCCGTGACGCCGGGCTGGCGACCCTGGCCGTCACCACGACGCCCGAGCTCGGCTTCAACGGCAACTCCGAAGCTCTCGCCTACGGCTCGACCCACAACCCCTGGAACACCACGTACAGCGCCGGTGGGTCCAGCGGCGGCTCTGCGGCGCTGGTGGCCGCCGGCGCCGTACCCGTGGCGCACGCCAACGACGGCGGCGGCTCGATCCGTATCCCTGCCGCCTGCAACGGGCTGGTCGGCCTCAAGCCCGGCCGGGGCCGGGTCTCGGTCGGACCGGACTCGGGCGACGCGCTGTTCGGCATGGGCTGCGAGCTGGCCGTGACCCGGACCGTACGGGACACCGCCGCCCTCCTCGACGCCGTGGCGGGACCGTTCCCGGGCGACCCGTTCGTGGTCGCGCCGCCGGACCGGCCGTGGATCGAGGAGGTCGGCGCGAACCCGGGCCGGCTGCGGATCGCCGTCCACACGGAGTCGTGGGCCGGCAGCTGGGTCGACCCCGAGGTCGCGCAGGCGGTCGAGGCGGTCGCGGTCACCCTCGAGGCGGCGGGACACCACGTCGACCGCGCGACGCCCGTGATCGACTGGAGCGTGCTGCTCGAGACCAACCTCGTGCTCTGGACCTCCTTCCTCGCGCACGCCGTCGCCGGGATCGAGGCCATGACCGGTCGCACCGCTGGTCCCGACAACCTGGAGCGCACGTCCTGGGCCTGCGTCCAGCACGGCCGGGGGCTCACCGGGCTCGACGTGTGCGCTGCCCTCGACGGCGCCAACGCGCTGTCCCGCAGCATCGGCCGGTTCTTCGCCGACCACGACCTGCTGCTGACGCCCACCATGAACACCCCCGCGCTCCCCCTGGGGCACCTCGACGCCAACGCCGACCTCACGGCCGCGGAGTGGACCGCGCGGCTCTTCGACGCCTGCTCGTTCACCTCGCCCTTCAACCAGAACGGCGCACCGGCGATCAGCCTCCCGCTCGGCCAGTCCTCGCAGGGTCTGCCGATCGGCGTCCAGCTCGCCGGCGGGTCGAACTCGGAGGCGCTGCTCATCCGGGTCGCGGCCCAGCTCGAGGAGGCCATGCCCTGGGCCGACCGCCGTCCCGGTGTCCACGTGGGAGGCGCCGCGGCCCTTCGCTGAGCGTGGTCGTGGCGCTTGGCAGGATGGCGCCATGAGCACGACCATCGCGTTCCTCGGCTGCGGCGCCATGAGCGAGGCCATCATGGCCGGGCTCCTGGGGAGCGGCTTCCCGGCGGGCCAGGTCCGTGCCACCGTCCGGACGACGGCCCGCGCGGCCTGGCTCGCCGACACCTACGGCGTCACCGCGACCGCCACCGAGGGCACTGACGCCAACGTGCGGGCGGCGACAGGCGCGGGGCTCGTGGTGCTGGGCGTGAAGCCCGGGCTGGTCCGGGAGGTGGCGGCCGAGGTCGCGCCGGTGCTCGACCGGGCCGCGGTGGTGGTGAGCGTGGCGGGCGCCGTACCGCTGGCGAGCATCGAAGGCGTCCTGCCCGCGGGACAGCCGGTGGTGCGGGCGATGCCCAACACCCCCTCACGCATCGGTTATGGCGTCACGGCCCTCGCCGCCGGCGCGCACGCCCGGCCGGCCGACGTCCAGCGGGCCACCGACCTGTTCGCCACGGTCGGGCTCGTGGTCGAGGTCGACGAGGACCAGGTCGATGCGGTCGGCACGGTGAGCGGCTCCGGACCGGCGTACGTGTTCTACCTGGCCGAGGCGATGGCGGAGGCGGGCGTGCGCCTCGGCCTGCCGGCCGACCTCGCTCGCACGTTGGCGGCGCACACGGTCGCCGGGGCGGGCCGCCTGCTCGACGACCCGGACGCCGACCCCGCCGCGCTGCGGCGCGCGGTCAGCAGCCCCAACGGCAGCACCGAGCGGGCGATCGCGGCCTTCGAGGAGCGCGGGATGCGCGACATCCTGGCGGCGGGTACGGCGGCCGCGGAGGCGCGGGCCAAGGAGATCACCCGCGAGATCACGGGCGCCGACGGATGACGGCGCCCACACGTCACCGCGCGTGGTGGTGGGCCCGGCCGAGGCTCCGGACCCCCACCACGTGGCCGCCGAGGTAGCCGGCGACGGCCGCGCCGAGCGCAGCGGTGACGTGCAGGGTGAGGGGGAGGAGCACACCCTTGCGGCGGTGCTCCTCCTCACGGACCGAGGCCATGGCCCGGGTCCAGTAGTCCACCGCCGGATCGGCGTTCGTCGCCGCGTTCATCGCGGGTCCGAGGCGTCGCTGTCGGCGCGGCCCAGGAGCGTCCCGAGCGCGATCATGCCGATTCCGAGGGCGAGGTGCAGCCAGTTGTCGGCCTGGTCGAGGGGCACGAAGTTCGCGTCCTCGTGCCGGTCGACCAGCAGGCCGTAGATCGTGAGGAGCAGGTAGACGGCGCCGCCGCCGATGAGGAAGGCGCGGGCACCGGTCCAGCTCGTCGCGAGCAGGAAGCCGACGACGCCGAAGGCCAGGTGCACGATGTTGTGCAGGACCGAGACGGCGAAGATCCCGAACAGCTGGGCGCCGGACTCGTGCCCGGCGAAGGTCATGTCGTCGTACCGGGTGGTGACGCCCGGGACGAAGCCGAGGATGCCGACGACGACGAAGGCGCCCGCCACCGCGGCGGCCGCCTTCTGGCTGAGCGTCGTCATCGCCGTGGGAGCGAGCGAGGTTCTCATGGCCGCGCGGTACCCGGGATGTGTCGGTCGAGACGTCAGGACGCGTGGCCACCGGCGAGCGAGGGTCAGGCGATGGCCAGCACGCCGACCAGCGACACCGTCGCGACGACCAGCGTCGAGACCATGCCCAGCGCGAGTGGGCGGCCCCCTCCGTGCAGCAGCTTGCCGAGGTGGACGCCCGTGCCGAGCGCGAACAGCGCGGCGGCGAGGGCGATGGTCTGCAGCGTGCTGATCACGTCGAGGACGCCGGCCGGCACCAGGCCGCTGGTGCGCAGCAGCACGCACGCCAGGAAGCCGAGCACGAAGAGCGGCACGATCGGCGGGCGGCCAGCGTCGGCGCCGTCGCCGGCCCGGTGGGTACGACGCCGGGTCGCGCTCACCACCGCGACGACGGGTGCCAGCAGCAGCACCCGGGTCAGCTTGACCACGACCGCGAGGGCGACCGCCGTCGCCCCGGCCGGGCCGGCGGCGGCGACGACCTGGCCGACCTCGTGCACGCTGGCGCCGGCCCAGATGCCGAGCTGGCGGTCGGAGAGGCCGAGAGGCGCCTGCAGCAGGGGGATCGCGATCATTGCGAGGGTGCCGCACAGGGTGACCATGGTGATCGCGGCGGCGACGTCGTCCTCGTCGGCGTCGGCCGTGCTCTCCATGCCGGCGATCGCCGAGGCGCCGCAGATCGAGAAGCCGGTCGCGATGAGCAGGCTTCGGGCCGGGCCGACCTGCATCCGCAGGCCGAGCCACCAGGTGAGGACCAGCGTGCTGACCAGGGTGAGCACGACCAGCGCGATGACGGGGACGCCGAGAGCACCGATCGCGGTCAGCGACAACGAGAACCCGAGCAGCACGACGCCGACGCGGAGCAGCTTCCTGACCGCGATCCGCAGGCCCGGCTGGGCCACGATCGGGATCACGTCGAGGTTCGCGGCCACCGCACCGAGCAGCACCGCCCAGGTCAGCACGCCCACGGAGGGGACGACGTGGTGCCCCGCGGCGGCGAGGCCCACGCCGGCACCCGTGAGCACGAGGCCCGGAAGCAGCACGGATCGCTGCGTGCGGTGGGCGCCCGGCGTCGTACGGACCGGAACGGTTCTCGTGGCCATGTGCTCCACCCTCGTGGTGTGGGGCAGGCTTCGGTAGTGAGCACCTCGGCATCACGTCATACGGAGAACGCATGAGCACCCCCACCCGTCGCCCGGACCTCGACGACCTCGAGGTGCTCGCGCTCGTGGCGCGGACCGGCAGCATCGGCCAGGCCGCCCAGGAGCTGCGGCTCTCGCAGCCGAGCGTGTCGCGGCGGATGCTCGCGCTCGAGCGCCGGCTCGGCGTCACGCTGCTGCACCGCACCAAGCAGGGCACGACGCTCACCCCGCACGGCATCCTCGTCGTCGACTGGGCGGGTGAGCTGCTCGGTGCCGCGGACCGGTTCGCCCGCTCGGTGGCGACCCTGCGGGCGGAGGGTGAGCTCGTCGTCCGCGCCGCGGTGTCGATGACGATCGCCGAGCACTACGCGCCGGCCTGGCTCGCCCGGCTGCACGCGGGTGCGCCCGACCTGCAGGTGTCGCTGAGCGTCGCCAACTCGACCGAGGTCGAGCGGCTGGTCCGCACGGGTGCCGCCGAGCTGGGCTTCGTGGAGGTCCCGACCGCGCCGGAAGGGCTGCGCCACCAGCAGGTCGGCGCCGACCGGCTGGTGGTCGCAGTGGCGCCCGGCCACCCGTGGGCGGACCGTGCGGAGCGCGACGAGCCCGTTGGCGCCGCCGAGCTCGCGACCGGCGGCGTGCTCGTGCGGGAGGAGGGGTCCGGCACCCGGGTCACCCTCGAGGAGGCGTTGCGCCGTGAGGGTCACCACCTGGTGCCCGGCCTCGTGATGGCGTCCAACAACGGCCTCACCCACGCGGCGATCGCGGGCATGGGCCCGGTGGCGTTGTCGGAGCGCGCCCTCGAGGCCAACCTCAGGCTCGGCGAGCTGCGCGCCGTACCTCTCGACGGCGTCTTCCTGCTGCGACCGCTCACCGCGATCTGGCCGGCCGAGACCGCACTCTCGGACGCCGCCGCCCGCCTGCTCGCCGCTTCGGGGCCCACCGGCACCGCGCGGCCCGGCTACCCCGGCGACGGCGCCGCGGGACCCTCCAGCCGGCTACCGCGGTAGACCGACCTCGGCGAGCGCCAGCACCGAGAGATCCGGTTGCCGCAGGCTGGTCAGCTGATCAGCTCCACGTCGACCCGCCGGCTGGTCTGGACGGCGCCGAGCATGTTGGTCTGCACGAACACGGTGATGGTCTCGCCGGCTGCGACCTCGACCAGGAAGTCATGCCCGATGTGCTCGGGCGCGAGGATCGAGGGGCTGACCGTCCGGTTGGCGCGGCTGCCGGCGACCACCGGGTCGCCCGGCGACACCCCGCGGGTGGCGAAGGCGGTCAACGTGGTGGTCGCGAGCGGCAGCTGCACGTCGATGCCGTAGCGGACCCGGTAGATGCCGGCGCGCGTGAACGCCAGTCCGTTGCCACCCAGGAAGGCCGGCCCGGTGCCGAGCTTGGTGAAGGGCATGCCGCTGATGTCCTGCGGTGTGTTGATCACCAGGATCGGGATGGCGAGGGAGCCCGGCGCGCTGTGGTCGTAGTAGGTGTAGGCGCTGCCCTCGGTGCCGGCCGGTCCTGCGGGGCCGGCCGGACCCACCGGTCCTGCGGGGCCGACCGGGCCGGCCGGACCGATCGGACCCTGCGGCCCCGGTACGCCGGCGCCGCCCGGCTGCCCCGGCTGGCCGTTGGCCCCCGGAGCTCCGGGAGCCCCTGGGGCCCCGGCCGGCAGCTCGCCGGCGCGGAAGTCCTGCGCTCGCAGGCTGCCGTCGAGCACCTTGCCCGAGCCGACGGCGCCCTGGTCGATCTTCCCGCGGGTGACGGCGTGGTGCTGCAGGGCGGCGGTGTCGACCGAGTTCCGGTGCGCCACCACGGCCGCGTAGGAGCTGCCGGACACGGCGACGAGGAGGGCGAGGACGGCGAGCACGAGGGCGGCGGGACCGCTGCCCTTGAGGGGGATGCGCATCCCCCTCAAGTTAGTGGTGATGGTTCGCCGAAGTCACCCGGTCCGCGGCAGGTTCACCCGCCGGGTCGCCCGGCGGAGGTCACCGGGCCAGCAGGCCCGCCACCAGCTCGACCTGACGTGGGTCGTCGCTGGTCGGGATCAGCTGCACCTCGTCGGTGCCGATCGCCGCGAACCGGTCGAGCAGGACGCGCAGCTCGTCGAGCGTGCCTGCGAAGCCCGCGGTCGGTGCGAGCGCGTCGACGAGGGCCGGCGGCAGCCAGTTCATGTAGTGCCGCAGGTGCCGGTGGACCTGGGCCCGCGGGTCGGTCGAGATCTCCGCGAGCGCGAACCAGAACGACGTCGTCAGCCGCGGTGCCGGCCGCCCGCCCTCCGCCCACGCGGTCCGCGCGACGTCGAAGAGTGCCGCGGTCTCGTCGACGTCGGCGTTCAGCGTCATGCCGGCCAGGCCGTCGGCCCAACGCGCGGCGTGCCGGACGGTGCGGTGCCCGAGGGTGCCGACGAGCAGCTCGGGCCCTCCGGCCTGCGTCGGCCGGGGACCGACCGGACGGGTCGCGCCGGTCAGGTTCTCCCCGCTCCAGACCCGCCGCAGCACCCCGGCCCGCTCGGCCATCTCGGCCATGGTCCGGCTGCTCCAGTCGGCCGACACCGCGGCGTAGTCCTCCTCGCGCCCGCCCACGCCGAGGCCGACGCTCAGTCGACCGCCGCTGAGCTGGTCGCCGGTCGCCAGCGCCTTGGCGAGGAGCACCGGGTCGTGCAGCTGGGGTACGACCACCGTCGTACCGATCCGCACCCGGTGGGTCCACGCCGCCACCGCGCCGAGCAGGGTGAGTGCGTCCGGGTTGTCGAAGGCGATCCGCTCGCCGAAGCACAGCGAGCTGTAGGGGCCGGCGTCGATCCGCTCGGACCAGTCGCGCAGCACGTCCGGCGCGATGTCCGGCTCCATCACGGGCAGGGTCATGCCGACGTCCATCGGGGAGCTCACGGGGCTCAGCCTCGCGCCCGCAGGCCGGTCGCGACCAGGTCGACCAGCGCCTGGTAGGCCTGGGCGTCGTCGAGCCCGGTCGCCGTGCCGATCCGGCCGTCGCCGATCGCGTCCATCACCTCCGCGACCGCGGCGCCGACGAAGGTGGCGTTGACCTGGCGCAGGGTGCCGGCCTCGACGCCCTCGGTCACCAGTGCCTGGACGCGTGCCGCGGCCTGCGCGGTGTTGGCGCGGTAGACCTCGGCGCCGGGTGGGAAGCCGGCGAGGTCGGCGTAGAACCGTGGCGAGGCGGGGGCGAGCTCGTCCGCAACCGCGGTGAGGTACGTCGACAGCCGCTCCGCCGGGTCGTGGGTGGCCGCGACGCGCTCCTCGATCCGCTCGGCGGCGCGCCGGAAGAAGTGCCGCACGGTCGCGGTGATCACCTGCTCCTTGCTGGGCGCGACGAGGTAGAGCGTGCTGCGCGAGCAGGACAGCCGCTGGGCCAGCTCGCCGATCCCGAACCCGGCGAAGCCCTCGGCGAGGAACAGGTCGACCAGCTCGTCGAGCAGCGCGTCACGGCGCTGGCGGGTGCGCGCCGGAAGGGTTCGCTGCTGCTGCACGGTCGCAGGTTAGCAACGAAGGGGGTACCGTAGTCCGTACCAGAATCACGATTTCAGTACTGATCACGGAGGAACCGATGCCCGCACGTCGCCTGATGGCGTCCGAGGAGTACGCCGACCTGCTCCGCCTGGCCCGCCAGCTCGCCACCGACGAGCTGCTGCCGCGCGCCGCGGAGGCCGAGGCGACGGGCACCTTCCCGCGCGAGGTGTTCCGGCTGCTCGGGCAGGCCGGCTTCCTCGGCCTGCCGTACCCGGAGGAGGTCGGGGGCGGCGGGCTGCCCTACGAGGTCTACCTGCAGGTGCTCGAGGAGATCGGCTCGGTCTGGTCCAGCGTCGGCGTCGGCGTCTCGGTCCACGCGCTCAGTTGCTTCGGCCTGGCCACGGCCGGTAACGACGAGCAGCGGCGGGCCTGGCTGCCCGAGATGCTCGGCGGCGACCTGCTCGGCGCCTACTGCCTCTCCGAGGCGCACGCCGGCTCCGACCCGGCCGCGATGCGCACCCGGGCCCGCCTCGACGGCGACGCCTACGTCATCAACGGCGCCAAGGCGTGGGTGACCCACGGCGGCAAGGCCGACTTCTACAAGGTCATGGCCCGCACCGGCGACGGCCGCGGTGACATCTCCTGCTTCCTCGTGCGCGCCGACACCCCCGGCCTGTCGGCCGACGCCCCCGAGGACAAGATGGGCCTGATGGGCTCGACCACCGCGACGGTGCGCTTCGAGGACGTCCGGGTGCCGGTCGAGCAGCGCCTCGGCGACGAGGGCCAGGGGCTCAGGATCGCCCTCGCCGGCCTCGACGCCGGCCGTCTCGGCATCGCCGCCGTCGCCACCGGCCTCGCCCAGGGGGCCCTCGACCGCGCCGTCGCCTACGCCCAGCAGCGCGAGGCCTTCGGCCAGCGGATCATCGACCACCAGGGGCTGGCCTTCGTGCTCGCCGACATGGAGGCCGCCGTCCAGTCGGCCCGCGCCACGGTGCTGCACGCGGCACGGCTCAAGGACCTCGGCCTGCCCTTCTCCCGCGAGGCGTCGATCGCCAAGCTGGTCGCCACCGACGCCGCCATGAAGGTCACGACCGACGCCGTCCAGGTGCTCGGCGGCGCCGGCTACACCAAGGACTTCCCGGTCGAGCGCTACATGCGCGAGGCCAAGGTGATGCAGATCTTCGAGGGCACCAACCAGATCCAGCGGATGGTCATCGGCCGTTCACTCGACCGCGAGGCCGGCGCGGGCGCGATCGTCTCCGTCGGCTCCATCAGCTGACGAGCACCCCGCCCTCGGCGGGCCGCACCTGCAGCGCCGACCCGGCGCCCACGACCTCGACCACCCCGTCCCGTACGACGACCGCGGTGTGCTCGTCGATCGCCCGGGCCTGCGCGACCAGCCCGGCCCGGACCGCCGCGACCGCGCGGGGCAGGGTGCCCCACTGGGCGGCGTGGACGTCCACCGCGAAGTCCACCCGGCCCAGTCCGGCGACGACGGCCAGCTCGTCGAGGTCCTCGCCGGCGTCCTCCGGGGCGACCGGACGGCCGTCGTGCTGCCAGCCCCCGACGATCGCGCGCTCGGCGGCGATCGCCGCGCCGGCCGAGAAGCCGGCGTAGGGGAGGGCCGCCAGCGCGTCGCGCGCCGGCACCACGAGCTCGGCGTACAGCGGGGTGAGGCCGCCGGCGACGAACACCCCGGCCGCGCCGGACAGGTCGTCGCCGGTCAGGGGCCGTCCCTCGGACAGGACGACGGCCCGCACCGCTGCGGCGTCACCGAGCACGCCGCGCCAGCGGTCCAGGTCGACCCCGTCGCCTTCGTCGACGACGACGCAGGCCGCCTCGCCGCCCGCGAGCTCCGCCACGAACGGCGCGAGGAGTGCCCGCACCTGCGCCTCGTCCCGCCCACCACCGACCAGCACGCTCAGGCTCATGCGCCCAGCATGCCCTGCCCTAGGGTGGCGCCGTGAGTGGAACGGACCTGCCCGAGCCGGTCGAGCGACGGCTGCAGCGGCTCTGGGCCGACGCCGCCGAGCGGGGCGGGCCGATGCCGGGCGAGACGGTCCTCGCCTCGGAGCTGGAGGTCAGCCGGCCGGCCGTGCGCGAGGCCCTGGTCCGGCTCGAGGAGCGCGGCTTCATCCACCGTCGCAAGGGCGCCGACACCACGGTCAACAGCTCGCTGCTCGGCATCCCGGCCCGCTTCGAGCAGCGCCTCGACAGCGCCGAGCTGATCGCCGCGATGGGCCGCACGCCGTCGGTCGAGGTCGTGTCCGCCGAGGTCGGCGAGGTGAGCCTCGACGAGGCCGACGCGTACGACGTCTCACCGCGCCGGACCGTGCTGCGCACCACCAAGGTCTGGTCCGCCGACGGGGAGCCGGTGCTGGTGGCGCGCGACGTCGTACCGATCCTGACCGGTGCGGACCCGGCCGCGCTGGATCCCGCGACCCCGATGCCCGCCCTGGCCCGGGAGCTCGCCGGCGAGCAGGTCGGCTGGGAGCTGGTGTGGCCCGGTGCCGACGGCCTGTCGGCCGAGGACGCCGGGCTGACCGGCCGCCCCGAGGGTGAGGCGGCGATGACCCTCGAGGCGACCGGGATCGGTCGCACCGGCACGGTCTGCTACTGGACCCGTGAGGTGCACGTGCGTGGCGCGTTCCGCTACGCGATGGTGCGTCGCGCCGACTGGTAGCCGCGCTCAGCGGTGAAGACGGGTCGTGGTCTCCGACTCCGCGACCACGCGCCCCTCGCGGATCACCCAGCGTGGCCGGGCGTGCTCGGTCAGCACATCGCGCAGCCGTCCGTCGGCGTGCACGCACAGGTTGGCCGGTTTGCCCTCGGCGATCGAATGGTCCGCGACGCCGAGCACCTCGGCCGCCCGCGTCGTGACCAGGTCCAGCAGCAGCCGCTGGTCCGCGGCGGTGAGGAAGCGCAGTGCGTGCGCGGCGAGGAAGGCGACCTCCAGCATGCTGTGCCGGCCGAACGGGTAGTACGCGTCCTCGATGTCGTCCTGCCCCAGGGCGACCGGGATGCCGTCCTCGAGGAACTCCCGCACCGGCAGGTGGAGCGGCCCGGTGTGCGGGTCGGACACGAAGCCCAGCCCGGCCGCGTGCGCGAGGTCCATCAGCCGCTGCAGCGTCGGCTGCGGGTACGTCGCCAGGGCGCGCGCGTGGCACGCGACCCCGCGCCCGCGCAGGTCGTGCTCGATCATCGACTCGGCGAGCAGCTGCGTGGTCCGGAGCGAGGGGTCGCCGGCGTCGTCGACGAGCATCGCCACCCGCTTGCCCTGCGCCGCGGCCAGCCGGCAGGCCCACTCGACGTGTGCCCTGGCGTCGGTGTCGGTCATCTCGATCCAGGGGATCCCGCCGACCACGTCGGCGCCCATCCGCAGCGCCTCCTCGCACAGCGCGGCCGCGCCCGGGTCGCGCAGCAATCCGTCCTGCGGGAAGGCCACCACCTGGACGTCGAGCAGGTCGCGGTACTCCTCGCGCACGGCCAGCACCGCCTCCATCCCCACCAGCCGCGCCGTGGCGTCGACGTCGACGAACGCCTGGACGTGCAGCACCCCGTGCGTGACGGCGGCGTCCAGGGCGCGCCGGATGTTGGGCTCGAGCCAGGCGCGGTCGTACTGCCGCTTCACCCGGCTCGCCTCGCGCACGATCGAGCGCAGCGCGGCGCCCATGCTCCCGGACGTGTAGGCCGCCAGTGCGCCGTCGCCCGCCCGGTCGAGCGTGTGCACCTTCTCCAGGTGCATGTGCCCGTTGACGAAGGACTCGGTCACCAGCCCGCCGCCGGCGTCGAGGGTGCGGCCGGCCGTCGCGCCGGCCGGCGCCTCGGGGCCGACGTGGGCGTAGTGGCCGTCGCGGATCCCCAGCGTGACGGGCGATCCGTCGGCCCGGCGGCCGTTCGTGACGAGCAGGTCGTACGGCGCGTTCATGCCGCCACCTCGAAGGAGATCGACTCCTGCAGCGTCAGCGCGCGGCGCAGGGTGTTGCCGACCGGGCAGGTCTCGATGCCGTGCCGCAGGGCATCCTGCTGCGCGGCGGTGAGGTCGCCGTGCACGGTGACCTCCGCGATGATCCGCGAGATCCGCAGCTCCCGCTCGCCGGGGTCGAGCGGGCCCGAGGTCGGCCGGTTGATCCGCAGCGAGAGCCGGATCTCGGCCCGGTCGTAGTCGAAGCCCTGCTGCCGCGCGACCCCGCGCAGGGTGCCGGCCATGCAGCCGCCGAGAGCCGAGAGCACGAGGCCGAAGGGGTTGGGCGCCGTACCGCCGCCCTCGAACTCGCGCGGCTCGTCGATGACGACGGTGTGCTCGCCGCCGACGACGGCGAGCGAGGCGAAGTCGGTCAGGCTGTGCACGACGACGTCGCGGTTGGCCGACGCATGGGTCGATGCGGTCACGGGGTCCTCCCGGGCTCGATGATCTGTCAGACAGGACGTTCCTCACCTGTCAGACATGTGTCAAGAGTCGTGGGCGCACCGGCGGGCCGGCTCGTCAGGACTCGACGAGCCGGGCGGTGGGTTGGGGTCAGGACTTGCCGTCGACCGGTACGACGCCCGCGCGGTGCCGCTGCGCCAGCTCGCCGTAGTAGGCGGCGTTGGTCTCGACCCAGAAGTGCGCGCCCGTGCCCTCGATCGGCCGCTTCGTCTCGGCGGGCGCCCCGGCGGCGAGCACGCCCTCGGGGATCTTGGTGCCCGGCGTGACGACCGCGCCGGCCGCGACGAGCGAGCCCGCCCCGATCGTGGCGTGGTCGAGGACCGTGCTGCCGTTGCCGAGCAGGGACTTCTCGCCCATGGTGTCGCCGTGGAACACGCAGCCGTGGGCCACGGTCGCGTTGGGGCCGATGTCGATGACGACGTCGGGGGCGCCGTGGACGACCGAGTTGTCCTGGATGTTCGAGCCCTCGCGCACGATGATCGTGCAGATGTCGGCGCGGAGCACCGCGCCGTACCAGACGCTCGCGCCCTTCTCGACGCGCACGTCGCCGATCAGCGTCGCGGTGGGCGCGACGAACGCCTCGGGGTGGACCTGGGGCCGCCGGCCCTCGAACTCGTAGAGGAACACGGCCCCACCGTAGGGGTCAGGCTCCGGCGCCCCGCAGCCGGTGCTCGGCGTCGCGCCACGGCTTGACCCAGGTCATGTCCTCCGGGCGCAGCGGCTCGCCGCAGGCGCTGCAGGTCTCCGCCCGCGTGGTCTCCTGTCCGCAGGCCTCGTGACGCAGCACCATGTGCGCGCCGCCTGCGGGCAGCCGGGTGTGCTTCTCGCCCCACAGTGCGAGCTGCTGGAGCAGGGGCAGCAGGTCGGCGGCGGCCTCGGTGGCGACGTAGCGCTGCCGGGTGCGCCCGTCGCGGACGTAGTCGACGGTGTCGAGCAGGCCCGCCTCGCGCATCGCCTTCAGCCGCCGGCTGAGCACCGCCTCGGAGATGCCGAGGTTGTCGCGCAGCTGCTCGAACCGGCCGTTGCCGTGGAGCACGTCGCGCACGATCAGCAGCAGCCACGGGTCGCCCAGGACGTCGAGGGAGCGGCGGACGGGGCAGTGGTCCGCCGACCAGTCGGAGCGCAGGGCCATGCGTGCTAGCGTACCGGTCTGACTTCGCTCAAGAAAGCCTGCTCGATGACGATCTCCGCACCACCGGCCACCCGCCGCCGCCTCCACCCCGCCTGGGTGGTGGCCGCCGTCGCCTTCCTCGCGCTGATCGGCGCCGCCGGCTTCCGCGCGGCCCCGGGTGCGCTGATGGTGCCGCTGCACGACGAGTTCGGCTGGTCGACGAGCGTCATGTCGCTCGCGGTGAGCATCAACCTGGTCCTGTTCGGTCTGACCGCGCCGTTCGCCGCGGCGCTGATGGACCGCTTCGGCCTGCGCCGGGTGGTCGCCGCGGCGCTCTCGCTGGTCGCCCTCGGGGCCGGCGGCAGCGTGCTGATGACGGCGTCCTGGCAGCTGGTCGTCTGCTGGGGCGTGCTGATCGGCCTCGGCACCGGCTCGATGGCCCTCGTCTTCGCCGCCACCATCGCGAACCGCTGGTTCGAGCAGCGGCGCGGCCTGGTCATGGGCATCCTCACCGCCGGCTCCGCGACCGGGCAGCTGGTCTTCCTGCCGATCGTCGCGGCGCTGGCCGAGGGCGCAGGCTGGCGCCCGGCGTCACTCGTCATCGCGGGCGCGGCGCTGGCCGTCGTACCCGTGGTGTGGCTGGTCGTCCGCGACCACCCCGAGGACCGCGGCGTCGCGCCGTACGGTGCCGCTCCGGACTGGACGGCCCCGCCCCGCCCCGCCGGCGGCGCGACCCGGCGCGCCGTCGAGGGACTCACGTACGCCGCCCGCCACCGCGCGTTCTGGGCGCTCGCCGGCGCCTTCGCGATCTGCGGCGCGACCACCAACGGCCTGATCGGCATCCACTTCATCCCGTCGGCCCACGACCACGGGATGTCCGCAACCACCGCCGCCGGCCTGCTCGCGGTGGTCGGCGTCTTCGACATCGTCGGCACCATCGCGTCCGGCTGGCTCACCGACCGCTTCGACCCACGGGCGCTGCTCGTCGCCTACTACCTGTTCCGCGGCCTCGGCCTGCTCCTGCTGCCCAGCCTGCTGGCCGACGCCGTGCACCCGAGCATGGTGCTGTTCATCGTGGTCTACGGCCTCGACTGGGTCGCGACCGTCCCACCCACGGCCGCCCTGTGCCGCGAGGTGTTCGGCGAGCGCGGCACCATCGTCTTCGGCTGGGTCTTCGCCTCCCACCAGCTCGGCGCGGCCGTGGCGGCTCTCGGCGCCGGCGTGATCCGCGACCAGCTCGGCACCTACACCTGGGCCTGGTGGGGCGGCGCCGCTCTGTGTGCCCTCGCCGCCGTCCTCTCCGTGGTCGTCGTCACGGCGAGGGCACCGGTCGTCGAGGAGGCCATCGGCCAACCGTCCGTAGGTGGATCCGACTTGGCTGCGTCACGAGACGCCGCGAGGTGATGCCGGAACTGCCCACGGACAGCTCCGGCATCACCTCACCTGGTCTCGTGACGCGCCGGGACCTCGCTTGCTTCGCGGCGCGAGCTCACCGGCGCTCCTCGACCTGCTGACGCCTTCAGCGCCTTCGCAAGCTCAGGCGCTGGCGTCCACGATCTCGCAGACGACCTCGCCGTTGCCGATGGTGGCGCCGACCTCGGCCGACAGGCCGGTGATGGTGCCGGCCTTGTGGGCCTTGAGCGGCTGCTCCATCTTCATCGCCTCGAGCACGACGACGACGTCGCCCTCCTCGACCGCCTGGCCCTCCTCGACCGCGACCTTGACGATCGTGCCCTGCATCGGCGAGGCGACCGAGTCGCCCGACGCCGCGGCACCGGCCTTCTTGCCGCCGGCGCGCTTCGGCTTCTTGGCGCCACCGGCGGCAGCGCCGCCACCGAGACCGCCCAGGCCGGCCGGGAGGACGACCTCGATCCGCTTGCCGCCGACCTCGACGACGACCTTCTGCTTCTCGCCGGCCTCCTCCGCCTCGCCGGCCACGCCGCCGTACGGCGTGATCTGGTTGTCGAAGTCGGTCTCGATCCAGGTCGTGTAGACGTCGAAGGAGCCCTCGCCCGACGGGTTCGAGGCGCCGACCCACGCGGGGTCGTTGACGATGACCTCGTGGAAGGTGATCGCGGTCGGCATGCCGTCGACCTCGAACTCCGCCAGCGCCCGGCGCGAGCGCTCGATCGCCTGGGTGCGGCTGGAGCCGGTGATGATCAGCTTGGCGATCAGCGAGTCGAAGGCGCCGGGAACGGTCTCGCCGACCTCGTAGCCGCCGTCGACCCGGACGCCCGGGCCCTGCGGCGGGTTCCAGGCGGTCAGCGTGCCGGGAGCCGGCATGAAGTTGTTGCCGCCGTCCTCGGCGTTGATGCGGTACTCGATCGAGTGGCCGCGGATCTCCGGGTCGCCGTAGCCGAGCTCCTCGCCCGCCGCGATGCGGAACATCTCGCGGACCAGGTCGATGCCGGTGACCTCCTCGGACACGCAGTGCTCGACCTGGAGCCGGGTGTTGACCTCGAGGAAGGAGATGGTGCCGTCCGCGGCGACGAGGAACTCGCAGGTGCCGGCGCCGACATAGTTGGCCTCGCGCAGGATCGCCTTCGACGACTCGTAGAGGCGCGCGTTCTGCTCGTCGGTGAGGAACGGGGCGGGCGCCTCCTCGACCAGCTTCTGGTGACGGCGCTGCAGCGAGCAGTCGCGGGTCGAGACGACCACGACGTTGCCGTGCGAGTCGGCCAGGCACTGGGTCTCGACGTGGCGCGGCTTGTCGAGGAACTTCTCGACCAGGCACTCGCCGCGACCGAACGCGCCGATCGCCTCGCGGGTCGCGGACTCGAACAGCTCGGGGATCTCCTCGAGGGTGCGGGCGACCTTGAGGCCGCGACCGCCACCGCCGAAGACCGCCTTGATGGCGACCGGGAGGCCGTGCTCCTTGGCGAACGCGACGATCTCGTCGGCCGACTCGACCGGGTCCTTGAGGCCGGGGGCCAGCGGGGCGCCGGCGGCGAGGGCGATCTGCTTCGCCTTCGCCTTGTCGCCCAGGCCGTCGATCGCCTCGGGGGAGGGGCCGATCCAGATCAGGCCCGCGTCGAGCACGGCCTGCGCGAACGCGGCGTTCTCGGCGAGGAAGCCGTAGCCCGGGTGGACCGAGTCGGCGCCCGACTGCTTCGCGACGTCGATGATCTTGGCGATGTCGAGGTACGTCTCCGCGGGGGTCGCGCCGCCCAGGGAGTAGGCCTCGTCGGCCAGGCGCACGAACAGCGCGTTGGCGTCCGGCTCGGCGTACACAGCGACCGAACCGATACCCGCGTCCTTGGCGGCACGGATGACACGCACCGCGATCTCGCCGCGGTTGGCGATCAGGACCTTCTTCAACGACATGGTGTGGCCTTCCAGTTCAGCGGGGCAGGGCGCTGGCGCGCCAGGCGCCGCGTCCGGGGTTCGGGTGGGAGCTGGCGGTACGACGCAGGCGGCGGGCCGGGTTGGTCCACTCCGAGCGTGGTGCCTCGGGCGCCGTGGCGCCACCGCCGAGGGCGGAGAGCACGGCGACGATCGCGGCGACCTCCTCCGGCGTGGTGCCCGGGGTGACGACGCGCAGCAGGGGCGCGGCGGGCGCCACGGTCTCCTGCTCGGTCACGGTCTCGACGGCGGTCACAGCGGGATGTTCCCGTGCTTCTTGGGCGGCAGCACCTCGCGCTTGTTGCGCAGCAGGCGCAGCGCCTTGACCACCTCGGCGCGGGTGTCCGACGGCTTGATGACGCCGTCGATGTAGCCGCGCTCGGCCGCGATGTACGGGTTGGCCAGCGTGGTCTCGTACTCGTCGATCAGCTCGGCGCGCTTCGCCTCGACGTCACCGCCCGCGGCCTCGAGCTCGGCGAGGGTACGGCGGTGCACGATGTTCGCCGCGCCCTGCGCGCCCATCACCGCGATCTGGCCGGTCGGCCACGACAGGTTGATGTCGGCGCCGAGGTGCTTGGACCCCATGACGTCGTACGCGCCGCCGTAGGCCTTGCGGGTGATGATCGTGACCAGCGGGACGGTCGCCTCGGCGTAGGCGTAGATCAGCTTGGCGCCACGGCGGATGATGCCGAGGTGCTCCTGGTCGACGCCGGGCAGGAAGCCGGGGACGTCGACGAAGGTCAGCACCGGGATGTTGAAGGCGTCGCAGAACCGCACGAACCGGGCGGCCTTCTCGGACGCGTCGATGTCGAGCGTGCCGGCGAACTGCATCGGCTGGTTGGCGACGACTCCGACCGAGCGGCCCTCGACCCGGCCGTAGCCGACGATGATGTTGGGCGCGAACAGCGGCTGCACCTCGAGGAAGTCGCCGTCGTCGACGATCGTCGTGATGACGTCGTGCATGTCGTAGGGCTGGTTCGGGGAGTCGGGGATCAGCGTGTCGAGGGCGATGTCCTCGGCCGTCGGCTCGAGGTCGGCCGCCTCGTCGTAGGCCGGCGCCTCGTCGAGGTTGTTCTGCGGCAGGAAGGCCAGCAGCGCCTTGACGTACTCGAAGGCGTCCTCCTCGTCGGAGGCCATGTAGTGCGCGTTGCCCGACTTGGTGTTGTGGGCCCGGGCGCCGCCGAGGTCCTCCATCGAGACGTCCTCGCCGGTGACGGTCTTGATCACGTCGGGGCCGGTGATGAACATCGCCGAGGTCTGGTCGACCATGATCGTGAAGTCGGTGACCGCGGGGGAGTAGACGTGGCCGCCCGCGCAGTTGCCCATGATCATCGAGATCTGCGGGATGACGCCGGAGGCGTGCACGTTGCGCTTGAAGATCTCGCCGTACAGGCCGAGCGAGACGACGCCCTCCTGGATGCGGGCGCCGGCGCCCTCGTTGATGCCGATGATCGGGCAGCCGGACTTGATCGCGAGGTCCATGACCTTGGTGATCTTCTCGCCGTAGACCTCGCCGAGCGAGCCGCCGAAGACGGTGAAGTCCTGGGAGAACACGCACACCTGGCGACCGTCGACCGTGCCGTAGCCGGTGATGACGCCGTCGCCGTACGGGCGGGTCTTCTCGAGGCCGAAGGCCGTGGAGCGGTGGCGGGCGAACTCGTCGAGCTCGACGAAGGAGCCCTCGTCGAAGAGCAGCTCGATGCGCTCGCGGGCGGTCTTGCGTCCCTTGGCGTGCTGCTTCTCCTGCGCCTTGGCGGCGGGAGCGTGCACGGCCTCGTCGGTGCGGCGGTCGAGGTCCGCCAGCTTGCCCGCCGTCGTGTGCAGGTCGATCTCGGTCATGAAACTGAGTATCATCCATTGATACTGGAGTTCACAAGGGGGGTGGGGTGTGACGCAATCGCGTGAGGACGACCGGCGCGGCCGGACCGCTGCCGCGGCGATCGTCGACGCCGCCTTCCGGCTGTTCAACGAGTTCGGGTACGACGCCACCAGCGTCGACGACATCGCCGCCGCCGCGGGCGTGAGCCGCAGCTCCTTCTTCCGGCTCTTCGGGTCGAAGGAGATGGTGATCTTCCCCGACCACGACGCGATCCTCGCCGCGGTCGAGGAGCGGCTCGCCGCCTCCACCCAGAAGAGCGCCATCCTCGCGGTCTCCGACGCCGTGCGGGTCGTGCTCTTCCACTACATCGCCGAAGGCCCGCTGGCCCGGCGCCGCTACCAGCTGACCTCCACCGTCCCGGCCCTGCGCGAGCGCGAGCTGATCAGTGGCTCGCGCTACCAGCAGCTGTTCCGGCAGTACATCAGCGCCTGGGGCGACGGCACCGAGGAGTCCGAGCGCCGGGGCGAGCTGATGGCGGCCGCCGTCGTCGCCGCCCACAACCGGGTGCTGCGCCGCTGGCTGCGCGAGGAGTGCGAGGACCCGCACGTGGAGATCGACGAGGCGATGGCACAGGTCAACGCTCTCTTCGCACCGCCCGCGACCCCGCCGGCCGGGCCCGGGGCGATCGTCGTCGTCCGCACCGACCAGGACCTCGCGACGCTCGCGGAGCAGCTCCGGTCGCTCTGATCGGCCCGGACCGGCTGCCGCGACGCCGCCGGGGTACCGCTGCACCCATGCCGAGCGTCGAGCGTGTCGTCACCGTGGCCCGTCCCCTCGAGAAGGTCTGGGACTACCTGACCGACTTCACCACCACCGAGGAGTGGGACCCGCCCACCGTCACGACGGTGCGCACGTCGGGCGACGGCGGCGTCGGTACGACGTACCGCAACATCTCCACCTTCCTCGGGCACGACACCGAGGTGGAGTACCAGGTCGTCGCGTGCGTGCCGCACCAGCTGTTCGAGCTGACGGGGTGGGCCACGGGTGTCGACCTGCGCGACACCATCCGCTTCGAGGAGGCGGACGGAGAGACGACCGTGAGCTACCGCTCCACGATCACGCCGCACGGCGTCGGCAAGCTCGCCGCCCCGGTCGTCAAGGGCGGCCTCGAGCTGCTCGGCACGAGGGTCGCCGCGAAGCTCGAGGAGCGCCTGCTCCTCCTCTAGCCGATCTCAGGTCGTCGCGGGCCACCGGCGTCGACCACGGTCGCGAGCCCCGCGCCGACCGCGACGCCCAGTGCCGCGCCCGCCGCCACGTCCCCGGGCCAGTGCGCGCCCTGGTGCACCCGCACGTACGACGTCAGCACGGTGCCCAGCGCCCCGGCGGTGCCGAGCGTGCGCGATCCGGTGCCGCGCGCCAGGAGGTACGCCGCCGCTGCCGCGATCGCCGCGTGGCCCGACGGCTGGGCAGGACCCTCGGTCGGGGCGTCGTCGCGCAGCACGGTCGCGACGACGGCGACCGGCCGCGGCCGGCGGAGGACCTTCTTCGTGGCGACCTCGGCACCCTTCTCCACCGGCAGCGCGACCAGGGCCGCGGCTGCCCACGCCCGGCGCCCCCGGGCGGCCAGCACGGCAGCGGTCGCCGGCAACGCCCAGGGTGTCCCGAGCTGCTGCGGCAGCCGCAGCCACCGCCGGTCCGGTGCATCGTTGACCGCCCGGAACGCCCGGGCCTCGACCCGCCGGGGCCGGTCCCGGTGCCGGCGGCAGAGCGCCATGTAGCCGCCCGCGGCCACGGCGGCCACCAGCGGGTCGGTGGGTCGTCCCATGCAGGTCGCTCCTCGTGCGCGGTCCGGTCCGGCTGCGGTACCCGGGTGCGGGCCGACGAGTCGCCACAGTGCAACAGCTCCGGTCGTGCGGAAACTCGGCCGCCGATCCTCTCGCCAAGCAGTGCTCCGGGAGGACAGGATGTGGCCCGGCGCACATCCGCGCCCTTCCTCTCGGAAAGGTTGATCCATGCCTCAGCACAACCGGCGGTTCCGTACCGCCGTTCTCACGGTCGCGACCGGCCTCACCCTGGCCGGCCTCTCCGTGACCGGGTCCGGCGCCAGCGCCGCTCCCGCGGCCGGCGACGAGCCCCCGTCGACCCCGGTGCCGATCAGCACCGCCGACGGATCCGTGTCGGCGTACCTCCTCAACGCGAAGCGGGCCAACCCGGGCCAGACCCGCCTGCTCGAGCGCGCGGTCGCCAGGGCGGGCGGCGTCGTCGTCCAGACCTGGCCGCAGATCGGGGTGGTCGTCGCCCACAGCGACAGGGCCTCCTTCCGCACGGACGTCAGGGCGTTCGCCGGCAACGCGCTCGAGTCGGTCGGCGCGACCCGCAGCGTGCCGGTGTCCGAGGGCACCCCGGCCGGCGTCCAGTCGCCGTGGGGGCCGGGCAAGGGTCAGGTCCGCAAGGCCCAGCAGTCGCCGCAGCGTGACGACACCGAGAGCACCACCACCGCCGCCGACCCGCGCGAGGCGGAGCAGTGGGACATGCAGGTGATCAAGGCCGACCAGGCGCACGCGATCACCGACGGCTCCCGTGACGTCGTCGTGGGTGTGCTCGACTCCGGCATCGACCCCGACCACCCGGACCTCGCCGCCAACATCGACGTCGCCGACTCGGTCAACTGCTCCGACGCCGGCCGCCCGGACACCTCCGCGACCGGCTGGTACCCGACCACCAGCGACCACGGCACCCACGTCGCGGGCACCATCGGCGCCGCACGCAACGGCACCGGCATCGTCGGCGTCGCGCCCGGCGTGCGGATGGCGGCGGTCAAGGTCGTCAACGACGACGGGTTCATCTACCCGGAGTACGCCGTGTGCGGCTTCGTCTGGGCCGGCATGCACGGCATGGACGTGACCAACAACAGCTACTACGTCGACCCGTTCGAGTTCTACTGTGAGGACCAGCCCGACCAGTACGCCGCCAAGGAGGCCGTGCGCCGTGCGGTCGCCTGGTCGACCGACCAGGGCGTCGTCCACGCCGCGGCCGCGGGCAACTCGGCGCACGACCTGGCCGACAAGTCGTCCTTCCTCGACGAGGGCAGCCCCGACGACGGCACCCCGGTGACCCGCACGCTCAACAGCGGATGCCAGGACATCCCGACCGAGCTCGACGGCGTCGTCACCGTCTCGGCCAGCCACCGCGACGACATCGTGTCGTACTTCTCGAACCGTGGCCTGGGCATCATCGACGTCGCCGCCCCGGGGCGGCGCATCCTGTCGACCGTCGTCGCCGACAACGGCTACGGTCTGAAGTCCGGTACGTCGATGGCCTCGCCGCACGTCGCCGGCGTCCTCGCCCTGATGAAGTCGGCCCACCCCGACCTCACGCCGGCCCAGATGATCGCCAAGCTGCGCGCCGACGCCGACGACCACGCCTGCACGGTCCAGGAGACGCCGCCGCTGCCGACGATCCCGTTCGGTGCGCCGTGCGTCGGCACCGACGCCGACAACAGCTACTACGGTGAGGGCATGGTCGACGCCCTCGACGCCGTCAGCTGATCCCCGCCTCCGCTGGAGCTGGGCTCAGTCCCAGCTCCAGCGGATGCCGAGCGTCCCGGGGCCGAACGACGTGACCGTGCGGCTCACGCTGGTCCCGAAGGTCTCCAGCTCGACGACCTCCTCACGGCCGTCGACGATCGTGTAGTACTCGCAGTGCGTCGGCATGTCGTCGGGGTCGAAGCGGATCCACAGGCTGATCGATCGCATCTTGCGCACGGCCCAGTAGAAGTAGCTGTTGTCCTCGGGATCGGGCGTGCGGTAGACGACCTCCTGCTCGAGCAGGGTGGTCTCGCCGGGGCTCAGCGGCCGGTCCAGGACCATCTCGCCGACGACGATGCCGCGCTCCTCGTCGTGGACGATCTCGCCCAGCTGGAACCCGCCGAGCGAGGTCACGCCGGGCGTCAGTGCGCCGGGGCGCACCCGCAGGATGAAGGCCCGACGGTCGGCGTTCACGTGGACCGACTCGACGACGACGATGTAGGTCATCCGGACCGGTGAGCGGTCCGGGCCGATCACGTACTTCAGCGTCACCTCCCGGTCGACAAGCCGGTCGGAGGGGGAGAGGAAGCCGAGCTCGCCGAGGAGCACCTGGATCCGGTCGGCGTCGTCGCTCAGGTCGGAGAGCAGGTCGGGTGCGACCCGGCGCCGGCGTCCCTCGATCAGCGCCTCCAGGGCGCCCGGCTCCAGGCCCAGGATCTCCTCCACCTGGGTGAGCGCGTGCAGCGAGCGCTCCTGCTCGGGCTCGCGCCGCCCGGAGCGCCAGTAGCTCAGGGTCGCCAGGCTGACGCGGGCACCGCGCGCGCTGAGCACGCGGTGCAGCGCACTCAAGCTCATCGCCCGGTCCAAGAGCGCCTGGTCGAAGGCCAGGGAGAACGGGCCCCTCCGCATGGGTGGACCCTAACGAATGACTCGAGCAGCGCGGGAGCCCTCCCGGGCGTGCGGCACACTCGACGCGTGAGCGTCATCGTCCCCGAGGAGCAGTCGGCCTTCCTGCGCGAACTGCGCCTGTTCCACCTGAACTACAAGTTCGGCCTCGACGAGATCCTGACCAAGATCAACATCCTGCGCGAGGAGCTGGCCTTCCGTGAGGGGGCCAACCCGATCGAGCACGTCAACTCGCGGATCAAGACCATCGACAGCCTGCGCGCGAAGGCCGAGCGGATCGGCTGCCCGCTCGAGCTCGATGCGATCGGCAAGCAGATCCGCGACATCGCCGGCGTCCGGATCGTGTGCAGCTTCATCGGCGACATCTACCGCGTGCTCGAGATGCTCACCTCGCAGCCCGACGTCACCGTCCGCGAGGTCAAGGACTACGTCGCACTGCCCAAGCCCAACGGCTACCGCAGCGTGCACGCGATCGTCGAGATCCCCGTCTTCCTGTCCGACACGACGCGCGCCGTGCCGATCGAGATCCAGATCCGCACGGTGGCGATGGACTTCTGGGCCAGCGTCGAGCACAAGATCTACTACAAGTACGCCAAGCACGTCCCGGCCGAGCTCCTCGAGGAGCTCTCCGCCGCCGCGCGGGTGGCCCACGAGCTCGACACCCGGATGGGAGAGCTGCACCGCATCGTGCACGGGTGACGTCCGGCTGGAAGACGTCGCACGAAGCCCGGAGCGGTCATCCCAGTGTCGCCGGCTCCGCCAGGTTCGTGTGGACGGTGAGCCAGTCGTCGGGTGTCTCGCGACGAAGCACCTCGCGAGCCTTCCCGTCCTCCACGAAGACGACCGGCGGGCGGCCGAGCAGGTTGTAGGCACTGGCCATCGAGTACCCGTACGCTCCGGTCACCGGAACGGCGAGCACGTCCCCGACCTGGATGTCGCGTGGCACAGCAGCATCGGGGATCAGGACGTCGCCGCTCTCGCAGTGCTTCCCCACCAGTCGGACCGAACGGTCCCTCGGGACACCGGGACTGCGCGGCAGGAAGGCTTCGTACGACGCTCCGTAGAGTGCAGGGCGCAGGTTGTCCGCGAAGCCCCCGTCGACGGCTGCGTAGGTGCGGACACCGGGCACCTCCTTGAGCGTCCCGACGGTGTAGAGCGTCAGGCCGGCCTGGGCGGCCACCAGCCGTCCGGGCTCGACCTCGATCGGACGGTGCCATCCTGCCTCCGCTGCCGCCGCGCGCAGCAGCGCGGCCCATGCGTCGACGGAGGGGCCGGCGGGCATGCTGGCCGTGTAGGGGACCCCCACGCCGCCGCCGAGCGAGAGTGTCTCGGCGTCGTGCTGGACCGCGAACCCTGCGGTGAGCGCTGCTCCCTGCCGCAGTGCCTCCACGTCGAAGATCTGGGAGCCGAGGTGCGCGTGCACGCCGAGCCAGCGCATCGCTGATGACCGGATCGCGCGGCGGACGGCCGCTGCAGCCTCGCCCGAACGGATCGAGAACCCGAACTTCGAGTCTTCCTCCGCCGTTCGGATCGCGCTCGTCGCGCCCGCGCTGACGCCCGGGGTGACCCTGATCATGACGGCCGGGACAGCGTGGCCCGATGCTGCCAGGAGCTCGATGCGGTCGAGCTCGTCGTGCGAGTCGACCACGATCGCCCGCACGCCGAGGTCCATGGCCCGGGCGAGCTCGGCCTGCGACTTGTTGTTCCCGTGGAGCACGATGCGGTCCGCTGCGATCCCGCTCCTGAGGGCAACGGCGAGCTCGCCTGCGCTGGCGACATCGATCCCGATCCCCTCGGAGGCGACCACGGACACCATGGCGGGACAGGTGAACGCCTTGGACGCGTACGAGACGTGTTCGGCGCCGAAGGCCTGCGCCAGCTCCCGGCACCGCTCCTTGACGTGCGCGACGTCGTAGACGAACAGGGGGGTTCCGTACTGGTCCGCGAGGTCGAGGAGGGGAACGCCTCCGACGGTCATTCCGCGGTCGGACGCGTGGGCGGTGCTGGGGAGCAGACGTGGGGGGATGGCGAGCATGGCCAGATTCTCCGACGAACGGTGACGCGGTGGTCGGGTGCTGACGCTGACAGTTTTCGACGCTGACCCCCGGCAAGGCAGGCGGTGCCCCCGGGGTGCCGGCGCCGAGTGTGAATCACCTCGATGCTCACCATCGAATCCGTTGGTGCGCATGGACGGCGCTCGTGGCTGCTGCGACGCTGCAGCGAATCACATCCGCCGCCGGAGAGTCCGCCGGCCGAGACTCCGGAGGCCGCCATGGCACGCTCGATCAGCACGCGACGCATCAGCAGGGGCATCGTTTCGATGGTCGTGCTCACGACCCTGGCCACCACGGCGGCCTGCGGCCGCTCCACCGGCTCCGCCTCGCCCGATCCGGTCGACACCTCGTCCAACGGCGGCAAGTCCGCCAGGGACCTGCTGCCTGCGGACCTCAAGAAGAGCGGCGTGCTCAAGGTCGCGACGGCGGAGGGCTACCCGCCGATGGAGATGTACGCGGAGGGGAGCAGCACGGAGCTCATCGGCGTCGACCCGGAGCTGGGCGAGCTCATCGCCGAACAGCTGGGCCTGGAGTTCGAGATCACCAACGCCGCCTTCCCCGGCCTGATCCCGGGCCTGCAGTCCAACCAGTGGGACCTCGCGATGTCGTCGATGAGCGACACGGAGGAGCGGCGCCAGGCTGTCAACTTCGTCGACTACTTCAACGCCGGTGGCGCGATCATGGTCAACAAGGGCAACCCCGACGGCATCGAGGACATCGCCGATCTGTGCGGCAAGAAGATCGTGGGGGCGAAGGGTTCCTCGAACCTCGCGATCCTGACCGACTACAACGACAGCAAGTGCACGGACAAGATGTCGATCTCCGAGTCCGAGGACGCTCCGACCGGTCTTCTCCAGCTGGACACCGGCCGGTCGGTCGCGACCATGGTCGACTACCCGGTCGCCGTCTTGTTGGCCGAGGAGTCCGGAAAGTACGACGTCCTCGAGGGCCAGTACGGCGCGGGCCCGTGGGGAATCGCCATCGACAAGAAGGACACCGCCCTCACCCAGGCGGTCCAGGCGGCGCTGACGGAGCTCATCAGCAACGGCAAGTACCGGGAGCTGCTCGAGAAGTACGGCGTCGCCGGCTCCGCTGTGGAGACCGCGAAGATCAACGCGGGGAGCTGACCGACGTGACATCCGCGCACACCGCGGAGCAGCGCGACTCCGCGTTGCCCGAGGAGCCTCCCGTCCTCCCACTCGATCCCCACCGGCCGCTGGCGGTCGGACGCATCCTGGGCACGCTCTCCGCGATCCTGGTCGCCGGATGGCTGGCGTATGCCGTCATCGTGAACCCCAACATCCACTGGGACGTGATCGTCGACCACCAGTTCGACGACCGGGTCCTCCACGGGCTGTGGGTGACGATCGAGCTGACCGTCCTCTCGATGGCGATCGGAGTGCCGATCGGCGTCGGCGTAGCGGTGATGCAGATGTCGGCGAACCCGCTCCTGCGGTCGCTGGCTGGGGCCTACACGTGGTTCTTCCGCGGCACTCCCGTCCTCGTCCAGCTGCTCTTCTGGTTCAACCTGGGGCTGCTGTTCCCTCGCCTCGAGCTCGGGGTCCCGTTCGGCGGACCGAAGCTCTTCAGCGTCGAGGCATCCGCGGTCATCACGCCCTTCGTCGCAGGGCTGCTGGGCCTGGCGATCAACGAAGGCGCCTACATGGCGCAGATCGTCCGCGCCGGCATCATGTCGGTCGACCACGGCCAGCGTGAGGCGGCCGAATCCCTGGGAATGTCGCGCAGGAAGGTCCTCACGCGGATCATCCTCCCGCAAGCCATGCGGATCATCATCCCGCCGACAGGCAACCAGTTCATCTCGATGCTGAAGACCACCTCGCTGGTCTCCGTCATCGCGGGCGCCGACCTGCTCACCACCGTGAGCCGCATCTACCTGGGCAACTTCGAGGTCATCTCGATGCTGGTCGTCGCCTCCATCTGGTACCTCCTGCTCACGACGATCGCCTCCGTGGGGCAGCACTACATCGAGCGGCACTACTCACGGGGAGTGCACAGTCCACAACGACTGTCGCGCCGCGTCCGACACAACCTGACCGGCAATCCGGCGATGGGAGCCCACGATGCCTGACCACCTCGTCCCGATGGTCGAAGCACGATCCGTCCGGAAGGCGTTCGGGCCTGTCGACGTCCTGCGTGGCGTCAACCTGTCCGTCGGCCGAGGTGAGGTCGTGTGCATCATCGGTCCGTCCGGGAGTGGCAAGACGACGCTGCTGCGGTGTCTGAACCGACTCGAGTCCATCGACTCCGGCCGAGTGCTCGTCGACGGACAGCTCGTGGGCTACCGCGAGGGCAGCAAGGGCCGCCTCGTCGAGAGCACGTACGACGAGCTGCGCCGTCAACGCCAGGCGATCGGCATGGTGTTCCAGCGCTTCCACCTCTTCCCGCACCGCACCGCCATCGAGAACGTGATGGAGGGGCCCAAGGTCGTGCTGGGCACCCCTGACAAGGAAGCACGAGCCCGCGGTTCGGAGTTGTTGGCCAAGGTGGGCCTGTCCGGGCGCGAGAACGCCTATCCGTCGCAGCTGTCGGGCGGTCAGCAACAGCGCGTCGCGATCGCGCGCGCCCTAGCGATGGATCCCAAGCTGATGCTGTTCGACGAGCCGACCAGCGCGCTCGATCCCGAGCTGGTCGGCGAGGTCCTCGGCGTGATGCGGGACTTGGCGTTGTCCGGCATGACCATGGTCGTCGTCACCCACGAGATGGACTTCGCCCGGGAGGTCGCGGACCGCGTCGTCTTCATGGACGGGGGCGTGATCGTGGAGGAGGGCTCCCCGTCGGACATCCTCAACGACCCCCAGCACCCCCGCACCCGGTCGTTCCTGTCGCGCGTCGCATGAAGGCAAGCTCCTCCATCCTCATCCGCGGTGCGGAGGTCTACGACGGCAGCGGTGCCGAGCCCAGCCGGCTCGACGTCCTCGTCGTCGACGGTCGGATCCGCCTGGTGAGCGACCGCACGGCCGTGCCTTCCGGCGTGCCGACGCTCGACGGCGCCGGGCTCGCGCTGGCCCCCGGCTTCATCGACGTGCACACCCACTCCGACGCGCTCGCCCTGATGCCCGACGCGGATCCCGAGCTGTCGCTGGCACCCGTGCGCCAAGGGGTCACGGTCGAGATCGCGGGCAACTGCGGAAGCTCCCTGTTCCCGCCCGCGCAGCCCGGCACCGACGCGGTGGCGATGGAGTCGTTCATCCGGACGCTCTTCGGGGACGACGCCCACAGCGTCGAGGGCGCCGAGGACTTCGAACGCCTCCAGATGGGAGTCGACCGCAAGACCAACATCGTCAGCCTCGTCGGACACTCCACGCTCCGCGGTGCCGTCCTCGGCTTCGGCGACTGCCGTCCGACGCCGGCGCAGCTCGACCAGATGTGCTCCTTGCTCGGGGCCGCACTGCGCGCTGGCGCCGCGGGCCTGTCGTCCGGCCTCATCTACCCACCCGGAACCTTCGCCGACACCGACGAGCTCGTCGCCCTCGCACGGGTGGCGGCCGCGCATGGCCGCCCGTACGTGACCCACTTGCGTGACGAGATGAGCAACGTCGAGGCAGCCCTCGACGAGGCCATCGACGTCGCGCGGGCATCAGGGGTGGCGTTGCACGTCTCCCACCACAAGACAGCGGGCACCCAAGGGCATGGGCGGACGGTCTCCACCCTCGCGACGATGGACGCGGCCCGGGCGTCGGGCGTCGACCTGACCTGCGACGTCTATCCCTACACGGCCAGCAGCACCCACCTGCACGCCATGTTCCCGCCCTGGGCGACGGCGGGGGGGATCCCCGCCCTCCTGGAGCGACTGAGATCGGGAGCAGAGGTGAGGGACGCCGTGCGCAGGTCCATCGCCGTGGGTGAGGAGGGCTGGGAGAACACCGTGGGCAATGGTGGTTGGGACCTCATCGAGGTCGCCACGGCGCCGGGGCGCAGCGAAGCGGAGGGCCGGTCGATCGCAGGGCTGGCGCAGGCAGCAGGAGTCGACCCGGTCGACTACGCCGCCGACCTGCTCCTCGCCGAGCAGGCCCAGGTCACCATCATCAGCCGGTCCATGGCCGAGGACGACGTACGGCGGGTGCTCAGTCATCCTGGGACCATGATCGGGTCGGACGGGGTTCCCCACAGCGGGCGACCGCACCCGCGCTGGGCGGGATCGTTCGCCCGCGTGCTCGGCAGGTACAGCCGCGACGCCGGCCTGCTCACCCTTGCGGATGCGGTGTCGCGGATGACCGCTCTGCCGGCGCGTCGGTTCGGACTGCGCGGGCGCGGTGTCATTGCCGAGGGTGCCCATGCCGATCTCGTCCTGTTCGACCCGGCAGAGGTCCTCGACCGCGCGACCTTCGCGACGCCTCTCGACGCCCCTCGCGGCATCCACCACGTCTTCGTGAACGGACAAAGGGTGATCGCCGACGGCTCGCCGACCGGCGCCTCCCCGGGGCGCCCACTGCGGGTCCAGCACGAGCCCGTGGGAACGCCCGGATGAGCGTGGGGATGTCCGGAGCGGGCCTCGAGGTCTCCTCCGCCTGGGTCGCCCTCGGCGCCGGCAGGCAGGTGCCCGAGGTGTCGGGGCCGGGCAGCGTCGGGCCGGTCGCGAGCACGGGGAAGGTCGCCGTGCTCGCCGCCCTGGCCACGGCCTTCGACCGGGGAGAGCTGGATCCGACCGAGTCGCTGCCCGTGCCGCACACCCACCGCGTGGGTGGGACCGGACTGCTGCAGGCCATGTCCGTGTCGAGCCTGAGCCTGACCGACCTCGCGATCCTCACCGCGGGCGTCAGCGACAACGTCGCCACCAACATGATCATCCGGCGTCTCGGGATCGCGGCCGTCGGCGAGCACCTCGCCCGCTGCGGCGTCCCGGACGTCGCCGTGCTCGACGTCGTCCGCGACCACAGGGACGCCACGTGCCCCCCTGCCTTCGCGGTCGGGACGGCGGAAGGGCTGTGCCGGATGATGGCGTCGCTGGGAGCCGGGTCCGGGATCACGCCGCAGGCGCGTTCGGTCCTGCTGGGGTGGATGCGCCACAACCAGGACCGGGCATGGGTGCCCGACGCCTTCGCGGCCGCGCCCCCAGGGCTCGAGGTGATCAACAAGACGGGAACCGACACCGGTGTGCTCGCCGACGTCGGTCTCGTCCTCGGCGGCGTCGTGGACCTCGCCTACGCGGTCGTCGCTCGATGGAGCCGCGATGACGGCGTCAACCACGCGCGGGCCGGATCGGCGTTCCGGGAGCTCGGCGCCGACCTCCTCGCGCTCGCCACGGGGGTGGCTCGTCCCGGTCGGTGACGCACTGTCGTCATTCGCCGGTCGAGGTACCCGTCCGGCCGTTCAGCTCCGCTTGGACCGTGGCGGCTGCCGACTCGAGTGCCCGGCCGAACTCGGGCACGAGGGGGTTGGGGTTGCCCGGGCGGGTGACCATGCTGATGCGCCGCACGACGTTGGCGCCGTCGATCTGGGCCAGGGCCAGGCCGGGCTCGAGGTTTCGCGGAATGCCGAGCACCGGAACCAGCGCAACGCCGAGGCCGGCTCGGACGAGCCCGAGGATCACGTCGTAGTGATCGGTCCGGCAACGCACCTCGGGCACGAACCCCGCGTCGCGGCACAGCTTCTCCAGCACGGGAGGCGTCGGGGGGATGCCGTGGGTGGCGATCCACGGTACGTCCGCGAGGTCGCTGAGCGCGACGGTGCCGCGCTGCGCCTTCGGGTGCCGGGCAGGCATGACGACGCGCTGGGGGTCCGACAGCAAGCCGGTGACCTCCAGGTTCGGCGGGACCGGGTAGGGCATGACCGAGTGGTCGAAGACGACCGCCACGTCCAGCGAGCCCTGCTCCAGGAGCGGCAGCAGCTCGTGGGTCTGGCCCGGAAGCAGTCCCAGCTCCGCCTGCGGATGGGCCGCGACGAACCGGGACAGTGCCAGTGGCACCATCCGGATCCCGCCCGAGGAGAAGAAGCCGATCCGGAGACGGCCGGCGCGCCCCTGCCCCAGTGCGGTCACCTCCTCCTGGGCCTCACGCATCAGCGACGCGATCGACTCCGCGTGCTCCGCCATGCGACGTCCCGCGTCCGTCAGGCGCAGGCTCCGTGGTCCGCGTTCGACCAGCGCGACACCGATCTCCTTCTCGAACCGGGAGAGCTGATGGGAGACCGCGGAGGGGGTGAGGTGCAGAGCCTCGGCAGCGCCGGCGATCGAACCGTGCACGGCGATCTGCGCGATCACAGCGAGTCTGGCCGACGAAAGCACGGCCTCAGGCTAGTGGAAGCGGAAATCCTTGCGAGCTGGTGCGTCCGGGCGCCGACTCGCGCCGCGGACGGCAGGACGGTGAACTAGAACAGGTTCTACAGTGATCCCCGGCGCCTTCGCCACCGATCACCAGGAGGACCCATGACCGACCAGCCCGTTTCCCGCGCCCAGCGCTTCACCGGCCGCCGGGTCATCGTCACCGGCGCTGCCGGTGGTCTCGGGCGGGTCGTCGCCGAGCTGTTCCGGGCCGAGGGTGCGACCGTCGTCGCGACCGACGTCGTGGCCGCCGACGGCGTCGTCGCCTGCGACCTGTCCGACGACGCCGCCCGCGACGCCTTCGTGGCCGGTGCCCTCGCCGACCTCGGGGGGCTGGATGTGCTGTGCAATGTCGCCGGGATCCAGAAGTTCGCGGAGGTCGGCACGATCACCGCCGACCTGCTGCGCAAGCACTTCGACGTCAACGCCCTCGCGCCGCTCATGCTCGCCAAGGCGTGCGCCGACGCCTTGGTGGAGAGCACGGGCAACGTCGTCTCGGTCGCGTCCATCTCCGCGGTGATGGGCCAGCCCTACAACGCGCCCTACTGCTCCTCGAAGGCCGCGCTGCTGCTCGGCATGCGCGCGCTCGCCGTCGAGCTCGGCACCAAGGGGGTGCGGGTCAACTGCGTGTCACCGGGCGGCATCGCGACGCCGATGGTCGAGGCGGCTGCCGCCGGACTGCCCGCCGACGCCAACTGGGACCTGGTCGCCCGCAGCACCTCGGTCATCCCCGGGTTCATGCCGCCCTCCGACGTCGCCGAGGCACTGCTCTACCTCGCCTCCGACGCCGCGGCGTCGGTCACCGGGGCCAACCTGGTCGTCGACCGCGGTGTCGTCTGGTGAGCGCCGCGGCTCCTCGGCGCGCGATCGTCACCGGCGCCGGGCCGCGCTCGATCGGCCGGGCCGTCGCCGACGCGCTCATCGCCGACGGCTGGGAGGTCACGGTCACCCGCCGCGACACCCTGGACCTCGCCGACCGGGCCTCGGTCGCGGCCTTCGCGACGTCGTACGCCGGGCAGGCCGACCGCCTCGACCTGCTGGTCAACAGCGCGGGCATCCACCTCGACCTCGGGTCGCGGTGGAAGGAGCCCCAGCTGCTCGACGGGCACGAGGTCCACTGGCGCACCAACTACCTCGGCACCGTCGACCTGACGACGGCGCTGCTGCCGCTGCTCCTCGCCGGTGCGGGCGGCACCGTGGTGCACGTCGTCTCGCAGCTCCACGACCGCGGCACCACCGACCAGCTGCTCGGCCGGCCGGTCGCCTACGACTCGTGGGCGTCGTACGGCACCTCGAAGCTGGGGCTGGTCCACCACGCCGCCCTCCTCGCCGAGCGGTACGGCGAGCAGGGGCTGCGCGCCCTGTCCGTGCACCCCGGCGCGGTGTCGACGAACATCGCCGCCCGCGGCCTCGAGACCCGGCCGCTGCTGCGCCGGCTGCGCAACCTCGCCCTGCCCCTCGAGCGTCGCACCCTGATGACGCCCGAGGAGTCCGCCGCCCACCTCGTCCGGATCGCCACCGACCCCTCTGCGGAGCCGGGGTACTACCGCAAGTCCCGCCGGCTCGACCCGGCTCCGGCCGCAGCCGACGTGGAGGCGCGGGCCCAGCTCGCCGCGCGGACCGAGGAATGGCTGGCCACTCCGCAATGAGGGCGTCGGCCGGGAGCGCAGCTGCCCCGGCTCCAGGCCGTCACTCGTCGTCGCTCAGCTCCTCCTCGAGCTCCCGCAGGGCACGCTCGGCCAGGCTGTCACCTCCGGCAGCGGCGAGCCGGTAGTGCTCGAGTGCGCCCTCGATGTCTCCGCGGTCGTCGAGCAGGACCGCGAGGTTGTGGTGGGCGTGCGCGTCGCCGAGCCCTGCCCCGGCCCGGTACGCCGCCTCGGCCGCGACCGGGTCGCCGACGACGTCGGCGTACAGATTGCCGAGGGGGAGCATGCTCTCGACCTCGCCGAGCAGCATCCCGCGCTCCAGCACCGCCCGGCCCTCCTCGACGCGCCCGGACCGGATCAGCAACTGGGCCAGGTCTGCGCGCGCCGAGGAGAACAGCTCGGCGCCGGCGCGCAGATCGCCCTCGAGCGCCGGGTCCCACGACGTGCACCACCGCCAGCACGCCACCACCGCCGCAGCGGTCGCATCGCCGGACGCGGCGGCTCGCTCGGCCGTCGCCAGCGCCTCGTCGCGTCGATCCAGCTCGCGCAGGACGAACGCGATCTGCAGCGCCGCGTCCTCGTCGCCGGCCGCGTCGGCCTGCTCGAACGCGTCCAGTGCCTCTGGCCACCGCCCGAGGTCGCCGAGCGCGATTCCCAGGTTGTAGGCCCCGATGGCGGAGCCGAGCTCGGCGGCCATCCGGAAGCAGTCCACCGCGGCCTCGAGCAGGCCCATCTCCGCCAGCTCGCACCCGGCCTCGACCAGTGCCTCCTCGTCGGCGGGATCGATGCCGTCGGCAGGGGACATGCCCGGAATCTAGCCCCGCAGCTCCGCCAGCGCGTGCAGCTGCTCGACGTAGTGCGCGGCCGAGTCGGCCGCGATCCGCACCGAGGCGGCCGTCGCACCGACCTCCTCCAGCACGCCGAGCGCGTCGACCGCGGCAGCGGCGGCTCCGGACGGGTCCAGCGCGATGTCCGGCGTGAGCACGACCTCGAAGCCCGCCGGTACGTCGGCCCGCGCCAGCATCCCCGCCAGCTCGTCCGGCGCCAGCCCGAACGGCACCCAGCCGTCGGCCAGCTCGACGGCGCGGCGCAGCGAGCGGGCCGTGCGGCCGCCGATCCAGAACGGCACGTGCGGCTGGACCGCATGGGGGGACACGACCACGTCGGAGAAGGAGAAGTGGGGCCCGTCGTACGACGGCGTCCGGCTCGACAGCGCGGCGCGGAGCGCCCGCAGCGAGTCGTCGGCGAGAGCGCCCCGCCCCTCGAACTGCGCGCCCAGCAGGGCGAACTCCTCCTCCAACGAGCCGACGCCGAGACCGAGGACGAGGCGGCCACCGCTGACCAGGTCGAGGGTGCCGTAGCGCTTCGCGATGGCGAGCGGGTGGTGGTAGCCGAGGACGAGCACCTGGGTGGCGAGCCGGATCCGTGAGGTGCGGGCGGCGAGGTAGCCGAAGGTCGCGAGCGGGTCCCAGTAGGTGCCGCCGCGCTGAGCCGCGATGTCGGCCGGCACCATCACGTGCTCGCTGCAGGTGAGGAAGTCGTAGCCGAGGGTGTCCGCGACCTCGGCGACCGCACCGAGCTGGGCGATGCCGGCGTCGGCCTCCCACGGGGAGAACGCCCCCGGCAGCTGCACCACCACGGGGCTGTTGATGCCGATCCTCACGTCACGCCTCTTTCCCGGTCCGCGCTCATCTGGTAGACCAAGTGCTTGCTTGGTTCTCTGAACACTACCCCCATCGCGCAGGAGCCCGCCGTGACCAGCCCGCTCAATGACAGCCCCCTCGTCTTCTTCTCCTTCGTCACCCTCGAGGGCGCCGGGCCCGAGGAGCACCGCGCCTACAACGAGTGGCACCAGCTCGACCACCGCCCCGAGAACCTCGCCCTCCCCGGAGTGGCCTGGGGCGACCGCTGGGCGCGGCCCACGGACTACCGCGGCGGCGCGGCGATCGCCGAGCACGAGGCGACCGACTACATCGCGATGTACTGGTTCAACGACCCGGTCGAGCGCTCGCTCCAGGAGTGGTCCGACCTGGGCGAGGACTCGTTCCAGTGGGGCCGAGGGCCGCTCATCCCGGGCGTGCGTCGCAGGCTGCTGTCGTTCTACCGCCCCGTCAAGGGGTACGCCGCCCCGTCGGCGCTGGTGTCCCCCGAGGTGATCCCCTACCGCCCCAACCGGGGACTCCACCTCACCCTGTCGCGGCACGCCGAGCCCCACAGCGGCGCCACCCACGAGCACTACACCTGGCAGGACCGCAGCCTGATCCCCGCGCTGCTCGACCTCGACGGCGTCGCCGGCGCGTGGACCTTCTCCTTCGCCCGCCACCAGGCGCACCCGTCGCTCCCGCTGGCCACCGAGACGCCCGACGCCCCGGGGTCACTGCGGATCCGGCTCGTCTACCTCGACCAGGACCCGCTGCCGACGACCGAGGCGATCGACAAGACCACCGCGGAGCTGCAGGCCCAGCTCAGCGAGCAGGCCGTCGCGTCCGAGGAGGTCCTGCTCAGCACCCCGCTGCGCACGATCGTCCCGTGGCAGGACTGGTGAGCGGGGCCAGCTGAGCGGGATCGGCTGAGCGGGATCAGCTGAGGCCGCGCGCCAGCAGCTCGGCGAGGTGCACCGGCTCGGCGTCGGGGGCCAGCTCGTCGAGCTGCGTGCGGCAGGAGAACCCGTCGGCCAGTACCACGCGACCGGCCTCGCCGGCGGACGACCGGACCGCGGGCAGCAGGTTCGCCTCGGCGACCGCGACCGACACCTCGTAGTGCCCCTGCTCGACGCCGAAGTTGCCCGCCATGCCGCAGCACCCGGGCACGGCCTCGACCGTCGCCCCGGCCCGCTCCAGGAGGGCCTGGTCGGTCGACCAGCCCATCACCGCGTGGTGGTGGCAGTGCGGCTGCGCGACGATGCGCACACCGGCGAGCGAGGGCGGGGTCCAGCCCGGCGTCCGCGACAACAGCTCCGCCAGGGTGGTGGTCGCCGAGGCCACGGCCGCCGCGTCCGGGCCCGGTACCAGCTCACGCAGCTCGTGGCGCAGCACCGCGGTGCACGACGGCTCCAGCCCGACGATCGGCACGCCGGCCCTGGCGTCGTCCGCGAGCGCGTCCACCATCCCGCCGAGCCGGCGGGCGGCGCCGTCGAGCTGACCGGTGCTGATCCACGGCAGCCCGCAGCACTCCTGCTGCCGGGTGATCCGCGGGTCGTAGCCCGCGTCGCGCAGCACCGCGACCGCCGCATCGGCGACCCGAGGCGCGAAGTGGTTGGTGAACGAGTCGACGAAGAGCACGACCGGCGTACCCGTCCCGACGGAACCCCCGAACGTACGGCGGAAGGTCCGTCGCGCGAACGCCGGCATCCGCCGCCGCGTGTCGACGCCGGCGGCCTTGAGCGCGACCTTGCGCAGCGGCGCGAGGTCCATCGACCTGTTCGCGAAGCGCGGCATCGCGGAGCCGACCTTCGCCCACCGCGGCAGCCAGCCGACCGAGTAGTGCGAGCGCGGGCGCAGCTTGCGCTTGTAGGTCTGGTGCAGCACCTCGGCCTTGTACGACGCCATGTCGGTGCCGGTCGGGCAGTCGGACGCGCAGCCCTTGCACGACAGGCACAGGTCGAGCGCCTCGTGCACCTCCGGCGAGCCCCAGGTCGTCGTGCTGTCGCCGTTGACGATCTCCTGCAGCAGCCGCGCACGGCCCCGGGTGGAGTGGATCTCCTCGCGCGTCGCCTGGTACGACGGGCACATCACGCCACCCGAGGCGCTGTTGTCGGCGCGGCACTTGCCCACGCCGGTGCAGCGGTGCACGGCCTGGCCGAAGTCGCCGCCGTCGGAGGAGTAGGCGAGCGCGAGCCCCTTGGTCAGCCGCGCCGAGGCGGAGTAGCGCAGGTCGGCCGCGCTGGAGGCGGGCTCGACGAGGATCCCCGGGTTGAGCAGCCGGGTGGGGTCGAAGACGTCCTTCACCGCCGCCATCAGCGACAGCGCGGCGGGGGAGTACATCCGCGGCAGCAGGTCGCTGCGCGCCCGACCGTCGCCGTGCTCCCCGGACAGTGAGCCGCCGAGCGAGGTCACCAGGTCGGCCGCGTCCTCGAGGAACGCGTGGAACCGGTCGGCCCCGTCGGGGCGGTCGAACGGGAAGTCCATCCGCACGTGCAGGCAGCCCTCGCCGAAGTGGCCGAACGGCATGGCGGTCAGCTCGTGCTGCGCGAGCAGCTCCTCGAACGAGGTCAAGTAAGTGCCCAGCCGCTCGGGCGGCACGGCGGCGTCCTCCCAGCCGGCCCAGGCGGGCTTGCCCGAGGGTGCGCGCCCGGCGAGCCCTGCTCCGTCGGCGCGGATCTTCCAGAGCCGGTCGGCCGTCCTCGGGTCGTCGACGACGAGTGCCGAGACGCCGAGCCCGGCGGCGGCCAGCAGGTCCGCCCGGCGTCGTACGTCGTCGGGGTCGGTGCCCGACAGCTCGACGAACATCCAGGCGTCACCGGCGGGCAGCGGCGGCACCGCGTGCTCGCCGCGGCGCTCGCGGATCACCTCGACGATGCGCCGGTCCAAGCCCTCGCAGGCGGACGGCTCGAAGGCCAGCACCTCCGGTGTCGCGAAGCCGGCGGTCGGGAAGTCGGCGAAGCCGAGCACGACCATGATCGCGGCCTTCGGCGCCCGGACCAGGCGGACCGTCGCCTCGGTGAGGACGGCGAGCGTGCCCTCGGAGCCGACCAGGGTGCGAGTCAGGTCGAAGCCGCGCTCGGGTGCGAGGTGGTCGAGCGCGATGCCCGAGACATGGCGCCCGAAGGTGCCGAACTCGGTCCGCACGGTCGCCAGGTCGCCCGCGACGACCTTCCGCAGCCGGTCGAGCACGTCGGATCCCGCCGCCTCCGCGACCGGCGCGCCGGAGGCGTCGTACCCCGTCGTCAGCACCGACCCGTCGGCGAGCAGTGCGCGCACCGCACGGACGTTGTGCGACGTCCGGCCGTACGCCAGCGACCGCGCCCCGCACGCGTCGTTGCCGATCATCCCGCCGATGGTGCAGCGGGTGCTGGTCGACGGGTCCGGCCCGAACCTGAGCCCGTGCGGCGCCGCCGCCTTCTGCAGCACCGCCTGGACCACGCCCGGCTGGACCACTGCGGTCGCGGCGTCGCCGTCGATCGAGACGACCTGGTTCATGTGCCGGCTGAAGTCGACGACCACGCCGGGCCCGATCGCGTTGCCCGCCACCGACGTACCCGCTCCGCGGGCGGTGACCGTCAGCCCCTCCGCTCGCGCCGCCGCCAGCACCGCGGCCACCTCGTCGGCCGAGCGCGGGAACGCGACGGCGACGGGCGGGACCCGGTAGAGCGAGGCGTCGGAGGAGTACGCGCCCAGGACCGCGGCGTCGTCGCTGACGTCGCCCGCTCCGTGGCGCTGGAGCTGCTGAGCGATGCCGGACACGGACTGAAATCTAGTGGGTGCGCCCGGCGGCTACGCTCCCGTCCCAGGTCACGATCGTCACGACAACCCAGGGGGCGCCATGCGGCTCGGCATGATCATCGACTACTCCGGCGGCTTCGCCGAGACCGTGGAGCTGCTCCAGGAGTACGAGCGCAACGGCCTCGACCTGGTCGCGATGCCGGAGGCGTACTCCTTCGACGCGGTCAGCCAGCTCGGCTACATCGCCGCGAAGACCGAGCGGCTCGAGCTGATGTCGGCGATCTTCCAGATCTACACGCGCACCCCGTCGCTCACCGCGATGACTGCCGCCGGCCTCGACTTCGTCTCCGACGGCCGGTTCACGCTCGGCCTCGGCGCGAGCGGCCCGCAGGTGATCGAGGGCTTCCACGGCGTGAAGTACGACGCCCCGCTGGGTCGCACCCGCGAGGTGATCGAGATCTGCCGGCAGGTGTGGAAGCGCCAGCCGGTCGAGTTCGCGGGCAAGCACTACGACGTCCCGCTCACCAAGGAGAAGGGCGGCTCGGGCCTGGGGAAGCCGCTCAAGATCATCAACCACCCGGTCCGCAGCGAGATCCCGATCTCGGTCGCCGCGCTCGGACCGAAGAACGTCGCCCTCGTCGCCGAGCTCGCCAACGGTTGGCAGCCGCTGTTCTTCCACCCCGGCAAGCGCGACCTCGCCTGGGGAGAGCCGCTGGCGGAGGGATTCGCGAAGCGTGATCCCGCACTCGGCGAGCTCGACATCCAGCTCCAGATCGCCTTCCACCTCGGCGAGCCGTCGCCGGAGGCGGTGCAGGCGATCCGCAACCAGCTGGCCCTGTACGTCGGCGGGATGGGCGCGCGCGACAAGAACTTCTACAACCAGCTGGCCTGCCGCTACGGCTACGAGGCCGAGGCCAAGGAGATCCAGGACCTCTACCTCTCGGGTGCGAAGGCGGAGGCCGCGGCCGCCGTACCCCAGGAGCTGGTGGACGCCGTCACCCTGCTCGGCGACGAGGACGCGATCCGCCGGCAGGTGGCGGAGTTCCACGGCGCGGGGGTCCGGACCTTCCTGCTGAACCCGCTCGCCGAGAGCGACGAGGAGAAGGTCGCGCAGGTGCGCCGGCTCTCCGAGATCGTCAAGGAGGTCGCCCCGTGACCGAGCGCCGGTTCACCGTCACCCGCGACGGTGCGGTCGCCACCGTCGGCCTCGCCGGTCCGGGCGGCAAGGCGGTCATGGACGAGGCCTTCTTCGCGGAGCTGGCCGCGACCTTCACCGAGCTCGACGCCGACGACGAGGTCCGCGCCGTCGTCCTGGCCGGTGCGGGCGACCACTTCTCCTACGGCCTCGACCTGGCCGCAGCCGCCGGCACCTTCGCGCCGTTGCGCCAGGCCACCCACGCCGGCGCCCGGCAGGAGCTGATGGCGTTGATCCGCCGCTGGCAGGCGGCGCTCGACACCGTCGCGAACCTCCGCAAGCCCACCGTCGCCGCCGTCACCGGCTGGTGCATCGGCGGTGGTGTCGACCTCGCCGTCGCCTGCGACGTCCGGATCGCCTCGGCCGACGCGGTGTTCAGCGTGCGCGAGGCCAAGGTCGGGATCGTCGCCGACCTCGGCAGCCTGCAGCGCCTGGTCGGCGTCATCGGCGACGGCCACCTGCGCGAGCTCGCCCTCACCGGCGACGACGTGGACGCCGCCCGTGCGGCCCAGATCGGCCTGGTCAACCACGTCCACGCCACCCCCGACGAGGCGCGGACGGCGGCCGCCGGGATCGCGGCCCGCATGGCCGCCAACTCGCCGCTGGTCCTGCGCGGCATCAAGGACGTCCTCGACACCGAGCGCGGCCCGCGGGTCGAGGCCGGCCTGCGCTACACCGCGGTGTGGAACTCGGCCTTCCTGCTCAGCGACGACCTCGACGAGGCGATGCTGGCGTTCCTCGAGCGGCGCCCGCCGGAGTTCACCGGCCGCTGACGGCCGCGCGCTTCGCCCGCGTGATCGCGGCGACGGCCCGCCCGTAGGTGATCGGCACGGCGCCCAGTGCCAGAGCCCGCTGCCGGGTCGGCTCGGTGACGTCGAAGTGCTCCCGCGCGGTGCCCGGGTTCTGGATCCAGCGCGCCTCGATGCCGAGCCGCTCGGCGAACGCCAGCAGCTCGCGACGGCCCGCCTCGCCCGGCAGGTCGGAGAGCAGGTGCGACCACACGCCGTCGACGGGACCGACCACGGCCTCCAGCTGCATGTCGTCGACGTACACGGTCACGGGGGCCAGCCTCCCATTTGCCCGGTCGGCGGGCGTGACGCAGGATCGGGGCCATGGGCGGCTCGGAGCCTCGCACGGGGGACTGGTTGGGCAGGTACCGGCTCGAGGAGGTCCTCGGCCGGGGCGGGATGGGCACCGTCTGGCGTGCCCATGACCCCCAGCTCGAGCGCGACGTCGCCCTCAAGGTGATCAACCCCGTCCTCGGGCAGGATGACGAGTTCCGCGAGCGGTTCCGCCGCGAGGCCGTCGTCCTCTCGCGGATGGACAGCGCCCACGTGGTCGCGGTCTTCGACCACGGCGAGCAGGACGGCGCGCCGTACCTGGTGACCCAGCTCGTCCGCGGCGGCGACCTGAGCGCGGTGCTGCGCTCGCGCGGAGCCCTCGAGCCGTCGTACGCCGTCGACCTGGCCTGCCAGGTCCTCGAGGGCCTCGCCGACGCCCACGCGATCGGGGTGGTGCATCGCGACGTGAAGCCGTCCAACGTGCTGCTGCGCGACGACGGATCGACCGCCTACCTGTGTGACTTCGGCATCGCCACCTCGCCCGGCGCCGAGCTCACCCGGACCGGCGTGCTGGTCGGCTCGGCGGCGTACATGGCCCCCGAGCGGCACTCCGGCGACACCGGAGCGGCCGGGGTCGCGGGCGACGTGTACTCCGCCGGCTGCCTGCTGTGGACGATGCTGACCGGCACCCCGCCGTACGTCGGCAGCGATGCCGAGGTCGCGATGGGACACCTGCGCGGACCGCTCCCGCAGGTGCCCGGGCGTGGCCCGTTCCTCGATGGTCTCAACGCCGTCCTGCGCCGCGCACTCGCGAAGGACCCGCGGCGCCGCTACCCGTCGGCGAGGGCGATGCTCGGCGACCTGGCCGCCCTGCGCGCGACGGCACCGGAGGGCCTCGCGCTGCCCGACGTCACCGCCGTCCGGCAGCCTCTCGACGCACCGGCCCGGGGAGCACTGCGGCGCCGCCTGGTCGCGACCACCCTGGTGCTGGCCCTCGTCGGGCTGGCGGTGTACGTCGGCTCCCTGCTCGGCGGCGTCGACATGTCGCCGTCCGTGCTGACCGCCGACGACCCCTCGAGGTCGACCGGTGCGCCCTCCACGGTCGAGACGCCGCCCGTCCCGCCGCCGTCACCGACCCGCACGCCCCGGCCGAGGAAGGCGTCCAGCACCCCCGAGCCGGTCGACCCCGGACCGGTCGACCCCGGACCGGTCGACCCCGGACCGGTGGACGAGCCGGCGTCACCGACGAAGCCGACGAGGAAGCCGAAGCCCACGTCGACCCCGAGCCCCACCCCGCTGCCGACACCCACCTTCCGCTGCTGGACCGGAGCAGAGGTGGTCGCCGGCGCCGAGTGCGCCCTGCCCACCGGCTGGGCCGGTGCCCAGTGGGTGTTCCCGGGCGTCGCGTCCGCGCCGGCCTGCAAGCCCTGGTCACTGAAGGCGAGCGGGTACGTCGAGGGCTGGCACTGCGCCGCGAGGACGCCGGACGGCACCTATCGGCACCTGACGGTCACGCGCTGGTCCGCCGCCGGCGCGGCCACCCGCTACTACTACGGCGCGTACAACCCCGACAAGAACCGGGTCAACCAGCCCTGGGCCGGCCGCGACCTCGTCTACGGCAAGCGGCTCGGCGGCTTCATCGGCAAGGCCGTCTACCACTCCGACCGCGTGTACACGCACTCCGGCACCAACGCCTGGGTGTTCTCGGCCTGGGCCAACACGAGCGCCAAGGTGCAGTCGATGTTCGACTACGTGACGTTCCGCAAACCCACGCAGTTCCGGGGCGTCCCCCTGAGATGACCCGACCGCCGGTCCCCCTCATACGGAGACCGGCGGTCGATGGATCAAGTGGTCAGCGGACCCGGCCGTAGAAGACCGAGCCGGTCCAGATCGGGTCACGGCGGACCGGGACACCGGGCCGCGAGGCGTGCCACAGCGTGCGGTTCCCGGCGTAGATGCCGACGTGGTAGACCCGGCCGCCGCTGGTGAAGAACACCAGGTCGCCGACCTGGGGGTTGCGGATGCGCTGGGTGGCCCCGGCCTGCGCACCCGACGTGCGCGGCAGGTTCTCACCCACGTGGCGGTACACCCACTGCACCAGGCCAGAGCAGTCGAAGGCGTTCGGGCCGGCGGCGCCGTACGCGTAGGGCTTGCCGGCGCGCGAGCGGACCGTGTCCATGACCCGGTCGATGCGCTTCTTGGCCTTCTTCTTTGCCTTCTTCGCCTTGTCCTCGGCGGACACGTGGGAGTGGTCGGCGGCCTCGTCCTTGGCGATCTCGGCAGCGGGGACGAGCGAGGAGCCGCCGCCGTCGGCCTGGGCCGCCGGCGCGGGCGAGAACAGGCTCGCCGAGGCGAGCACGGGTACGACGAGCAGGCGCGCGGCAACGCGCGACGTGATGGTGGACATCAGAGGAACTCCGCAGCGGCGCCTGCGAGAGATGACCTGTCGGGCTTGGGCTGCTGGTGCCCAGGGACGTGCGTCCCTTCGCCCCGAGCCGGATCACTCCGGCGGACTGCCTGGGTCTCCCGTGTCCGCGCTTACTTCATCGTGCTCGATGTCTCCCCACCGTCGAGCGCGGACCTCGGCGCGACGCGGGCGGCCTCCCCGGGTCGGGAAGGTCTCGTCGTCCAGTGCACCCCGTCCGCAAGGGGGAGCGCAGTGCTCGTCATCACATTCAGGGGGTGGCGATCCTCACCCCGCGATGGCGTAACGCTCACCGTGGTCGGGACTGCCGATCAGCCCGGGAAGTGCGGATCGGCCAGCAGGTACTGGGCGAGCCGGCCCTCCCGGCCGCGGTGCGGGCGCACCGGCTCGGGCACCATCCGGCCCTCGGCGGTGTCCCAGAACCGGTCGACCAGCAGTGCGCACCGGCGGGCCAGGCGACCGGTCAGGCCGTGGTGGGGAAGGTACGGGTGCGGCCGGGTCGGCACCCGCTTCTCGGTGCGGTAGAGCTGCTCGGCGAGGTCGCTGCGCAGGTGCTCGTCGGTGACGGCGGCCAGACGGTCGACCAGTTCGAGCTCGAGGGTGCGCAGGGCGGCCAGCTCGCGCTCGATCTCCTCCCAGATGCCGGCCCAGGGCCGTCGTACGACGAACGTCGAGCCGTAGAGCTTGGCCTTGAGCTGGCTGAGCGCGATCTCGAGGCGCTTGCTCTGCAGGGCGAGCGCGTGGGCGTGCTGCTGGCCCTGGTCGAGATGACGGCGGGCCGCAGGGGCGAGCACGGCGTTCGCGGCCGCGACGTGGCGGCTGGTGCTGGCGAGGAACGGGTCGGCCGCGCTGAGGGCGGCGCGGGGCCGGCCCGAGGTGGGCCGCGACGTCTCGGCGCTGCGCAACCGGGCCTGCAGCACGGCGTGGGTCTGCGTGACGGTGTCGGCGAGGACGTCGGCGCCGGTGGACGGGCTCTCGTTCATGGCTCCACCTCCGAGTGTGAACCCCCCTCAAATGCAGTGTGCGCCGGTCCCGACCCCCGTGCAAGGGGCCGGGACCGGCGCACGCACCGGCCCGAAGAGCCGGATGAGAGCGTCAGGCGCGCGGCAGCGTCGTGTACTCGACGCCGCAGATGTACTGCACCGTGCGCAGCACCTGGCAGGAGTAGCCGAACTCGTTGTCGTACCAGACGTAGAGGATGGCCGAGTCGCCGTCGACGATCGAGGCGCCGCCGTCGACGATCGAGGCCGCGCGGGCGCCGATGAAGTCGGTGGACACGGCGTCGGAGGCGGTCGTGTAGTCGAGGTTGCGCGCCAGCGGCCCGACCAGCGATGCCTTGCGCAGGTGGTCGTTGACCTCCTCCCGGGTGGTCTCGCGCTTGAGCTGCAGGCTCAGGATCGCGATCGAGACGTCCGGCGTGGGGACCCGGATGGAGTTGCCGGTGATCCGGGCCTGCAGGTCCGGCAGGACCTTCGCGACGGCGGACGCGGCGCCGGTCTCGGTGATGACCAGGTTGAGCGGTGCGGAGCGACCGCGGCGGTCGGCCTTGTGGTAGTTGTCGAGCAGGTTTTGGTCGTTGGTGAACGAGTGCACCGTCTCGACGTGGCCGCGCACGATGCCGAACTCGTCCTCCATCGCCTTGAGCGGCGGGACGATCGCGTTGGTCGTGCAGGACGCGCAGGAGAGCACCTTCTCGTCGAGGTCGACGTCGAGGTGGTTGACGCCGTGCACGATGTTCGGGACGTCGCCCTTGCCCGGCGCGGTCAGCAGGACCTTCGCGATGCCGGGACGCAGGTGCCCGGACAGGCCCTCGCGGTCGCGCCAGATGCCGGTGTTGTCGATCAGGATGGCGTCGTTGATGCCGTACTCGGTGTAGTCGACCTCCGCGGGGGAGTTCGAGTAGATCACCTGGATCACGTTGCCGTTGGCGATGATCTGGTTCTTCTCCTCGTCGACCGTGATCGACCCGTTGAAGGCACCGTGGATCGAGTCGCGGCGCAGCAGCGAGGCGCGCTTCTTGAGGTCGTCGCCCTTGCCCTTGCGGACGACGACGGCCCGCAGCCGCAGGCCGTTGCCGGACCCGGACTTCTCAACGAGCAGGCGCGCGACGAGGCGGCCGATGCGGCCGAAGCCGTAGAGGACGACGTCCTGCGAGGACGGCGCGGGGAGCTTGTTGTCACCGGTGGCCTCGGCGAGCGCGGCGGCGGTGAAGTCGGCGACCGACTGTCCGTCACCGGCGGCGCGGTGGGCCCGGATCAGCAGCGCGAGGTCGACCTTGGCGGCGCCCAGGTCGAGCGCGGCGATCGCCTCGAGGAAGGGGAAGGTGTCCTTGACCGACAGCTCGACGCCGTCGATCTGGCGGGCGTAGCGGTGCGTCTTGAGGATGTCGATGACCGACTTGTTCACCAGCGAGCGGCTGTGGAGCAGGATCGTGACGTCCTTCTCGCGGTGCAGCTTGCCGACGATCGGGATCATCGCCTCGGCGAGCTCCTCGTGGTGCTTCCAGCGAGTGAACTTCTCTTCGGTGGTGCTCAACGCTTCCCCTCTTAGCAGGTCGACAAAGCCGCTTGATGGTAGGCCCCCTCACGGGGGCGACGGCTAATCGGGCCGCTCGGTGGGACGCGTGCAGTCGGTCACAGCACGGGGTCACAGCCGGGGTCACAGCCGGGGTCACAGCACCTTGGTGCCGTACATCTCTCCGAGCGGGTCGGCCAGCAGCTCCAGGCGCTCGCCGTCGGGGCCGGGGAAGTACAGGGAGACCCTCGACTCCAGGTGGTACTCGACGCCGGCGTCGTCGAGCTTGGCCCGCAGGTAGTCCCACTTCTCCCGCGTCACCGAGATGGCGAGGTGGTGGTGCCCGCCGAGCACCTCGGCGTACGGCCCGAGGTCGAGGCCGGGCAGGGTGAAGAAGGCCAGCAGGTTGCCCGCGCCCACGTCGAAGAAGAAGTGGTCGGAGCCGGCGTAGTCGCGGTTCTCGAAGATCTCCGTCAGTGGGAACTCCAGCAGCCCCTGGTAGAAGTCGATCGTCCGGCGGACGTCGGACGACAGCAGGGCGGCGTGGTGGATCCCGCGGGCGCTGCTCTCCGGGCGCTCGCCCTCGGGAGCGAGGTACTCCTTCTTGATCCGCTCGCGGTCCCGGGTGATCGCGTCGAGGTCGATGGTTGCCATGTCAACTACTCTCCTCCGAGGTCGTGGATATGTCAACATTCGCCGCTAGAATGACACCGATGAGTACGACGACGCGATGGCTCGATGCCGAGGAGACCCAGGCCTGGCGCGCCTGGGTGGACCTCAACAACCGGCTCTTCGCGCGCCTCAACCGCGAGCTGCAGGCCGCCAGCGGCTTGTCCATCTCCGACTACGAGATCCTCGTCGCGCTCACCGACGACGACGTGCCCGAGCGCTCGCTGCGGATGTACGAGCTCGGCGAGCGCCTGCAGTGGGAGAAGAGCAGGGTCTCCAAGCAGGTCTCCCGGATGGAGGCCCGCGGCCTCGTCGTGCGCCGCCACTGCGCCGACGACCGGCGCGGCGCCTTCGTCGACCTGACCGACGCCGGCCAGGCCGCCATCGACGCCGCCGCCCCCGGCCACGTCGCACTCGTGCGTGAGCTGTTCTTCGACGGGCTCAGCGGCGACCAGGTGCGCAGCCTGGGCCGCTTCGCCACCACCGTCCTCGACCGGCTCGCGGAGGACTGAGTCCGGCGGCGCCGCTCCTTGTAACTAAGGGTTACAGAGCGAATTCGCATGCAACAGCGCCGTGGTAGTGGCAACAGCGCCGAGGCAGATGCAGCTGGGCACCATCGTCGCTGCTGCGCTACATCCGGCGCGGGTCATGGCGTTCCACCCGGGCGTTGTTGTCACTACCCGGGTGTTGTGGCACCACTTTTCGCGACGTAACACTTAGTTACAAGTGTCGGCGGCCTGCATGTCCTCCACCGCCAGCGACGCGAACGTCATCGCCGCGCCCAGCGGTGCGCCCGGCCCGGGATAGGCGGAGCCGAACACCGACGCGGTGGAGTTGCTGGCGGCGTACAGGCCGGGGATCGGGCGGTCGTCGGTGTCGAGGACGCGCCCGCGGGCGTCGGTGACCAGGCCGCCCTTGGTGCCGAGGTCGGACAGCACGAAGCGCGCCGCGGTGAACGGGCCCTTGTCGACGGGGACGAGGACGGCCGACGGCCCGCCGCCGCCGGCGAAGAAGGTGTCGTACTCGTCCTCGCCGCGACCGAAGTCCTCGTCCTTCCCGGCGGCCGCGAACGCGTTGTAGCGCTCGACGGTCGCGACCAGGGTGTCGGCGTCGAGCCCGGTCGCGGCCGCGATCCCCTCGAGGGTGTCCGCCTCGACCCACGTGCCGGCGGCGAGGTGCGCGGCGCGGTCGCCCTCGGGCATCGCGATCGCCGGCAGCCGGCCGTCCTCGCGGGAGTCGAAGACGAACCACGACGGCGTGCGGTCGGCCGACGCGGCCATGACCCGGCCGAACCTGTCGTAGGGCAGGCACTCGTTGCCGTAGCGCCGCCCGGAGGCGTCGACCATGACGCCGCCCCGGAAGCCGAGCGTGAACGCGCCGCTCCCGTCGGGCTGCTGCAGGCCCGGGCAGAACCATCCCTCGCCGGACCAGTCGGTCGCCGCCCCGATCTCCGCGGCCGCGTCGATCACCTCGCCGGTGTTGGTGCCGCGTGGGGCCATCGTCCAGGCAGCGTCGCCCGGCGTCCCGTGGGCGGTACGACGCTCCGGGCTGCCCTCGTAGCCGCCGGCCGCGACCAGGATCCCACGCCGCGCGCGGACCTCCCCGGGGCCTGCCGGTCCGTCGTACCGGACCGTGGCGGCGCGTCCGTCCGCGTCCCGCCCGAAGCCGGTGACCTGGTGCCCGGTGGCGATGGTGCCGCCGTCGCGCACGGTCATCGCGGCGAGCCGGCCGATCAGCGCCTGGCCGCCCGACAGCGTGGACCGGCCCGGCCGGCCCGCCCGGTCGCGCTCGACCGGCGGCCGGATCAGGGCGGTGACGGCGGGGTCGAGCTCCTCGCGGCGGATGCTCGTCGGCTGGATGGAGCGTCCCATCGGGACCCGCCCGGGTGCGTCGTAGTACTCCGAGAACGGGATCCACTCGAAGTCCATGAGCGGGTCCGCCTCGAGCCGGGCGACCAGCCGCGGCGCCTGGGCGAGCAGCGCCTCGACCCGCTCCTCGTCGGGGGACTCGAGGATCGCGCCGAGATAGGCACGGGCGCCCTCGGTCGAGTCGGGAAGCCCGGCACGCTGCTGCACGTCGGAGCCCGGCAGCCAGCACGCGCCGCCGGAGTACGCCGACGTGCCACCCACCAGGGGCGTCCGCTCGAGCACCAGCGTGCTGAGCCCGGCGGCGGCCGCGAGCGCGGCCCCGGTGAGGGCGCCGCCACCCGACCCGACAACCACGACGTCGTACTCCCGCTGCAGGGCGTCCGCCCCGGCCAAGCCGCTCATGGTGAGACGATAACGTGTTCTAGTTCGCTCGCGGGGTGAGGCGGGGCCGGGCGCTGAGGGGCCAGGCGAGCGCCGCGCCGAGCAGGCCGCCGAGCCCGTTGTGCCCGACGTCGGCCAGGGTCGGCACCCGGGTCGGCAGGAACTGCTGCTGCGCCAGCTCGATGCATGCCGACGCGAGCACGGTCAGGGCCGCGGCGAGCAGCGGCCGGCCGAGCAAGATGGCGAGCAGGAAGCCCGCCGGGACGAACAGGGCGACGTTCGCCAGCGCCTCGGTCTCGGTCCAGTCCAGCCGGCCGTCGCTCGCGCGCCACGCCGCCGACCCGGCCAGGTCGAACGCCCACCGTCCCGCCGAGGGGTCGGCGAGGGTGAGGCGGGCGATGACGACGGAGTAGCAGGCGAGCAGGACGGCGGCGACAGGACGGCGGATCATGCTCTCGACGCTAGGTCGGCCCGAGGGGGTCCGAGATCCCCCTCGGGTGCCGACCTGCGGTACTCCGGTCCCGTCCGCTGGTCGTCCGGGTTCAGCCCTGGCGCGCCTTCATCCGCGGGTTCTGCTTGTTGATCACGTAGACCCGGCCCCGCCGGCGTACCACCTGGGCGCCGGGCTGCTTCTTCAGTGACCGGATCGAGCTGCGCACCTTCACGGCTTCGTCCTCCGTCCCGTTGCGGGGTCGACCAGGCCGTCCATGACGGCACCGACGAGCCGCCGCGGCACCCGGTGTGTGCGGCCGTCGATCGTGACCGGCACGAGGTCAGGGGCCGTCGCCCGCCACTGGGAGCGGCGGTGCCGGGTCCGGCTGCGCGACGTACGACGCTTCGGAACCGCCATCTCAGGCCGCCTCCCGGATCGGTCCCAGCCAGGGCTCGAAGCCGTCCTCTCCCGCCGGCCACGTGGCCGGCTCGCCGGGGGCCAGGAGGAGCTCGTCGAAGGCCGGGCGCAGGTGCGGGGGTGCAACGCCGACGCCCGCGAGCACGATGCGGGTGAAGGGGCGACGCCCGCCCCACGACCCGTGGTCGCCGATGCTCAGCTGCCCGCCGGCGCCGTCCCACTCCAGGGCGCGGCCGGGGCGGCTCGGCAGCCAGAAGCAGCCTCGCGAGCGGTGCGCGCCCCCGCCGAGCCGCTCCAGCGACTCCAGCAGCCGGTCCGGATGGAAGGGCTGGAGGGACTGGAGGTCGACGCGCCAGACTCCCTCGGTGCGCACCTCCCGCAGGGCGTCCGTGCGGACCGGGCTGGTCCAGGCGCCGGTGCGGTCGTGGTGGTGCAGGCGCCCGGTCAGGACGTCGCCGCCCAGCCCGTGGACGCCCTCGAGGACGGCCGCGTCCGGGCGCGCCAGAGCGCGCACCAGTCCCCGGGCCACCGGGTCGACCTGGTCGTCGAAGGCCACCACGTCGGCGTGCTCGACCATCGCGGACAGCACCTCCCCGACGCCGCGGCGGTCGTCGTGGGCGCAGTGGTGGCCACGGTCGGCGAGCAGGTCGTCCCCGAGCAGGTCGCGCACGGGCGCTCGCGCGCCGACGGCGGTGACGACGGCGGAGACGCGCAGGAACCGTGCGAGCCGGGTGTCCCACGTCAGGGCGGCGCACAGGTGGGCGGCCTCGGCGCCGACCGGTAGGTGGGCCAGGATGCTCTGCCACCGACCATCACGGGCGAGGCGCTCGAGGGTGGGGAGGATGTCCTCGCGGATCGCGCAGCTGACGCACGCGTGCTCGAGCAATGTCTCGTGCATCTCGATGATGCCGCTCAGGTCGCTCACGGTGCGGGTCAGCACGCCGCGCTCGACGTCGATGCTGTGCCGGCAGGCGACCGCGCCGGGCAGGTCGAACTGCAGTCCGACCATCGTGGCGGCCATCGCGTCCGGGTCGACCCCGCCGAGCAGGACGACCGGCACCCTCATCGCGCCGCGCTCCGGCCGTACCGGCGCTCGAACGCCTCGACCCGGCCCTCCGTGTCGAGCACGCGGCCCTGCCCCGTCCAGAACGGGTGGCTGTGCACGCTGACGTCGACGTCGACGACCGGGTACGACGCCCCGTCCACCTCGACCGTGCGCCCGGCGGCCTGGTCGACCAGCGTCGAGCGGGTGAGCACCAGGTCGCCGGTCGCGCGGTCGCGGAAGACGACGGGTCCGTAGGCGGGGTGGATGCCCTGTTTCATCGCTTGCTCCTTGATTTAGAATGAGAATCGTTCTCAATCATAGATCAGGAGGTGAACCGATGCCACAGGTGTGCCAGGTGACCGGTGCGCGGCCCGCGTTCGGGAACCACGTCTCGCACTCGCACCGCAGGACCAGGCGTCGCTTCGACGTCAACATCCAGCGCAAGCGCTACTGGGTCCCGTCGCTCGGACGGACCATCACGCTCCGGGTCTCGGCCCGCGGCATCAAGACCATCGACCAACGGGGGATCGAGGCCGTCGTGGCCGACCTCCGCGCCCGAGGAGAGAGGCTCTGACATGGCCAGGAAGGCATCCGACGTACGACCGGTCGTGAAGCTGCGCTCGACCGGCGACAGCGGCTACACCTACGTCACCCGGAAGAACCGCCGCAACGACCCCGACCGGCTGCGGCTGCGCAAGTACGACCCCGTCCTGCGCCGCCACGTCGAGTTCCGCGAGGAGCGCTGATGGCGTCGCGCGCGAAGGTCGCCGCCGAGGCACGGCGCCGCGCCACCGTCGCCCGGTACGCCGGCCGCCGCGCCGCGCTCAAGGAGCAGGCCCGGCGCGCGGCGCCGGGGTCTGCCGAGCTCGCCGCGGCCCTCCGGGCCCTGGCCCGGCTGCCGCGCGACGCGTCGCCCGTCCGGCTTCGCAACCGCGACCAGGTCGACGGCCGCCCGCGTGGTCACCTGCGAAAGGCCGGCCTCTCGCGGATCCGGTTCCGCGAGCTCGCCCACCGCGGCGAGCTGCCCGGGATCACGAAGTCGAGCTGGTGAGCCCGGCGCCGGTCAGCGGCTGAGGCGCCGCAGCCGGTCGAGTCGCCGCAGGCCGTCCCGGTCGGCGCCCTCCGAGGGCGCCGCCGGGGCGAGGGCCGCCTCGAGCCGGAGCCGGGCCGCGTCGGCGTCGAGGCCGATCCCGATCGCGACCAGCTCGCTGTGCTCCGGGGCCGGTCGCAGCCCGTCGACGTGGACCTGGCCGCCGACCACGTGCACGACGTACCCCTTCGGGCCGTGGGCGGTCCCGACCGCGACCGTCCCCTTGACCCGGTACGCACCCGCCGGCGGGTCGAGGAGGAGGTCGGCGACCGCACCCGGCGCGACCGCGCCGGCCACCCGGGCGGAGGCCGACGCGGCGTGGGGGCCATGGTCGTGCCCGTCGGCGGCCGCGCGCTCGGCGCGAAGCAGGGAGGCCAGGGGCAGCTGGTCCGGCGGGTCCTCGGCCATCGCGACGTCGTGGACGAGGGCGGGGTCGATCCGGCCGCGAGAGGTGCGGACGAGGTGCGCGGCCGGGTTCACCTCCCGCACCCGCGCCTCGATCGCCGCGAGTGTGGCGTCCCGTTCCGGGCCGGGCAGCAGGTCGGTCTTGTTGAGCACCACCAAGGTGGCGACCGAGAACCGCGCGGGTGGCATCCCGCCGTCGTCGACGGTGCCGAAGTACTCCACCGCGTCCACCACGTCGACGACGCCGCCCGGCCGTACCCGCGGCGCCCGGCTGTGCCGGATCATCTGTGCGAGGGCGCCCGGCTCGGCCAGCCCGCTCGCCTCGACGACGATCGCGTCGAGGGCCAGTCGCGGGTGGGTCAGCTTCTCGAGCGCGGCGTCCAGCCCGGACACGTCCTCGAGGCAGCACAGGCAGCCGCCGGCGATCGACACCGGCTCGTCGACCTGCCCGGTCACCAGGCCGGCGTCGACGTTGATGGCACCGAAGTCGTTGACGATCACGCCGATCCGCGCGCCCGGCTGCCGCAGCAGCCGGTTCAGCAGGGTGGTCTTCCCGGCCCCGAGGTGCCCGGTCAGGGCGGTCACGGGTACGGCGGCGCTCACCCGCACCAGCCTAGTTGACAACGATTCTCATCTGGTGGGGGGCCGTGGCAGGGTGTGCGCCGTGAGCAGTCACCGTCGCCAGAAGCCCTCCCACGGCCACGGACACGGTCATGGCCACGGACACGGGGCCGCGGACCTGGACGGCCGGATCAGCATCGGTACGACGGCCCGCAACCTGCTGCTGGCCGGGCTCGCTCTCGCGCTGGTCGCGACGCTGGCCGGCCTGGTGGTCTGGTGGCCCCCCGGCGACGCCGCCCGGCGCAGCGCCGAGGCGGGCGGGCCGGCCGCGCAGTTCGCCGCGCCCGGGGTGACCTTCCCGTCGGCCGAGGTGGTGTCCGTCGCCGAGCGCTGCCCGAGCGCCAACGGCTTCCCCGATGGGTCCGGCTGCTCCACGCTGACCGTCCGCGTCGACGGGGAGGCCGTCCGGCTGGACGTGCCGCCCGAGGTCGTCGAGTCCGGGCTCGTCCCCGGCGACCACGTCGAGCTGCTGCGCACGCCGGCGCCCGAGGACGCCGCCGACCAGAGCCCGTCGTACTCCTACTTCGCCACCGAGCGCCACGGCACCCTGATCTGGCTCGCGGTGTTCTTCGTGGTCGTCGTGCTCGCGGTCGCCCGGCTGCGCGGGCTGCTCGGCCTGGTCGGGCTGGCCTTCGGCGGCGCGGTGGTGTGGTGGTGGCTGCTGCCGGCGCTGCTCGACGGCGCCCCGGGCGTGGGCGTCGCGCTCACCAGTGCCTCGGCGATCATGTTCGTCGTCCTCTACACGACCCACGGCTTCTCGTTGCGCACCAGCACCGCCCTCGCCGGCACCCTGCTCGGGATCGTGCTGACGGCGGGCATCGGCGTGATCGCGATCGGCGACGCCCGGCTGACGGGGATCAGCGACGAGGGCGGCGCGATCCTGGCCAGCTTCGGCGCCCTCGACTTCCAGGCGCTGCTGGGCTGCGCGCTCGTGATCGCGGGGCTCGGTGTGCTCAACGACGTGACCATCACCCAGGCGTCCGCGGTCTGGGAGCTGCGTGCTGCCACCCCGCAGGCCTCACGGACGGCCGTCTTCGCCAGCGCCATGCGGATCGGGCGCGACCACATCGCCTCGACGATCTACACCATCGTCTTCGCCTACGTCGGCACCGCGCTCATCCTGCTGATGCTGCTGCGCGTCTACGACCGTCCGCTGCTCGAGCTGATCTCGACCGAGCAGCTCGCCGAGGAGGTCGTGCGCACCCTGGTCACCTCGATCGGCCTGGTCCTCGCGGTCCCCGTCACCACTGCGGTCGCCGCGCTGATCGCCGCACCGCGCCCGGCCGGGGAGGGGTCCGTGCAGGAATCACCGGTCGACCGGTGATTCCGGCACTTGTCGGGCGTTGCAACGCCCGACAAGTGCCAGTTCTGCGCGTCAACTGACAGTTTCGCCGGTCGACCGGCGATTCCGACACGCCAGCTCACAGCGACGGATCGGTCCACGCCAGCTGGACGACCTCGGCCCCACGGTCGCGGGTGAGCATCCGGCCGCGCCCCGGCTGGGCCGGGCCCGGCCGGAGGTTGCCGATGAGCGCACCCTCGTCGCGGCTTCCGGCCAGCAGGATGCCGGGCATCGCGAGGTCGCGCATGGACTGGATGACCGGTTCGTAGAGCGCCCGCGACGCACCGCCCGAACGACGGGCGACCGCGATGTGCAGGCCGACGTCGCGGGCCTGGGCCATCAACGGCTGCAGCAGCGCCACGGGCGAGCTCTGCTGGGTGGCGACGAGGTCGTAGTCGTCGACCACGACGAACACCTCGGCACCGCTCCACCAGGACCGGTTGCGCAGCTGCTCGGGCGTCACGTCCGGTCCAGGGATCCGGTTCTGCAGGTAGGTCGCCAGGTCGTTGATCGCCGGCTGCGCCTGGGTCGCGGACGTGAGGTAGTTGAGCAGGTACTCCTCGGGCACCTCGCCCAGCAGCGAGCGCCGGTAGTCGACGAGGAGGATCTGGGCCTCGGCCGGGGTCCGGGTGCGCATGATCTCCTGGCAGTAGGTGCGCAGCAGGTTGGTCTTGCCGGACTTGCCGTCACCGAAGAGCAGCAGGTGCGGCTCGGTGTCGACGTCGAGCGGGACCGGCGCCAGCTCCTTCTCGTTGATGGCGAGCAGCAGCTGCCGCTGCGGCGGGGTGCCGGCCTGGGCTCGGACCTCGTCGAGCGTGATCCGGTCGGGCAGCAGCCGCAGCTTGGGTCCCGCGGGCCCGCGCCAGGCGCTCGCGACCGCGTGGATCATCGCGTCGACGCCGTCGCCGAGCGTCTCGGTCGCGTCGTCGCCGTCGATGCGGGGGAGCGCTCCCAGGAAGTGCAGCTTGCCCGGCACCAGGCCGCGGCCCGGCCGGTTGCCCGGCACCAGGGCGGCGACCTTGCGGTCGATCTCGGAGTCGATCGGGTCACCGAGGCGCAGCTCGAGCCGGGTGCCGACGAGGTCGCGCATCGCGGCGCGGAAGTCGGGCCAGCGGGTCGCGCCGGTGACGATGTGGAGGCCGAAGGTGAGGCCGCGCCCGGCGAGCTGCTGGATCTCCAGCTCGAGGTCGTCGAAGTCCGAGCGCAGCGTGCCCCAGCCGTCGATGACGAGGAAGACATCGCCGTACCCGTCGTCGGCTCGGCCCTGGGCACGCCGGCTGCGGTAGGTCTCGATCGAGTCGATGCCCTGGCTGCGGAAGTAGCGCTCGCGGCGGTCGACGATGCCCTTGACCTCGGCGACGATGCGACGCACCACCTCAGGCTCGGAGCGGGTGCCGACACCGGACACGTGCGGCAGCGCGGTCATCGGCGCGAAGGTGCCGCCGCCGAAGTCGAGCACGTAGAACTGCGTCTCCAGCGGCGTCGTGGTGAGCGACAGGCTGGTCACGATCGTGCGCAGCACCGTGCTCTTGCCGCTGCGCGGGCCGCCGACGACGGCGACGTGGCCCGCGGCACCACTGAGGCTGATCGTCAGCGTGTCGCGGCGCTGCTCGCGCGGGCGGTCGACCGTGCCGAGCGGGATGGTCAGGTTGCCGACGCCGCGCCACTGCATCGACACCAGCCCGAGCTCGGGGTGCGGCGCGAGGTCGGGCATCAGCCGGTCGAGCGTGTCGGGCCGGTCCAGCGGCGGCAGCCACACCTGGTGGGCCGCCGGGCCGCGCCCGTCCATCCGGGCGACCGCGACGTCGAGCAGTGACGCACTGCCCTCGGGCACGACGACCGGTGCGTCGGTCTCCTCGCGCTCGGGCTCGTCGAAGGTCTGCACCTCCGAGATCGTGAACGGCAGGATGCCGCGGACCTTGCCGCCGCTGTCGCGCACGACTCGCCGCCGGCCGGTCTCCGGCGGCCCCGAGACGTAGGCGGCCTTGAACCGGGTCATCGTGGTCGGGTCGGGCTTGAGGTAGCCGAGGCCGGGCACGGCGGGCAGCTCGTAGGCGTCCGGCACGCCGAGCACCGCGCGCGACTCCTGGGCGCTGAACGTGCGCAGGCCGATCCGGTACGACAGGTGCGACTCGAGACCGCGCAGCCGGCCCTCCTCCAGGCGCTGCGAGGCGAGCAGCAGGTGGAGGCCGAGCGAGCGGCCGAGCCGGCCGATCGCGACGAAGAGGTCGATGAACTCCGGCTTGGCCGACAGCATCTCCGAGAACTCGTCGACGACGAGGAACAGCGACGGCAGCGGGGCGAGGTGCGCGGTGGCCGGATCGCCCGACGTACGGGCCTTCTCGTAGTCGCGGATGGACGCGAAGTTGCCGGCCTCGCGGAGCAGCTCCTGGCGGCGCACCATCTCTCCGGACAGGGCGTCCTGCATGCGGTCGACGAGGGTCAGCTCCTGGGCGAGGTTGGTGATGACCGCCGAGACGTGGGGCATCTCGGCCATGCCGGCGAAGGTCGCGCCACCCTTGAAGTCGACGAGCACCATGTTGAGCTGCTCGGGCGAGTGGGTCATCGCCAGGCCGAGGACCAGGGTGCGCAGGAACTCCGACTTGCCGGACCCGGTGGCCCCGATGACCAGGCCGTGCGGGCCCATGCCCTGCTGGGCGGACTCCTTGATGTCGAGGTGGACCGGTCCGGCGCCGTCACCGACGCCGATCGGGACCCGCAGCCGGTCGCGGGCCGGACGCGGCCGCCAGGCCGTGCCGGGGTCGAAGCGGTGGACGTCGCCCAGGCCGAGCAGGTCCATGAAGTCGGTCGGCGCCGCGAGGTCGGTCGCCTCCTCGCCGACGGCGGCGCCGGCGCTCGGGGTGAACAGCGGCGTCAGGCGCCGGGCGAGCGCCTCCGCGGTGGCCGCGCCGCACTGGTCGCCCTTCGCGCGCACCGGCTCGGTGCGCAGGCGTACGGCGACGATCGGCACCGCGTCCGGCGTCGACCCGGCCGCGCCCGCCCCGGCGTGCGGCTCGATCTCGAGGCGCAGCGCCGTCGGGCTGTCGAGCTCGCCCCAGCGGGCGGGCAGGTCGATCACCGTCACCCCGTGCAGGCCGTCGGACGGGACCAGGTGGTTGCCGGGTGGCAGCTCGGCGCCGTCGGTGACCAGGATGATGTGGGGGATCGCCGGCCGCTCGTCGGCACCGAAGCGCGGGCGCTCGGTCAGGTCGGGCGGCAGCATCGTGGCCAGGTCGCTCAGCGACGTCGTGACCATCCGGGCCGGGCCGACCGCGTCGTTCTGGTGCTGGCTGTGGGCGTGCGGCAGCCACTTCACCCAGTCCCAATGGGCCAGGGTCGCCTCGGTGGCGAGCACCGCCACCTGGAGGTTCTCGGGCGACTGGAAGGCGGCGGAGGAGCAGAGCAGCGCCCGGGCCAAGGCGCGAGCCTCCTCCTCGTCGCCGCAGACCTCGATCCGGTCGAAGGCCCGCAGGTCGATCGACGCGGGCAGGTCGGGCTGCAGCCGGTGGACCACGAGCAGGCGGTGCAGCGCGGACGCCGAGGCGGGGTCGACCTCGTCGATCGGCGCCGCCTCCGGCGGAAGGAGCTCGAGGGCGAGCGGCTGCGCGCACACGCCGTACCGGACCTGGAGGAAGGCGGGGTCGGCCGACGACCGTTCCCACACGCGGGTCCGGTCCTCGGCCAGCGACGGCAGGGCGGTCGGCGTGGGGTGCAGCCAGGTCAGGGCCCGGCGCTGCTGGTCGGCGGCGTCGCGCGCGACCTTGCGGACGGTGGCGAGGTAGCGCAGGTACTCCGTGCGGGAGCCGGTCACCTGCTGCTGACGCTGCTTCCGCTGCCGGTCGATCTGGACGATGATGAAGCCGAGGGTGGCGAAGAGGAACATGCCGGCCGCGATGAACCGCAGCGAGGAGTTGCCGCTCGAGCCACCGAGGCCCGCGACGAGGACGATCGAGCCGAGGCTGCCGAGCATCGGGATGGCGTTCATGGCCACGCCCGCGGCACCCTCGCTGGGCTGGAGCTGGGGCGGCGGCTGGAGCTGCAGCTGACCACCCGGCAGCTCGGGCCGCTCACCGCGGCTGCCGCGCTGGGTCAGGCTGCCAGGTGCGGCGGCGGGTGCGGCGGCGGGTGCGGCGATGCGTCGGCCCGGAGGGCCACCGGGGCCGCCGGGGTGCCCGGGAACCGGACCACCGGCACGGTGCGTGCCCGGTCCGCTGCCTGGAGTGATGCCCACCGTCACGCTGCCGTCCCCTGTCGTCGATGCCCGGTCATGCGACGCGCCTGATGATAGGACCCGGGTCCGTCAGGGTAAGTGGCCGCAGGACACACACAGGGGGAAGGACTACCCTGCCAGCCGGGCCGTGAACCACGGTCCGGCACCACGAACTCAGCTCGGGAGGCGACCACTGGTGAACGGGACGTCCCGCACCCCGGCTCCGGGGACGGTCACCGCGGTGACGGTGCACGGTCCTCGCGGCGTGCTCGACCTGACGGTGCCCGTCGACGCCACGCTCGAGGACGTGTCGCGCACCTACTCCGCCGAGGCCGGCCTGCCCGTCGTGCTGCCGCTCGTCAGCCGCTCCGGTGAGCCGCTCCAGCTGGCTGCCGTCGTCGGCGACGTCGGCCTGGTGGCGGGCTCGGTCGTCGTCGCCGTCGACCCGTCGTCCCGGCCGGCGCCGCCGCGCAGCCGGTTCCGCTCCGGGGACGGCGGCGAGTCCGCCCTCGTCGCGGGCCCGGCCTCGGCCGCCTGGTTCGCGCTCGCCGTGGGCTTCGCCGCGGTCGCGGCGTGGTGTGCGTCCCGGCTGCCCTCGGATGAGCGCTGGCCGGTCGTCGCGGTGCTGTTCGCCGCGGCCCTCGTCGGCTGCCTGCCGATCGGGGTGCTGCGCGTCCAGCGGGTGCTGGCCGCGCCGGCCTTCGCCGCGGCTGCGGGCTTCGCGCTGGTCTGGGACCCGGTGCCCGAGCGACTGCCCACCGTCTGCGGCGTCGCCGCCCTCTGCGCCGCGGTGACGGCCGGGACCGGCCGGGCGCTGGCCGATCCCGACAGCGCCGCCGCCGACGGGCTGCGGGTCTGGGTCGCCGTCGGTGCCGGCTGGTTCGCCGTCGCCGGCCTCGGCGTCCTCACCGGAGTGGCCCCCCAGGTCGTGTGGGCCGTGCTCTTCCTCCTGGCCGTGCTGGCGGCGCGCTTCGTCCCCGAGATGGTGGTCGACGTCCCGGACCAGTACCTCCTCGACCTCGAACGGCTCGCCGTCACCGCGTGGTCGGCCCGCGAACGGCCGACCGGCCGGCGTGGCCGGATCGTCGTGCCCGAGCAGGCCGTGCGTGTCGTCGCCGACCGCGGCGCGCGGGCGGTCACGGCCGCCGCCACCGCCGTCCTGGTGGTCGTGGTCGTCTCGACCCCCCTGCTCCTGGCCAGCGCCGACCTGCCCCTGGACCGTACCGGCGCGCAGTGCCTGGTGGGCTTCGGCGGCGCCGCCCTGCTCCTCGCGGCCCGCAGCTACCGCCACGTGGCTGCCTGTCGCCTGCTGCGCCTGGCCGGCGTGATCGCCCTGGCCGTGCTCGCCGCCGTCCTCCTCGGGCTGGCGCCCGGTGGCCGCGACGCGGTCGCCGCACCCGCCGCGGTGGCTGCGGTCGCGGTGGCGATCGCCGGCGTCCTCGTGCTGGCCGCCGTGTACGTCGGCCGCGGCTGGCGCTCGGCGTGGTGGTCGCGCCGGGCCGAGATCGCCGAGGCGATGTGCGGCGCGTTCGCGGTCGGCTCGCTGGTCGTCGCCGTCGGCTTCTTCCGCCATCTGTGGGAAGTCACGGGTTGATGTTTAGCCCCTCGCGAGGCGGGGGTAGCACCTGACGCGTCGGCTCTTTGGCAGTGCTCGGGAGCCAGATCGATGGAACCGCAATGCAGGGGCGGGTTGATGCCGCCCGCCAACCAGCAACCAAGGAGCAGACATGGCAGGCACTGAGTTCGGACACGGAGAAGGCGCTCTCAAGGCGGTCGCCGACCTCGTGGCCACCACCAAGCAGGACCTCGCGAAGATGTCGGGCAAGATGGCCGACCAGCTCGAGGACATGAACCGCGCGTGGGTCGGTGGCGGTGGTCTCGCCTTCGCGAACGTCAAGCAGGCGTGGATCGAGAAGCACCAGGTCGTCACGGCCGCGCTCGACCAGTTCGAGTCCTCGCTCATCGAGACCGAGAAGGACAACGTCGGCACCGACGACTCGGCGAGCACCAACCTCGCCGGCTTCCTCAACAAGCTCGACGCCCAGTCCTGACCACCCCACACCCACGACTTTCCAGGAGACAACCATGACCGGACCTGACTTCGGCGCCCTCGACGGGCTGCGCGTCAACCACGGCAAGCTCGACGAGGCGGCCGCGGCGATGTACCAGACCGCCGTCGACATGAACGCCCGTCTCGACCAGCTCGAGCACGACGCCCGCAAGTACATCCTGACCTGGTCGGAGACCAGCTCCCAGCGTCAGTCCTGGGACCAGGCCAAGCAGGCCTGGGACTGGGCGATGAAGGAGCTGCTCGACCTGCTCGACGGCGTCTCGAAGACGACCTACCAGTCGAACGCCGACTACATCCAGGCCGACAAGCGCGGCGCCGGCCGGTTCGGGCCTCGCTGACCCGCGACCGGTCACACGCAGGTACGGAGGGGTCGACCCCGGTGGTCGATCCCTCCGTTGCTGTCTCCAGCGGAGGGGCTTCTAGGATCGAGCCTCAGTCTCGGGAAGGGTGAGCAGATGACACAGGCGCCGCGCACGAGCGCAGCGGTCGCGTCCGGACTGGTCCGGGTGACCGTCACGTCCGGGACCCGGCGGGTCGACCTGGTGCTCCCCGGAGCGGTCCCCGTGGCCGAGCTGCTGCCCGAGCTGGCCCGCAGCGTCGGGCTCCTCGACCCGGCCACCGTCCACGGCGGCTACCGGGTCGGCACCTCCGAGGGCCGCCGGCTCGCGCTCGACACCGGCCTGACCCTGCAGGGCATCGAGGACGGCGGCCTGCTCACCGTGACCGCCGGGATCGACGACCCGGCGCCGCGGGTCTACGACGACGTGGTCGAGGCGATGACCGACGTGGTCGAGCACGACCTCGAGCCCTGGCACCCGGCCGCCGGGCGGCGCACGGCGCTCGTCGCGGCCGGCCTCTTCCTCGTCCTCGGCGCCGGTGCGCTGCTGGTGCAGCGCGGCTCCGACATCGCCGCCGCCGCGACGGCGCTGGTCGCGGCGGCGCTCTGCGCCGGCGCGATCGTGCTGTCGCGGGCGCAGGGCGAGCACGAGGCCGGGGTCGGCGTGGCCTGGCTGGGAGCCGGGTACGCCGCCGTCGCGGGCGTCATGCTCGTGCCCGACGGCGAGGTGTGGTTCGCCGATCCGCTCGCCGCGGCCGGTGCCGGTGCGCTGCTCGCCGGGGTGGTGTGCCTGATCGGCCTGGGCCAGGGACGGACCCTCGCCTTCCCGCCGCTGGTCGTCGGCGCGCTGGCGGTCGGCGTCGGCATCTACGTCCGCTCCACGCCCGACGGCTTCGCTCCCGCCCCGCTGCTCACGACGGTGCTGGCGTTCGTCGTCCTGGCCGGCAGCGTGTTCCCGTGGCTGGCGCTCGGCGCGACCACCACCCGGGTCGACCAGCTCTACTCGCCCGCCGACATCACGGCAGACCCCGACGACATCGAGCGCGACCGGGTCGCCGCCGACGCCCGGGTCGCCCACGAGATCCTGCTCGCGATCAGCGGCACCGTCGGCCTGCTCCTCGTGCTGGTCGCGCCGCTGGCCGTCAGCCTCGGCGTCACCGGCACCCTGCTGGCGGTCGACGCGTGCCTGATCGTGGTGCTGCGCACCCGTCAGTACCGCACCGGCAGCGAGGTGCTGCTCGGCCTCGGCTCCGGTGTCGCCGGGATCGCTGCGACCGCGGTCGCCGTGCTCGCCCTCCACGCCGACTGGCGCCCGACCCTGGCCGTCGTCCTGGCCGTCGTCGGCGCGGTGCTCCTCGTCGCCACCCTGAGCCCGGCCGCCCCCTCGGTGCGCCGCGGTCGGCTCGGCGACGTGCTCGAGTCCGTCGCGCTGCTGACCCTGCTCCCGCTCCTCGTCGTCGCGACCGGTCTCTTCGACCAGGTCCGCGACTGGATCGGCTGAGTGACCGTCGATGGCCACCAAGAAGGACCTCGTCGAGGCCTACTCGTTCAGCCGCCGTCGCCTGGTCACGGCCTTCGTGTCGGGCGCACCCGGGGGCCGTGAGGTCGAGCCCGCCCGCCCCGGCCGGATGATCGTCGGCGGCATCGCGCTCGCCGTCCTGCTCATCGCCGGCGCGGCGATCGCCGGTGCGCTGTCCGACCGGGCCGAGGTCGACTGGAAGGAGCCCGGCCTGGTCGCCGACGACCGCGGCGCGCTCTACGTGATCCTCGACGAGGACGCGGTGCCCGGGCAGCCCCGCGTGCGACCGGTCATCAACGTCACCTCCGCCCAGCTGATCCTCGGCGCGGACGTCGAGGCGCGCAAGGTGCCGGACGAGGAGATCGCCGGGGTCCGCAAGGGGCAGTCGATCGGCATCCTCGACGCCCCGGCCACCGTCCCCGGCGTCGGCCAGCTCGTCGAGTCGGGCTGGACCTCGTGCACCGGCGCCGGGCTCGGGATGCAGACCTCGGTCGCCGAGCGCCCTGCGGTCACCCGGGTGCCGACCGAGGGCTTCGTGGTGAAGTCCGACGCCGACGGCAAGTCCTACCTCATCGCGGAGGCGGAGGTGCCGGGCCTGCCCCGTCGCGCGTACCGCTACCAGATCCCCGCGGACAACGACCCGCTCTACATCGAGCTCGGGATCTCGCCGAACGACGAGATCACGGTCCCCGACGCCTGGCTCGAGCTGTTCCCCCCGGGGGCCCCGCTCGACGTCGACGGCCTCGGCATCGAGGGCGGTGGGCAGCCGATCACGCCGCCGGGCTACGGTTCCGCGCGCGTTGGGGACTGGGTGGTGACGTCGGACAAGACCTACGCCGTGACCCCCAAGGGCTTCCTCGAGCTGTCCCCGTTCGCCGCCGCGGTGCTGCGCAACACGTCGTTCGGCAAGCAGAAGCCGACCGAGATCGCCTACGTGCCCGGTGCTCCGTTCAACGTGGCCCCACCGGCCGAGGACGCCCGTCAGCTCTGGCCCGAGCAGGTGCTCGACGGGTCGCTCGACTCCACCGACCAGGCCTGTGCCCAGCTCGTCACCGCGAAGGGCGAGCCGCCGGCCGCCCTCCTGGCGACCGCCCCGCAGGGCGACGCCAGCGCCGAGGGCGTGTCCGCCGGCGACCGCGAGGTCACGGTCGCGTCCGGCCGCGGCGCCGTGGTGCGCTCCGCGGACTGGATCACCAGCGACGGCGGCACCAGCCACCTCATCGACGACCGTGGCTACAGCTACCAGGTCGCCAGCGCCTTCGACCTCGAGCAGCTGGGCTACGCGAAGGTCCCCCTCGTCGTGATCCCCGACGTGTGGAACAAGCTGTTCGAGATCGGCCCCGAGCTCTCCCAGGACGCCGCGCTGTGCCCGCCGTCCAAGGACCGGTCGTGCGGCTAGGACCTGCCCTCGGACGCCCCGCGGCGCGCGGTGCGGCAGCGGCGCTCGCCGGCACGCTCGCCGGGCTGGCGCTGACGTCCCCTGCCACGGCGGCGACGGCCGCGGCTCCGGTCGGCCCGTCCTGTCTCGAGGTCGACACCTCGGCCACCGACCAGCTCCAGGTGAAGGGCGACAACACCGCGAACCTCTCCCTCCACGTCGCCGAGGCCCAGGCGCTCGTCGCGAAGGCCGGTCGTCAGCCGGGCCGGGGCGTGAAGGTCGTGGTCGTCGACAGCGGCACCGGTGCCTTCAGGGGAGCCGGTACGACGGATCTCCCGAGCGGCCACGGTGTCGCGGTGGCGGGGATCATCGCGGGACCGAACCAGCCGGATCCGGAGATCAGCGTCGGCATCGCACCGTCGGCCGACGTCCTCGACGTCAGGTTCTACGACACTCCCGACGGCGCGCAGGACGGGGAGAGGGTCCCCACGGCCGCCGAGCTCACCAAGGCGCTCTCCGCGCTCGCCGACCAGCGGGCCGGGGGCACCCTCGGTGGCAGGGTGGTCGTCGTCGTACCCGCACAGGTGCCGCACTCCCCCCAGCTCGAGGCCCAGGTGGACCGGCTGGTCGGCTCCGGCGTCCTGCTCGTCGCCGCGTCGGGCGACCGCCCGGGCAGCGACGGCGCCTTCCCCGACGGCTACGACGGCGAGCCCAGGAAGGGCGAGGACGTCGCCGACCTGGTCTGGCCGGCCGCGCACCCGGGCGTCGTCGCCGTCGGGGTGTCGACCCCCGGCAGCGCCGGCACGGTGCTGCGCAGCTCCGCCATCGACCTCGCCGCGCCGGGCGCCGACGCCGTGTCGCGCGGCCGCAACGGCGGCTGGTGCGTGGTCGCCCCGGCGTCGACGGCCTGGGCCGCCGCCCAGGTGGCCGGCGTCGCCGCCCTGGTCTGGACCATGCACCCCGACGAGGACGCCGCCCGGCTGCGGACCCGGCTCGAGCAGACCGCCAGCGGCAACGGCGGACCGTCGAGCCCGATCACCGGGTACGGCGTGGTCCAGCCGGTCGAGGCGATCCAGCGCGACGTCGCCGAGATGGGGGCCGAGCGCAAGCAGAAGGTCGAGCCTGCCCGCCCTCCGCGCGCCGAGGCCGACGTCCTGGCCGGCGCCCGCCAGGACGCCGTGTGGTGGGGGCTGGGCGGCGGAGCGGCGCTCGTCGTCCTCCTCCTGCTGCGGCCCCTCCTGTCCCGGCGCCGCTGACGACTCGACGAGCGGGCGGTGGCGCCGCCCGCGTGGGCCGCTCGTGCGCGAAATGCCGAACGGCGCCGACCTGGGTCGACGCCGTCCGGTGCTGCTGGCGGAGCTGGGGGGATTCGAACCCCCGAGGGCTGTTAACCCAACCCGCTTTCCAAGCGAGCGCCATAGGCCACTAGGCGACAGCTCCGTGGGAGAGATTACCGGCAGATGGACGGCGAGGTGGAATCGGGACTCCACCCCGGGACCGACCGGCCGACGTACCATCGGTGCATGACCGCGCGGGGCGACGACCCGGAGCCGTGGGCTCCGGCCGACCACCTGCCCGCCGACGCGCAGCGGATGGGCCTCAACCGGCTGGTGCCCGACGGCGCGCTGCTCGAGCTCGCGGGATCCCTCGACAGCTCGAAGCGCTCGCACCGGGTGGTCGCCTGGGTGCTGCTGGTCGCGATGGTCGCGCCGGTCGTGCTGACCGTCCTCAACATCCTGCGCTGAGCCCGGTCCGGCATCGCGACGCTGCTGTGACGCTGATGTGAGGCCCGGCGGACCCATCCACTAAGGTGGTCGGCAACCCCCCACGTGGCGGTACCTCACCCAACTCCCCCAGGGCCGGAAGGCAGCAAGGGTAAGTGAGCTCTATCGGGTACGTGGGGGGCCTCTGCTTCGTGGGCTCAGGCCTTGCGGGCGACGTAGAAGTAGTTGAACGGGTCGGTCCGGACCTCGCGGACGTCGACGTCGACCAGGCCCGCCTCCTCGAGCATCCGGACGGCGGTCTGCCGGCCCCACACCGTGCCGAGCCCGGCGCCGCCGTGGGCCAGCGACACGGTCATGCAGTGCATCAGGCTGATCGTGTAGAGGTAGGTGAGCCACGGCAGCCCGACGTTGTTCTCGACGCCCGACTGGGCCTTGATGTCGACCATCAGGAAGGTGCCGCCGGGGCGCAGCGCGGCGGCGATGCCCGCCAGCACCCGGTCGGGGAAGGCCTGGTCGTGGATCGCGTCGAAGGCGGTCACGACGTCGTACGCCGCGTGCTCGCCGAGCTCCGCCACGTCGCGGACCTCGAAGCTCGCGTTGGCCAGGCCCCAGGCGGCGGCCTCGGCGCGGGCCGCCTCGACCGCCTCCTCGCCGAGGTCGTAGCCGACGAACCGGCTGGCCGGGTAGGCGCGGGCGAGCAGGTTCACGGCATGCCCGGAGCCGCAGCCGACGTCGGCCAGGTCGATGCCGGCGCTCAGCCGCTCGTGGAGGTCCGGGACGCTCGGCACCACCACGTCGAGCAGGCCGGCGTCGTGGACCGCCGCGGCGTCGGCGGCCATCAGCTCGTGGAACCGCGGGAAGCGGTCGTAGTCCAGCCCGCCCCCGTGGCGGAACCTCTCCCGCAGCTCGGGCTCGACGCCGGCGAGCATGGTCAGCATCTTCATGCTCCGCGCGAGGTTCACCGGACCGTCCGCGGGGGTGAGGCATGCCGCGCGCTCACGGGAGAGGGAGTAGCGGCCGGTCGCGGCGTCGTACGTCGCGACGTCCCCGGCGACGATGCCGTCCAGCCACTCCCGCAGGTACCGCTCGTCGACGCCCGCCGCGGCTGCCAGCGTGGCCGGGCCCGCGGGGCCGGTCCGGGCCAGGACGTCGAGCAGCCCGAGCTCGTCGCCGATGCCCAGGAGCAGGCCGAGGGCGGCGTCCTCGCGCACCCGGACCATCCGCTTCTGGAAGGCCCTGGCCTCGTCCCGGTCGATCGTCGTCATCGCTGCTCGTCCTCTCCCTCGGGGGCGCCCGGAGGTGTCGGGCCCAGCGACTAGGGTGGCACCCGTGGACTCCCCGCTCGCGCTCTACCGCCGCTACCGGCCCGAGACCTTCGCCGAGGTCATCGGTCAGGAGCACGTCACCGAGCCGCTGCGGGCCGCCCTGGCCGCCAACCGGGTCAACCACGCCTACCTCTTCTCCGGCCCGCGCGGGTGCGGCAAGACCACGAGCGCCCGGATCCTGGCGCGGGCGCTCAACTGCGAGAAGGCCCCGATCTCCGACCCGTGCGGCGAGTGCGAGAGCTGCCGCGACCTGGCCCGCAACGGCCCGGGCTCGATCGACGTGATCGAGATCGACGCGGCCTCCCACGGTGGCGTCGACGACGCGCGCGACCTGCGCGAGAAGGCGTTCTTCGCGCCGGTGAAGAGCCGCTACAAGGTCTACATCATCGACGAGGCGCACATGGTCACCACGCAGGGCTTCAACGCCCTGCTCAAGCTGGTCGAGGAGCCCCCGCCCCACCTGCGGTTCATCTTCGCCACGACCGAGCCCGAGAAGGTCATCCCGACGATCCGCTCGCGCACCCACCACTACCCGTTCCGGCTGATCCCGCCGCGGCTCCTCACGTCGTACCTCACCGAGCTGTGCGACCGCGAGGGCGTCTCCATCGAGCCGGCCGCGCTGCCGCTCGTCGTCCGCGCCGGTGCGGGCTCCGCGCGCGACACCCTGTCCGTGCTCGACCAGCTGCTCGGCGGCGCCGGGCCGCAGGGCGTCACCTACGACCTGGCCAGCGGGCTCCTCGGCTACACCCCCGACACGCTGCTCGACGACGTCGTCTCCGCGTTCGCGGCCGGCGACGGCTCGGCGGTCTTCGGCGTGGTCGACAAGGTGATCGAGACCGGGCAGGACCCGCGCCGGTTCACCGAGGACCTGCTGCGCCGGCTGCGCGACCTCGTCATCATCTCCGCGGTCCCCGACGCCGCCGCGTCCGGCCTGCTCGACCTGTCTGGCGACCAGGCCGACCGCCTCGTCGCCCAGGCGGCCGCGTTCGGCCGTGCCGAGCTGACCCGTGCCGCCGACCTGGTCGCCGCCGGCCTCACCGACATGCGCGGCGCGACCGCGCCCCGGTTGCTGCTCGAGCTGATCTGCGCCCGGATCCTGCTCCCCGCCGCCGACCACACCACCGACGGGGTGCTCGCCCGTCTCGACCGGCTCGAGCGCCGCGCCTCGATCAGCGGTACGACGTCCGCGGAGTCCGCGCCCGCCCCGGCGCCGGC
>JADCLI010000019.1 GCA_016803235.1 Pimelobacter simplex
TGTGAGCGGACCCGACCAGAGTCCTCTCAGCTACAGCTCACGACCTATCAGCTGTACCTAGCCGCGGCGGTGGTGCTCCGCGTGCAGCGCGCGGACCCGCTCGGCGTACGCCTCGACCGGACCGGCGACGGGGATGCCGGGCGCGACCTCGGTGATCCGCAGCGGGGTCACGGGGGAGGCGGGCAGCCCGAGCTCGGCGTACCACGCGACGAGCTGGGGGGTGGAGGTCGCGAAGACGATCCGGCCCAGGCCGGCCCAGGCGTGGGCGGCCGAGCACATGGCGCAGTGCTCGCCGGAGGTGTAGACGGTCAGCGCGGCGCGTTCGTCCACGGGAACGTGGGCGGCCGCCCACAGGGCGATGGCAAGCTCGGGGTGCCGGGTTCCGTCGCCGCCGCTGACGTGGTTGTGGTCCTCGAACAGCACGGAGCCGTCCGGCGCGACCAGGACCGACCCGAAGGGTTCGTCGCCGGCCGCGACGGCAGCCTCGGCGAGCGCGACGCAGCGCTCCAGGTGGCGCAGGTCCTCGGTGGACACGGTCATGGCACGGGCCTCCTCAGGCGCGGATGATCCGCCGCTCGATCGCGGCGGCGACGGCGCCGGCGCGGGTGTCGACGCCGAGCTTGGTGTAGATGTGCGAGAGGTGCGACTTCACGGTCGCCTCGGAGACGAACAGCTCGCGCGCCATCTCCTTGTTGCCGAGGCCGCGGGAGAGCAGCTCGAGCACCTCGACCTCGCGCTCGGTGATGGTGACCGCGCCGGGCGTCGTACGACGGACCAGGGTCGCGGCGACCGACGGGGCCAGCACCGTCTCGCCGCGGGCGGTGGCGCGGATGCCGGCGAACAGCTCGTCGGGCGGGGCGTCCTTGAGCAGGTAGCCCCGGGCGCCGGCCTCGAGGGCGCGCAGGATGTCGGACTCGGTGTCGTAGGTCGTCAGCACCAGCACCTCCGGCGGCGACGGCAGGGCGCGCAGGGCAGCGGTCACCTCAGCACCGCCGGCCTCGCCGTCGCCGAGGCTGAGGTCCATCAGGACGACGTCGGGCCGGTCGGCGGTCACGACCGCGACCGCGCGGTCGAGCCCGTCGGCCTCGCCGACCACGCACAGGTCCTCCTGCCCGTCGACCAGGGCGCGCAGCCCGGCCCGGATCACCGGGTGGTCGTCGACCAGCACGATCCGGATCATCGCTCCTCCTTCTGCTCGGACACGGGGAAGCGGACGGACACGGTCGTGCCCTCGCCCGGGGCGCTCTCGACGTCGGCGCGTCCGCCGAGGGCCCGCGCCCGGTCGCGGACGCCGGCCAGCCCGCGCCCTCGGGTTCCGGAAGGCCGTACCTGAGCGGGTTCGAAGCCGCGGCCGTCGTCGCGGACGTCCAGCACGACCTCGTCGAGGTGGTAGGTCAAGGTGAGCGCCACCCGCTGCGCGCCGGCGTGCTCGCGCACGTTCGCCAGGGCGCCGCGGGCGGTGCGGACCAGCGCGGCAGCGACGTCGGGCGGTACGACGACCGGCTGGCCGTCGACGCGGACCTCGACCCGCATGCCCGGGGCCGCCTGCGCCCACTGGTCCGCGGCGCGGCGCAGCGCGTCGGGCAGGGCGTTGCCGGTCATGTCGCCGGCGAGGTCGGCGGGCGCGAGGTCGCGCACGACGCGGCGTACCTCGTCGAGGCCGTCGCGCGCGGTGGCGGCGGCGGTGCGGACGTGCTCGCGCGCGGTCGCCGGCTGCGCGGACCAGGCCTGCTCGGCGGCCTGGAGGAGCAGGTTGATGCTGGACAGGCCCTGCCCGACCGAGTCGTGGATCTCGCGGGACAGACGGGTCCGTTCGGCAAGGGCGCCGGTGCGGTGCTGCTCCTCCGCGAGCTCGGCCTGCGCCTCGACCAGCTGGTCGAGGAGCTCCTGGCGGGCCCGTGACTCCAGGTCCAGCGCGCGGTAGGCCAGCACGGTGACCAGGCCGACGCCGATCGGGCCGGCGACCTGGACCAGGTCGAGGCCGTCGGTGATCCGCTGCCAGGCCGCGGTCAGCAGCACCGTCATCAGCACCACGGTGCCGACCGCCCACGGGAACGGGAGCACCCGCATCACCGCGAACGCGACCGGTACGGCGCACCACGCGAACGACGGCGCCACCGCGGTCAGCGCGCCCCACAGCAGGACCATGCCGGTCACCCAGACCGTCGGCCACCAGCTGCGGTCGGCCATCAGTCCGCGGGTCGCGTACGCCAGGCCGAGCACGAGCGCACCGGCCAGCACGGCGGCGCCGGTCGCGTCGAAGGCGTGCCGGTCGACGTACCGCACGGCGCAGGTGACGAGCATGACCACCAGCACCGCCAGCAGCCAGGGGTCGAGGCGGCCGGCCGGCGCGAGGATGCCGTGCTCGCCGGGCCGGCGCAGGCCGAGCGAGACCGAGGACAGCGAGGGCAGGGACATGGTGGAGCCACCCTAGAGACGAAGCGGGGGCCGCGGAATCAACCATTCGGCTATCGAGGGGTAGCCGGCTGCCCGACGTCCGGGGGCGGCCGGGAGGAGGAAGGTGGGGACATCCACCTGATCCACCCACACCCAGGAGAGACGATGAACCGCACGACCATCGCCAGCACGCTGCTCGCCGCGACCGCGGTCAGCACCCTCGGCGCCGCGTTCGGCACCGTGGGCCCGGCCTTCGCCGACAAGGACCGCGACCACGGCCGCGCCGCCGTCTACAACCTGACCGGCGACGGCTCCACGCTGTTCGAGGGCATCGGTGCCGACGAGAAGCGCGGCCGCTTCTACGTCAGCGAGGTCACCGGTGGCGAGATCCACCGCGGCAAGGTCGGCGTCCCCCAGACCCAGGAGTGGCTCCCCGGTGCCGGCACGGACGGCCGGTTCACCGCCCGCGGGGTGACGGTCGACGACAAGGGCCGCGTCTACATCGCCGGTGGCCCCAACGGCATCAACGATGCCGGTGCCAACGGCATCGGCAACCCCGGCACCGACAACACCTCGCGCCCCGACCTGTGGGTGTACTCCAGGACCGGCAAGCTGCTCGCCGCGCTCCAGGTCCCCGGCAAGCCGGTCTTCCTCAACGACGTCGCGATCGGCCCCGACGGCGCGGCGTACTTCACCAACTCCAAGGCCGCGGAGGTCTACAAGGTCGCCAAGGGCAAGAACGGCTGGAAGGCGACGCTCTGGGCCGACGCCAGCGCGAAGATCGCCGTCGCGGCCGGCTTCAACCTCGGCGGCATCGTGGTCAGCCCGGACGAGAGGTCGCTGGTCGTCGCGCAGGGCAACAACGGCAAGCTGTGGCGCTTCTCGCTCAAGAGCGGCAAGGTCACCCAGGTCAAGACGGGCGGCGCGGACCTGGTCAACGCCGACGGCCTGGTCCTCCAGGGCAACCGCCTCACCGTCGTGCGCAACTTCAGCAGGATGATCGCCACCCTGCGCCTGTCCGACGACGGCCGCAAGGCCGAGCTGGTCCGCCAGCGTGCCTCCTCGCCGAACCGCGTGCTGACCACGGCCAAGGAGATCGCCGGCCAGGTCCTCTACGTCGACAGCAAGTTCGACGAGGGCGCGAACGCCACGGGACCGTACGAGGTCGTCGCGGACCCGACCCGATGATCCGCCGGCTCGTCGTCAGCAGCCTCCCGGTCGCGCTCCTGCTGGGCGCCTGCGCATCGGGGGGCGTCGAGGAGGTCGCGCCACGACCGTCGCCCGACGTCGCGACGAGCCCCTCGGCCACCCCCTCCGACGCGGCTGCGGCCGCGTCGGAGGCGCCCGCCGTCCCGCAGGCCCGGCTCGACCGTCGCCTGCGGGACGCGGCCTGGGCCAACGACGTCCCCCGCGCGCGCCGCCTGGTCGAGCAGGGCGCCGACGTCAACGCGAAGGACGACACCCAGCAGTCGGCGTACCTCGTCGCCACGAGCGAGGGGCACCTCGACCTGCTCCGCCTGACGCTCCGCAACGGGGCGAGGATCGACGACAAGGACAGCTGGAACGGCACCGGCCTGATCCGGGCCGCCGAGCGCGGTCACGGCCTCGTCGTGGGCGAGCTGCTGCGGGCCGGCATCGAGCGCGACCACGTCAACCGGATCGGCTACCAGGCGATCCACGAGGCGATCTGGCTCGGCGAGGACACCGCGTCGTACGCCACCACCGTGCGCGTGCTCGCCGCCGGTGGCGTCGAGCTCGACAGGGTCTCGCCGTCGGCGGGACTGACCCCGCTGCAGATGGCCCGCGAGCGCGGGTACGACGGACTGGAGAGGATCTTGACGACCGTGACCACTGCCGAGGAGCCCGCCGACCCGAACGCCGCGCTGCTGCGCGCGGCGCGCACCGGCGACGCCGACGCCGTCGCCGTCGCGCTCCGGGCCGGAGCCGACATCGAGACCCGCGACGACCACGAGCGCACCGCGCTGCTGCTCGCCTCGACGTACGACCACGTCGCCGCGGCCCAGGTCCTGGTCGCGATGGGCGCCGATCCCGACGCCCTCGACGACCGCCACGACACCCCGTGGCTGGTCACCGGCGTGACGGGCAGCGTCGCGATGCTCGAGGCGCTGCTGCCGGCGAACCCCGACCTGACCATCCAGAACCGGTACGGCGGCCTCTCACCGATCCCCGCCGGCGAGCGCGGTCACGTCGACTACATCCGCCGGGTGGTGAGGACCGACGTCGACATCGACCACGTCAACGACCTGGGCTGGACCTCGATGCTGGAGGCGATCATCCTCGGCAACGGCAGCGAGCCCTACCAGGAGATCGTCCGGATCCTGCTCGACGCGGGCGCCGACCCGGCCATCGCCGACCGCGAGGGTGTCACGCCGCTGCAGCACGCCGAGCAGCGCGGTTACGACGAGATCGCGGCCCTGCTGCGTCGCTGAGCCTGTGGCGACGGGGCGGGTCCTTGACGTCGCACCTGACGAATGGGCTGTGAATCGACCGACTTCACGACCCATTCGTCAGGTGCGACGAGGAGACCCGACCCCGGGGTCGGGGGACTACCGTGGCCACGTGCCTGCGTCCCCCGAGCCCGGTTTCGTCTTCTCCGGTGCCGTCCTCGAGTGGCGCGGCCCGGCGCCCTTCCACTTCCTCGAGGTGCCCGTGGAGACCAGCGACGACATCAAGGAGGCCGCGCGCGGCCAGGAGTACTGGGGCCAGGTCGCGGTCGAGGTGCGCATCGGCGAGACCGACTTCCGCACCGCGCTGTTCCCGAAGGACGGTCGCTACCTGGTGCCGCTCAAGGTCGCGGTACGCCGGGCCGAGGGGATCGAGGTCGGGCAGGAGCTGACCGCGACCCTGGAGCTGGCGCCGAGGTCCTGACGTGCCGGTCACCCTCGCCCACCCGGCCGCCGTCCTGCCGCTGCGCGGCCTCGGGCTGCCGCTGTCGGCGATGGTGATCGGGTCGATGGCGCCGGACCTGCCGGTGCTCGCGCAGACCTGGGACCTCTACGGGTTCAGCCACAGCCCGGCCGGCATCGTCACCCTCGACCTCGTCCTGACCCTCGCGCTGCTGGCCTTCTGGGACCTGCTGGGGCGCGACGCGCTCGTCGACACCGCACCGGCCCCGGTCCGCGACCGGCTCCCCGCCCGGGCCCGGATCGGGCGCCGCGCGTGGCTGGTCGCCCCGCTCGCCGCCGTCGCCGGCTCGACCACGCACACGCTGTGGGACGCCTTCACCCACCAGGGGCGGTGGGGCGTGCGGCAGGTCGCCTGGCTGCAGGAGACCCACGGTGGGCTGCCCGGTCAGCAGTGGGCGCAGTTCGCGTCCGGCATCGCCGGCCTGCTCGTCGTGTGCTGGGCGCTCGCGCGCCACGTGGGCCGCGCGCCGAGGGGCGCACCGCGGCCGCGGCGGCTGCCCGCCGCGACGCTCCCGGCGGGCCTCGGCGTGGCCACCGCGATCTCGCTCGCGGGCGGCGTCCGCCACCTCGACGCCGGCTGGCACCCGGCCGCCTTCCACGCCGCGGTGGCGGGCATCCTCGCCCTCGCGGCGCTGGTCGGCGTGCTCGGCCTGGCCTGGCGGCTCGCGCCGGAGGTCAGTGACCCGGTCGGGGCCTGAGCGCCACCGCCGGACCGGTGTACGACGCCAGCGCGGCACGCACCGCGTCCGAGATCGGCCACGACGACCCCGCCGCGGTGTCCCAGAACACCGCGCTCGTCTCGGCGACGACCGCCGGCGGGTGGTCGGGTGCGACCCGCAGCTCGAGGGAGACCGCGAACGAGGAGCGGCTCACGTGGCTGACCCAGATCCGCACCAGGAACGGCTGGTAGGCGGCGAAGCGCATCTCGGCGTGGTACTCGACGTGCTGCGAGCCGACCAGCTCGGTCACGCCCGCAGGCAGGTCGTGCAGCAGGCCGCGCGGCTCGTCGCCGTCGGTCAGCCGTGCGTGCCGGAAGAACATCAGCCGGGCCTCGTCGAGCACCCGGATCGCCTCGACGTTGTCGACGTGGCCGCCGAGGTTGATGTCGCGCAGCCGCGCCTGGATCTCGCACTCGAACACCTTGCCCACGGGCCGCATCCTCGCAGGAGCCGTCAGGGCTCGAAGCGGTAGCCCATCCCCGGCTCGTTCCTCAGGTGCACCGGCCGGGCCGGGTCGGCCTCGAGCTTGCGGCGCAGCTGGGCGACGTACAGGCGCAGGTTGCCGTGGGCGTTCTCGTAGCCGGGTCCCCACACCTCGGTGAGCAGCCGGCGCTGGCTGAGCAGCTGGCCGGGGTGGCGCAGCAGCACCTCGAGCAGGTGCCACTCGGTGGGTGTCAGCCGGACCTCCTCGCCGCGCACCGTGACCCGGGTGGCGCCGAGGTCGACGGTGACGTCGCCGAAGGTGACGACCGGGGCAGCCTCTCCGTCGTCGGCGGGCGCCGCGCGTCGCTCCATCACGCGCAGCCGGGCGAGCAGCTCGTCCATGCCGAACGGCTTGGTGACGTAGTCGTCGGCGCCGGCGTCGAGGGCCTCGACCTTGTCGGCGCTGTCGCTGCGGCCCGACAGCACGAGGATGGGGACGGCGGAGCGTGCGCGCAGGCGGGTGATCACGTCGACGCCGTCGAGGTCGGGCAGCCCGAGGTCGAGGATGACCAGGTCGGGCGGAGCGAGGTCGGCGACGGCGACCGCCTCGGTGCCGTCGCCGGCCGTGGTGACCTCGTAGCCCCGCGCCCGGAGGTTGATCGACAGGGCCCGCAGGATCTGCGGCTCGTCGTCGACGACCATGATCCGCGTCATCCCACCCGCTCCCTGATGCCGAGGTCTCCTCCGGCGGGCTCGCCGGCCGCGACGGGCAGCGAGATCACCATCGTCAGCCCGCCGCCGGGCGTCTCCTCGGGCTCCAGTGTGCCGTCCATGGCCTCGACCAGGCCGCGGGACAGGGCCAGGCCGAGGCCGACGCCGGTGCTGTTGTCGTGGTCGCCGAGCCGCTGGAACGGCAGGAACACCCGCTCGTAGTCGGCTGCCGGGATGCCCGGACCGGTGTCGACGACCCGGATCTCGACCCGGTCCAGCACAGCGCTGGCGGTCAGCAGCGGTGGTGCGCCCTCCGGCGCGTACCGGTGGGCGTTGGTCAACAGGTTGACCACGACCCGTTCGAGCAGTGCGGCGTCGACCAGCGCGGGCGGGAGGTCCTCGGCCACGTCGAGCCGCACCGGACCGGTGATGCTGACGTCGTCGAGAGCGCCGGCGACGACGTCCTCGACCAGGGCCGGGGACAGGTGGACCGGCAGGGCGCCGGCCTGCAGCCGACTCAGGTCGAGCAGGCTGTCGACCAGCCCGGCGAGGGTGTCGAGCGCGTCGTCGGCGGTGCGGAGCAGCTCCCGCCGGTCCTCGGCCGTCAGTGCGACGTCCTCGGCGCGCAGCCCCGACACGACGGCCTTCGCCGCCGCAAGGGGGGTGCGCAGGTCGTGGCCGACCGCGGCCAGCAGCGCCGTGCGCACGGTGTTGGCCTCGGCCAGGGTGCCGGCGCGGGCGGCCTCCTCGGCGAGCCGGATCTGGTGCACCGCCTGGCTGGTCCGTGCCGCGAACGCCGCGGCCACGCGGGCGTCCTCGGGCGCGAGGCCCCGCCCGCGCAGGGCGAGTGAGGTGTCCCGATCAGCAGGGACGAGGGTGTCCGCGTCCGCCGGGGTCGTCGCCGGGTCGGGTCCCGCCGAGCTCAGCAGCCGCCACGTGCGGTCCTCCTTCTCCAAGAAGGCGACCGAGTCCAGCGAGAGGCTCTCGCGGAACCGCTCGAGCAGGGTGGCGAGGTCCCGGCTGCCGGTGAGCGGGGTCGCTGCCAGGCTGGCGAGGACGTGGGACTCCGCGACCGCCCGCGCCGCCTGCCGGGTACGACGCGCGGCCAGGTCGACCACGGAGCTCACCATCAGTGCGACCAGCACGTAGACGCCGAGCGCCAGTGCGTTGTTGGTGCTCGCGATGGTCAGCGTGTGGAGGGGCGGGGTGAAGAAGAAGTTGAGCAGGAACGAGCCGAGCGCGGCGGCCAGGACGGCCGGTCCGACTCCGCCGACCAGGGCCACGGCGACGACCACCAGCAGGAACAGGAGCACGTCGCTGACCAGGTTGAGCGCGTGGTCGATCGGCAGCAGCGCGATCGTCAGCAGTGCCGGCGCCAGCACGGCCAGCGCATAGCCGCGCACCCGCCTGCCCACGCTGAGTGCGCCTTGGCCGACCGGGAGCCGACGCCCCTGACCAGCGTGCGTGTGGGACACGATGTGGACGTCGATGTCGCCGGAGGCGCGGATGGTGCGGGCACCGATGCCCGGCGGGAGGACGTACGCCGCCCAGCGCGAGCGCCGGCTGTCGCCCAGCACGAGCTGGGTCGCGTTCTCCGCACGGGCGAAGGCGAGCAGGGTCTCGGGGACGTCGTCGCCGAGCAGCTGGTGGTAGGTGCCGCCGAGCGACTCGACCAGCCGGCGCTGGTGGGTGAGGTGCGTGGGATCCGCGCCGGTGAGCCCGTCGGACCGGCTGACGTGGAGGGCGAGCAGGTCGCCGGTGCCCGAGCGGGCGGCGATCCGGGCGGCCCGCCGGATCAGCTGCTCACCCTCCGGCCCGCCGGTCAGCGCCACCACCACCCGCTCGCGGGCCTCCCAGGTCCCGGTGATGTCGTGCTGGCGGCGATAGCCCTGCAACGCGTCGTCGACCTTGTCGGCGACCCAGAGCAGGGCCAGCTCGCGCAGCGCGGTGAGGTTGCCCTCGCGGAAGTAGTTGGACAGCGCGGCGTCGATCTTGTCGGGCGCGTAGACGTTGCCGTGGGCGAGCCGGCGGCGCAGCGCCTCCGCCGACATGTCGACCAGCTCGACCTGGTCGGCGGCTCGGACCACCGCGTCCGGAACTGTCTCGTGCTGCCGGACGCCGGTGATCTTCTCGACGACGTCGTTGACGGACTCGAGGTGCTGGACGTTGACCGTGGAGATGACGTCGATGCCGGCGTCGAGGAGCTCCTGCACGTCCTGCCAGCGCTTGGCGTTGCGCGAGGCCGGCGCGTTGGTGTGGGCCAGCTCGTCGACCAGCGCGACCCGCGGCCGGCGCTGCAGCACCGCGTCGAGATCCATCTCCTCGAGCTCGGCGCCGCGGTAGCGCGCGGTCCGGCGCGGCACCACCTCCAGCCCCTCGAGCATGGTGGCGGTGTGGCTGCGCCCGTGGGTCTCGACGTACCCGACGACCACGTCGGTGCCGCGGTCCAGCCGGCGTCGGCCCTCGCCGAGCATGGCATAGGTCTTCCCGACGCCGGGGGCGGCGCCGAGGTAGACCCGCAGCCGGCCTCGCTTCATGGACTCAGTCTTCCAGCCCGTCGAGGGCGAGGTTGAGCCCGAGCACGTCGACGCGCGGCTCGCCCAGGAAGCCGAGGGTGCGCCCGGTCGTGTTCTCCGCGACCAGGGTGCGGACGGTGTCCGCCGGGAGGTCGCGGGCGTGGGCGACCCGGGCCACCTGCTGGTCGGCGTACTCGGGCGAGATGTGGGGGTCGAGTCCCGAGCCGCTGGCGAGCACGGCGTCGGGTGCGACGTCGTCCGGGTCGACGCCGTCGAAGGCAGCGACCTCGTCGATCCGCTGCCGCACCGTGGCGACGAGGTCGGGGTTCTCCGGTGACAGGTTGGAGGCGCCGCTGGAGAGCGGGTCGTAGCCGTCGCCCGCGGCCGAGGGCCGGGACTGGAAGTACGCCGCGTCCCCGGCGTACGACTGGCCGATCAGGGCCGAGCCGACGACTCGGCCGTCGCGCTCGACCAGGGCGCCGTCGGCACGGTGCGGGACGACGAGCTGGGCGAACCCGGTCAGCGCGAGAGGGTAGGCGAGGCCGAGCAGCACGGTCAGCACGGCAAGGACGCGGACCGCGGCGCCGAGCTGCGTGAGCCCGCCGCGCAGGGTGGAGGTGAGGGACATGGGATCGCTTCCTGTTCAGCCGATGCCGGGGATGGTGGACACCAGCAGGTCGATGAGCTTGATGCCGAGGAAGGGCGCGACCAGGCCGCCGATGCCGTAGACGGCCAGGTTGCGCCGCAGCATCGCGGACGCGCTCGACGGTGTGTACTTCACGCCGCGCAGGGCCAGCGGGATCAGCGCGACGATGATCAGCGCGTTGAACACGACCGCCGAGAGGATCGCGGACTCCGGTGTCGAGAGCCGCATGATGTTGAGCGCGTCCAGGCCGCCGTACACACCGGCGAACATGGCCGGGATGATCGCGAAGTACTTCGCCACGTCGTTGGCGATCGAGAACGTCGTCAGCGCGCCGCGGGTGATGAGCAGCTGCTTGCCGATCTCCACGATCTCGATGAGCTTCGTCGGGTTCGAGTCGAGGTCGACCATGTTGCCGGCCTCCTTGGCGCTGGAGGTGCCGGTGTTCATCGCGACGCCGACGTCGGCCTGGGCCAGCGCAGGTGCGTCGTTGGTGCCGTCCCCGGTCATCGCGACCAGCCGGCCGCCCTCCTGCTCGCGCTTGATCAGCGCCATCTTGTCCTCGGGCGTCGCCTCGGCGAGGAAGTCGTCGACGCCCGCCTCCTCGGCGATCGCCTTGGCGGTGAGCGGGTTGTCGCCGGTGATCATCACCGTGCGGATGCCCATCCGGCGCATCTCCTCGAACCGCTCGCGCATGCCCTCCTTGACGACGTCCTTGAGGTGGATGACGCCGAGGACGCGCGCCGGGTCGTCCGCCACCCGCTCGGCCACGACGAGCGGTGTGCCGCCGGCGGACGAGATCGCGTCGACGGTCGTGCCGACCTCGGGGGAGGGTCGCCCGCCGTTCTCCCGCACCCACGCGGTGACCGCCGCGGCCGCGCCCTTGCGGATCTCGCGGCCGGGCAGGTCGACGCCGGACATCCGGGTCTGCGCGGTGAACGGCACGAAGTGGGCGTCGGTCAGCTCGCCGGCGGAGCGCTCGCGCAGGCCGTGCTCCCGCTTGGCGAGGACGACGACCGAGCGGCCCTCCGGGGTCTCGTCAGCCAGGGACGCCAGCTGGGCCGCGTCGGCGAGGACCGCGACGCCCGCACCGTCGGCGGGGACCAGCTCGGCGGCCTCGCGGTTGCCGAGCGTGATCGTGCCGGTCTTGTCGAGCAGCAGCGTGTTGACGTCGCCGGCGGCCTCGACGGCACGCCCGGACATGGCGAGCACGTTGTGCTGCACCAGCCGGTCCATGCCGGCGATCCCGATCGCGCTCAACAGCGCGCCGATCGTGGTCGGGATCAGGCAGACGAGCAGGGCGACGAGCACCAGGATCGGCTGGTCGGCGCCCGAGTAGATCGACAGTGGCTTCAAGGTGACCGTCGCTGCCAGGAAGATCACGGTCAGGCTGGCGAGCAGGATGTTGAGCGCGATCTCGTTGGGTGTCCTCTGCCGGCTCGCGCCCTCGACCAGGGCGATCATCCGGTCGATGAAGGACTCGCCCGGGTTGGTCGTGATCCGCACGACGATCCGGTCGGAGAGCACCTTCGTGCCGCCCGTGACCGAGCAGCGGTCGCCGCCCGACTCGCGGATGACCGGCGCGGACTCGCCGGTGATGGCGGACTCGTCGACGCTGGCGATGCCCTCGACCACGTCGCCGTCGCCGGGGATCACCTCACCTGCCTCGACGACCACCCGGTCGCCGACCCGCAGGTCGGTGGCGGGGACCGGCACCAGGTCGCCGTCCGGCCCCAGTCGGCGGGCCAGGGTCTCGGTCTTCGCCCTGCGCAGGGTCGCCGCCTGGGCGCGGCCCCGGCCCTCGGCGACGGCCTCCGCCAGGTTGGCGAACACCACGGTCAGCCACAGCCACGCGGTGATCGCCCAGCCGAACACGGAGCCGTCGCGGATCGCGAGCACGGTGCAGAAGACCGCGCCGACCTCGACGACGAACATGACCGGCGTCCGGACCATGGCGCGGGGGTCGAGCTTGCGCAGGGCGTCGGGGAGGGACGTCAGGAGGGTGTACAGCATGGAGGTCTCCGTGTCTCACAGACCCTCGGCCAGGGGGCCGAGCGCGAGGGCGGGGAAGAAGGTCAGGCCGGCGACGATGAACGTGACGACCGCGAGCATCCCGACGAACAGCGGGCCGCGGGTCGGCAGCGTCCCGGCGGTCTGGGGGACCGGGACCTGTCGGGCCAGCGAGCCGGCCAGGGCCAGGACCAGGACGATCGGGACGAACCGTCCGAGCAGCATGGCCAGGCCGATGGTGACGTTGTAGAACGGCGTGTCCGCGGACAGTCCGGCGAACGCCGAGCCGTTGTTGTTGGCTCCGGACAGGTAGGCGTAGAGAACCTCGCTCAGCCCGTGCGGCCCGTCGTTGAGGATCGACGCCCGTGGCCCGGGCAGCGCAAGCGCCAGCGCGGTGAGGCCGAGGACGAGCAGCGGCATCGTGAGGATGTTCAGGGCCACGAGCTTGATCTCGCGTGCGGTCAGCTTCTTGCCGAGCAGCTCGGGCGTGCGGCCGACCATCAGGCCGGCGATGAAGACGGTGAGGATCGCCAGCACGAGGATCCCGTACAGGCCGGTCCCCACGCCGCCGGGAGCCACCTCGCCCAGGCCCATGTTGAGCATCAGCAGACCGCCGCCGACCGGCGAGAACGAGGAATGGAAGGAGTTCACGGCACCGGTGCTGGTGCCGGTCGTCGACACCGCGAACAGGGCCGAGCCGGGTACGCCGATCCGGGTCTCCTTGCCCTCCATCGCGGAGCCGGCGACGTCGTAGGCCGTCGTCGGATGGGCCGCCTCGATCGCCCACACGGCGGCGAGCATGATCACCCAGATCACCGCCATCGCCGCGAGGACGGCGTAGCCCTGGCGGGCGTCGCCGACCATCACGCCGAAGGTGCGGGTCAGGCAGACCGGGACGAGCAGCAGCAGGAAGACCTCGAACAGGTTGCTGACCGGGTTGGGGTTCTCGAAGGGGTGCGCGGAGTTGGCGTTGAAGAAGCCGCCGCCGTTGGTGCCGAGCTCCTTGATCGCCTCCTGGGAGGCGACCGGTCCGCCGGGGATGGTCTGGTGACCGCCGGCCAGCGTGGTCGCGTCGACGCCGCCGGACAGGTTCTGCACGACGCCGAGCAGGATCAGCGCGACCGCCGCGGCGGCGGCCAGGGGCAGCAGCACCCGGATCGTGCCGCGGGTCAGGTCGACCCAGAAGCTGCCGAGCCGGCCGGTCCGGGAACGGGTGAAGCCGCGGATCAGGGCGACGGCGACGGCCAGCCCGACGGCGGCGGACAGGAAGTTCTGCACCCCCAGGCCGGCCATCTGGACCAGGTGGCCCATCGTGGTCTCGCCGGCGTAGGCCTGCCAGTTCGTGTTCGTCACGAAGGAGACCGCGGTGTTGAAGGCGAGGTCCGGAGCGACGGCAGGACGGTCCAGCGACCACGGCAGGTGGGCCTGCAGGCGCTGCAGGGCATAGAGCAGGCCCAGGCCTGCGACGGAGAACGCGAGCACCGACACGGCGTACGTGCGCCAGGCCTGGTCCCCACGCGGGTCGATCCCGACGAGGCGGTAGATCCCGCGCTCCACGCGCAGGTCTCGTTCGGACGTGAAGGCGTGCGCGATGTAGCCGCCGAGTGGGCGGTAGCAGAGCGCGAGGGCAGCGATCAGCGCGCCGGTCTGGAGCAGGCCGGCCAGGGTGTCGTTCATCTAGAAGCGCTCCGGGAGGACCAGGGCGACCACGAGGTAGCCGAGGAGGAGGGCGCTGACGATCAGCGCGACGACGTTCTCGGCGCTCATGCCGACCAGGAGGTGGACGGATGTCATGACTTGGAGTCTTGGCCGATCCGGACATGGAGACGCCGGTCCTGACGCGTTCCTAACGGCGGCCTGACAGGTCCTAACAGTCGTGAGGAGCGCGTCGGCGGCCGCACGTGCACGGGGGCTGATCCGACGGCGCGGCGTACCGTCGGAGCATGGGCTACGAACAGATCACCGCGGAGGAGTTCAGCAAGGCCGAGGGCGTCGGCGACTGGCGGGTGCTGGGCGTGCACGCGCACGCCGTGTTCCGCACCGGCAGCTTCGCCACGGGCCTGGAGCTGGTGAACGCGATCGGCGAGCTGGCCGAGGAGGCCGACCACCACCCCGACCTCAAGCTCGGCTACCCGTCCCTGGCCGTGCACCTGACCACCCATGACACCGGGACGCTGACCACCGCCGACCTCGACCTCGCCCAGCGGATCTCGGCGGCGGCGCGCAACCTCGGCGTCGCGGGCGACCCGGAGGCGGTGCAGGCCTGGGAATGATCGCCGGTGGTCGAGGTGTGAGGCCGCCCGCGGCCGAGCCTGGAAACCTCCGGCCCGGCCTCGAAGAGCCCGTGCTCAGGCCGCCCCGGGGTGGGCCAGGTGGTGTCGAGGCTCCTCGCTGGCGCTCGTCGCACCCCGACCACCGCGAGGCAGGTCACTCCCCGACGTACTCCGCGAGGTGCTCGCCGGTCAGCGTCGACCTCTTCGCGACCAGCTCGGCGGGCGTGCCCTCGAAGACGACCGTGCCGCCGTCGTGGCCGGCGCCCGGGCCGAGGTCGATGATCCAGTCGGCGTGGGCCATCACGGCCTGGTGGTGCTCGATCACGATGACCGACTTGCCGGCGTCGACGAGGCGGTCGAGGAGGCCGAGCAGGTTGGCGACGTCGGCGAGGTGGAGGCCGGTGGTCGGCTCGTCGAGGACGTAGACGCCGCCCTTCTCGCCCATCCGCATGGCGAGCTTGAGGCGCTGCCGCTCGCCGCCCGACAGGGTGTTGAGCGGCTGGCCGAGCTTGAGGTAGCCCAGGCCGACGTCCTCCATCCGCTGCAGGATCGCCGCCGCGGCGGGGGTCTTGGCGTCGCCGGCGGCGAAGAAGGCGTGGGCCTGGGCGACCGGCAGATCGAGGACCTCGGCGATGTTGAGGTCGCCGAGCCGCAGCTCGAGGACGGAGGCCTGGAACCGCCTGCCCTCGCACTCGTCGCAGACGGTGGCGACGGTGTCCATGAACCCGAGCTCGGTGTAGATCATCCCGTTGCCGTTGCAGCTCTCGCAGGCGCCCTCGGAGTTGGCGCTGAACAGCGCCGGCTTGACGCCGTTGGCCTTCGCGAAGGCCTTGCGGATCGGCTCGAGCAGACCGGTGTACGTCGCCGGGTTGCTGCGCCGTGAGCCCTTGATCGCGCCCTGGTCGATGACGACGACCTCGTCGCGCCCGGCGATCGAGCCGTGGATGAGCGAGCTCTTGCCGGAGCCGGCGACGCCGGTGACGACGCACAGCACCCCGAGCGGCACGTCGACGTCGACGTCGCGCAGGTTGTGCGAGGAGGCGCCGCGGACCTCGATGGCACCGGTCCGCTCGCGGACCGTCTCCTTCAGCGCGGCGCGGTAGGAGAGGTGACGCCCGGTGAGGGTGTCGGAGGCCCGGAGGCCGGCGAGGTCGCCCTCGAAGCAGATCGTGCCGCCGCTCGTGCCGGCGCCCGGGCCGAGGTCGACGACGTGGTCGGCGATCGCGATCGTCTCCGGCTTGTGCTCGACGACCAGGACGGTGTTGCCCTTGTCGCGCAGCTCGAGGAGGAGGTTGTTCATCCGCTGGATGTCGTGGGGGTGCAGCCCGATCGTGGGCTCGTCGAAGACGTAGGTGACGTCGGTGAGCGCGGAGCCGAGGTGGCGGATCATCTTGGTGCGCTGCGCCTCGCCGCCGGACAGGGTGCCGGCGGGCCGGTCGAGGGAGAGGTAGCCGAGGCCGATCTCGACGAACGAGTCGAACAGGTGGAGCAGGTTGCCGATGAGCGGTGCCACCGACGCGTCGTCGATCCCGCGCGCCCACTCGGCGGCGTCGGTGATCTGCATGGCGCACACGTCGGCGATCGAGCGGCCGTTGATCCTCGAACCGCGGGCCGCCTCGTTGAGTCGGGTGCCGTCGCAGGCCGGGCAGGGCGCGAACACGGCGGCGCGCTCGACGAACGCCTTGATGTGGGGCTGCAGGGAGTCGACGTCCTTGCTGAACATCGACTTGCGGATCTTGGGGATCAGGCCCTCGTAGGTGACGTTGATCTTGTCGACCTTGACCTTGCGCGGCTCGGCGTACAGGAAGTCCTCGCGCTCGGCCTCGGTGTAGGCCGAGACGGCCTTCTCGGGCGGCAGCACCGCCTTGAACGCGGCCACCATCCAGCCGTCGGCGGTGTAGCCGGGCACCAGGATGGCGCCGTCGACCAACGACTTGCTCTCGTCGACGATCGCGGTCAGGTCGAGGTCGGAGACGGAGCCCCGTCCCTCGCACTCGGGGCACATGCCGCCGAGGTAGACGGCGTTCTTGACGACCTTCTTCTCCACCTTGCCGCCGGCCTTCTCGGTCTGCATCACGCCGCCGGCGCGGCGGGTCGGCACGTTGAACGCGAACGCGGTCGGCGGGCCGATGAACGGGTCGCCGATCCGGCTGAACAGGACGCGCAGCATGGCGTTGGCGTCGGTGGCCGTGCCGACCGTCGAGCGCACGTTGGCGCCCATCCGCTCCTGGTCGACGAGGATCGCGGTCGTGATCCCCTCGAGGTTGTCGACCTCCGGGCGGGCCAGCGACGGCATGAAGCCCTGCACGAACGTCGAGTAGGTCTCGTTGATCATCCGCTGCGACTCGGCGGCGATGGTGCCGAACACGAGCGAGCTCTTCCCGGAGCCGGACACGCCCGTGAACACGCTCAGCCGGCGCTTCGGGATGTCGACGTCGACCCCGCGGAGGTTGTTGACGTGGGCGCCCTGCACCCGGATGACGTCGTGGCTGTCGGCGGGGTGGCTGTTGCTGAGGGGGGCAGCAGGCTTCGGCATGCGGCCCATCATGTCCGACGAGACCGACACGGTGCCTCCCGATTGCGGGACCCGACGGCCCTGTCGTCGTTGAGGTGTACGAGAATCGTCCGTCCTGGTGGGGGATCCGGGACGAAATGGGGGAAGCGTGCTGGAGGGAGCCGTGACCGAGGAGGTCACCACGGCGTCGACACCGACGACCTACGAGCAGTTCGGGGTCGCGTGGATCCACCGGGTGCTCCACAAGGAGCGGATCCTGCGCACCGTCGACGAGGTGCTGGGCGACCAGATCGCGCTCGGGCCGATCGGCGCCGGGCCGGGCCGGGCGTTCGCGAGCGTCAGCTTCGTCGGGACCTACCGGCCCACCACCGGCGAGCTGGTGCCGGGCGAGCTGCTGACCTACGCGATCGACCTGCCGATCAGCGTGGTGTTCGAGCTCGGCCTGCCGATGGACCGGCTCACCTTCAACGCGGAGGTCGTCGTACCCCTGGTGCTCGTGGTCCACACCGAGGCGCCGCTCAAGCTGCGCTTGGAGCTGGTGACGCCGACCGAGGACCAGATCGGGCTGGAGCTCAAGACCGACACCCGGCGCGGGGCGATGCTGCGCAAGGTCGCGGGCCTGGACGGCGAGCTGCGGCGGTTCCTGCTGAAGGTCCTCGACACCGAGCTGGCCAAGGCCTACGTCCGGAAGGCGACCCACCTCGACATGGAGGAGCTCATCGACGAGGCTTGGCCGGCCTTCACCGAGCAGTTCCTGCCGCAGGGACCCGAGGACCGACAGGGCTGACCGCCTCGTGCGCCGGCCGGGCTGCCGCCGTACGGCGGGCCGAGCGGGCCGAGCGGGCCGGTGCGGCGACCGCGTCGTGGAGCGCGCCGAACACCATCGCGGCCAGCGGGATCCACAGCGGGATCATCATGAAGGCGAAGATCGGCACCAGGGTCATCACGTCGCGCATCTCGGGCTCCTCGATCGGGTTCTCGACCTCACCGAGTCTGCGGCGGACGCCGGAGCCCCCGCTCGTGCCCAGCGACAGAGCGTCGTGCGTGGATTGTGCCCTCGTCACAAAGGGGTGCCGAGCTGGCGGATCGGCCGCTCGCCCGTGAGCCGCACCCGCCGGAACATGTGGTTGACCCGCCGCAGCCGCGTGCGCGTGCGCGCGCACTCCTCGCACCCGCCGAGGTGCGCGTCGATCCTGCGGGCCAGACCGGCACCGATCGTCCCGCGCACGTATCGCCCGAGGTGGGTGTGCACCCAGCCGCACTCGACGCACCACGTTGAGCCGGTCGCGCCGGTCGAGCCGGCCGCGCTCCGGGCCACGAGCCGGTCGAGGTACGCCGTGCGCAGGCCCTCGCGCGCCCGGTAGCCCAGGGACGACACGGCGGCCAGGGTCAGGCCCAGCGACTCAGCCACCTCGGCGACGGGCCGGTCCTCGATCTCCAGCAGCACGATCACCTCGCGCCACGGGGCCGGCAGGGTCGCCAGCGCCTCGGCCGCGACCTCCCGGTCGAAGCCCTCGGGCAGGTCGTCGCCGACGGCCGGCGGGTCGACGGTGTCGAGCAGCCACGGCTGGTCGGAGAGCGGCTCCTCGTGCCGCCGGCGGCGGACCAGGTCGCGGTGCCGGTTGCGGATCGCGACCGTGAGGTAGGCGTGGAAGCTCTCCGTGGGGCCGCCGCCCGCGCGGAACCGGGCGACCACCCGCGTGAACACGTCGGCGAGCAGGTCGTCGGCCTCGTCCGGGCCCGCGAGCGCTCGTGCGAGGTGGCGGGCGTCGTGGACGTGGCGCGCGTAGAGCACGGTGATCGCCGTGGAGTCGCCGTTCCGGGCGCGCGCGAGGAGCTCAGGCTCGTCGGAGAGCGCAGGGAGCAGGGCGTCGACGGGGAGCACGGCCGTCACCTCGGAAGTCGGGACGTCTTCCTCGACGACAGCACGCCCGCGCGTCGTACCGCCGGGGAATCCCGGAATCTTTACCGTCGGAGGACCGGATCCGGCGTCATGACGGCGCGCCGGCGCGTCTGGACTCGTGAAGGGACCTGCTCGGACCCGGTCGCCCTGCTCTCCCGCCGGGGCGGCGAGAACTGGACACAGGAGTGCCTCCATGGGGAAACGAGGTACGGCACGTCGGCGCGGTGGGGTCGCCTTCGTGGTCGCAACGGCAGCCCTCGCGATGCCCGTCATCGCCGCTGCACCGGCACACGCCGAAGAGCTCCCGCCCGTCACGCACCAGGGCTCGGTGACGATCGAGTCGTACCCGAGTACCAAGGACCTCGACGTGGAGAAGTTCCACGACGAGGGCGGTGCCCTCGAGCTGACCGAGGTGACCGTCAAGGCGACCCTCGCCGGTGAGCTGGAGGGGGCGGTGCGGAACCTGAGCAGCAGCAGGGACAAGACACTGACCGGCGCCTTCGACGCGAAGATCGTCGTCAACGGCATCGGCGTCACCGACCTGACCGCACAGGACGCCGACCAGGCCGTGTGGAACCTGGCTCCCGGCGCCAGCGCGCCCATCGCGCTGAGCGCGGACAACGCGGTGTCGACGACCATCACCGACCCGACCGTGCTCGACGACTTCGTCGGCCCCGCGGGCTCGATGCTGACCTACGAGGTGCACAGCGAGGTCCACGTCGACATCGAGGGCCCGGCGCCCTACAAGACGACCGGCGTCGCGGGTGGCGAGGCCACCGTGGAGATCTCCTACACCTACACCGACATCTGCGCGGAGAACCCGGACGACCCGATCTGCGCCGAGCCGGAGTGCGTCGACGTCACGGTCGACATCCCGCCGCAGGTCGGCTCCTACCCGCTCGTCGGTGGGGGCACCTTCACGATCACCGCGGTGCACGACACCCCCGACGGCCCGACCTTCGACTGGACCTCCGACGTCCCGGTCCACGAGGTGGACGTCAAGGGCGGCCCGGTGCACCTCCCGTACCTCTACGACCCGCCGGTCATGGCGGACAGCGGTCTGCACGCGGCCGTGAACCCGAACAACCCCAACGGCCAGTGGTACGGGCTGAGCCACATCGACGTGTGCGCCGACGAGAAGCCGCCGCCGGACTGTGAGGAGGACCCCGACCAGGTGGGCTGTGGCGAGCCGACCTGCGAGACCGATCCCAGCCTGTGCGAGCCGCCGTTCGAGTGCGTCGACGTCACCAAGGACATCGCGCCTGCTGTCGGGGCGTACCCGCTCGTCGGCGGCGGGACCTTCGAGATCACGAAGATCTACGACACCCCGGGCGGCCAGGTGTTCGACTGGACCTCGGACGTGATGGTCCACGAGGTCTACATCAAGGGCGGACCCGAGCACCTGCAGTGGGCCTCGGACCTGCCGGCGATGTCGGGCACCGGCTTCCACGCACCGCTCAACAAGGACCTCTGGTACGGGCTGAGCCACATCGACGTCTGTGCGGAGCCGCTGGAGGAGGAGCCGGTCCCGCTCGTGCCCGAGGGCGAGGACCAGGGCGAGGACCAGGGCGAGGCCGCCGGGGAGCCGGGGCCGGCGCCGGAGCAGGGCAGCCAGGCCCAGGAGACGCCGGAGGCCAAGGTAGAGCAGCCGGCTGCGGTGCTCAAGGAGCCGGAGCCTGAGCCTGAGCCCGAGCCGGAGCCGGAGCCGGAGCCCGAGCCCGAGCCGAAGGAGCCGAAGAACGAGGAGCCGCCACCGGCGCCCGACCCGGAGCCCGCACCGGCACCGCAGCCCGATCCGGAGCCGGGAGCGCCGGCCGACGCGACCACCGGTGGGGAGTGAGAGCGATGCACACCATGAAGAAGCTCGCCGCAGCCACGGTCAGCACCGCGGTGGTCACCCTCGGACTCGTGGTCGGGGTCGGCGTGGCCCCGGCCCGGGCCGATCAGACCGGGACCCAGACCACCACCGTCGACCTCGGTGACCTCGACGCTGCGGGCAACGGCGTGTTCAACCAGTTCGACCCGGCGCTGGGCACGCTGACCTCCGTGCAGCTCACGGCGGAGGTGACCATGGACTTCCAGGTCTGCGTCACCAACCTCAGCGAGGGCGCGACGACCGTCAACAGTGGTACGGCGACGGGGAAGTCGAGCATCTCCTTCGCCGGGGGTGTGGTCGCCCAGGCCGACGGGGCGCTCTCGGTGCCCGCGGTCGACCTGCAGCCCAACACGGGCACGGACGGCTGCGACGCCTGGCAGCTCGCGGGCGGCGACCCCGCCTCCCAGCCGGCTGGGGCCAACAGCCGGATGACGGCCGGTGCGCAGACCGACCAGTGGTCGGCGACGCTGACCCAGCCGGCCCAGCTGACGCCGTACATCGGGAAGGGGACCGTCGGCTTCAGCTACACCTCGTCGTCGGCGTCGAACCTGGCGCAGCCGGCGGAGTGGACCCTGGTCTTCCTGGCCGGAGGCTCCGGGCGGCTGAGCGTGACCTACACCTACACGCCGGGCGAGGTCGCCGGCGTCTGCGAGGCGGGCGACAAGTCCGCCGGATGTGACGACGGGGAGGCCGCGGGCCAGGTCGACAGCGCCGGTCTCCCGGACACCGGCGGGCCGGCAGGCTGGCTGCTCCTCGTCGGTGCGGGGCTGGTGCTCGCCGGCTCCGGACTGGTCATGGTGAGGCGACCCCACTCCGCCTGACCATGGTCGGGTGCCCCGGTTCGATCGTCCTGCGGGGGGCGACCGGGGCCCTGACGCACCCGGGCACGCTCCCGGGGTCCGCTCCGTCGCGGCGACCGCGACGGAGCGGACGACGCGCGTGTCACGATGGACCGGTGACGAAGAGCGCGCGACGGTACGGCGGCCGCGCGGCCGGGGAACGGGTCGCCGAGCGCCGGGAGCGGCTGCTGGAGGCGGGCCTGGAGGTGATGGGCACGCGCGGCGTCGCGGGCGCGACCGTGCGTGGCGTCGCGGAGGAGTCCGGGCTGGCGGCGCGGTACTTCTACGAGAGCTTCCCGAGCATCGAGGCGCTCCAGCTGGCCGTCTTCGAGCAGATCGCCGGCGAGGCCGCCGTCCGCTCGGTCGGCGCGCTCGCGACGGCCCCCGACGATGCCGCGGCCCGGACCCGCGCGGTGCTGGCCGAGATGGTCGACCTGTTCCTGGAGGATCCCCGCAAGGGCCGGATCGCGCTGCTGGAGTCGATCACCTCGCCGGTGCTCGGGCCGCGGGTGCTGGAGGAGTCCCGCCGGTTCGCGGGGATGCTCGCCGCCACCTCGTCCTCCGGCGACCCGGCCCAGCCCGCCGAGGGACTGCCGGTGGAGGTGCGGCTGCGGGCGCAGTTCCTCATCGGCGGCGTCGCCCACACCCTCGGCGCCGCCCTGCAGGGCGACCTCGAGGTCGAGCGGGACCGGCTCGTCGACGTCCTGGTCGAGCTGTTCCTCAGCGCGGCGGCCGTCGGGCCGTGACGCTCAGACGGTGACCGGGGCGTCCGCGAGCAGCTCGCGGACCCGCGGCACGACCTGGGTGCCGTAGAGCTCGATGCTGCGCATCAGCTGGTCGTGCGGCATCGCGCCGTTGCTGTACTTCAGGTCGAAGCGTTGGATCCCGAGCGCCCGGACGGCGTCGGCGATCTTGCGCGCGACGGTCTCGGGCGAGCCGACGAAGAGCGCGCCGTGGTCGACCTCGGCGTCGTACTGCGCGCGGGTGGCCGGCCCCCAGCCGCGCTCGGCGCCGATCCGGTTGCGGCTCTCGGTGAAGTGCGGGTACAGGCCCTCGCGAGCCTCGTCGTCGGTGTCCGCGACGAAGCCGGGGGAGTGCACGGCGATCGGCAGTGCGGGCCGGTCGAGCTCCTGGAGGGCGCGGCGGTAGAGGTCGGTGAACGGCGCGAACCGGGCCGGCTCGCCGCCGATGATCGCGATGGTCAGCGGGAAGCCGTAGCGAGCGGCGCGGACGACGGACTCGGGCGAGCCGCCGACGCCGATCCACGTGGGGATGGTGCCGCGCTCGGTGTGGGGGAAGACCCGTGCGTCGCGCAGGGCCGGGCGGTGGGCGCCCCGGTCCCAGGTGACGGCCTGCTCGCCCTGGAGGGCGGCCCAGAGGTCGACCTTCTCGCTGAAGAGCTGGTCGTAGTCGGCCAGGTCGTAGCCGAACAGCGGGAACGACTCGGTGAACGAGCCGCGGCCCAGGGTGATCTCGGCGCGGCCCCCCGACAGCGCGTCGAGGGTCGCGAACCGCTCGTAGAGGCGGACCGGGTCGTCGGAGCTGAGCACCGTGACCGCCGTGCCGAGCGCGATCCGCTCGGTGCGCGCCGCGATCGCCGCCAGCACCATCTCGGGGCTGGTGACGGCGAAGTCCGCGCGGTGGTGCTCACCGATGTTGAACACCTCGACGCCCACCTGCTCGGCGAGCACGCCCTGCTCGACGATGTTGCGGATCACCTGCGGGTGGCCCAGCGGATCGCCGGTGGCCGGGTCCAGGGTGACGTCGCCGAAGGTGTCGAGGCCGAAGACCAGGTCGGTCACTGCTCGGCCGCCTTCGCGGCGTCGACGTCGAAGTCGCGCACGGCCGCGATGACCTGGGCCAGCGCGGGCGCCGGCAGCGCACCGGCCTGCGAGAACACCAGCGCGCCCTTCTTGAACGCCATCAGCGTCGGGATCGAGGTGACCCGCGCGGCCGCCGCGAGCTGCTGCTCCTCCTCGGTGTTCACCGAGCCGAACACGAGGTCGCCGTGCTCCTCCGAGGCCGCCTCGTAGATCGGGGCGAAGTTGCGGCACGGGCCGCACCACGACGCCCAGAAGTCGACGAACACGATGTCGTTGTCGAGCACCGTCTGCTCGAAGTTGCCGGCGGTGAGGTCGATGGTGGGCATGTCCATCCTCAACGCCTGGCGATCGGAATTGTTCCCCGGTTGCGGTCGACGCCGCCCCTGACCCCGGGCACGGAGCCGCGGTCGTCGTACTGCCACACGGCCCAGTCGCGGGCCGGCGGCCGGTCACCGAGGCGGCGTACCCACTGCGGGTGGCCGGCCAGGTCCGGTGCGAACCCGAACCGCTCCTCGAAGTCGGGGTAGAGGTAGACGAGGGTGGTCGTGCCGAGGCGTTCGTCGACCGTGCGCAAGAAGGCCCGCACCTGCGCGAGGAGGCTCGCGCGGGGCGGTGGCTTGGCACAGCTGCCGGCGAGCTCCAGGTCGAGCGCGGGTGGCGCCAGCCGGGTCGTCCCGCCCGGCTGGTCGCCGAGCACGTCGAGGAAGTGCTCCGCCTGCGCGGCGCCGTCGCTGCACAGCTGGAAGTAGTGGTAGCCGGCGACCGCCACCCCCGCGCGCACGGCGGCGGCCCGGTGCGCCGCGAAGCGCGGGTCGGTGAACCCGGTGCCCTCCGTGGCCTTGAGGTAGGCGAACCGGATCCCGGCCGCCGCGACCAGCCCCCAGTCGATCGGGCCCTGGTGGTGCGAGGCGTCGATGCCCTCGACGAGGGCGGGCTGGGGCGCGGGGGTCGGCCCGGCCGTCGGCGTGGGCGTTGTGTGGGGGCTCGAGGGCGGCGTCGAGGGCGGCGTCGAGGTTGCAGGCGGGGACGGGCGCGAGGGCGCTGGGTCGGGCCCGGCTCCCGGCGTACCGCCGCAGCCGGCCAGCACCAGCACCGCCACGACCGTGGCCAGTCTCCTCACGCGTCCAGCCAACCACGTGCCGCGGCGACGTATCGTCGACCCATGCGCACGCTGCTGATCTCGCTCGTGACCGTCCTCGCCGGTGTGCTCGCGCTGCCGGCCCCGGCGGGTGCCGCCGTGAAGGTGATCGACGACGGCCCCGATCCGTCGCTGCCCGCGCAGATGGACATCCTGCGCGTGAAGATCGACAACCGGACCGACCGCGTGGTGCTGAAGCTGACCTTCCGCGACCTCGTGGAGACCCGCAAGGCGCAGACGAAGGTGTTCATCGGGACCCAGCCGGGCACCGAGACCGGCTTCATCGCCTACGCCAGCCACCGTCCCGGCACCGCCCCGGTCACCCAGCTGTGGGAGCCGACCGACCAGGAGTTCGGCGGGGTGCCGGTCGAGTGCTCCGGGATCCGCGGGAAGTGGCGCTTCGACGTCGACCGGGTCCGCATCGTCGTGCCCCAGGCGTGCCTGGACAGCACCGCGGCCCGCTACCGGTTCAAGGCAGTGGCCGGCTTCTACAAGCTCAAGGGCGACTGGACCGAGTTCCGCGGCGTCAAGCGCGGCTGACCTCTCCGCCCGACCGGGTGCCCCGATAGCCTCCTCCCATGGAGACCGCGCGGACCACCCACGTCCTGGTGGACGGGGAGAACATCGACGCCACCCTCGGCACGTCGATCCTCGGTCGGCGGCCCCGGCCCGAGGAGCGTCCGCGATGGGAGCGGCTGCTGCAGTTCGTGGAGCGGCAGTGGGGGCAGCCGACCAACGGGCTGTTCTTCCTGGCGGCCAACAGCGAGCTGCCGATGTCGTTCGTGCAGGCGCTGCTGGCCATCGGGTACCGCCCGATCCCGCTGTCCGGCGGTGCGAACCAGAAGGTCGTCGACATCGCCATCCAGCGCACGCTGGAGGAGCTGAAGAGCCGCGAGGCCGACGTCGTCCTGGTCAGCAACGACGGCGACTTCGTCGAGCAGGTCGAGAACGTCCTCGACGGTCGCCGGGTCGGGTTGGTCGGGTTCACCGAGTTCCGCAACAGCGCCTTCTCGCAGCTGACGCCGCGCGGCCTGGAGTTCTTCGACCTCGAGTACGACGTCAACGCCTTCAACGAGCGGCTGCCGCGGGTCCGGATCATCCCGATCGACGAGTTCGACCCGACCCAGTTCCTCTGAGCCCCGATTCCCCGATGGGTCTGGGGTCCGGGGGCCGCAGCCACCCGCAGGGCATGCTGTCGGCATGAGGCTCCTGGTTCTCGGCGGCACCCAGTTCCTGTCCCGTGCGGTGGCGGCGGAGGCGGTCGGCCGCGGCCACACCGTGGTGTGCGCCAACCGCGGTCAGTCCGGCACCGTGCCCCCGGGCGTGACGACGGTGCGCTGGGACCGGGCGGAGGAGCCGCCCGAGCAGCTCACCGACGGGGAGCCGTACGACGCCGTGGTCGACGTGTCGCGGACTCCCTCCCACGTGCGGCGAGCTCTCGCCGCCGTACCCGACGCGCACTGGGTGTTCGTCTCCACCATCTCGGTCTACGCCGACGACGCCGACCCGGCCGGCCCCGGGGCGGGCGCCCTCAAGGACGCGATCACCGAGGACCTCGACCCGATGGCGAGCGTCGAGACCTACGGCGGGATGAAGGTCGCCTGCGAGCAGCTCGTCCTCGACGCCCACCCGCAGGCCGCCGTCGTCCGACCGGGCCTGATCGTCGGGCCCGGCGACCCGAGCGGCCGGTTCGCGTACTGGGCGCGCCGCTCCGCCGGGACCGGCGAGGTGCTCGCCCCCGGCGACCCGGCGGACCTGGTGCAGGTGGTCGACGTCCGCGACCTCGCGACCTGGATCGTGACGCTCGCCGAGGACCGCACCGGTGGCACGTACGACGCGGTCGGGCCCGCGCAGCCGATCGCCGAGCTGCTCGCGGCGGCCCTGCCCGACGCGGACCTGGTCTGGGTCGACCAGGACTTCCTCGAGGCCGAGGGGGTCGAGCCGTGGTCCGGGCCCGAGAGCATCCCGCTCTGGCTGCCCCGCCCGGCGTACGACGGCATGCTCGCCCACGACGCCGCGCCGGCCCTGGCCGCCGGCCTCGAGGCGCGGCCGGTCGGCGCCACGACCCGCGACACCCGGGCCTGGCTGGAGGCCGATCCTGCGGCGCGGATCACGGGGATCACGACCGAGCGGGAGGCCGACCTGCTGGCCCGCTGGCGGGCTCGCTAGTGGTCATCTCCGGAAGTTGTTCGGGGGTGGCCCGTACTCCGAGTGCGTGCATCGCAAGGCGCAGGCGCGAAGCCATACCGGGTTGTCTCGCGAGCGTCTGCAACGCCGCGAGGTGCGTGCTCGGGGTGCGGGACACCCGGAGAACTTCCGGAGATGACCACTAACGTCGCGCCGGTGCTGAGAGTCGCCACCGTCAACATCAACGGCATCCGCGCTGCCCACCGTCGCGGCTTCGGTGACTGGCTCGCGATGCGCGGCTGCGACGTCGTCACCCTGCAGGAGGTGCGCTGCCCGGTCGACGCGCTCCCGGAGAAGGCGTTCGGCGACTACGAGGTGGCCTACGACGCGGGCGAGCTCGCCGGGCGCAACGGGGTCGCCGTGCTGACCCGCGAGCCGGCCGCCGCGGTGCGGTCCTGGTCGGTCCCGGACCCGGACCGTCCGCTCCCGCGGGCGCTGCGGACCCACGCGACGGAGGGACGCTACGTGGAGGTCGACCTGGCCGACGTCCCCCTGACCGTCGCCAGCCTCTACCTCCCCAAGGGCGGGCTCCCGGCGCACCTGCAAGACCCCAAGCGGATGCGGGAGGCGCCCGACGGCGGGGCGAAGTACGCCCGGAAGATGGCGTTCATGGCCGGCTTCGCCCGCCACCTCGCCGCCTCGCGCAAGGCGGCGGCCGCCGCGGGACGCGAGTTCCTGCTGACGGGCGACCTCAACGTGGCCCACGAGAAGCTCGACGTCGCGGCCTACAAGCGCAGCAACCAGACGGAGGGCTTCCTGCCCGAGGAGCGGGCCTGGCTCGCCGCGCAGCTCTCGCCGCGCACCCTGGTCGACGTCGTCCGTCGGCTGCACCCGGACGTGCCCGGACCGTACTCGTGGTGGAGCTGGCTCGGCCGGGCCTACGACGAGGACCGCGGGTGGCGGATCGACTACCACCTCGCGACTCCTGCGCTGGCGCGGACGGCGGTCGCGGCCGTCGTGGACCGCCACCACCTCGGGGTCCGGATGAGCGACCACGCGCCGGTGGTCGTCGACTACGAGTTCGGCTGAGCGCTACCTCCAGGCCCGGACCCAGTCGACCACCATGGTCGCGGTCCGCGGGGAGGTCGCCGTGCGAGCCGCCGACCCGGTGCCCCAGATCTGGGTGAGGACGATGTAGAACGGCTTGTCGAAGGGCGCCGGCGGACGCACGTTGGTCGGCGTCCACGCGTGCGACCAGCAGAGCTGGTCGTCGTAGGAGAAGCGCATGATCGTCGGCGTCCACTCGACGGTGTAGGTGTGGAAGCCCGTGCTGGCCGTGGGCCCGGGGCAGGTGCGGCCGGTGCTCCTCGCCCGCTCCTCGCCGAAGTAGTGCAGGGACGGGTACACGTGGCTCGGGTCGTTGCCGAACCACTCGGCGATGTCGACCTCCCCCGACAGCGGCCACCGGCCGTAGGTCTGGACCTGCGGGTAGAGCCAGAACGCCGCGTGGCCGCCGGTCGACGGCGAGAAGCGGACCCGCGCGGAGAAGCGGCCGTGGGTCTGGGTGAACCGGGAGATGGTCGCGACGGTCGACACCTCCGAGTTGGTCGGGAACGGCGCATAGGGGCTCTGGCACACGAACAGCTGGTCGCGGATGGTGGCGGTCAGGCGCAGGCTCCCACCGCCGACGGCGATGGTCCGGCTGTTGTCCAGGTAGCACCCGCCCTGGCCGGTGAACACGCCGGTCAGCTTGGTGTCCTGGGCCATCCAGCGGGTGCGGTCCAGCGTGGTGCCGTCGAACTCGTCGTGGAAGGTGCAGGCGTAGTACGACCCGTCCGCACGCAGCGGGCGGGTGCCGCAGGCGTCCACCGGGTCGGCGACCTGCCGGACGGGGTGCGGCGTACCGCCCTGTGCTCGTGCGGCGGGTGCCGCGGGTGCGGGCTGCAACCCGGCTGCGAGTGCCGCCAGCGCCGCGACGGCGGCGATGCGGCGCGCGTGAACGCGCTTCCCCATGCTGCTCAAGACCCTCTCCTCGGGAGCTGTGAAGGTGAGGGGGGTCGGGCACCGAGAGTGCTACGAGGCTAGGGGTGGACGGGCCCGTCGAGTGGAGGCGGACCTGCTTTTCCCGAGGATTGGGGAGGTTCCTCCACAGGCGCGGGGACCGCCCGGCCCGGTGGGTCAGCGCCAGGCCCGGACCCAGTCGACCTCGAGGGTCGAGGTCCTCGGCGACGACAGCCGCCGCGCGGCCCAGCCGGATCCCCAGATCTGGGCGAGGACCAGGTTGAACGGCTTGTCGAAGGGTGCCGGCGCCCGGACGTTGGTCGGCACCCAGCTGTGCGACCAGCAGAACTGGTCGTCGTAGAAGAACCGCATCACCGTCGGCGTCCACTCGACGGTGTAGGTGTGGAACCCGGTGGTCGCCCCGGGCACCGGGCACTCGCGCCCGGTGCTCTCCTGCCTGCCCTCACCGACGTAGTGGACCGACGGGTAGACCCGGGTCTGGTCGTTGCCGTACCACTCGGCGACGTCGACCTCCCCCGAGAGCGGCCACTTGCCGTAGGCGTGGTCCTCGGGCGAGAGCCAGAAGGCCGCGTGGCTGCCGGTGGCGGAGGAGAAGCGCATCCGGGCGGAGAACCGGCCGTAGGTCTGGGTGAAGCGGGAGGTGGTCGTCACGGTCGCGACCTCCGAGCGGGTGGGGAACGGCGCGTAGGGGCTTCCGCACAGGAACATCCGGTCGTGGATGGTCGCGGTCAGGCGCAGCGTGCCGCCGCCGACGGCGATGGTCCGGCCGTTGTCGACATAGCACCCGCCTTGGCCGGTGAAGACCCCCGTCAGGTCGGTGTCCTGCGCCGTCCAGCGGGTCCGGTCGAGGGAGGTGCCGTCGAACTCGTCGTGGAAGGTGCAGTCGTAGGAGGACCCGTCGGGGCGTTGGGGACGGGGGCCGCAGGCGTCGACGAGCCCTGCCGGCGCCGGAGGGCCGGCGCTGCCGACGCGCCGGGACTTGCTCGCCCGGCCTGCCGCGACCGCGCGGAACACGCGCGAGCGGCGTGGCGCGGGCACGGTGACCGAGAACCGTCCGTTCGCCGCGGAGCGGCGCACGGCGACCGTGGCCCAGCGCCCGTCGCCGCGGACCTGGAGGCGCACGGCGGTCCGCGGCCGGGCCCGGCCGTGGAAGGTCACCGAGGTGCCGTCGTGGACAGGACGCCTGAGGACGGGCGTCGCCCGCCCGTCGGCTGCGGGTGCGGCCGGTGTCGCCAGCAGGCTCGCCGCGAGCGCCGCGACCACGATGGCGACGGCGATCCTGCTCCGTCGGACTCGGAAGCGGCGTCCTGCCGGGCGTGCGCTCACGCTCTCCATGTCCCTGCTCCTCGCTGCGGGGTGCGCGGTCGTCTCGACGGGGCCGACTTGGCACAGGCTCGCCAGACTAGTGGTCATCGCCGGATGTTGCTCGCAGGTCACGGTGGCGCCGCTCGACCCCGGCGCGAGCCGTCAGTCCCCGATCCGCCGCTCGCCGGCGACCGGGACCACGGCCACCGCGAGCAGCGGGAGCGCGGCGGCGAGGGCGTACGCCGCGCCGTACCCCCATGCGGTGATGGTGAGCCCGGCGAGGGGCGGGACGGCGACGGCGGCGAGGTGCTGGGCGGTGTTCTGCAGGCCCAGCGCGCGGCCGGACCAGAAGGGCCCGGCGCGCTCGGCGACGGCGGTGAAGGCGAGCCCGTTGTCGGCGACGGTGACCGCGGACGCGACCACCAGCAGGACGACGGCCACCACCGTCACCACCGGGGAACCCGGGGCCTCGGCGGCGGCCAGGCCGAGCAGTGCCATCGTGGCCGCGGCCACGACGGCGACCGCGCGCATCGGCCGCATCCGGCTGCCGAGGAGGTCGGAGGCCCAGCCGGCGCCGATCCGGGCCGCCGCGCCGGCGACCTGGGTGCCCGCGACCACCAGGCCGGCGACCCCGGGGGACCAGCCGAGGTCGTCGACCAGCCAGGTCAGTCCGAAGGTCCACACCAGGAACTGGGGGACCACGAGCAGCACCGACGCGGCGTGGATCCGGGCGAGGTACCGGTCGGCACGGTAAGGATGGGTGGCCCGCGCCCCGCTCGTCGCCGCGGGGCGGGGCGGGTCGATGACGACGACAGCGACGAAGGCGGCCACCGCCGCCGCCGCGGCGGTCGGGACCCACAGCGCCGGGCCGATGCCGTGGTGGTGGGCGATGACCGCGACCGTGCCGGCGGCGATCCCGACGCCGAGCGGCTGTCCGGTCTGCCGGATCCCCATCGCGACGCCCCGTCGTTCCGGGGGGAACCAACCGACGACGACCCGGCCCGAGGCCGAGTTCGTCGCCGCCGCGCCGACACCGGAGAGGCACAGGGCGGCGGCCATCGGCCAGGGCGAGGCCAGCACGGCGGCGACAGCACCCCCGGCAGCGGTCACCAGCAGCCCGGCGAGCAGCGCGAACCGCTCGCCGCGACGGTCGACCACCAGCCCCCAGAGCACCAGGGTGAGCATCATCCCGGCCATCGAGGCCGACGCCACGAGACCGGCCTCGGCCAGGCTCATGCCGTAGCCGCCGTGGGCCACCGGGCGGTGCAGCTCCGGGATGAGGAAGCTCGGCGCGGTCACCATGGCCGACGTCGCCGCCTGGGCTCCGGTGCCGGCGGCCAGCATCGCCCAGCGCCGGGCGGCGGACACCGTCCGCGTCCCCGTCGTCTGCGGGGAGGCGGTCGAGGTCACCGTCCCAGTCAAGCACGCGCGTCCCACAAAATGAGACGCGCGTCTTGTGATGTGGACGATTCGATGGCGCGCGGCCGGCCGGTCCCTACCGAATTCTGGGGACTCCGGCCGCATCCCCTCCCGCTGGGGCCACATCCTCCCTGACGCTGGTCATCCGGCGCGTCAGGGGGGCGCGCCGGACCAACGGAGGGATCACCGATGGAACGACCGAGCCGGCACGGCCTCGAGGACCTGACCGACCTCGCCGACCTCGTCGGCAACGCGCTCGAGTGCGCCGTGCGTCTGATGCCGCAGCCGGACCTGCCCGGCGAGACGCAGTACCACGCCTACGACGACCGGGCGCGGCGCGTCGCGGTCGTGCGCTGGGCGCGGGACGACGCCGGCGCGCAGCGGATCCTCGACGGGGCCACCGCTCTGGCCACCCTCGAGGCGCACCGCCACGCCAGCCGCCTGCTCGCTCCCCGCCTGGTCGCGCTGACCGGCTGGCACGGCCGGCCGCTCCTCATCCAGGAGTGGTTCGAGTCGCCGTACCCCGGCCGGGTCCCGACCCGCCCCGCCCGGTACGACGCCGAGCGGGTCGTCGTCGAGCTCGCCACGACCGCGGACCTCGACCACTCCTACGCGGGCGACCTGCGCCATCGGCTCCAGGCGCTGCCGGCCACGGCGTTCGGCGACCAGCTGCTGGCCGCGCTCGACCAGCTCGCCTCGCGTCACGACCTCGACGCGCTGCCGCGGGGCGCGTGGCACGGGAACTGGTCGCGCAGCACCGTCGCCGCCGGCCACCACGGCACCGTCCTGGTGCGCGAGTGGGACCGGTACGGCCTGAACCGGCCGATCGGCTTCGACACCCTGCACTTCCGCCTCGTCGAGCTGCGCGGCGAGCTGCGCTGGCACGGCGCGGGCACCGCGCTGGTCGAGGAGGCGCCGCGTCTGCTGGGCCGTTGGCACGGCCGGGTGGTCGGCGAGGCCCGCTGCGTCGCCCGCCTGCTCCTGGTGGAGCTGGCCGTGCGTGAGCTGAGCGAGGTCGGCCCGGGCCGTGCCCCGGTCTCCTGGGTCGCCGACTGGATCGCCCCGACCATGTTCAGCGCCTGACCCCGCCCCCGCGCGGGGAATGAAGCGAAACACTTCCGGGCACCCTTGCGGGTGTGGAGATCGACGCGTCGTTGACCCGCACCCTGGAGCTCCTCGCCGAGGGCGTGATCGAGTTCGCCGGGTTCCGCGTCGCTGCCGTCAGCCTGGTCGACGACGGCGTCCTGCACACCGTGACGGTCGTCGGCGACGACACCGCCGCCGCCCAGCTCGTCGACCAGCGCACGCCGGTCGCCCTGCTCCAGCGCGAGCTCGCCGCCGCGGAGACGTGGGGTCCACTGCGCTTCCTCCCCGCCGACCGCTCCGGTGGCCACCTCGCCGACCACCTGTGGGTCCCCGACGTCGTCCCCCTCCAGGCAGCGGACGCGTGGGACCCCCGCGACCTGCTCTGCGGGCTGCTCCGCGACCACGACGGGCGGCTGCGGGGGGTGCTGTGGGTCGACCTGCCCGACAACGGCCGCCGGCCCGACGCCGCCCAGCGGGCGACCCTGCAGATGTACGTCCGCCTCGTCGAGCGGGCGCTGGTCACCGCCCTGGAGCGCGACGACCTCGAGCTGCGGGTCGAGCACGAGCGCGCGATCGCCGAGTACCGCCGCAGCATCATCGACGTGCTGTCCCACGAGCTGCGCGGCACGGCTGCCGCCATCGCGCACACGGTCGACGCCCTGCGCGGCGAGCCCGGGCTGGGCGCCGGCGTGGTCGCCGGGCTCGACGTGGTGCAGGGCGGCACCGAGCGGCTCCGCTCGGTGGTCGACGACATGGCGACCCTCGTCGACCTGGGGCGCACCGACGCACCCCTCCGGGCGGTGACCACCGACCTCGGCGCCGTCGCCCGCGAGGCGATCGCGCTGCACGCCGCGGAGGCCCGCAGCCGGGGCGTCGGCGTCGAGCTCGACGTCGCCGGGACCCCCACGCTGCGCGGCGACCCGGAGGACCTCGACCGGATGGTCGCCAACCTGGTGTCGAACGCGGTCAAGTACTCCGAGCACGGCGGACGGGTCGTGGTCCGGGTGGTCTCGGACCCGGCGTCCGTGGTCCTGACCGTCAGCGACGTCGGGATCGGGATCGACGAGGCCGACCGGGACCGGGTCTTCGAGGAGTTCTTCCGCTCCCGCCACGGTGCCGTGCGCCGCCGTCCCGGTGCCGGCCTGGGCCTGGCCATCGTGCAGCGGGTCGTCACCCTGCACGGCGGCCTGGTCCGCGTCGACTCCGCACTCGGCGCCGGCGCGACGTTCACCGTCGAGCTGCCCCGGGCGGGCGCCGTACCCGAGGCGGGGTGATCGCGTGCCCAGCCGGCTCCGAGTCGTGCTCGTCGAGGACCACGCACTGTTCGCGCAGTCACTCGACTTCGCCCTGACCCGCGAGGGGTACGACGCCCGGGTGCTCACGCCCGAGGACTTCCCGACGCCGGGTGCGCTGCTGGGCCGGGTCCGCGAGCTGCGGCCGCGGATCGTGCTGCTCGACCTCGACCTCGGGCCGCTCGGCGACGGGCGGCTGCTGATCGGGCCGCTGGCGCAGGCCGGGATCCCGGTCGTGGTGCTGACCGCGACCTCGGACCGGGTGCGGTGGGGCGAGTGCCTGGCGGTCGGGGCGCGCCGGGTGCTCTCGAAGGCCGGCACCCTCGACGGCGTGCTCGCCACGATCACCGCCCTGGCGCAGGGCCGCGCGGTCCTCGACGAGACCGAACGGGCCGAGCTGATCGCCCTCGCCCGTGCGAACGGCCGCGAGCACCGGGAGATCCGGGCCCGGTTCGAGCTGCTCACCCCCCGCGAGTCCGTGGTGCTCGGCCACCTGATGCGCGGCGAGACCGTGCACGACGTCGCGGCCGCGTTCGTGGTGTCCGAGAACACCGTGCGTACGCAGGTGAAGCGGATCCTCGGCAAGCTCGAGGTGTCCTCGCAGCTCGCTGCGGTCGGGCTGGCGAACCGGGTCGGGTGGCATCCGCCTGCTGCATGAATCGCCGGTCGACAGGCGATTCGGTCACTTGTCGGGCACTTCTGTCACTTGTCGCGTGTTGCAACGCCCGACAAGTGCGGGAACAACCGGTCGACCGGCGATTCCTGCGCCTCAGTCCCCACTCGGCACGATCGCCGAGATCACCGTCCCGTCCGCGCGCTGGATCCCGGCGGGGTACGGCGGCTCGCCGTCCAGGCGCGGGCCCTGGTGCTCGAGCGGGACGACCACGGGCTCACCGACGCCGACCTTGACCAGGGAGCCGCGCACCGCGAACGTGACCGGCTCGGTGCCCTGCTCGACGTACAGCTCCAGCTCCTCGGGGCGGACCGTGACCCGGACCCGGGTGCCGTGCAGGGTCACCCGGAAGACCAGCGACGACCACTCCTCCGGCAGCCGGGGGTCGAGCTGGAACTGCTGGTCGCCGGCCCCGGAGCCCCGGTCGCGGAAGCCGCCGAAGCCGCCGACCAGGGCGCTCCACACGCCGCCGGTGGAGGCGACGTGGACGCCGTCGGCGGTGTTGTTGTGGCGGTCGGCGAGGTCGACGAAGAGCGCGGCGTGGAAGTAGCGCAGCGCGAGCGCGTGGTAGCCGACTTCGGCGGCGACGATCGACTGCACCACCGCGGACAGGGTGGAGTCGCCGGTGGTGATCGGGTCGTAGTACTCGAAGTCGGCCCGCTTCTGCTCGGGGGTGAAGTCCTCCCCCTGCAGGTAGAGCGCGAGCACGACGTCGGCCTGCTTGAGCACCTGGAACCGGTAGATCACCAGCGGGTGGTAGTGCAGCAGCAGCGGCCGCATGTCGAGCGGCGTGTTCTCCAGGTCCCACATCTCGCGCTCGAGGAAGTGCGCGTCCTGCGGGTGGATGCCGAGGAAGGCGTCGAACGGGATCGACATGCCGTCGGCGCACTCGGCCCACTCGTCGGGCTCGTCCGAGGTCAGTCCGGTGCGGCGCACCAGGTCGTCGTACGCCGCCGGGTCGTCGCGCTGCAGCTCCCACACCGCGCGGGCGGCGCGACGGAGGTTGAAGCGCGCGAGCACGTTCGTGTACAGGTTGTCGTTGACGACGGTGGTGTACTCGTCGGGCCCGGTGACGCCGTGGATGTGGAAGGTCCGTCTCGTCTCGTCCCGCCAGAAGCCCAGGTCCGCCCACAGGCGCGCGGTCTCGACGAAGATGTCGACCGCCTCGCGGGCCAGGAACTCCTCGTCGCCGGTGGCGCCGACGTACTGGCTCAGGGCGAAGGCGATGTCCGCGTCGATGTGGTACTGCGCGGTGCCTGCCGCGTAGTAGGCCGACGCCTCCTGCCCGCTGATCGTGCGCCACGGGAACAGCGCGCCCTTCTGGGAGAGCTCGCGAGCCCGGGAGCGGGCGCTGTCGAGCAGGTTGTAGCGGAACCGCAGGGCGTTGCGCGCCGCCCACGGCATCGTGTAGGTGAGGAACGGCATCACGTAGATCTCGGTGTCCCAGAAGTAGTGCCCGCCGTAGCCGGACCCGCTCACGCCCTTGGCCGCGATGCCCTGCCCCTCGGCGCGCGCGGAGGCCTGCAGGACCGAGAAGAGGTTCCACCGGATCGCCTGCTGGACGGCCGGATGGCCGGGGACCTCGACGTCCGCGCGTGCCCAGAAGGCGTCGAGCCAGGCCTCCTGCGCCGCGAACTGCTGCGCCACCCCCTCCTCCCAGGTGCGGGCCAGGGTCCGCTCGCAGCGGTCGATCAGCTCGCGCGGCGGCACGGTGGCCGCGGTGTGGAAGGAGACGAGCTTGGTCAGCCGCACCGGCACGCCGGGCTCGGCCGCGATCCGGTAGATCGCCTTGGCCAGGTCGTCCTCGGCGTGCACCACCATCGAGTACGACGCGTCCGTCTCCAGCACGTGGTCCGCGACCACCCCGAGCGTCATCCCGCTCTGCGCGGTCCGGTAGCCGAGCTTGAGCCGCCCGGTCTCCGCGTCGGCCTCGTGGATCCGGGGGACCAGCACCCGGCGGTCGAAGTCCTCGGCCCGTCGCGGGTCGGCCGTGCCGCCGCCGCTCTGGTCCAGCGGGCCGGCCTCGCGCTGCTCGTCCTGCCGGTTGACCAGCTGGGAGGAGATCGCCAGCGAGGCGCGCTGGTCGAGCAGGGTGACCTCGAAGGTGAGGACCGCGAGGTGGCGCTGCTCGAGCGGCACCATCCGGGTGCTGCGGATGCGGACCCGCTTGCCGCCCGGCGTGCGCCACAGCAGGTCGCGGGTGAGCACCCCGGTGCGGAAGTCGAGCGAGCGCTCGTACTCCAGGAGGTCGGCCACGGAGACCTGCAACGGCTCGTCGTCGACGTAGAGCCGGATCACCTTGGGATCCGGCACGTTGACGATGGTCTGCCCGATCCGCGCGAACCCGTAGGCCTCCTCGGCGTGCGAGATCGGCCAGGTCTCGTGGAAGCCGTTGATGAAGGTCCCGTCGAGGTGGGCGTCGCGGCTCTCGGAGTAGTTGCCGCGCATCCCGAGGTAGCCGTTGCCGACGGTGAACAGCGACTCGGTGGTGCCGAGGTCGCTCTGGTCGAACCTGGTCTCGACCAGGCGCCACTCGTCGACGGGGAACCGGGTGCGGTCCAGCGGGTCCGCGGCCGGGGGCGCCTTGTGGGACGGGCCCTCCGGCGCGTTCATGCGCGTCCCTCCTCGTCGGGGACCAGGTCCGCGAGATCGGGTACGACGAGATCGGCCCCCGCCCCGCGCAGGGCGTCCTCGCCCGCCCCGCGGTCGACGCCGATGACCAGCCCGAAGTCGCCGGCCCGGCCGGCGGCCACGCCGCTGACCGCGTCCTCCAGCACGACCGCCCGGTCGTTCGTGGCTCCGAGCTGGTGGGCGGCGTAGGCGAAGGTGTCGGGCGCCGGCTTGCCGGGCAGGTGCAGGTCCGCCGCGACCCCGCCGTGCACCACCAGCGCGAAGTACTCGCTCAGGTCGGCCGCGGCGAGCACGTCGGGGGCGTTGCGCGACGACGACACGACGGCCATCGGGATGCCGCGGCGGTGCAGCGCGAAGATCAGCTGGACCGAGCCGGCGTACGGCACGACGCCCTCGGCGGCGAGGATCGTCTCGAAGGCGTCGTTCTTGCTGTTGCCGAGCCCACACACGGTCTGTGCTGTCGGCGGATCGTCGGGCGAGCCCTCGGGCAGCGTGATCCCGCGGGCGACCAGCACGGACCGGACGCCGTCGTAGCGCGGCTTCCCGTCGACGTGGGCGAAGTAGTCCTGCTCGGTGTAGGGCGGGTAGGCCACCCCGTCCTCGGCCGACCTGCGGGTGAGGAAGGTGTTGAACATCGCGTCCCACGCGTGCATGTGCACCACGGCGGTCGGCGTCACCACCCCGTCGAGGTCGAACAGCACGGCTTTCCAGGCATCCCAGTCCACTTGTGTCCGAGGCACCTCAACAGGCTAGCCGTCCGCGTTCGTCGAGCAGGTCACGGCCGCGGAACGAGGCTGTGACCGTGTCGAGACGCGTCGCCGTGTCCCGACACGCGCCTCGCGGCTTCGCGCGCCCAGCCGCGGCGCTCCTCGACCTCCCCGCCTGATCTGGTGCTCGGCCTCGTGCCTCGGCCCCCACCAAGCGGTGACCTCAGGGTCGGGTCAGGGGCGCGATCCGGGTCACACCGGATTCACGGAGCCGTCTCGTCTGGTGGAATACCGACCATGCGCATCCCCCTCTTCGACTCGCTGCTCCGGCCGGTCCTGGACCCCGTGCTCGGTCCCGCCAAGCAGCGGATCGGCATCTGGCTGCTCAACCGGACCATGCGCAACGGCATCGACCTGCGCAAGCTGCGCTTCCTGCCCGACGCCTTCACGCTCCCGCTGCGCCGCGACGGGCTCGACCCGGTGCCGGAGCTCGCGAAGGTGCAGGCCGACGAGCCGGTCAAGAAGCTCGCCGACCTGTTCGGCAAGGGCGTGTGGCTGGTCAGCGGGTACGACGAGGCGCGCGAGGTGCTCGCCGGCGGCGCGGAGGTGTGGTCCAACGACCTCGGCCAGTTCGTGTCCCAGGAGGGACGCTCCGACGAGGAGCAGATCGGCGGTCTTGGGATGACCGACCCGCCGCTGCACACGACCCTGCGCCGCTACCTGACCCCCGAGTTCACGATGCGCCGCCTCGCCCGCCTGCAGCCCGGCATCGAGGCGATCGTCAAGCAGCGGCTCGACGCGATGGCCGAGGCCGGCCGCGACGGACGCCCGGTCGACATGGTCGAGGAGTTCGCGTTCGCCGTGCCCTTCGACGTCATCTGCGACCTGCTCGGGCTGCCGGTCGACGACCGCGCCCGCTTCCTCGAGCTCGGCGTCGCGCGCTTCGACCTCACCGAGGGTGGCGCCGGTGCGTTCGGCGCGGCCGCCCACACCCGCGAGTTCCTCATCAACGCCGTGCGCGAGCAGCGGTCGAACCCGGGCGACGGCCTGATCGGCGCGCTGCTGAAGGAGCACGGCGACGAGCTCGACGACGTGACCCTCGGCGGGATCGCCGACGGCGTCTTCCTCGGCGGCTACGAGACCTCCGCCTCGATGCTGGCGCTGGGCGCTTACCTGATCGCGACCACCCCCAAGGCCGGCGAGATGCTGCGCTCCGACGACGGCGAGCAGGTCAACAAGGTCGTCGAGGAGCTGCTGCGCCACCTGTGCGTCGTGCAGCTCGCGTTCCTGCGCTTCGCCAAGCAGGACGTCGTCGTGGGTGGGGTGCGGATCAAGGAGGGCGACGCGGTCGGCGTCTCCCTGCTCGCCGCCAACCGCGACCCGCGGCTCGCGCCGGGCCTCGACGACTTCGACCCGTCCCGCGAGCCCACCCGCCACCTCGCCTTCGGCTGGGGCATGCACCGCTGCGTCGGCGCCGAGCTGGCCCGGATGGAGCTGCGCACCGCGTTGCGGATGCTCGCCGAGCGGTTCCCCGACCTGGCCATGGCCGCCGACATCTCCGACCTCGAGTTCCGCAAGCTCTCGGCGGTCTACGGCGTCGAGGCGCTTCCCGTCCTCACCGGCGGCGACCGGGTGGCCGAGCCCGCGTGACCTGAGTAATCGATACTCAGGACCACGACGGCTTGCGTCGCTAGCGTCGCCCCATGAGCGCGTACGACGCCATCGGCGGAGCCGGTGCGGTGAAGGCCGCGGTGGCGGTCTTCTACCAGCGGGTGCTGGACGACCCCGACCTGCGGGCGTGGTTCGACGGGATCGACCTGGCGCGGCTCAAGGCGCACCAGCGGGCGTTCCTGAGCCACGCGCTCGGCGGGCCGGAGCTGTTCGCCGGCCGTCCCCTCGCCGAGGCGCACGCCGGGCTGGCGATCACCGACGACGCCTTCGACGCGGTGACCGAGCACCTGGTCATGACCCTGCACGACCTCGGGGCCGACGCCGAGCACGTCGAGCGGGTGCGGGGCGCGCTGGAGGCGCGGCGTGGAGCGGTCGTCGACGGGGACCTCAGCGGCGCGCCAGCTCCTGCCGACCACTGATCCCGAGCTTGGTGTAGACCGACTGCAGGTGGTTGTCGACCGTCCGTGAGGACAGGAACAGCTGGGCCGCGATCTCCTTGCTGGTGGCGCCGGCGGCGGCCAGTGCGGCGATCTCCCGCTCGCGCGGCGTGAGCGGGCTGTCCGCGTCGCCGGCGCGGAGGATCGGCAGGTCGAGACCGTCGCAGCGGCGGACCAGGTCAGCGGCCCGGGCCCGGGCCGCGGCGGCGCTGCGGGCGCTCCCGAGGACGCGGGCGGCACCGGCCGCGGCCACGGCGGCGAGCCGCAGCCCGTCGCGCCCCTCCCAGCTCTCGCTGATCCGCAGCAGGCCGGCGTGGTCGCGGTCCGCCGCGGCCGCGGCGTGCTCGGCGAGCAGGCCGATGAAGCCGCTGTCGCACTCCGCCGCGAGCTGGGCCAGCGGGGCGAGGGCCGCGTCCGCCCGGCCGATCTCGAGGGCGACCTGCCAGGCCTGGGCGGCGAGCGTGCGGTTGCCGGCCGCGTGTGCCCGGGTCGCGGCGTCGGCGACGTGGCCCAGCGTGGCCTCGGTGCCGGACGCCATCCCCTCGGACCAGCCCCGGGCCAGGGCCAGCCAGGACCCGGGGACCAGCTCGGCGGAGACCTGCGCGAGGGTGGTCCGGGCCAGGTCGAGGTCGCCGGCCGCGCCCTGGACGGCGGTCAGGCTGAGTCGTGCCAGCACGGCCATCCCCGGCGGGCCGACCGACGTGGCGCCGCTGATGGTCTCGGTCAACCAGCGCTCGGCGGAGGCGAGGTGCCCGGCGTCCGCGGCGATCCGGCCGAGCAGGAACTCGATCGACCGGCTGAGGATCTCGTCGCCGTTGTCGGCGGCCTCGGTCAGCGCCTGGACCGCGGTGGTCCGGGCGGCGCCGTACCGGCCGGCGAGGTGCTGCACGGTCGCCAGCGCGAGCCGGGTCTCCGCGCGGCACAGGCCCATGACCTTGCCGTCGGTCGCCTCCGCGAAGGCCACCGCCCGTTCGGCGGCCGTGGTCGCCTCCGCCTCGCGCCCCAGGCAGGCCAGGGGGACCGCCCGGGCCAGCCCGATCCGGGCCTGCTCCTGCTCGGAGTCGCCGAGCAGGGGAGCGATCCGGCCGACGACGGCCTCGGCCTCGCTCGACCGGCCCGCCGCGACGAGGGCAGCGGCCCGGGTCAGCTCCAGCGCCGGGTGGGGGCGGTCCGAGGTCTGCGCCACCCGGTCGAGCACGTCGAGCGCGGCGAGCGGGCCGCGGCCGGTGAGCTGGCCGACCGCGACCAGGCGGGCGATCCGCGCGCCCTGGTCGGGGTGGCGCTCCAGCAGGGCGAGCGCCTCGTCCGAGCGGCCGACCCGCAGCAACGAGTCGGCCTGGAGCAGCAGCAGCTCGGGGTCGGCGGGCGCGGTGCGCAGCCCGGCCTCGGTCAGCCGGATCACCGCGGCATGGTCGCCCATGCCGAGGGCGTACCGGGCGGCTGCGGTGATCACCGCCGGGTCGGCGCCGACACCCGCCTCGACCTGCCACATCGTGACGTGGAGGAGGTCGCTGTCGTCGGCCCGGCTCGCGAGGAGTGCGGCCTGCTCGGTGAGGATGTCCTCGACCCGCAGCCGGGACAGCGCCCCGGCGAGCGCCGTGCCGTAGACGGGCTGTGCCAGCCCGACCGTGCCGTCCTCGCCGATCCGGACCAGGCCGGCCGTCTCCAGGGCGGCCAGTGCCGGCCGGACGCCGTCACCGGGCAGCTGGTCGGGACGCAGGTCGCCGCACACGGCGAGCCGCTCGAGGGCGTCGCGGGCGGCCGCGCCGAGCGGGGCCACCCGGGCCAGCACGAGGTCGCGCAGGGTCGGCGTGCCGGCCGGGCCGCCGGCCAGCTGCCACACCCCCGTCGTCGAGGACAGGCTGCCGTCGGCGAGCGCGCCCAGCACCAGCTCGCGCAGGTACAGCGGGTTGCCGCCGCTGGCGGCGTGCAGCGTCGCCGCCGTGCGGTGCGCCACCGCGCCGCCGAGTGCGCCCTCGAGCACGTCCTGGGTCGTGCTCGCCGACAGCGGCTCGAGGTCGACGCGCACGTCGCGCCCCGCGCTCCAGGCCATCACCAGCGGATCGGGCAGCGGGTCGCCGTGCCGCAGCGCCGCCACCAGCCGGACCAGCCCGGCCGCCGCGAGCTGGGCGACGAGGAGCACCGACGCCGCGTCCAGCAGGGTGACGTCGTCGACGACCAGCACGATCGGCCGGCCGCCGGCCGCGGCGGTCAGCGCCGTGCTCGCCTCGGCGAACAGGCGGGCGGGGTCGAGCGGCGTGCCGTCGTACGGACTCAGGCCGGGGAGCTGCGCCGACAGCGCGCCCAGCGGCACGACGCCCAGGATCGCGCTGGCGCCGAGCTCGACGACGTGGTGGGCGCCGGCGGCCCGGGTCGCCACCTCCGCGAGGAGCCGGGACTTGCCCACCCCCGTGGGCCCGTGGACCGTGACGATGCGAGCCGTCGTCGTGAGTGCGGCCAGAGAGGTGTCGAGCTCCCTGTCCCGCCCGAGCAACGGCCAGTGCCGCTCGGGGTGCGGCACGACCGTCGTCGACATGGCACGGAGTCTAGGGCCGGGATCGGGCCCGTCCGCCCCGAATGGTGAGCAATCACCACCCCGGTCCCCCCCCGGCGGGCTTGGTGCCGACCGGTGGCTGCGCGAGGGCAGGGCCGATCCGCAGGCGGACCGGGGCCCGCTCCAGGTTGACGTCGCACGAGTCGGGGAAGAAGGTCGTGGGGTCGGCGGCTCGACGGGGTGCGCCGACCCACCGCAGGACCCCTGCGCCGCGTTCGCCCATCGTGGGGATGGTGGACGCGGCGCAGGCCTGCGCGGGCTACTTGCTGGTGCTGAGCCGGTACTGCCGCACCGACAGCGGCGCGAACACCACGATGATCGCCACCACCCAGATCAGCGTGTAGGCGACGGGGTGCTGCAGCGACCAGGCGTCCGAGCCCGGCCCGACCCCGGTGTTGCCGAACAGGTCGCGGCTGGCCTGGGTGACCGCCGAGACCGGGTTCCACTCCACCACCGGCTTGAGGACCTTGTTGAAGGACTCGGTCGGCACGAACGCGTTGGAGATGAACGTCAGCGGCATGATCACCATGAACGAGGCGTTGTTGATCACCTCGACGCTGGGCACCATCAGGCCGACCCAGGCCATCACCCAGCTGATCGCGTAGCCGAACACCAGCAGCAGCGCGAAGCCGGCGAGCGCGTCGAGGAAGCCCTCGCGGATCCGCCAGCCCACGAGCAGGCCCGTCAGCGCCATGATGACCAGCGACAGCACGTTGTAGACGACGTCGGAGGCGGTGCGGCCGACGAGCACGGCGGAGTTGGACATCGGCAGCGAGCGGAACCGGTCGATGATGCCCTTCTGCATGTCCTCGGCGAGGCCGGCCCCGGTGAAGGTCGCGCCGAACACGATGGTCTGGCCGAAGATGCCCGCGATCAGCCACTCGCGGTAGTTGACGCCGGGCGTCTCGATCGCGCCGCCGAACACGTAGGCGAACAGCAGGACGAACATGATCGGGCTGAGCAGGACGAAGACCAGGATCTCCGGCACCCGCACGATCTTGATCAGGTTGCGCTGGGCCACCACCCAGCCGTCGTTGAGGGCCTGGGCCATGGTGCTCACTGCTCGGCTCCCGTCGTCTCGGTGCTCTCGTGTCCGGTCAGGCTGAGGAAGACGTCGTCCAGCGTCGGCCGGCGCAGCCCCACGTCGAGGACCTTGACCGCGTCGCGCTCGAATCCCTGCAGCACCCGCAGGAGGTCGGCAGCGGCCTCGTCGCCGACCGCGGCCGCGAGCTCGCGGCCGTTGCCGGAGACCTGGACCTCGCCGACCGCGAACTCGTTGAGCACCCGGCTCGCCGCGTCGGTGTCGGCGGCGCTGGTCAGCACCACCTCGATCCGCTGCCCCCCGGTCTGCGCCTTGAGCTCGTCGGCCGTGCCGTGGGCGATCTCTCGGCCGTGGTCGATGACCACGATGTCGTCGGCGAGCACGTCGGCCTCCTCGAGGTACTGCGTCGTGAGCAGCAGCGTCGCGCCGTCGGTCACGAGCTCACGGATCACGTCCCACATCAGCTGCCGGCTGCGCGGGTCGAGTCCGGTGGTCGGCTCGTCGAGCACGATCACCGGCGGCGCGGCGACCAGCGCACAGGCCAGATCGAGCCGCCGGCGCTGTCCTCCGGAGTAGGTCTTGGTCGGTCGGCTCGCGAACTCGGTGAGGTCGAAGCGCTCGAGCAGCTCCTCGGCGCGCACCCGCGCCCGCTGCCTGCCCAGGTGGTAGAGCCGGCCGATCATGACGAGGTTCTCGTACGCCGTGAGGTGCTCGTCGACGGCGGCGTACTGGCCCGACAGCCCGATCTTCGCCTTGGCCCCGGCGGGGTCGGCCAGCACGTCGATGCCGGCGACGCTCGCCGTACCGCCGTCGGGCCGGAGCAGCGTCGTGAGGCACCGCACCGCCGTCGTCTTGCCCGCTCCGTTGGGCCCGAGCAGCGCGAGCACCTTCCCCTCGGGCACGGTCAGGTCGAGACCGGCCAGGGCCTCGACGTCCTGGTAGCGCTTGACCAGTCCGGTCGCGCGGATCATCGGTTCGCTCATCGTCGTCCCTGCGTCTCCTCGTCGTGTCCCCAGGCCTTCGACACTAGGGACCGGCACCGACATCGGAACTCATCGCGGTGAGGCAAGGCTCGGCATGGCGAGGCAAGGCTTCCTTTTCTGGAATGGTTCCAGAAAGCATGGCAAGGTGGAGTCACCGAACCCGATGAAGGGAGCACTACCCCGTGGCCACCACCGTGACCCGTCACCGCTCGACCCAGCACGTGTCCCACCCCGCCTTCCGCGCGGACGCGGCCCTCGCCGGCCACCTCCAGCGGGTCCTCGTCGACCTCAACGACCTCGCCCTCCAGGGCAAGCAGGCGCACTGGAACGCGGTCGGCCCGAACTTCCGCGACCTGCACCTCCAGCTCGACGAGATCGTCGACGCCGCGCGCGAGTTCACCGACGCCGTCGCCGAGCGGATGCGTGCCCTGTACGTCGTCCCCGACGGCACGTCCGCCCGCACCGCGGCCCAGTCCAGCCTCCCGGCCTTCCCGGGCGGCGAGGTCGCGACCGGTGACGCGATCGACGCGATCGTCGCCTCGATCTACGCCGTCACCGGCACCGTGCGCGAGGTGCACGACGCCGTCGACGCCGCCGACCCGACCACGGCCGACCTGCTGCACACGATCCTCGACCGGCTCGAGCAGCTCGCGTGGCTGACCGACGCCGAGCGGCGCGCGCCCGAGGGCTCCGTGCCGGAGGCGATCATCGCCTGAGCGTCCCCGCCCCCATTCCGTTCGATCGACCGGTTCGAGGGGTTGTTGGACCAAGAAATCCCTCAAGCCGATCGATCGAACGGAACGAGGGACTGGACAGATCAGCCGACATGTCTCACTCTTGGGACATGTCGGCTGAACTGTTCCACGGCTACCGGCCGGGCGGCGGCGCAGCGTGGCGCGACCCGTGGGCGTCGTACGCCTGGCTGCGCGACCACGACCCGGTCCACCACGTGGTGCCGCCGCGGCGCCCGGACGCCGACTACTTCGTGCTGTCGCGCCACGCCGACGTGCTGGCGGCCGCGGTCGACGTGGCGACGTACTCCAGCACGCGTGGGCTCACCGTCGAGTACGACGAGCTCGAGCGGATCGGCCTGGTCGACAACCCGCCCTTCGTGATGACCGACCCGCCGGTGCACACGACCTTCCGCCGGCTGGTCGCGCGCGGCTTCACGCCGCGCCAGGTGCGCGAGCTCGAGCCGGTGGTGCGCGCGTTCGTCGCCGACCGCCTCGACGCGCTCCGGGCGGCCGGCGGCGGCGACGTGGTCGCCGAGCTGTTCAAGCCCCTGCCGAGCCTGGTCGTCGGCCACTACCTCGGCGTCCCGGTGGAGGACCAGCCGCGCTTCGACGACTGGAGTGGCGCGATCGTCGCAGCCAACGTCGCGGGTGAGGGGGCGCTCGCGGCGGCCGACGCCGCGAGCGCCACGACCGAGCTGATGACCTACTTCGCCGACCTCGTCGAGCGCCGGCGCCGCGACCCGGGGGAGGACACGGTCTCCCAGCTGGTGATGGCAGGGACCGACCTGCTGGAGATCCTCGCCTTCGTCTTCACCATGGTCGCCGGCGGCAACGACACCTCCACCGGCGCGCTCGGCGGCGCGGCCCAGCTGCTGGCCGCGCATCCCGAGCAGCGCGCCCTCCTCGCCGGCTCGCCCGATCTGGTCCCCGACGCCGTCGAGGAGCTGCTCCGGCTGACCTCGCCGGTGCAGTGCCTGGCCCGCACGGCCACCCGTGACGTCGAGCTGCACGGCACCACGATCCCGGCCGGGCGCAAGGTGCTGCTGCTGTACGCCGCCGGCAACCGCGACCCGCGCAGGTACGGCCTCGACGCCGACCTGCTCGACGTGCGCCGCCGTCCGAGCCAGGTGCTCAGCTTCAGCCAGGGCCACCACCACTGCCTGGGCGCGGCCGCCGCGCGGCTGCAGATCACCGTCGCGCTGGAGGAGCTGCTGGCCCGCATCCCCGACTTCGCCGTCGACGAGGACGCGGTCACCTGGGCCCCCGGGCCGTACGTCCGTCGCCCGCTCTCGGTGCCACTGGTGGTCTCGTGAGCTGGGTCGACCGTCGTACGCCCGCAGTGGAGCGGATCCTCGACGCCGCGGGCGAGCTCTTCGCCGAGCGCGGCGTCGACGCCGTGGCGATGGGGGAGATCGCCGGGGCCGCGGGCTGCTCGCGGGCCACGCTCTACCGCTACTTCCCGGACCGGCCGGCACTGCAGCTGGCCTTCGTGCAGCGTGAGGCCGTGCGGGTCGGTGGCCTGGTCGCCGCCGACGCGCCCACGACCGTGACCGAGGCCGTCCTCGCGGCCCTGCGCCACGTGCGGGCCGCGCCGACCCTCGCGGCCTGGTTCCGGGAGCCCGACGCCGGTCGTACGGCGGACCTCGCCCAGGGGTCCGAGGTCGTCGAGGCGCTCGGCCTCACCATGGCGCCCGACCCCGAGGCCGCCCGGTGGCTGGTGCGGGTGATCGTCTCGCTGCTGACGGTGCCCGGCGGCGACGCGGCCGAGGAGCGGCGCCTGGTCGAGCGGTTCGTGGCGCCGGTGATCGCCCTGAACGCCCCCTGAGCCGTCCCTGGTCCTGCCCCGACCCTCCCCGCCGCGCGTCCCGTCGCCGCCTACGGTGGGGCGCGTGGGAGCACTGGTCTGGGTGTACACCGTGGTCATGACCCTCGTCCTGGCCGCCGGCCTCGGCGCGGTGATCCGCCGCATCCTCGGTGCCCGGGTGGGCTGGCTGCGCACCCTCGTGGTGGCCTGGATCGCCCTGCTGGTGGGGGTCCCGATCACGGGCAGGCTCGCCGTGGCGGCCGGGGTCGGCACCGAGACCGGGAGACTGACCACGTCCCAGGGCACGGCGGTCGCGTTCCTCCTCGTCAGCTGCCTGTGGGTCTTCGCGGCCGCTCTCGGCGTCGTGATGCTGCTCGAGGTGCTGGTCCCGTCGGGCACGGTGCCCGGGCCGCGCGAGGCCGTCGGCCGGTTCCGCGCCTGGCTGCGGCGCACCCGCCGCTACCTCCAGATCGGCCGCGCCGCCACCGGCTCCGGGCTCAGCGCCGTGCTGCGCGGCGGTCCCGGGTCGGCCGCCTTCGGGCCGGCCCTCGCGTCGGTGTTCAACAAGTCGGGCGTCACCTTCGTCAAGCTCGGACAGATCCTCGCCACCCGCGACGACCTGCTCCCCGCGGAGACCACGCGCGCGCTCGCGACGCTGCAGTCCGACGCCGACCCGGAGCCGTACGACGCCGTCGCCACCACCATCGGGGCCGACCTCGGCGACGAGCCGGCCGCCCTGTTCGCGACCTTCGACACCGACCCGCTCGCCGCCGCCTCGGTGGCCCAGGTGCACACCGCGACGCTGCACGACGGCCGCGAGGTCGTGGTCAAGGTGCAGCGCAGCAGGGCCCGCCGGCAGGTCGAGGTCGACACCGACATCCTGGTCCGGCTGGCCCGGACCGCCGAGCAGCGCTGGCCGTGGGCCCGCGACATGGGGGTGTCACGGCTCGCCGCCGGTCTCGCCCAGTCGCTGCGCGAGGAGCTCGACTACCGGATCGAGGCGGGCAACACCGCCGCCGGTGCGGCCGCGCTGCGGGACCGGCCCGACATCGTGGTCCCGGCGGTGGACGCGGCGCTGAGCAGCCGCCGGGTGCTCGTGATGGACCGGCTGCACGGCGTGCCCCTCTCGGCGGGGGAGGCCGCCGTCGCCGGGCTCTCCCGCGAGAGGCGGGTCGAGCTCGCCGACACCCTGATCGGCGCCCTGCTCGACACCGTCTTCGTCGCCGGCGTCTTCCACGCCGACCTGCACCCCGGCAACATCCTGGTCCTCGACGACGGCCGGGTCGGGCTGCTCGACTTCGGCGCCGTCGGGATCCTCGACAGCGAGACCCGGCAGCTGCTCGCCCTGCTGCTGTTCGCGATCCTCAGCGACGACGCGGTCTCCGCCGTCGACGCGCTGATCCTGGCGTTCGACGTGCCCGACGACCTCGACGTCCCGCTGCTGCGCCGCGAGCTCGGCCGCGAGATCGCCGCACTGCAGCTGCAGACCACGATCGGTGGCGACACGTTCACGCGGATCTTCGCCGTCCTGCGCCGCCACGGGATCGGCGTCCCCGGCGACGTGGCCGCCGCCTTCCGCACCCTGACCTCGGTCGAGGCCGCGATCACCCTGCTGGATCCGGGCAGCAGCCTGCTCCAGTCGGCACGCGCCCAGCTCCCCTCCCTGCTCCAGCGGCTCGCCGCGCCCAAGCGGGTCGCGGCCCAGGCGGTCAGCCAGGCGGGGGTCGTCGCCGCCATCGCCCGCCGGCTGCCCGAGCGCGTCGAGCACCTCACCAGTGCGCTGGGGGACGGCTCCTTCACCGTCCGCACCCGTGCCTTCGGCGACGCCGACGACCGGGCCTGGCTGCGCGACCAGGTCAACAACGGCCTGGCCGCGGCCTTCGGCATCACCGCGTGCATCCTCGCGGTCGTGCTCGCGCTCAACGGTGGTGGGCCCCAGCTGACCGAGGAGCTCTCGCTCTTCGGCCTGCTGGGACTCGCGTTGGGGTTCTGCGGAGTGACGCTGGCGCTGCGGGTGGTCGTGCGGCTGTTCCAGCGTCGGGAATAGCCCGGGAGCGGCTACTGGGCGACCAGCACCGCCTGCACCTGGTCCTCCAGCGGCGGGGTGAGCGCGTCGGCGCCGGTGACGATCTCGACGCGCTGGATCACCCCGGTGAACCGGTAGCCGTCGCGGGTGCCGTAGTCGTCGGTGACCGGCGTGCCGCGGTCGACGCCGACGTCGAGGGTCTGGTCCATCGAGAACATGCCGGCCAGCGAGCGCTCCAGCCGGCCTCGTCCCACCTCGGAGCCGTCCAGCACGAGGGTCACGTCGGCGCCCTTGCCGAGGCCGCCGCCGTCGTACGCGAACCGCAGCTCGGCGACGTGCTCGCCCTCGCTCAGGGGCATCGACGACCGCACGTGGGTCCAGTCCACGGCCGCGTAGCTGTAGGCCCAGGTGAGGACGCCCTCCTTGACGTAGAGCGACCAGCCGCCGAAGTAGCCGCCCTGCGCGACCAGCACCCCGCGCGCGCCCGGGCCGCCCGTGAACACCGCCCGGACCAGGTGCGAGGCGTTGCGGACGACGGGTACGGCGTCGTCGCGCAGGCGTCCCGAGGCCGGCCCGAGCACGATCGACTCCGGGGGAGCGGGGCGGCTGCCGGCGGAGCGGGCGAAGACCAGCTTGTCGTCCATCGGCAGCACGTGGTTGCGTCGCGCCTCGGCCAGGAACAGCTCCTGCAGCGCGGCCAGCCGCTCCGGCTCCGCGTCGGCCAGGTCGACGGCCTGGGTCCAGTCGGTGGTGGTGTCGTACAGCTCCCAGCGGTCGTCCTCGAAGCGCGGCGTCTCCTCGAACCGCGGGTGCCACGGGGCCTTGTGGGCGGCCACCGCGGTCCAGCCCTGGTGGTAGATCCCGCGGTTGCCGAACATCTCGAAGTACTGCGTGGTGTGCCGCTCGGCCGCGTCCGGGGCGTCGAAGGAGTAGGCGAAGGAGACGCCGTCGAGAGGCGCCTGCTCCACGCCGTCGATGGTCTCCGGCACCGGCACACCGGCCACCTCCAGCAGCGTCGGCAGGACGTCGTTGACGTGGTGCCACTGGTGCCGCACCTCGCCGCGCGCGCGGATGCCGGCCGGCCAGTGCACGACCAGGCCGTTGCGGGTGCCGCCGTAGTGCGAGGCGACCTGCTTGGTCCACTGGTACGGCGTGTCCATCGCCACCGCCCAGCCCGCGGGGTAGTGGGGGTAGGTGTCCGGTCCGCCCAGCTCGCCCGGCCGCTCGGCGATGAACCGGGCGATCCGCTCGGGGTCCTCGTCGATCCCGTTGAAGTGCAGGCCCTCGTTGAGGGTGCCGGCGTCGCCGCCCTCGGCGGAGGCGCCGTTGTCGCCGAGGATGTAGAGCACGATCGTGTTGTCCAGCTCGCCACGCTCGCGGAGCGCCTCGACCACCCGCCCCACCTGGGCGTCGGTGTGCTCCGCGAACGCGGCGTAGAGCTCCATCAGGTGCTGCCCGGTCTCCCGCTCGAGGTCGGAGACCTCGTCCCAGTGCGGGACGCCGGGCGTCCAGGGAGCCAGCTCCGCGTCCGGCGGTACGACGCCGAGCTGCTTCTGCCGCTCGAGGGTGAGCTCGCGCTGGCGGTCCCAGCCGTGCGCGAACTCCCCGCGGTAGCGGTCCCGCCACTGCGCCGGCACCTGGAACGGCGCGTGGGTGGCGCCGAAGGCCAGGTAGCAGAACCACGGCTTGTCCGGCGCGTGTCGGCGCACGTCGCCGGTCCAGGCGATCGCGCGGTCGGCCAGGTCCTCCGAGAGGTGGTAGCCCTCGGCGGCGGTGCGGGGCGGGTCGACGAAGGTGGTGCCGTCGACCAGGGTCGGTTCGAACTGGCTGGCCTCGCCGCCGAGGAAGCCGTAGAACCGGTCGAAACCCTCGCCGGTCGGCCATCGGTCGAACGGCCCGGCGGCGGTCTGCTCCCACGGCGGGGTCTGGTGCCACTTGCCGAAGGCGCCCGTGCTGTAGCCGTTCCCGCGCAGGATCTGGGCGAGGGTGCCGGCGCTGCGGGGCCGCTGACCGTCGTACCCGGGGGCACCGGTGGAGATCTCCATGACCGTGCCGACGCCGACGGCGTGGTGGTTGCGACCGGTCATCAGCGCCGCCCGGGTGGGGGAGCACAGCGCGGTGGTGTGGAAGCGCGTGTAGCGCAGGCCCTCGTCCGCGAGCTCCTCGGCGACCGGCGTCCGGCACGGGCCGCCGAAGACGGACGGCGCTCCGAAGCCCATGTCGTCGAGGAGGACGACGAGGACGTTCGGCGCGCCCTCCGGGGCGTCGAGGCGCTCGCGCAGGGGGAGCGGTGCGACCTGGTCGCGGGCGTCGAGCTCGGCGTCGAAGGACGCGCGGTCGCGGTGGAAGGGCAGGTGGGTGCGGTCGGTCATGGGGTTTTCCGTTCTGTTGGTGAGGTCATCGAGCAGCCCCAGAGTTCGTCGAGTGGGAGCGAGCGCCAGCGAGCGACGTATCGAGACGTCTCAGCTGCGTCTCGATACGCCCTCGGCCAGCGCCTCGGGCTGCTCGACGAGCTCGACGGGGAGGGAATTGCCGCACCGGAAGCCGATGTTCGCGGACGCCGAGTCCGGGGTGTTGCCGGTGCGGGCGGCGACCCGGTAGCGGTTGCAGTAGGAGTCGTGGCACAGGTAGGAGCCGCCGCGCATGACGCGGTGGGTGCCGTGAGCGGGGCCGCGCGGGTCCTCGCCCGGGGAGGTCGCGTAGTAGCTCGGGTCGAACCAGTCGGCGCACCACTCCCAGACGTTGCCGACGGTCTGGAAGAGCCCGTACCCGTTGGGCCGGTAGGACTTCGCCGGCGCGGTGGTGAGGTGGCCGTCGTCGAGGCTGTTGGCGACCGGGAAGTCGCCCTGCCAGACGTTGAGCCGCCAGGCGCCCCCGTCGTGCAGCTCGTCGCCCCAGGGGAACCGGCGGCCCTCCAGCCCACCGCGGGCGGCGTGCTCCCACTCGGCCTCGGTCAGCAGCCGCTTGCCGGCCCACCGGCAGTAGGCCTGCGCGTCGTTCCACGTCACGTGCACGACCGGGTGGTGCGGCAGGTCGCCGATCGAGGAGAGCGGACCGGCGGGGTGGCGCCAGTCGGCGCCCTTGACCGCGACCCACCACGGCGTGGTGTCGAGCCGGTGCAGCACGTCGGCCCGGGAGGCCTCGACGGCGAGGTGGAAGACCGCCGAGACGCCGAGCTGCTCGGCCTCGGTGACGTGGCCGGTCGCCTTCACGAACCGGGCGAACGCCACGTTGGTCACGGCCGTCTCGTCGACGAGGTACGGCGCCAGCCGCACCTCGTGCACCGGGCCCTCGCCGTCGCCGGGTGCGCCGTCGCCGAAGGGGTCCCCCATGGCGAAGGTGCCGCCCGGCACCGCCTTCTGGCCACGGGTCTCGCGGCCCTCGGCGGTCGGCCGGTACGGTGCGACCGGTCCGATCGCGAGCAGGTCGCCCTGGGCGACGCTGCCCGCGCAGCAGGCTCCGCTCACGACGCCAGCTCGCGCACCCGGCGCCCGCCGCGGCGGGCCGGGTCGGGCACGGGGACGGCATCGAGCAGCCGGCGCGTGTAGTCCGCCTCGGGCTGCGCGAACACCCGGCCCACCGGGCCGGACTCGACCAGCTGGCCGGCGCGCAGCACGGCCACCCGGTCGGCCACCTGGTGCACGACCGCCAGGTCGTGGCTGATGAACAGGCAGGCGAACCCGAGCCGCTCCTGCAGGTCCCGGAAGAGCTCGAGCACCCGCGCCTGCACCGACACGTCCAGTGCACTGGTCGGCTCGTCGGCCACCAGCAGCGCGGGCTCCAGGGCCAGGGCACGGGCCAGGGCGATCCGCTGCCGCTGGCCGCCGGAGAGCTCGCGGGGCCGGCGCTCGGCGTACGACGCCGGCAGCTGGACCGCCTCGAGGAGCTCGGCCACGCGCGCGTCCCGCTCGGCAGGGGTGCCGACGCGATGGATGTCGAGCGGCTCGCGGATGCTCGCGCCCACGGCGTAGCGCGGGTCCAGCGAGGCCTCCGGGTCCTGGTGCACGAACGCCAGGCCGCGGCGCAGGTGCCGGCGCTCCGCGCGCGGCGCCGCGAGGACGTCCTCACCGCGCAGCAGCACCTGTCCCTCGGCGAGCGGGACCAGGCCCGCGGCCAGCCGGCCGAGCGTGGTCTTGCCGGAGCCCGACTCGCCCACGAGCCCGACCACCTCGCAGGACGCGACGGCGAGCGAGACGTCCGTGATCGCGGGGAAGGCCCGGCCGCGGCGGCTCGAGCCGTAGCGCACGTGGACGCCACGGAACTCGACGGCCGGCAGCTCCTGCGCCGCCGGGGCCGCCGCCGGGGCCGCCGTGGGCTCGACGACGCTGTCGAGCTCGGGCAGCCGCAACACCGAGGCGAGCAGCGTCCTCGTGTACGGCTCACGCGGCTGGGCGAACAGCGCCCGGGTCTCGCCCTCCTCGACGACGTTGCCTGCCTGCAGCACGACGACCCGGTCGGCGATCTCCGCGACCACGCCCATGTTGTGGGTGATCAGCACGATCGCGGTGCCGGTGCGCTCGCGGATCCGGTCGAGCAGGCGCAGGATCTCGGCCTGAACGGTCACGTCGAGCGCGGTGGTGGGCTCGTCGGCGAGCAGCACGTCGGGCTGGTTGGCGAGGGCGAGTGCGAGGACCACACGCTGCTTCTGCCCGCCCGAGAGCTGGTGCGGGTACGACGCCAGGCGGCGCTCCGGCTCGGGGATCTCGACCGCGCGCAGCAGCTCGACCGCCCGCTCGGTGGCGGCCTTCCGCGACGTCGTGCCGTGCGCGCGCAGTGCCTCGCGCAGCTGCCAGCCGATGGTGCGGACCGGGTTGAGCGCGGTCTGCGGCTCCTGGAACACCATCGCGATCCGGGCCCCGCGGATCCGGTTGAGGTCCGCCTCGGGGAGGCCGAGGATCTCCTCGCCGTCGTACCGGATCGATCCGGTGGCCCTGGCTCCCGGCGGCAGCAGGCCGAGGACCGCGCGGGCGGTCATCGACTTGCCCGACCCGGACTCGCCCACCAGGGCGAGGATCTCGCCGCGGCGCAGGCTCACCGACACGTCCTCGACCGCGGGCCGGGGGTGGGTGAAGGAGATGGCGAGGTGCTCGATCGTGAGCACCTCCTCGGTGGAGTGGAGATCAAGCACGACGGGCCTCCGAGAGGGACTGGGAGATGAGCAGGAGCCCGAGGACCAGCGCGACCACGACGGCCAGCGGACCCACGGCGAAGAACGGGGCCTCGTGCAGCAGCCGGACGCCGTCCTTGATGAGCGAGCCGAGCGAGGGGTCCGGAGGCCGCACGCCCAGGCCGAGGAAGCTCATCGCACCCTCGATGAACACCGCCACCGACATGGACACGGCGAGCTGGACGGTGAGCGGCTCCAGCGAGTTGGGCAGCACGTGCTTGCGCAGCACCCAGACCGGCCCGGCGCCGACGACCTGCGACGCCTCGACGAACGGCATCTCGCGCACCGTCCGCACGGCGGTGCGCACCAGCCGCCCGAACACCGGGATCTCCAGCGCGACGATGACGATGCCCACCGTCAGCAGGCCGGGTCCGAGGAACGCGGTCAGCAGGATGCCGAGGATCAGGGCCGGGAAGGCGAGCAACAGGTCGAACACCCGCTGCGCGACCACGTCCGTGACCGACCACCAGCTGGTGACCAGCCCGAGCAGCACCCCGAGCACCGCACCCACCGGCACCGCCGCGAAGACGACGACCAGGTCGGCCCGGATTCCGTGGAGCGTGCGGGACAGGATGTCCCGGTTCAGCTCGTCGGTGCCGAGCCAGTGCCCGGCACCCGGCCCCACCAGGTTGGCGCCCTTGACCTGCTCGGTCGGGCCGTACGGCGCCAGCAGGGGAGCGAGCAGGCCGAGCAGCACCACCGCACCGACCAGCACCACGCCGACCAGGCCGCGGCCGTGGCGCAGCGCGTGCAGCAGGCCGGGCCGCCGGGCAGGGGCGGGGTCGCCGGGCACCGGCCCGACCGGGACGGGGACGAGTGGTTCGGCGACGGCGATGTCGGCCATCAGGAGACTCCGTTCAGCCGGACGCGCGGGTCGAGCCACGCGTGGACGAGGTCGCTGGCGAGCTGGGTGAGCACGAAGACGACGACCGAGAGCAGCAGCAGGACCTGCACGACGGGGTAGTCGCGCGCCGAGATCCCCTGCTCGATGAGCCGGCCCAGTCCGGGCCAGGCGAAGACCGCCTCGACCAGGATCGCCCCGCCGAGCAGGGTGCCGAACTGGATGCCCAGCACCGTGACCGACGACGGCAGCGCGTTGCGCAGCGCCTGGGTGAGCACGATCCTGCGCCGCGGGATGCCGAGCGCGCGGGCCGTGGTGACGTAGGGCTGCTGCAGCTGGGTGCGCAGCGCCTCGGTCAGGAACCGGGTCAGCGCCGCCCACGCCGGGAGGGCGAGGGCCAGACCCGGCAGCAGGAGGTACTGGAAGGCGATGTCCGGGTGGGAGAAGAACCCACCCGGCGGCGTACCTCCGGCCGGCAGGACCGGGAAGCGCACCGCGAACACCAGCACCAGCACCAGCGCCGTCGCGAAGGTCGGCACCGCCACCGCGGCCGTGTTGAGGGCCGACAGCAGCGAGTTCAGCCACCGCTTGTCCCACACGACCGCGACGGTGCTGGTGAGCACCGCACCGGCCGAGGCCAGCACGAGTGCGAACAGCGTGAGCACCACGGTGTTGAGTGCGCCGTCCGCGATCAGGTCGCCGACGTCGCCCCCGAGCTTGTACGACGGACCGAGGTCGAGCCTCGCGAGGTCGCCCAGCCAGTGCAGGTACTGGCTCCAGAAGGGCCGGTCCAGCCCGAGCTCCGCGCGGATGGCCGCGCGGGACTCGGGCGTGGCGTCCGGCCCGGCGAGCACCGAGACCGGGTCGCCGGGCACCAGCCGGATCAGGGCGAAGATCCCGATCGAGGCCAGCACCATCACCAGCAGGGCCGAGCCCAGTCTGCTGAGGAGGTAACGGATCATCGCGATCGACTCACTTGGTCAGGTACGTGTCGTAGAACAGCGGCTCGCCGCGCTTCGACTCGCCGATGTCGTGGACCTGGGTGCTGCTCGCGTCCTGCGGCAGGGTGATCGCGATCTCCAGCAGGAAGGAGCCCTTCAGCAGCTGCTCGTTGAGGGCGGTGTAGTCGCTCGGGTCGACGTCGCCGGCCCGCTGCTTCCAGACCTTCTCCGCGGCCGCCTTGTAGTCGGCGTCCACGTACAGCGAGGCGTTGTGATCGGCGTTGAAGGGGTACGCCGAGACCGCGAGCGTCGACGGCGTGTAGTGCGCGTAGCCGTGGCTGAGGATCCACAGGCCTTCGAACTTCGCGCCGATCAGCTGCTGGATCACCTGCGCCTGCTCCTGCGGGTCGAGCTCGACCTCGATGCCGACCTTCGCCAGGTCCGCCTGCACGATCTGCGCGATGCCGCCGTAGATCGGGTTCTCCGCCGGGTAGGTCAGCGGGAGCTTCGGGATCTCGACGCCGTCGGCCTTCGCCTCGTCGACGAGGGCCTTGGCCTGGTCGAGGTCGTAGTCGTAGGTGGCGTTGGACTTCTCGTCGTACGCCGGCGAGTAGCTCGGCCACGGCAGGCTGATCGGCACGCCGGCACCGCGCAGCACCTCGTCGACGACGCGCTCGCGGTCGAGCGCGTACGCGATCGCCTGGCGCACTCGAACGTCGGACAGCGCCGGGTTGGTCACGTTCGTGCCGACGTACACCTGGCCCTCCGCGCCGTCCCACTGGTTGACGTGGAACGCCTCGTCCTTGCCGAGGCTCTCGAAGTCGCGGTACGACGCACCGAGGATGAGGTCGAGCTGGTGGGCGCGCAGCTGGGCCACCTGCGCCTGCGGGTCCGGGATGACGCTGACGTCGATGCCGTCGAGGGACGGCTTGCCGCGCCAGTAGTCGTCGTTGCGGGTGAAGCTGATCGTGGCGCCGGGGCTCCAGCTCTCGAACTCGAACGCCCCGGTGCCGACGAACGCCTTGCCCTCCCGGAGCTGGTCGATCGACTCGGAGTCGATGATCGGAAGCATGTCGAGCAGGTCGAACACGTTGCTCAGCGGGTGCGCGAAGGTCAGCGTGATCGCGTGCTCGTCGCTGGTGTCGAAGCCGGTGATCGCGGCAGCGGTGCGCTGCAGCTGTACGGTCCACACCGGGTCGGCCCAGGTCCTGATGCTGAACTCGACGTCCTTGCTCGTGAACGGGCGACCGGAGTGGAACGTCACGTCGTCACGCAGCTGCAGCGTCAGCTGGGTGCCGTCCTGCGACAGCTCCCACGACGTCGCCAGCGACGGCTGCGGCTCGAGCTCGTCGAGCGGGTAGTCGATCAGCGAGTCGTAGACGCTGCCGATCAGCAGGTTGATGGAGTCGCTGGAGTTCGTGAAGATCCGCGCCGGGATGATGTCGTTGAGGGCGCCGACGCGCAGCGTGCCGCCCTCCTGGCGCTCACCGGAGCTCGACTTCAGCTCGTCGACGGCCGACGAGCAGGCAGTCGCCGCCAGCAGCGTGGTCGCGGCGAGCAGCGCGGCCGCCAGGCGTCGGACTCGGCGGCGGGGGCGTCGGCGCGGATGGGCGGGGGCAGAGCTGGACACAGGTGTTCCTTTCGCAGGGTGCGGGAGGTCCGAGAGGGGTGAGGGTGGTCAGGCGCCGGGTCGACACGCGCCGTCCGCCTCGACACCGGTGAGCTCGACACAGGCGAGCGGGTCGTCGAGGACGGGACCGAGGGCGACGGTGCAGGCGCTGATCGCCTGGATGTCGCTGCCGAAGCGGGTGAACGACACGGGGACCCGGTGGTCGAGGGCGGTGTGCTCCTCGTAGGCCGTGACGATGACGTCGAGCAGGCCGGGGTCACCGGTGAAGGCCTGGCCGACCAGGACCACCTGGTCGGGGGAGAGCATGTCGCGCACCGAGCCGGCCATCGCGCCGAGGGCACCGGCCCGCTCCACGGCAGGCAGTACGTCGACCGCCACCGCCAGGCAGCCGGAGCGGCCGCAGGTGCACGGGACGTCCGCACCGGTGGGGAAGTGGGTGAGGCTGGCGGCCCGGGTGACGTCGGTCTGCACGCCGCGGTCGACCGCGACCGACCAGCCGAAGGTGTCGCGGGCGTACAGGTAGAGCGTGAGACCACCGGTGCTGCCGCGTCCCTGGCGCCGGTGCAGGAACTCGGCCGCCGCCACAGCGGAGATGTGGTCGCCGGTGCGCACCGGGAGACCGGTGAGCTCGTGCAGCTCGGTCTCGCGCTCGCTCGGGACCAGGCCGATCTCCCGCCAGGGCGCGACCAGACCGGCCGCGAGCGGCACCCGGCCGGGGTGGGAGCCGAGCAGCGTCGCGGCCTCGCGGCTGAGCTGCTCGAGGTCGGGCTCGGCTCCGAGCGGGCGGCGTACGGTCGTCGAGGCGAGGACGCGTCCGGTGAGGTCGCCGAGCGCGACGGTGGCGATCCGGCGCCCGACGTGGACGCCGATGGTGACGTAGTGGTCGGCGTCGATCTCGACGGGGACGCCGGGCCGGCCGGTCGCGCCGGGCCGGGCCAGGTCGGGTCGCTCGCGGAGCAGGCCGCGCTCGACGAGCAGGGCGGCGGTGCGCCCGACGGTGGCGATGCTCAGGCCGGTGGCGGCGGCGATCTCGTCGCGCGAGGCGCGGCCCGCGGTGCGGACCTGCTCGAGGACCTGGGTCGGCGTGGAGCTGAACCGGCCGCGGGACACGGTGATGATCGGTGAGCGTGTCATGCCGTGCCTCCTGTCCCGGTCGCCGATCTGGAATGTCTATCAATCTACTCGACAAACTGTAGATCACGACGGAGGGTGCCGTGCAACCGTGTCCCGGGATCCGGGCGGGTTCGGCTCACGGTGAGCGAAAGCCTTGTCCGACGCGGGTTTCCTCCCCACCGTTGGGCCTCGTTCGATCCCTGGTGACCCCCAGGGAGTTCCCCAGCGACCCGAAGGACGCCCTCATGACCATCAGCCTCGACCGCGAGACCGCCGCTCCCACGACCATCACGGTGAGCAAGCTGGGCAGCCGGATCGGCGCCCGCATCGACGGCGTCCGCCTCGGTGGCGACCTCGCTCCGGAGACCGTCGCCGACATCCGGGCGGCGATCAACGAGCACAAGGTCGTCTTCTTCCGCGGCCAGGACCACCTCGACGACGACGGGCAGATCGCGTTCGGTGAGCTGCTCGGCCCGCTCACCACCGCCCACCCGACCGTCAACACGGGCAGCGCCCGCGTGCTCGCCCTCAAGGCCACCCAGGGCATGGCCGCCAACTCCTGGCACACCGACGTGACCTTCGTGGACCGGGTGCCGGCGTTCTCGGTCCTGCGCGGTGTCACCATCCCGGCGTACGGCGGCAGCACGGTCTGGGCCAACACGGTGACCGCGTACGAGACGCTCCCGCCCCAGCTCAAGGCGCTCGTCGACGACCTGTGGGCCGTGCACACCAACGACTACGACTACGCCAACCACTACACCGAGGAGGGGGAGGCGAACACCCAGTTCAGCCGCGCCGAGTTCGCCTCGACGGTCTACCAGACCGAGCACCCGGTGGTCCGGGTCCACCCGGAGACCGGCGAGCGGTCGCTGCTGCTGGGCCACTTCGTGAAGAACTTCGTCGGCTTCAACTCCAAGGAGTCCTCGACCCTCTTCAACCTGCTGCAGGACCGTGTCACCAAGCTCGAGAACACCGTCCGCTGGACGTGGGAGCAGGGCGACGTCGCGATCTGGGACAACCGCGCCACCCAGCACTACGCCACCGCCGACTTCGACACCCAGCTGCGCGAGGTACGCCGGATCACCGTGCAGGGCCCCGTCCCGGTCTCGATCGACGGCCGCGAGAGCCGGGTGCTGCAGGGCTCGGCCGACGTCTACAACCGGCTCGACGAGCTCATCCGCTGAGTGCCACGCGTCGGCGGCCGGGCGTAGCGTCGGTGGCATGACTCCTGCCGACCTGCTGACCGACGCCTTCTCCCGTGTCCTCGGCGTCGTCGAGTCCGTCCTCGACGGCGCCGACGACGCCCTCCTCGTGCAGCGCCCGGGTCCGGACGCCAACAGCATCGCCTGGCTGGTCTGGCACCTGACCCGGGTGCAGGACGACCACGTGGCCCACGTCGCCGGCACCGGCCAGGTCTGGACCGACGACGGGTACGCCGACCGGTTCGCCCTGCCGCTCGACCCGCGCGACATCGGCTACGGCCACACCAGCGAGCAGGTCGGGTCGGTCGTCGCGCCGGCCGGGCTGCTGCTCGACTACTACCGCGCCACCCACGCCCGCACGCTCGGCTACGTGGCAGCGCTGAGCGGCGACGACCTCGACCGGGTCGTCGACACCCGCTGGGACCCGCCGGTCACCCTGGGCGTCCGGCTGGTCAGCGTGCTCGACGACTGCGCGCAGCACGCCGGGCAGGCGGCGTACGTGAAGGGGCTGCTGCAGGGCTAGAGCGCCGCAGCCAGCTCCCGCACGATCTCCCCGGCCGACCGCTCCTCGGCGCTGCGCCAGCCCGTGCCGGCCCACAGGTGCAGCCGGTGCGGATCGCCCCTCAGCGCGGCGGTCCGGCGCAGGTCGCGGGTCAGGTGGTGCAGCTCCGGGTACCCGTACGGCGCCCCGGCGCCGTGCCGCTCGGCGAACCCGTTGCGCAGTGCCCGCGCGGGCCGACCGGTGAAGGCATGGGTGACGGCGGTCGTGGTGAAGGCGGGATCGGTGAGCGCGGCGCGGTGGGTGGGCGTCGTACCGGCCTCGGTGGCGCGGAGCAGCAGCGTGCCGACGGCGACCGCCTCGGCGCCGGCTGCGACGAGGTCGCGTACGTCGACCGGCCCGGACACCCCGCCGGCCGCGACGAGCGGCAGCCGGGTCACCGCTGCCACGGCGCGGACCACGTCGGCGGTGGCGGCGTCGGTGATCGTGCGTCGCGGGTCGAAGGTGCCGTTGTGCCCGCCGGCGGCAGGACCCTGCACGACCAGGCCGTCGACGCCGGCGTCCTCGGCGGCACGGGCCTCCTCGGGCGTGGTCACCGTCGCCAGCACCCGCGAGCCGGCGGCCTGCAGGGCCGCGATGTCGGCGCGGTCGGGGAGGCCGAAGGTCAGCGACACCACCGGCACCGGGTGCGCCACGAGCAGCGCGACCTTCTCCCGCCACGCGTCGTCGTCGTGGCGCGGCTCGGCGGGGAGCTCGGCGCCGAGGGCATCGGCCTCGGGCCGGATCGCCTCCCGGTAGGCCCGGTAGGCCTCCGGCGGGATCTCCCCGGACTGGGGCACGAACAGGTTCACCCCGAAGGACGGCCCGGCCGCGTGCGCCGCGGCGAGCCGGTCGGCGAACGTCTCGGCCGACAGGTAGCCGGCCGGCAGGAACGCGAACCCACCGGCGGCGCTCACCGCCGCGGCGAGCGCGGGCGTCGACGGTCCGCCCGCCATGGGCGCGGCCGCGAGCGGGAGGTCGGACTGGAGGAGGGGCGCCGCCGTCACGCCACCCATCGTGCCGCACCCACCCACGGGCCACCGGTGGCCGTGCCCGAGAATGGCCCGGACATGACCGAGCGACCTGTGGACCCGCGCGCCCGCGTCGTCCTGGTCACGCTGTGCGTCACGGTGACCGTCGCGTACGGCGTCCTGTACTACTCGTTCACCGTCCTCGCCCCCGGCATCAGCGACGACACCGGCTGGTCGACGCCGGCCGTGACGACGGTCTTCTCGGCGGGCACCCTGGTGGGCGCGCTCGTCGGCATCCTGACCGGCCGGGTGATCCAGCGCCGGGGGCCGCGGCTCGTGATGACGGCCGGCAGCCTGGTCGGCGCGCTCGCGGCGCTCGTCATCGCCGCGGCGCCCAACCTGCCGGTGTTCACGCTGGGGTGGCTGCTCGCGGGCGCGGCGGGTGCCGGCACCTTCTACCCGCCGGCGTTCGCCGCCCTCACCCGGTGGTACGGCGACCAACGGGTGCGCGCCATCACGACCCTGACCCTGGCCGCGGCCTTCTCCTCGACGATCTTCGCCCCGCTGATCGCCTTCCTCGACGCGGAGTGGGGCTGGCGGACGGCGTACGTCGTGCTCGGCGCGATCATGCTCGTCCTCACTGCACCCGCGCACGCGGTGGTGCTGCGCCTGCCCTGGCAGCCGGCTGCGGCCGAGCACGGCACCCACGAGCGCTCGCGCAGCGACCGGGAGGTCATCGCCAGTCGCACCTTCGTGCTGGTCGCGGTCTCCGGCGCCCTGACCACCCTGGTCATGTTCGCCTCGCTCGTCCACCTGGTGCCGCTGCTCCTCGACCGCGGGATGAGCGTCCAGCTCGCCGCGTGGGCGCTCGGGCTCAGTGGCGCCGGCCAGGTCGTCGGCCGGTTGCTGTACGCCGCCCTCGAGCGCCGGCTCTCGCCGAACCCGCGGGCGGCCCTGGTCATGGTGCTGCTCGCGGCGATGGTCCTGGCGCTCGGCGTCGTGCCGGGACCGGTGCCGCTGCTGATCGCGATCGCGGTGCTGGCCGGAGCCGCCCGCGGCCTGTTCACCCTCGTCGGGGCGACCGTGGTCGGCGACCACTGGGGGCCGGAGCGGTACGCCGCCCTCAACGGTGTCTACAACGCGCCCGTGGGCGTGGCCGCGGCCCTGGCTCCCGCCGTCGGTGCCGCACTGATCGCCTGGACCGGCAGTGTCACCGGGCTCTTCCTCGTCCTGGCCGCGCTGGGGGTGCTCGGTGCCGGGCTCGCCGCGGTCGCCGGAACCCCCGACCGCGGGTAGCGGCGCTCGCGGTGCCTCGGCCTGCGGACCGCCGAGGCGCGGGGTTGGAGGAACGCTGATGTTTATCGACGCGTACGATGTGACCGCGTTCACTCGGCCGGCCCGGTGCCGGTTTGCGAGAGGCATTGCCAGATCCGGTTGACAGATCGGTAAACAGTGCTGTTTCTTATACCCGCGAGTAGTCGTACTCGCCAGTAGCAGATCCTTGGGAGGGGATGAGCGCGTGGTGGTTCGTGCTGTGCGACCGAAGCTGGTCCGGCGGGTCCCGGTGGTCGTCGGCGTGGCGGCCCTCGCGCTGCTCGGCGCTCCGCTCCCGACGGCCGGCGCCGACCTCGGTCCCGACCAGGAGATCAGCGTCAGCGGCGTCGAGTACGCCTGCAAGGCCAAGAACTCCGTGATCGATGCGACGGTCGGCGGTCCGCAGAAGTTCGTCGTCAACGCGCGCTCCACCGTGCCCTCCAGCTTCGACGGCGGCGAGACCATCCCCACCCTGCCCGCCTCGCTGGACCTGGTCATGCCCGTCGCGCTCATGGACAAGATCCGGATCCTGCCGACCAACGGCCCCACCGGCAAGGTCGAGCGCCTCGGCGGCAGCGCGACCTCGGATGTCCTGCTCGAGGGCGTGGCGAGCGGCGGCGCGAAGCAGACCGTCCAGCGGCCGGTGCAGGACCTGGCGGCTCCCATGCAGGCCGTCCCGGCGACGGGGTCGATGACGATCGCCGACGTCAACGGGAGCGTCGGCTCCTTCACCGCGCCGAGCATCGGCGGCGACGGGCTGGTCTACGTCTCGCTGCCGTTCTACTTCCAGATCCACGCCAAGCTCGACCCGCCCGTCCTGGGCTCGATCGCCGAGACCGACCTCGACTGCTACCGGCTGTCGGACACCGCTGCGCAGCGGGTGATCGGGACGATCGAGGTCGGCGCCGGCTGCAGCACCAGCGCCTGCCCGCTGCCCGCGGTCGACCGCTCGACGGAGCCGACCTGGGTCCAGCGGGTCCGGGGTGGCGGCACCGGCAACCCCGGCAACCCGGGCAACCCGGGCAACCCGGGCACACCCACGGACCCGGGCACGCCCAGCCCGGGCGGCGCCGGCGTCGATCCCGGCGGCCAGACGCCCGTGGACGACGAGGACGACCCGGCCGGCTGGGGCCACGACAAGGCCGACGGTGGCGCCGACGAGGTCGTGGTGACCCGCGCCCTCGCCGACACCGGCTCGCCGGTCGGCGGCTGGGTCTTCGGCCTGCTCGCGGTGGCCGTGGTCGCCCGGATCGCGGTGGCCGTACGCCGGCGCGCCCCGCTGCGACGGTGAGCACGCTCGCCGCCGCAGGACGACCCTTCACTGCTGCCGGTCGCCTCTTCGCCTTCGGTGCCGACTCCTTCCTGGCGGTGTTCCGCGGACCCCTGCAGGTGCGCGAGTTCGTCCAGCAGGCCTGGTTCCTCGCGTCGGTCACGATCATCCCGACGGCCCTGGTGGCGATCCCGTTCGGCGCGGTGATCGCCCTGCAGGCCGGGAGCCTGATCCAGCAGTTCGGCGCGCAGTCCTTCACCGGGTCGGCCGCCGTCCTCGCGATCGTGCGGGAGGCGGGTCCGATCGCGACCGCCCTCCTCGTCGCCGGAGCCGGCGGCTCCGCCATCGCGGCCGACCTCGGTGCCCGCAAGATCCGCGAAGAGCTCGACGCCATGATGGTGATGGGCATCGACCCGGTGCAACGCCTCGTCGTGCCGCGGGTGCTGGCCAGCATGCTGGTCGCCGTCTTCCTCAACGGCCTGGTCAGCTTCGTCGGCGTCCTGGGCGGCTACTTCTTCAACGTGATCCTCCAGGGCGGCACGCCCGGCGCCTACCTGGCCAGCTTCACCGCCCTCGCCCAGCTGCCCGACCTGTGGCAGGGCATGGCCAAGGCATTGGTGTTCGGCCTGATCGCCGGCGTGGTCGCCGCCTTCAAGGGCATGAACGCCGGCGGTGGTCCGCGTGGCGTCGGCCAGGCCGTCAACGAGACCGTCGTGATCACGTTCCTGCTGCTCTTCGTGGCCAACTTCGTGATGACCACGCTCTATTTCCAGATCATCCCGGCGAAGGCGTTGTGATGGCGACCCTCGACTCCCTGCGCCGACGCTCCACCGGCCTCGTCGACGAGCTCGGCAGCCAGCTGGTCTTCTACGCACGCGCCATCTCGTGGCTGCCGGGCACCCTGGTCCGCTATCCGCGGCAGACCTTCCACCTGCTCGGCGAGGTCGCCTTCGGCCAGGGGGCGCTGGCCGTCATCGGCGGCACCGTCGGCGTGGTCGTCGCGATGGCCTTCTTCACCGGCACCGAGGTCGGCCTGCAGGGCTACACCGCGCTCAACCAGCTCGGCACCGGTGCCTTCGCCGGCTTCTTCTCGGCCTACTTCAACACCCGCGAGATCGCGCCGCTCGTGACCGGCATCGCGCTCGCCGCCACCGTCGGGTGCGGGTTCACCGCGCAGCTCGGCGCCATGCGCATCTCCGAGGAGGTCGACGCCCTCGAGGTGATGGCGATCCGCTCGCTGCCGTACCTCGTCGGGACCCGGGTGATCGCCGGCCTGATCGCGGTGATCCCGCTCTACGTCGCGGGTCTGCTCTCGTCGTACGCCGCCACGCGGCTGACCGTGACCCTGGCCTACGGACAGAGCAGCGGCACCTACGACCACTACTTCACCCTGTTCCTGCCACCGGCCGACATCGCGTGGTCGTTCGTCAAGGTGCTGGTCTTCGCCGTCGTGGTGATCCTGGTGCACTGCTACTACGGCTACACCGCCACCGGCGGACCGGTCGGGGTCGGCATCGCGGTGGGCCGCGCCGTACGGACCTCGATCGTGGCGATCAACGTCATCGACCTGCTGCTCTCGATGGCCATCTGGGGGACCACCACCACCGTCAGGCTGGCCGGCTGATGGCCCGCGTCGCGCTGCACCAGCGCACCGGCGTGGTGCGCACCTGCGGCATCGTCTTCCTCGCCCTCATCCTGGCGGTCCTCTGGCTGACCCACGCGGTGTTCACCAAGAGGTTCAGCGACGACGTGCCGGTGACCGTCGTGAGCGAGCGGGTCGGGCTCGCGCTGAGCAAGAACGCCGACGTCAAGCTCCGTGGCGTGATCGTCGGCCGGGTCGAGACGATCGCGGTCGACGGCGGGGCCGCCGAGATCGACCTGCGACTCGACCCCGACCTCGCCACCACCATCCCGGCGCAGGTCGAGGCGTTCATCGTGCCGAAGACCCTGTTCGGGGAGAAGTACGTCGACCTGCGCCCGGTCGCCGGCTCGGGCGGCCGAGCCATCGCCGCCGGCGCCCGGATCCGGCAGGGCACGATCCCGGCCGAGGTCGAGCGGCTCCTCGACGACGCCTACCCGCTGCTCACCGCGGTCGAGCCGGCGCAGCTCTCGGCCACGCTCACCGCACTCTCCGAGGCGCTCGACGGACAGGGCGACGACCTGGGCGCCTCGCTCGACGAGCTCGAGGACTACCTCGTGAAGCTCGAGCCGCTCAGCGACGAGCTCGTCGACGACATCGTGGCGCTCGGTGAGGTCTCCGAGACCTACGGCGACGCGATGCCCGAGATCGGCGACCTGCTCGCCGACGCGGTGGTCACCGGCGACACCGTCGTCGCGAAGGAGCAGCAGATCGCGAAGCTCTTCGCCGGGGTCGACGAGCTGGCCGACACCACGGACGCCTTCCTCGACGAGCACGGCGACGAGGTGATCACCCTCGCCCACGAGTCGCAGGCGACCCTCGACCTGCTGGCCCGGTACGCGCCGACGCTGAGCTGCGTGCTGACCGGCATCAAGGGCCTGATGCCGCGTCTCGACGAGGCCTTCCGCGACCAGCGCGCCCATGTCTCGATCGAGTTCGGCCCACGCCTCGCGACCGGCTACGCCGCCGGGGAGGACCCGACGTACCCAGCGGTCGGCAGCGCGCCGGGTCCGAGCTGCCGGACCCTGCCGAACCCGCCGTACGACGGCGCCACGCCCGCGCCGGGAGCGCCGGCCGACGTCCTGGCCCTCTTCGGCATCGCCGACCACCGCCGGAGCATGGTCACCGAGCTGGTCGCCGGCGCGGCGGGCGTGGACCCCCGCCAGGTCCCGGACCTGGCCACCGACGTCGTCGCCCCCGCCCTGCAGGGCGCGGAGGTGAGCGTCCGGTGAAGCGCTGGGACCGGACCAGCGTCGGGGCGCTGGTCAAGCTGCTGAGCTTCCTCGTCGCGACCGCCCTGATGACGACCGCCATCGCGATGGTCATCGGCAACGCGTCCTTCGACGAGCGCACCGAGTACCAGGCCGTGTTCTCCGACGCCACCAGCCTGGTGACCGGCGACGACGTCCGGATCGCGGGGGTCCGCGTCGGCCGCGTCACCGACGTCGATGTGCGCGGCGGCACCGAGGCCGTGGTCGGCTTCTCCGTGGACTCCTCGGTCACCCTCACCGACGCCACCGTCGCCGCCCTGCGCTATCGCAACATGGTCGGGCAGCGCTACCTGGCCCTGAGCCCGGGTCTCGAGGGCCGCGGACGGCCGCTACGTGCGGGCGGGACGATCCCGATCGCGCGCACGACGCCCGCGCTCGACCTCACGGCGCTGTTCGCCGGGTTCAAGCCGCTGTTCCGGGCCCTCGACCCGGAGCAGACCAACCAGCTCGCCTTCGAGCTGATCCAGGTCTTCCAGGGGGAGAGCGGGACCGTGACCTCCCTGCTCGACCGGACCGCGTCGCTGACGGGCACCCTCGCCGATCGCGACCGGCTGATCGGTGACCTGATCGGCAACCTCACCGCCGTCCTCACCACCTTCAACGACCGGGACACCGAGCTGGCCGACACCATCTCCACCCTGCAACAGCTGATCGCCGGCCTCTCCGAGGACCGGGGGCAGCTGCTCGGCGGACTCGACCCGATCGCGGACCTCGCCGACTCGACGGCCCACCTCCTCGGCGACATCCGGGAGCCGCTGGCCGCGGACCTCGCCGGGCTCGCCGCGCTGAGCGCCAGCCTGGACACGCCCTCGGCGCGGACCCGTCTCGACCAGACCGTGAAGGTGCTGCCCATCAAGCTCGACCGGCTCACCAGTGCCATGGCGTACGGCTCCTTCTTCAACTTCTACGTCTGCGAGATCGGCGTGCGCGGGTCACTGCCGGCACTGCCGACGGTCCAGGGCTGGCAACAGCGCCGCGACTTCTTCACCACGACGCGCGTGAAGGTCCAGGGAGAGGGTGTGGAGCGATGCCGATGAAGCCGGTCCGCGACCGCAACCCCACCGTCGTCGGCGTCGTCGGCGTCGCGATCCTGGTCCTCGCCCTGGGCCTCGCCCTCAGCGCCAAGCACCTCCCGGTGATCGGCGACGGCGCGACCTACCGCGCTCAGTTCACCGAGGTCGGGGGCCTGAAGAAGGGCGACGACGTCCGGATGGCCGGCGTGCGGGTCGGCAAGGTCACCGGGCTCGACCTCGACGGCGCCACCGTCACGGTGTCGTTCACGATGAGCAGCAGTGCCGACCAGCTCCGCGCCGACACCGAGGCCTCGATCCGGATCAAGACCCTGCTGGGGACGATGTACGTCGCCCTCGAGCCGAAGGGCAAGGGACGTCTCGACGCCGACGACACCATCCCGACCTCGCGGACCACGCCGCCGTACGACGTCGTGGCCGCGTTCTCGGACCTGGCGACGACCACCCAGCAGATCGACACCGACCAGCTCGCGCACGCGATGGACGTGCTGGCCGACGCCAGCGAGGACACCCCCGAGGGCTTCCGTGGCACCGTCGACGGCATCACCCGCCTCTCGCAGAACCTCGTCAAGCGGGACGAGCAGATCGACGCCCTGCTGAAGAACCTCTCCGGGGTCGCCGACACCCTCGATGCGCGCAAGGGCGAGCTCGCCCGGCTGTTCCGCGACGGCGGCACGCTGTTCGCGGCGCTGACGGCGCGGCGCGATGCCGTGCACGACCTGCTCGTCGCCGTCCGCGAGCTGAGCACGCAGCTGCGCGGCCTGGTCCGCGACACCCGAGCGACACTGAAGCCGACCCTGACCCATCTCGACAGCGTGCTCGACGTGCTCGAGGCCAACGAGAAGAACATCGATGCCGCCCTGGCGAAGCTGCCCACGTTCTACGACGGCGTGAACAGCGCCACCGGCAACGGCCCCTGGATCGACGGCTTCATCTACAACCTGATGAGCATGCTGGGGGTGCCTGGACTGTGAGTGCCGTCGAGTCACACGGTGGTCGGGGAGGCCGGATCCGTCCCCGAGCGGTCATCGGCGTCGTCGCCCTGTTCGCGGTCGTGGTGACCGTCGCCCTCGCGGGGGCGGGCGTGATCAGGCTGTGGCCCGGCCAACGCGAGCAGCAGCTGACCGTCGACTTCAGCCGCACGGTGTCGCTCTACCCGGGCTCGAACGTGCGGATCCTCGGCGTCACCGTCGGGACCGTCGACTCCGTCACGCCGATGGGGACGAAGGTGCGGGTCCGGCTGTCCTGGGACGCCCGCTATCCCGTCCCCGAGGACGTGCACGCCATCATCGTCTCGCCGGCGATCGTCGGCGACCGGTTCGTCCAGCTGACCCCCGCCTACGAGGGCGGCAGGAAGCTGGCGGACGGTGCCCACCTCGACCAGGCACGCACCGAGGTCCCTGTCGAGCTGGACGAGACCTATGCGGCCCTCGACCAGCTCGCGACCGCGCTGGGCCCGGACGGCGCGAACCGCGACGGCGCCCTGGCCCGGCTGGTGAGCAACGGGGCGCGCAACCTCGACGGCCAGGGTGCCGAGCTGAACCAGTCCATCACTGCGCTCTCCGAGCTCAGCAGCACCTTCGCCGACAACAAGGACGAGTTCTTCGAGGCGATCACCGAGCTCGCCGGCTTCGTGCAGATGCTCGACGCCAACGACGCCGCCGTCCGCGAGTTCAACACGAGCCTGTCCGCCGTGTCCCAGGTGCTCGCCGGCGAGCGCGACGACCTCACGGCCGCGCTGTCCTCGCTGGCCGGATCGCTCGGCGAGGTCGAGCGGTACGTCGCCCAGAACCGGACGTCCCTCAAGGGCACCGTCAAGGGCCTGTCGAAGGTGGCCGAGACACTGGCCCGCAACAAGGAGCACCTCGCTGAGGTGCTGGTCGGCGGACCGGACGCGATCACGCACCTCGTGTCCGCCTACAACCCGGCCACCGGCACCCTGGAGACCCGCGGCCTGCTGAAGTCGCCGACCAGCGACGACTTCTCCCTGCTCACCCAACCGGCGGTGGTCGCGGCGTACTGCGGTCTCGCGGCAGAGCAGAACCCCGACCAGGCCGACGCCTGCTACGCCGTCGGGAGCGTCCTCCAGCAGCTGGCCGCCGGCGCCTCCGGTGCGTCCTCGTCGCGGACCGCCGAGGCCGGTGGCCTCGACGCGCTCATGGGAGTCGCCCCGTGACCGGCGTCCGGGCGCGGGTCGCCGTACCGGCCGCCGCCCTATGCCTCAGCGTGGCCCTGGCCGGCTGCTCCGGGTCCGTGGGCGACGTCCCGCTGCCCGGCGGCGCCGACGTCGGCGACCGGCCGTACTCCGTCACGGTCGACTTCGAGAACGTGCTCGACCTGGTCCCGCAGAGTGCGGTCAAGGTGAACGACGTGTCGGTGGGCCGGGTCACCGACATCTCCTTGGAGGGCTGGCACGCCCGGGTGCGGCTGCTGATCAACGGCGACGTGACGCTGCCCGACGACGCGACCGCGAGCATCCGGCAGACCAGCATCCTCGGGGAGAAGTTCGTCTCCCTCGCGCCGCCGGACGGCGGTGGCTCCGGGCGGCTCGGCGACGGCGATGCGATCCCGATCGCCAACACCGGCCAGAACCCGGAGATCGAGCAGGTGCTCGGCGCGCTCTCGATGGTGCTCAACGGCGGCTCGGTGGCCAAGCTCTCCGCGATCACCCGCGAGCTCAACGACACCATCGAGGGCCGCGAGAGCGACCTGCGCATCCTGCTGCGCCGCCTCGACACGATCGTCGGCACCGCCGACGACTCCAAGCGGGACCTGGTCAAGGCCCTGCGCCAGGTCGACCGCCTCGCGAGCGCCACCCGCAGCCAGACCACGGCGATCGAGTCCGCCCTGGACCGGCTCCCGGCGGCGCTGCGGGTCCTCGACTCCCAGCGCGACGACCTGGTCGCGATGATCTCCTCCCTCACCTCCCTCAGCGACGTCGCGACGGAGGTGATCGACAAGTCCCACGCGGCCACGGTCCGCGACCTGAGGCGACTGGCTCCGATCGTGGCCCAGCTGGCCCGCAGCGGGGACGCGCTGGTCGACGCCCTGCGCGTGCTGCCGACCTTCCCGTTCCCCGACGCGGTGGTGGGCAACACCCCCGAGCAGGCGGCACAGGCCGCGACCGGCGACTACCTCAACACCGTCATGGACTTCAACACCGACGTCGGCAGGACGCTCGCGGCGATGACCCCGGCGGAGCGGGACGCGATGATCGCCTGGCTGCAGTCCCAGGACGGCGTGGCCTCGGTCGTGGCGGGGAGTGCGGTCCAGTGAGGCTCACCCTGCGTACCCAGCTCGTGGCGCTGCTGGTGATCGCCGTCGCCGGCTCCACCTGGATCGGCGCCCGGTACGCCGACCTGGGCCGGCTCCTCGGCCGGGGCGGCTACACCGTGACCGTGCACCTCGCGGACTCGGGCGGCATCTTCGCCGGCGCCGACGCGACGTACCGCGGCGTCAGCGTGGGCCGGGTGCGGACCATGACGCTCACCGCCGGCGGTGTGGACGCCCAGGTGGAGATCGAGCGCTCGGCGCGGATCCCCTCCGACACGATCGCCGTCGTCGCCAACAAGTCAGCGGTCGGCGAGCAGTACCTCGACCTCCAGCCGCGCAGCGACGGCGGGCCGTTCCTGCGCGACGGCTCCGAGATCGCCCGCAGCGCGACGAGGATCCCGGTGCGCACCGACGCGCTGCTCACCAACCTGGACACCCTGGTCGCCTCGGTCTCCACCGACGACCTGCGTACGGTGGTCGACGAGCTCGGCGTCGCGTTCGCCGGCACCGGCCCGCAGCTGCGGCAGCTGATCGAGTCGTCCTCGGAGGTCATCGCCACCGCACAGGAGAACTACGACGTCACCGCGCAGCTGATCCGGGACTCCCGGGTCGCGCTCCAGGCCCAGGTCGACCACGGCGACAACATCACCACGTTCGTGCACAACCTCGCCCTGCTCTCGGAGGCGATCCGCGCCGCGGACCCCGACCTGCGACAGGTGATCGACAAGGGCGCGTCGGCCGCCCGCACGCTCGAAGCCGTGATCGCGGAGAACGCCAAGCCGCTCGGTCGCCTGGTGGAGAGAATGGTGACGACCAACCGCGTGGTGCGCGCGCACCTGCCCGGCATCCAGGGCGTGCTCGTGCTGGCGCCCTACGGGCTCGAGGGGGCGTACTCGATCCTCGCCAAGGACCCCGTGACCGGGAAGTACGCCGCCCGCTTCAGTCTCTCGATGCAGCCGGCTCCGGACGTCTGCACCAATGGGACGCCGGTCCGCCCGCCGTTCGACACCTCCCCGGGCTCCCCGGAACGGGCGGCGAAGGTGGGCGGGTGCACGTCGCCGCGGATCGTGGCGACCTACGACGAGACGACCAAACGGCTGCTGCCGGGGGTGGGAGTCCCCGAGACGGCGGCGAAGGACGAAGGAGGTGAGTCGTGGCGGTCACTGGTGGTCGGGGCGGCGGTGCGGGAGTGAGCGGACCGACCGAGCGATGGGCTGCCGCGCGGCCCGTGGCGCTGGTCCTGGTCGCGGTCCTCCTCGCCGGCGTCGCCCTCGGCGTCCGGGCGCTGGTGCGTCCGGTGTCCGCTCAGCAGGAGCACGCCGACGCACGCGCGGACGCGGTCGCCGCGGCATCGCGGTTCGCGACGAGCGTCAACACCTACGACGTCACGGACGTGCCGGCGTACACCGACCGGGTGTCCGCGCTGCTCACCGAGCCGTTCGCCGAGCAGTTCCGGGCCTCCACGGACGGCCTGCTCGCCGCGTACGCCGAGACCGGCCTGAAGAGCCGGGGGAAGGTGCGCCAGGCGGCCGTGGACAGCATCGACTCCGACTCCGCACAGGTCCTGGTCGCCGTCGACGCGGAGACGACGCCCGCGGGGCTGCTGACCAACCCGCCGCGGCTGCGGTGGGAGGTCTCCCTGGTGCGGGAGAAGGGCGCCTGGCTGGTCGACGACTTCCGGGCCGTCGAGGCGGCGACAGGCAAGGGGGATGAGAAGTGAGCATCCGGCAGCCGCGACGATCCGCCGCCGCCCCCCGCCGCCGGCCCCGCGTGGCGGGCCAGGGCGCCGCCGTACGGCCGGGGGACCTCCCGCCCGAGGAGCGGCCGGCCGCGGCGGAGGACGAGACCGCCCCCGTCGAGCGGGCCGAGGACACCGGACGCGGCCGCGCGCGCGTGCCGCGGCGCAGCTGGCGTTGGCTGGCGCCGCTGCTGGTGGCCAGCGTGGCCGGCGCGGCCTTCGGCGCGGTGGCCACGATGCAGCGTGCCGACCGCGACGCGAGGGCCACTGCCCAGGTCGCGGCGCAGGACGCGGCGGCCTCGGCGGCCGCGAGCGCCGCCGAGGACGTCCTCAGCTATGCGCACGACACGGTCGCCGACGACCTCGCCGCCGCCCAGGAGCGGATGACGCCGGCGTTCGCCGAGGAGTTCGCGGAGGTGGTCCCGACCGTGACCTCGCTGGCCGAGCAGCGGCAGCTGGTCGTGACCGCGACGGTGCGCAACGTCGCCGTCGTCGACTGCGGCGAGGAGTGCTCGTCCTCGACGGTGCGGGTGCTCCTCTTCGTCGACCAGGAGCGGACCGGGGACGGCAGGACCCTGGACCCGATCGAGATCCGCACGGTGCTGACCATGACCCGCTCGAAGGGCGAGTGGCTGGTCAGCGACTCGGTCTCCCTCTGACCTCCCTCTGGTCCCGGCCGAGCGTTCTTCCTCCCCCTCCCACGGCCGGGATCAGAGGTGAGCGCTCGAGACCAGGTGTCCGTGCACGATCGAGCGGTCCTCGGTGGTGGTCAGGTCCGCACAGGTCACCAGCGTGATCAGCGCGCGCTCGGGGACTGCCCTGGGGCGACCCGGCACCGGGCGGATCACGCTGGTGTCGCTCGCGGGGACCTCGATGTCGGTGCCGCCGTCGTCGAGCACGTAGGTGTACACGTGGGTGCGGGTCTCCACCGTCACCTCGTCGCCGGCCCGGAGGGAGGGGAAGTCGGCGAAGGGTTGTCCGCGGGTGACCCGGTGACCGGCGACGGCGAAGTTGCCGATCTGGCCGGGGCGGGCCGTGTCGGAGAAGTGCCCGACCCCCGAGGCCAGGTCGTCCTCGCCGACGCCCTGGATGACCGGCACCTCGAAGTCGCTGCCGAAGCGGGGGATCCGCAGCACGGCGAAGCCCTCGCCCAGCCGGAGCGGGTCGGTCGTCGCGTCGCCCCTGCGATCACCCCACTCGTCCTGGAGGGCTCCGACGACGTCGCGCTGGCGCTGCTCCGCGGCGACGTTGGTCCCCCACAGCTGCCAGCCGAGCCAGGCGACCAGGGCGACGATGAGCAGGCTCAGCAGGGACGGCAGGATCCGTCCCCGCGTGCGCCGGGAGGTCGGGATGCGATCGGACATGGCCTCGTGGGGGAAATGGCGAAACCCGGCGGGGCGTCGTGCGACGCCCCGCCGGGGTCTCGGTCCAGCGGACTACTTGACGACCTTGACCTTGACGGTCGTGGTCGCACCGAGGGAGTTGGCGTCTCCGGCGTAGGTGACGGTCAGCTTGTGCTTGCCCGCCTTCTTGAACTTCTTGAGCTTGATCGTGGCCGCGCCGTTGGCGACGGTGCCGGTGCCCACCGTCTTGCCCTTGAGGGTGACCGTGACCGCGCCGGTGGCAGCGGCGTCCGAGGCGACCTGGACGGTCAGCTTCGGGGCCTTCTTCTTGGCCTGGACCTTCTTCGGCTTGAGCTTCGCCGACGTGATCGTCGCAGGCGCCTTGGTCACGGTGACCGGGCTGCCGAGCAGGGTGTCGTCTGCCTGGTCGAGGACGCACGTCATGTCGGTCTTGACGTTCTGATAGTCCGGGACGCCGGAGCCGTCGTCGAGCCATCCGCCCTTGATCAGCGCACCGGCCGTGAACTTCTGCGGCATGTGCAGGCTGAGCTTCTTGCCGGTGGCGTTCGCCGGGATCTTGACGGCCCGGACCGTGCCCGCGGTCGGGATCACCCACGGCGCCGGCGGGGTCCAGACGTCGGGTGCAGCGACGGGGATCGGCGCGTCCTTGACGCTGAGCCCGTCGATCGGCACCCAGGCGGGCGCGGCGCCGTCGAGGGAGACACCCAGGGTGGAGTCGGTCGAGGAGCCGTCGACCGCGTTGGCGACGTGGGTGAGCGCCTTGTTGGCCAGCCACAGGTTGTCCGACATGTGCAGCGTGATCTTCGTGGGCGTCGGCGCGATGGTCTGTCCCGCGTGGACGGTCGACGGGATGGTCGACTGGGCCTGGACCTCGACCGGGTGGTTGCCCAGGCTTGCCGAGTCGGTGCCGATGGTGACGATCGGCTCGCAGTCGTAGGTGAACGTCTTGTCGATCGTGATCACGCTGTTCGCGGCCTGCGCCGGGGCGCCGAAGGACGCGACGGTCAGCGCGGCCGAGGCCAGTCCGCCCGCGGTGAGCGCGGCGAGCCGGCGGGGTGAAGCGATAAACATCAATGTTCCTCTCGGGGGTATAAACGTTGCTGTTTCTCGGAAGTGTTGCAGGTCACCCAGGCTGCGGCAAGATCAACAAGGCATCTCGTAAACAGGAGTTGCACCGAGCGTTGCGACGAGCCGTGTCCACCATCAGGACCAACGTCCCGAGACGCGGGCGCCGCCGTTCGTAGAATCGCCGCATGGGGGCCGACCATCTGCCGTCCGGACGACACGGCCTGACGCCGGAGCAGGTCCGCGAGGACCAGCGCCGCCGGCTGCTGTCGGCGACGGCGATCTGCATGGCGGAGCGCGGCTACACCGACACCTCGGTGGCCGACATCATCGAGCGGGCGGGAGTGTCCCGCAAGACCTTCTACGAGCTCTTCGCGGACAAGGCCGACGCCTTCTCGGCGGCCTACGAGACCGGCGTCGCGGGACTGATGCACGACGTCGGCGAGGCGATCGGTCCCGACGGCACCTGGCACGAGCGCGTGGTCCGGGGCCTGACCGCCCTCGCCGAGTCCGTGGCGCGCAGCCCGGCCTTCGCCACCCTCTGCATCATGGAGGTGTGGGCGGCCGGTGACGCAGCCCGCCGCCGCCACTTCGAGGTGGTGGCCGGGTTCCGCACCTTCCTCGACGAGCTCTCCGACGAGGTCAGCGAGCAGCTGTTCAGCGGCATCGTGGGTGCGCTGTCGACCATGCTCTACCACGAGATCGACGAGGGGCGCGTCGAGCAGCTCACCGAGATCGTGCCCGACATGGTGGCCTTCGTCGAGCCTCCTCTGGAGGCGGTCCGCGCGCGGAAGGGCGGGCGGTCCGGGTCCTGACGTCGCACCTGACGAATGGGCTGTGATCCAGGCGAATTCACAGCCCATTCGTCAGGTGCGACGCCCAGGGCCGACCCCCGCAGCAGCCACGCGGTAGCGCACGAACGACGGCACGGCGAGTGCCGCCACGACCACCAGGACGACGACCAGCACGCCGCCGCCGGCAGCCGCGGTCGCCGTACCCACCATCGCGGCGCTCGCGCCGTGGGCGACGTCCGCGATCCGCGGGCCGCCGGCGACGACCACGACGAAGATGCCCTGCAGCCGGCCACGGACCTCGTCGGCGGCCGCGGTCTGCAGCATCGAGGTGCGGAAGGCCGCCGAGGCCATGTCGGCCGCGCCGCCGACGACGAGCATGAGGACGGCCACCACCAGCCAGCCGTGCGCCGCGCCGGGCGTCGCGTCCGCGCCGAGGACGGCCAGGCCGAAGCCGACCATCGCCAGGCCCCACACGACGATGCACCAGACCACGGCCCTGCCCTGGGCCGAGACCCGCGAGACCCAACCCGAGAAGACGCCGCCCAGCACCGCTCCGGCCGGGATGCCGGCGAACAGCAGCGCGAAGGCGAGGCCGCCCTCGTCGGGGCCGAGGAAGCTCTGGTGCGCTATCTCCGGGAACAGCGCGCGCGGCATGCCGAAGACCATCGCGATGATGTCGACGAGGAAGGACATCATCAGCACCGGCTGGCCGCGCAGGTAGGCGATGCCCTCGATCACCGAGCGCAGTCCCGGCGTCCCCGTGCTGACGCCCTCGATCGGCAGGGCGGGCAGTCGGATCACCGCCCACAGGGTGGCGAGCAGCGAGACCGCGTCGCCGGCGTACAGCCAGGCGAAGCCGGTGAACGGGATCAGGACGCCCGCGATCAGCGGACCGCCGATCGCGCCGGCCTGCATCACCGTCATGTTGAGGGAGTTGGCGGCCGGCAGCACGTCGTCGTCGAGCAGCCGCGGCAGCACCGCCGACCGGGTCGGCTGGTTGACCGCGAAGAAGGCCTGCTGCACCGAGAACAGCCCGAGCAGCACCCACACATTGCTCATCCCGAACGCCGCCTGCAGCCAGAACAGCGCCGCGGTGCCGATCAGCCCGCAGGTCGTGACGAGCAGCATCGTGCGCCGGTCGAAGTGGTCGGCGAGCGCGCCGCCCCACAGGCCGAACACCACGAGCGGCACCAGGCCGAAGACACCGGTCAGGCCGACGTACGCCGACGAGCCGGTGTCCGCGTAGATCTGGGCCGGGACCGCGACGACCGTCAGCTGGGCACCGACGACCGTGATGATGTTCGCCGACCACAGCCGCCGGAAGTGCGGGTTCCGCAGCGGCCGGGTGTCGGCCAGCATCCCGCGCACTCCCACCCCGACAGGCTAGGGACCGCCGGCGTCGCGCGATGAATCGGCCCCGCTGCGACGGTCGACACGTGCATGACCACACCTCAGCACGGCGGCATCGGGCCGCTCGACATCACCTTCACCGAGACCCTGCGCGAGACCGACGCCAAGGGCGGCTGGACCTACGTCGTCTGGCCCGAGTCGGTCGACCGGTTCGGCACCCGTGGCCGGGTCAAGGTACGCGGCACCGTCGACGGCACCCCGTTCGAGACCTCGTTCATGGCGCTCGGCGACGGCACCCACAAGCTGCCCGTCGCCAACGCCCTGCGCGTCGAGTCGGGCAAGCGGGCCGGCGACACCGTCGAGGTGCACCTGACCGAGCGGCTGGCCTGAGGCCCGTACCCGCGCCGAAAAGTTCCGTGCAAGGCTGTCGTACCGCGCATCCCCCGTTCGTGGAGGGGGTGGGAGGCGGTCATCGGGGCCGCCCCGCACCGACCGAGACCAGGAGATCCCCATGACCCAGTACCTGTTGGCCGTGCACGGCAACGAGGCGGACTACGCCGAGATCACCCCCGAGCAGATGCAGCAGATGTTCGCGGACACCGAGCGGTTCAACCAGCAGCTCCAGGCCGACGGGGTCTGGGTGTTCGCAGGCGGCCTCGAGACCGTCGCGTCCGCGTCCGTCGTCGACGGCACCGGCGACGCGCCGGTCGTCACCGACGGCCCCTACCTGGAGACCAAGGAGCACATCGGCGGCTTCTGGATCATCGACGTGCCCGACCACGACGCCGCGATGAGGTACGCCGCCGCGGGCTCGAAGGCGTGCCAGGGCAAGGTCGAGGTCCGCCCCTTCCAGGCCGAATGAGCCAGGACGCCCGTGCGGCCGTCGAACGGATCTTCCGCGACGAGTACGGCCGGCTGATCGCCTCCCTGGTCCGCCGCTTCGGCGACATCGACCTCGCCGAGGACGCGGCCGGCGAGGCGCTGGTCAGGGCGCTCGAGAAGTGGCCGGAGGACGGTGTTCCGCCCAACCCCGGCGCGTGGCTCACCACCACCGCCGGCAACCGGGCGATCGACCGGATCCGCCGCGAGAAGAACCGGACGAGCAAGCACGAGGCCGCCGTCATGATCGAGGACGACACACCCCACGAGCCGACCGGCGTCATCGAGGACGACCGGCTCCGGCTGATCTTCACCTGCTGCCACCCCTCGCTCGCACCGGAGGCACGGATCGCGCTCACCCTGCGCCTGCTCGGCGGCCTCACCGTCGCCGAGATCGCCAGCGCCTTCCTCGTCCAGGAGACGACGATGGCGCAGCGGATCACCCGCGCCAAGGGCAAGATCAAGGGCGCCAACATCCCGTACCGGGTGCCCGAGGCCGAGGACCTGCCGGTGCGGGTCGGCGCCGTGCTCGCCGTGCTCCTGCTGATCTTCAACGAGGGCTACCTCTCCTCCGGAGACGGCGACCCGGTCCGCGAGGAGCTGACCGGCGAGGCGATCCGGCTGGCCCGGATCCTCCACGAGCTGCTGCCCGCCGACCTGGAGGTCACCGGGCTGCTGGCGATGCTGCTGCTGACCGAGGCGCGTCGTACCGCACGGGTGCGGGGAGGTGAGCTCGTCCCCCTCGAGGAGCAGGACCGCGGCGGCTGGGACCGGGCCCTCATCGCCGAGGGCCACGACCTGGTGCGGCAGTGCCTGGCCGCCAACCGGCCCGGCCGCTACCAGATCCTGGCCGCGGTCAACGCCGTCCACACCGATGCGCCCACCGCGGCCGCGACCGACTGGTCCCAGGTGGTGGCGCTCTACGACCAGCTCGTGCGTCTCGACCCGTCGCCGATCGTCGCGCTCAACCGCGCGGTCGCCGTCGCCGAGCTCGACGGCCCGGAGGTCGCGCTCGCGATCGTCGAGCGGCTTCCGCTCGAGGGCTACCACGCCTGGCACGCCACCCGGGCCGAGCTGCTGCGCCGGCTGGGCCGCAGCGCCGCCGCCCGGGAGCAGTACGACGCCGCGCTGGCCGTGTGCGACAACCAGGCCGAGCGCGCGTTCCTGCTCAGGAAGCAGGGGCAGCTGGCCGGCTGACGGTCCGTTCACGAGGCGGCAGCCACAGCACGAACCGCGTGGTGGCCGAGGTCGGGTCGAGAGACAGGTGGCCGCCGCACACCTCGGCCAGCTCGGCCGCCACGGCCAGGCCGATCCCCTCGGAGCCGGCGGCCCCGGTGCTGACCCCGCGACGGAACACCTCGGGTCCCGGCCGTGCCGTGCCCTCGTCGCCGACGACGATCTCGAGGTGGGTGTCGGCGTCGCGTACCTCGAGGGTGATCGTGCCCCGGCCGTGCTTGCACGCGTTGTCGACGAGCACGTCGAGGACCTGCTCCAACGGCCCGAGCGGGACCCGTGTGCGGGACCGTCGCCCCACCTGCGACACGACGAGCTCGCGCGACTCCGCGGCCAGCCGCCGCGCCCAGCGGGCCCTGCTCGCCCGGACCACGGCGACGAGGTCGACCACCTGCTGGGCCTCGATCCGCCGGCCCCGGGCCAGGTCGAGCAGCTCGTCGATCGAGCCGCTGAGCCGGTCCAGCTCACCGAGGCCACGCTCCAGCTCGGTGGCGACGGCCGGGTCCGTCTCCGGCCACATGCTCAGGTCCTCGAGGTTGAGGCGGAGCGCGGTGATCGGCGTGCGCAGCTGGTGGGAGGCGTTCGCGGCGAACTCGCGCTCGCGCCGCACCAGCCCGTCGAGCTGGGTGGCCGCGTCGCGCAGGGAGGTGCCGATCGCGTCCGCCTCCGGGACGGCGTACGACGGCACGTCGAGGTCGAACCGGCCGTGCCCCAGCTCGCGGGAGAACCGCGCGAGGTCCTGGAAGGGCCGCGAGAGCCGCCGTGCGATCAGGGCGCCCAGCACGGCGGACGCGACGGCGAGCGCCACGCCGAGGAGGACCAGCGGCAGCAGGGCGTCGCGGATGCTGGCGCCGATCGAGTCGCCGGACACGCTGAGCCGCAGGGTGCTGCCGGCGATCGCACCGGCGGCCGACAGGGTGGCGAGCGGGACGAGGATCTTGCTGGACATACGCATGGTGGCGGCTCTCCTGTGGGGTCGTGCTCGTCGTGAGCAGCGGCGGTGGTGATGACAGGAACTCTGCTCGGCGGCGATCCACAGCCGGTCCACACGAAGCCCGCGGGACCTCCCCGATATCGCCACAGGTCGCCACACCGGGGCACTCGTACGCTTGCGCCATGACGACGGCTCCCCTCGCCCTGCCCCCGTCCGCCGCCGACTGGCCCGCCTGGTTCCGGGCGCGCACGCAGGCGGAGCTGGCGCGGGCGAGCGAGCTGGTCGACGCGCTGCGGGCCGACCCGCCCACCGACCCGGTCGCCGTGCTGCGTCAGTGGGACCGGGCCGCCGGCCACCTCGGCAATGCCGCGGCCGCCGGCTCGCTGTTCGGCAACGTGCACCCCTCCGACGAGGTCCGCGACCTCGCCGACGCCGCCGAGCAGGAGGCGCAGCGGATCGGCACCGCCTGGGGCCTGGACCGCGCGCTGTACGACGTGTTCGCCGCCATCGACGACAGCGCCGTCGCCCACGACCCCCTGGCGGCGCGGCTGCTCACCAAGGTGCGCGACGACTTCCGCCGCTCGGGCGTCGACAAGGACGAGGCCACCCGGGCCCGGATCGCGGAGGTTCGGGAGCGGATCACCGAGCTCGACCAGGAGTTCAGCCGGGTCATCCGTGACGACGTCCGCACCGTGCGGGTCACGCCGCAGCAGCTCGCCGGCCTGCCCGACGACTGGCTGTCCGCCCACCCGGTCGACGCGGAGGGCATGGTCACCGTGACCACCGACTACCCCGACTCGGTGCCGGTGCGGATGTTCGCCCGCGACCAGGACGTCCGTCGGGAGGTGACCATCGCCTTCCTCGACCGCGGCTGGCCGGCCACCGAGCCGCTGCTGACCGAGTTGTTCGCGCTGCGTCACGAGCTCGCCACGACCGTCGGGTACGCCGACTGGCCGTCGTACGACGCCGACGTGAAGATGATCGGCGACGGGCCGGCGATCCCCGCCTTCATCGAGCGGATCGTCGAGGCGGCCGAGGAGCCGATGCGCCGCGACCTGGCCCAGCTCCTCGAGCGCTACCGCCGCGACCACCCCGACGCGACCGAGGTCCCCGGCTTCGACTACAACCACTACGCCGAGCTGGTCCGCGCCGAGAAGTACGACGTCGACTCCCAGCGCGTGCGCACCTACTTCGACTTCGCCAAGGTGCGTGCCGGGCTGCTGGAGGTCACCGGCCGGCTGTTCGGGCTGCGCTACGAGCAGGCCGACGTACCCGTGTGGCACGAGGACGTGACGGCGTACGACGTCCTCCGCGAGGGCGAGAGCGACGAGATCGGCCGGATCTATCTCGACCTGCACCCGCGCGAGGGCAAGTACAAGCACGCCGCGCAGTTCACCCTCGCCGACGGCGTCGCGGGCGAGCAGCTGCCCGAGGGCGTGCTGGTCTGCAACTTCTCGCGAGGACTGATGGAGCACGACCACGTGGTCACGCTGTTCCACGAGTTCGGCCACCTGCTGCACCACGTGCTCGGCGGCCACGGCGACTGGTACCGCTACGCGGGCGTCGCCACCGAGTGGGACTTCGTCGAGGCCCCCAGCCAGATGCTCGAGGAGTGGGCCTGGCACGCCGACGTGCTGCGCACCTTCGCCACCGACGCCGCCGGTGAGCCGATCCCCGCCGACCTGGTGGCCGCGATGCGCGCCGCCGACGACTACGGCAAGGGCATCTACGCCCGGACCCAGATGTTCTACGCCGCCATGTCGTACTGGTTCCACGCCGACCGGGTCCACGGCGACGACGCCCCCGACCTGACGTCGCGGATGGTCGAGCTGCAGGCGCGGTACGCCGCCCTGCCGTACCTCCCCGGCACCCACATGTTCGCCAGCTTCGGTCACCTCGGCGGCTACAGCTCGGGCTACTACACCTACATGTGGTCGCTGGTCATCGCGAAGGACATGTGGAGCGCCTTCGACGAGGCGGACCCGTTCGCCCCCGAGGTCGCCCAGCGCTACCGCGACCGGGTGCTCGTCCCCGGTGGCGCCGGCGACGCCGCCGACCTGGTCGCCGACTTCCTCGGCCGGCCGTCGTCGTTCGACGCGTACGCCGCCTGGCTGGCCCGCTGAGCGGAGCTCCGCTTGTAACTAAGTGTTACAGCACGAAAGTGCGTGCAACAGCGCCCGGGTAGTAGCCACAACGCCAAGGTGGATGGCGGTCCGGTGCAGGGAGTTGCTGAGATCGTCGGGTGGCCGCCATGGAGGGGGTTCCTCTCGTCCACCTCGGTGCTGTGGCTACTACCCGGGCGCTGTTGCACCGGAAAGCGCGCCGTAACACGTAGTTACAAGCGGCTGCCGCACCCTTGCGCACCGGCGAAAGTCGACGTACGGTTGCGATATATCGCGATACGGACACGAACTGTTCGCGCGATATCTCGACCTGAACCGGGGCTCACGAGGCCCCCGCAACCGAAGGAGGTCCCCTCATGGGACACCACGAGAACTCACGTCCGTACGACGACCGCGACCCCTGGGGTCGCTCCGAGCCCCGGGGCTTCCAGCGCCGCAACCGCGGCGGCGGCCCCGGCCCCTGGGGCGGTGCCTGGGCCGGCTGGGAGTGGGGCGAGCCCGGCCGTGGCCGGGGCCGCCACGGAGGTCCGGGCTTCGGCCCGGGTGGTCCCGGCGTCCCGCCGCCGTGGCTCGCCGGCCTGTTCGGCATGGGTCGCCCCGAGCCCGGCCGGGGGCCGCGGGTACGCCGCGGCGACGTCCGCGCGGCCATCCTCGACGTGCTCCGCGACGCCAACCAGCGCGAGGAGTCGCCGAACGGCTACCAGGTGATCCAGGCGATCACCGAGCGCAGCGGCGGGGTGTGGAAGCCGAGCCCCGGCTCGGTCTACCCGACCGTCCAGCAGCTCCAGGACGAGGACCTGGTCGAGATCGACGAGGCCCGAGGCCGCCGCGCCATGCGGCTGACCGGTGCCGGTGCGGCCTGGTGCGAGGAGCACGCCGACGAGCTCGCCGCCGTCTGGGCGCCCTTCGACCGCTCGCGGGAGAAGGCCCAGGCCGGGTCCGCCGACCAGGGCCACGCCGACCTCAAGGCCGAGATCGGCCAGGTCATGGGCGCGGTCTGGCAGATCGTCACCGCCGGCTCCGACACCCAGCGCCGCGCCGCGGTCGACGTCCTCGTCGAGGCCCGCCGCAGCCTCTACGGCATCCTCGCCGACGGGCCCACCCGCGACACCGACCCCGAGGACCCCGAGGACCCCGAGGGCTCCGACCCGGCACAAACTGGCTCCTGATTCGCACCGACCCGGCACAAGACCGGCCGGAAAACGACGCCGACCCGGCAGAAGGTGGCCTGACGAAGAGCCACTCTCTGCCGGGTCGGCCCGTTTCTCGGGCTACTTCGTGCCGGGTCGGCGGACCTCAGGAGCCCAGGCAGTACTCGTCCGCCACGGAGAGCGCCTCGTCGAGGATGTCGAGCCCCTCGAGCAGCTCCTCGCGCGACGTGGTGCACGGCGGCGCGACGTGGGTGCGGTTGAAGTGGACGAACGGCCACAGGCCGCGCTCCTTGCACGCGGCGGTGAACCGGGCCATCGGCTCGGCGTCCGGGCCGGCGGCGTTGAACGGCACCAGCGGCTCGCGGGTCCCGCGGTCGCGGACCAGCTCGATCGCCCAGAACATCCCCAGCCCGCGGACCTCGCCCACCGACGGGTGCTTGGCGGCCAGCTCCGCGAGCCGAGGACCGATCACGTCGGTGCCCATCGCCCGGACGTGGTCGAGGACGCCGTCCGACATCACCTTGATCGACGCGACCGCGGCCGCGCAGGCCAGCGGGTGGCCGGAGTAGGTGAGGCCGCCGGGGTAGGCCCGCTCGCGGAAGGTGTCGAAGATGGACTCCGAGATCACGACGCCGCCGAGCGGCACGTAGCCGGAGTTCACACCCTTCGCGAACGTGATCAGGTCCGGTACGACGCCCCAGTGGTCGATCGCGAACCACTCGCCGCACCGGCCGAATCCCGCCATCACCTCGTCGGCGATGAGCACGATCCCGTGCCGGTCGCACAGCTCGCGCACGCCGGCCAGGTAGCCCGGCGGCGGCACCAGGATGCCGTTCGTTCCGACGACCGTCTCGAGGATGATCGCGGCGATGGTCGAGGGACCCTCGACCATGATCGTGTCGGCGAGGTGCTGCAGCGCGCGCACGCCCTCCTCCTGCTCGGAGCCCGAGTGGAAGGCCGAACGGTAGGGGTAGGGCCCCCAGAAGTGCACCGAGCCGGGGATCGACGGCTCCGACGGCCAGCGGCGCGGGTCGCCGGTCAGCGCGATCGCACCGGCGGTGGCGCCGTGGTAGCTGCGGTAGGTCGAGAGCACCTTGTGCTTGCCGGTGTGCAGTCGCGCCATCCGGATGGCGTTCTCGTTGGCCTCGGCGCCGCCGTTGGTGAAGAAGACGTGGTTGAGGTCGCCCGGGGCGCGCTCGGCGATCAGCCGAGCCGCCTCGCCGCGCACGTCGTTGGCGAACGCCGGCTGCACCATGCACAGGCGCGCGGCCTGCTCCTGGATCGCCGCCACCAGGGCGGAGTGCTGGTAGCCGAGGTTGAGGTTAACCAGCTGCGAGGAGAAGTCGAGGTACTTCTTGCCCTCGTAGTCCCAGAACCGCGATCCCTCGCCGCCGGCGACGGGCAACGGGCTGATCTTGTCCTGGGCCGACCACGAGTGGAAGACGTGGGCGCGGTCGTCGGCGACGACCGTCGCCGCGAGCGAGTCGGCCGGCGAGTTGGTGGTGGAGTCGAGGAGGGTCATCGCGGTCACCGGTTCCGCGGGAAGCCGAGGTCGACCGTCGAGGTCGCCGGGTCCGGCCAGCGCGAGGTGACGACCTTCGCGCGGGTGAAGAACGCCAGCCCCTCGGGGCCGTACATGTGGTGCGAGCCGAACAGCGAGTTCTTCCAGCCACCGAACGAGTGGTGGGCGACCGGGACCGGGATCGGCACGTTGATGCCGACCATGCCGACCTCGATCTCGCGCTCGAACTGCCGCGCGGCACCGCCGTCACGGGTGAACAGCGCGACGCCGTTGGCGTACTCGTTGCGGTTGATCAGTGCGATCGCCTCGTCGAAGGTGTCCACCCGGACGACCGACAGCACGGGGCCGAAGATCTCGTCGCGGTAGACCGACATCTCCTCCGACACGTGGTCGATGAGGGAGGGGCCGAGGAAGAAGCCCGACGCCGGGAGCTCGGACTGGCGGCCGTCGAGGACGACGGTCGCACCGGCCGCGGCACCCGCGTCGACGTACCCGGCGACCCGGTCGCGGTGCGCCTCGGTGATGAGCGGGCCCATGCCGGTGCCGGCGACGGTCCCGTCGCCGACGACGATGTCGTTGGCGCGAACGCTGATCTCCTTGATCAGCTGGTCGGCGACGTCGCCGACCGCGACCAGCACGGAGACCGCCATGCAGCGCTCGCCGGCCGAGCCGTACGCCGCCGACACGGCCGCGTCGGCCGCCATGCCGAGGTCGGCGTCGGGGAGGACGACCATGTGGTTCTTGGCGCCGCCGAGGGCCTGGACCCGCTTGCCGGCACGGGTGCCCGCCTCGTAGACCGACTTCGCGACCGGGGTGGAGCCGACGAAGCTGACGGCGGCGACGTCCTCGTGGTCGATGAGGGACTGGACGGCGCTCGCGTCGCCCTGGACGACGGTGAAGACGCCGTCGGGCAGCCCGGCCTGCTTCCACAGCTCGGCGAGCAGGAGGGACGCCGAGGGGTCGCGCTCGCTCGGCTTGAGGATGAACGCGTTGCCCGCGGCGATCGCGGTGGTGCACATCCACAGGGGCACCATGGCCGGGAAGTTGAACGGCGTGATGCCGACGACGACGCCCAGGGCCTCGCGGACGGTGCGCACGTCGATGCCGGTGCTGACCTCGGCGGAGTAGCTGCCCTTGAGGTGCTCCGCGATGCCGACGGCGTAGTCGACGTTGTCGAGGCCGCGGGCGACCTCGCCGGCGGCGTCGTCGAGGACCTTGCCGTGCTCCGCGGTGATCGCGGCGGCGAGGTCGTCGGCGTGGGCGCGGACCAGCTCGCGGAAGGCGAACAGGACCTGCGTACGACGCGCGAGGCTCGAGCGGCCCCAGCTGGCCGCGGCGGCGGACGCCGAGGCGACGGCCCGGTCGACGAGGGCGGTGTCGGCCAGCTGGAGCTGTCCGGTGACCTCGCCGGTGGCCGGGTTGAAGACGGGCTGGGTGCGGGCGTCGGGGACGGCGACCGCGGCGCCGTCGATCCAGTGGCTGATCGTGCTCATGGCCCGACGGTAGGGCGGCACGGCACGCGGTGAGTAGCATCAACCTGTCGCAGGATCGTCCGTCGACGTTACAGATTGGAAGGCCGCCGATGCTGCCCACGCTGGCCGAGGTGCTGGCCCTCCCGGAGGTCCAGCGCGGCGACCCGGCGGTGCTCGCCGGAGCGGGCCGCCTGCACCGGGCGATCCGCTGGGTGCACGTCGCCGAGCTGGCCGACATCGCGCCCCTCCTCCAGGGCGACGAGCTGCTGCTCAACACCGGCATCCTGCTGCCGTCGACCGACCGCGGGCTGCGTGAGTACGTCGCCGGCCTGGCCGAGGTCGGTCTCGCCGGCCTCGCGATCGAGCTCGGCCGGCGCTACACCGACCGGCTGCCGGACGCCCTCGTGGAGGCCGCCGAGGAGCACGACCTGACGCTGATCGCCTTCCGCCGGGAGACCTCGTTCGTCGCGGTCACCCAGGCGGTCCACCAGATCGTCGTCAACGCGCAGATGACCGAGCTGCAGGCCTCCGAGGAGGCGCACCGCGCCTTCACCCGGCTCACCCTGGGCCGCGCCCGGCCGCAGCAGGTCGTCGACCTGGTGGCCGAGATGGCCGACCGGCCGGTGGTCTTCGAGAACCTGGTCCACCACGTCATCGCCTACAACACCGCTGGGCGCGACCACGACGCCGTCATCGGTGACTGGGAGCGGCGCTCCCGCAGCGCCCGGATGCTCGGTCCGGACGGCAGGGGCGCCGTCGACGTGGGTCCCGAGCCGGGCCGGTTCGGCCGCCTCGTGCTGCTCACCGACGGCACCGACGAGCAGGTCACGCCCCGGCAGCGGATGCTCCTCGAGCGCGGCGCGACCGCCCTCGCCATGGGCCGGCTGATCGACCGCGACGCCCAGAACCTCGAGCTCCAGGCCCACCGCACCCTGCTGACCGAGCTCGCCGCCGGTGTCGACGTCCCCCACCTCGCCGCGCGGCTGACCTCGCTCGGGCTGCGCTGGAAGGGCCGCCACGTCACCGGGATGGTGGTCCGGCTGGCCGGGCCGGGCGACGCCGACGAGCTGCGCGGGGTGGCCTCGGACCTGCTCGACGAGCTGCGGGTACGCCGCACCAGCGGGCTGGTGGGCCCGGTCGACGACGAGCGCGTGGTCGCCCTGCTCGCCCACCCCCCGGGCGCCGCCGACACCGTCACCGACCGGGTCGTGGAGCGCCTGGCCCGCACCGGCGCCCGCTTGGTCGTCGGCGTCGGGTCGGCCGTCGACGACGTGGCGGGCTCCGGCGGCAGCGTGCGCGAGGCGCTCGTCGTCGCCGACTCCGCCGCCCCCACCGACCCGCCCCGCGCGGTGCGGCTCTACGACCTGCGCCTGCGCGGACTGCTCCACCTGCTGCGCCACGACCCTCGTGTCCAGCAGTACGTCGAGCGCGAGCTCGGCACCCTCCTCGCCCACGACGCGCGGACCGGCGAGCAGCTCACCACCACGCTCGCGGCGTACTGCCGCACCGGCGGCAACAAGGTCCGCACCGCCGAGCTCTGCCACATCTCGCGTCCCGCGCTGTACGCCCGGCTGCAGCGGATCGGCCACGTCGTCGACATCGACCTGGCCGACCCGGAGAACGTCCTCGCCCTCCACGTGGCGCTGCTCGCCCGCGAGGTGATGGGTCAGCCGACCCCCAAGTAGTCGGCGCTCACCGAGGGACGCACGACGAGCCGGTCCGGCTGGGGCGCGCGTGATCTTTTACAGTTCAGGCGTGAGTCCGCGACGCGCACCCGTCCTGCTCGCCGGTGCGACCTGTCTCGCCTGGCTGGCACTGACGACGGGGTACGGCGCCGCGGCGGCCGGCTCCGAGGTCGACCTGGGCGGCGAGCCGCTGCCGGGCAAGGCCAGCACCAGCCCCGAGACCCCGACGGCACTGGCCCCGGGCCTGTGGCGGACCAGCCTGGGGCCGAGCTTCCCGCAGTACTTCAGCTACGAGCGCCGGATCAACGGCAGCCGGGTCCACATCGGCGTCCTCGGCGCACCCCAGGGCGACAGCAGCGACGGCATCCGGGTCCTCGCGGGCGTCGCCACCGAGGGATCGAGCGATCTCACGAGCTGCGGCGAGGAGTACGACTCCGCGGACACCGGCATCCCGCACGCCGTCCTCGGGGCCCGGGTCGTCGTCGGCGGCGAGGACGGCAGCACGGGCGAGGCCTGCCGCGACGCGGGCACGGTCCAGATCGAGGTCAACCGGGGCTACGGCTCGCCCACGACCGACCTGCCCTACGTCATCAAGGTCGTCGAGGAGGCCCCGTCGTCGGGGCCCGGGGACGCCGAGCCCGACGACGCGCCGGCGTACGACCGCCCGGACGCCGGGAAGGCCGAGTCCCTCGAGGGCACGGCCTCCTTCGACACCGCTCCGGAGCTCGACGCCCAGGACGGCCCGGTGACGGTCAGCACGACGATCACCGAGGGCACCGAGCAGCTGTGGCGGCTCCCGCTGACCTGGGGCGACCTGCCGGTGGTGCGGGTCGACGTCCCCGCCGCGAAGGGGAAGGACGAGGACACCTTCGCCTACAGCGGACCCAACCTCACCCTCCACCTGATCGACCCGCTGCGCGGGCGGCTGGTGCACGCCGACCCCGCCGCCGAGGACTCCTCGACCGGCAGCTACCTGGCCGAGGCGGAGGACCGCGACCCGACCGTGCTGGTCGGCTCCGGCTTCCCCGTGCGCCAGGTCGACGAGCGGCTGCCCGGCGACTACTGGGTCTCGCTCGCGGTGTCCCCCGCACCCGAGGGCCGCAAGCCGGTCGACGTCCCGGTCACGGTGACCGTCGCGGTCGACCACGAGACGGGCGGCGCCCCGACGTACGACGGCGTCGTGGTCTCGCAGGACAAGGAGAACAGCCTGGAGGGCTACTCCCCGGAGCGGCCCTTCCTCGTCGGCGAGAACACCTTCGCGGCCGTCGCCTCCGGGAGCCCGATCGGTGACGACGGCTGGTTCACGACCCGGCACTGGGCCGGTGTCGGACTGGCCGCGGCGAGCGTGGCCTGCCTCGGCGCCGGGCTGCTCCGCCTGCGCGCGGCGAGTTCGTCGAGCAGGCCGAGGCGCTAGCTGTAGCCGCCGTATCGAGACGCACCCGAGGCGTCTCGATACGCCGCTCGCTGGCGCTCGCGGCTACTCGACGATCTCCTGCCACTCAGCCGAGCAGGAGCAGCAGCGCCACCACGAGCCCGACCACGCCGACCCCGAGCAGCACGAACGCGTCGACGGGACGCTTGCGGGCGACCGGCGCGCCGTACCGCGTCGCGGGCGCGGTCGGTGGGGGCGGCGGAGGCGGCAGCACCGAGGTCCCGAGCGCGGCGGTCGGCGGCGGGTACGGCGCGGTCGGGTGGCTCGGCGTCGGCTCGGTCCGCACCTCCGGCTCGGCCGGGTACTCGTCGACCACCTCGACGCCGTCCGCCAGTGCCGGGTCGTCCCAGCGGGCGACCAGGCCGCGCAGGGCGGGGTGGGCGAGCAGCTCGGTGGCGGAGGGTCGCTGCGCGGCGTCGTACGCCGTGGCGGCGGCGACCACCTCGAGCACCGCGTCGTGCTCGGGCCGGCCGGTGCGCAGCGCGCCGACGTCGATCGGACCCGGCTCGCCGTCGGCCGCCGGGCGGCGACCGGTGAGCATCTCGAGCACGACGACCCCGAGCGCGTAGATGTCGGCGCTGGGGTGGGGGTCGGCGCCGCGGTACTGCTCGGGCGGCATGTAGCCCGGGGTCCCGATCACCATCGCGACGTGGGTCAGCCGGGGCTCGTCGCTGGGGACGGCGATGCCGAAGTCGGTGAGCCGCAGGTGCGGGCGGTGCCGGCCGGTGGGCTCGAGCAGCAGGTTGCCGGGCTTGATGTCGCGGTGCACGATCCCCGCGAGGTGCACGGCCTCCAGTGCCTGCAGGGTCTGGTCGGTGAGCACGGCGATCCAGCGCGGCGGCAGCGTCCCGCCGTGGCGCTTCATCAGCCCGGACACCGACCCGCCGCGCACCAGGGGCATCGTGAACAGCACCCGGTCGTCGACACCTGCCCAGGACTGGGGCGTCACGACGTGGGTGTGGTCGATCCGCACCGACTGCTCGCGCACGAACCGCAGCAGCATTGCCGCGTCGGCCTGCCGCAGCATCTTCGCGGCCTTGACCTCGCCGGCGGTCCGGTCGAGGACCCGCCACACCGTGCCCATGCCGCCCGCGGCGATCGGGTCCAGCAGCTCGTAGCGCCCCGCGAACACCTCGCCCATGTCGGCGACCCTATCCGGCGCCCCGGCCGCCGGTCGGTCCAGCCGGACCGCGCGGTGCACCCAGGTCGCCTCGACCCGCATCCCGACCTTCTCGTAGAGGCCCAGCGCGCCGGTCCTCGCCGAGGTGCTCGGCGTGGGCCACGACCCGCCCGGGTGTCGGCACCCCTGTTACTGGACAGGATCGCAGCCATGATCCGCACCAGCGCTCGCCTCGTCGCCGCGATCCTCGTCGCAGCAGCCGCCACCGGCTGCTCCCAGGTCACCGGTGGCGACGCGCGGCACGCCCGGGTCGGGGACGTGTTCGAGCTCAACGCGGAGGCGGAGGGCCGGCCGCTGACCGTGCAGCTGCCGAACCTGCGCTACGAGCTGGTCGCCAGCCGGCCCCTGGCGAGGGCCCGCCACCAGGTCGGCGAGTACGACGACGGCTGGTCCGCCGAGCCGGCGCCGGGGGCGGAGTTCCTCGAGATCGGCTACCGCCCCGCGAAGACCGAGGGCGACGCCTGGGCGCTGTGGCGGCCCAGCCCGCGCGGCGACCTGCCGGACCCGGTCCTCACCGTGGTGGCCGACGGCGAGCGGATCGTGCTCGACAACGACCTGAGGTTCGACTGGTTGGTCGCGGTCCCGGCCGACGCCGACGAGCTCGCGCTGGAGGCCGAGTTCGACGGTCGCACGCTGCGCACCGACCTCCACGCGGTGGACAGCGGCATCGACGTCTTCGAGGGGACGCCGCCGCGACGCACGAGCGTGCCCTGCCCGGAGCAGCCGCGGACCGAGCTGCGCGGGGGCGTGGAGTTCAACGGCACCGAGTGCGGTGTCACCGCCCTCACGGCCGTGCCCTGGCACGTGGCGGTGGGGTGGGCGGCCCCCGGCCGGGCGTGGCTGGTCGCCCAGGTGCGGATCGGGATCAACACCTACTTCAGCGCAGGCGAGGCGGGGGACGCCGACTACGAGATCGGGTACGGCGAGCCGGTCTACCGCCTCGATGGTGCCCTGCCGCACGTCGTCCTGGACGAGGACGGCGTGGAGCTCGCGAGCCGGCCCGACGACATGACGGTGGACGACGTGCGCACCGTGGTCTTCGACGTCCCCGCGGATGCCACCGACGGCACTCTCGAGCTGGCGATGGACTACACGGGCACTCCCGAGGACGGCGAGGGCCAGCGGGTGCGGTTCCGGCTGCGCCGGTCGCTCCCGCTGGCCCTTCGCTGAGGCTGGGCCCAGCCGACCCGGATCGGCCGGCCGAGCGGCGTCAGGCGTTCTTGATGGCGGAGATGTCGAACTCGAGCTTGATCTTCTCCGAGACCAGCACGCCGCCGGTCTCGAGCGCGGCGTTCCAGGTCAGGCCCCAGTCCTTGCGGTTGACGGTGACCGAGCCCTCGAACCCGACGCGGATGTTGCCGAAGGGGTCCTTCGCGGAGCCGTTCTCCTCGAACTCGATGGTGACCGGCTTCGTGACGTCCTTGATGGTCAGGTCGCCGGTGATGGTCCAGTCCTGGCCGTCGCGGGTCACGTCGGTGGAGACGAACTTCCACTCGGGGAACGCGGCGGTGTCGAAGAAGTCGGGGGAGGTGAGGTGGCCGTCGCGGTCGGCGGAGCCGGTGGAGACGCTGGCCGGGTTGATGGTCACGGTGACCGAGGAGGCGGCGGGGTTCGCGGTGTCGATGTGCGCGGTCGCGGACCAGTCGGTGAACTGGCCGCGGACCTTGGTGACCACGGCGTGGCGGGCCACGAAGCCGAGGCGGCTGTGGGCGACGTCGAGGGTGTAGTCGCCGGTGATGTCGGTGAGGGCGGTGGACTCGCTCATGGTGCTGGACTCCTGTGGTGGCGGTTTGTTTGAACTTTCAAGGACCGTAACCAATGGTGACACGGCAACCATCCCGGGACAAGGGGTGACGCGGGTCACGCGGATGGCCGGTGGGTGAAGGCCCGGTGCTACCCGGGAATGCCGGAAGCCACCCCCCGGCGTGCGGGGAGTGGCTTCCAGAAGACGGGTGCGGCTCAGGCTGCGTGCGGGTGAGCGGCCGCGGGCGGGCCGACCTCGACCCAGACGGCCTCCATCCGGGTGCGTCCGTCCGGTGCGGTCACGGGCAGCCAACGCATCTCGAGATGCGTCTCGGTCATCGTGGTGTCGGTCATGGGTCACCTCCTGTTCACCTTGTGTTCACCAAGATAGCACGTCCTCCACCTGGCGGGTGCCGGGGTCGCCGATTCCGGCACCGGTCCTCCACTCCGCCGGGCTGAAGACCCGGAAGAGAGGGGTCTGTGCTCCACCATGCGCTGGCCGGGGCCCCGGGACGCTGAATGGCCCGGATCTGCCCGATTTCGGGCAGGAACTTGAGAACGCCGACCCCTCGGGTGCAGGCTCACCGGGTGCACGTCGACCCCCGGCTCCTCCAGCACGTCCAGGACAGCACCGGCCTGGGCCCGGCGGAGGCGGCTCGCCTGGTCCAGGACGTCCTCGCCTTCCACGACGAGACGGTCGAGGGCTGGGTGCGACGGCGGCACGCGGAGCTGAAGCTCCACGGCGCGCGCAACGACGAGATCTTCGCCCGGCTGCGCGAGGAGCTGCGGACCACGGTCGTCGCGGCGCCGGACCTGACCGAGCGCCAGCTCCGCCGGGTCATCTACGGCTAGACGGACAGACGAAAAGACACGAGGAGACGGACATGTGCGGGATCGTCGGCTACATCGGGACCCAGCAGGCGGCGCCGCTGCTGCTGGAGGGGCTGACCCGGCTCGAGCACCGCGGGTACGACTCCGCGGGCGTCGCCGTCCTCGGTGGCAGCGGGCTCAAGGTCGCCAAGCGGGCCGGCCGGGTCCGCGACCTCGCCGACGGGCTGCCGAAGCGGTTCGGCGGAAAGATCGGCATCGGGCACACCCGCTGGGCGACCCACGGTCCCGCCAACGACGTCAACGCCCACCCCCACACCGACGAGCTCTCCCGGGTCGCGGTGGTCCACAACGGCATCATCGACAACGCGGCCGCGCTGCGGGCCGAGTTGGCCGACGACGGCCTGGTCCTGACCTCCGACACCGACACCGAGGTGCTCGCCCACCTCGTCGCCCGCTCCAGCGCCAAGACCCTCGAGCAGCGCATCGCCGAGGCGCTCGGTCGGGTCGAGGGCACCTACGGCATCGCGGTCGCCCACGCCGACTTCCCGGACCGGCTCGTCGTCGCCCGCAACGGCAGCCCGCTGATCATCGGCGTCGGCGACCACGAGATGCACGTCGCCTCCGACCTCGCCGCACTTGTCCGCTACACGACCACCGTCGCCCACCTCGACGACGGCGAGATGGCCACGATCACCGCCGCCGGCTTCTCGACGTACCGGATCGAGGCCACCGGCCTGGCCGCCACCGACCGCCGCGCCAAGGAGGTCGACATCGACCCCGAGGCGTACGACGCCGGCGAGCACGACTCGTTCATGCACAAGGAGCTGCTCGAGCAGCCGGCCCGCGCCGAGGCTGTGCTGCGCGGCCGGCTCGACGAGCGGTTCGGCACCGGTCACCTCGGTGGCCTCAACCTCGACGCCCGGGAGCTGCGTGCGTTCCGGCGAGTCAAGGTCCTCGGCTGCGGATCGGCGTACTACGTCGGCCAGATGGGTGCCTCGCTGCTCGAGGAGCTGGCCCGGATCCCCGCGGACGCCGAGGCGGCGAGCGAGTTCCGCTACCGCAACCCGATCGTCGAGCCGGACACGCTGTACGTCGCGGTGAGCCAGTCCGGAGAGACCATCGACACCTTGCTGGCCGTGCAGGAGGTCCAGCGCAAGGGCGGCCGGGTGATCGGGCTGGTGAACGTGGTCGGCTCCGCGATCGCGCGCCAGGTCGACGGTGGCATCTACCTGCACTCCGGCCCCGAGGTCGCGGTCGCGTCGACCAAGGCGCTGACCAACATGTTCCTCGCGTTCGGCATGCTCGCCGTCCAGCTCGGCCGGGTCCGCGACCTCTCGATCGCCGACGGCAAGCGACTGATCACCGGCCTCACCCGGATCCCCGAGCAGATCGACCAGGTGCTGGCCACCGAGGCCGACCTGGCCCTGGTCGCCAAGCGGCTCGCCGAGGCCGAGAGCCTGTTCTTCGTGGGCCGGGTGCGTGGCTTCCCCGTCGCCCGGGAGGGCGCGCAGAAGTTCAAGGAGATCACCTACCGGCACGCCGAGGCGTACCAGACCAGCGAGCTCAAGCACGGCCCGCTCGCCCTGATCTCGCCCGAGGTCCCGACCGTCGCGATCGTCCCCGACGACGAGCTCGTCGAGCGCAACGTGGCGGCCCTCCACGAGATCGCCGCCCGGGGTGGCCCGCTCGTCGTGGTCACCCATGACAGCGTCGACCTCGGCGACCTCGAGAGCCTGGTCGTGGGCCGGATCGACGTACCCCGCAACGAGCGCGAGCTCGACCCGATCCTGCTGACGATCCCGCTGCAGGTGCTGGCCTACCACGCAGCCCTGGAGCTGGGCCACGACATCGACAAGCCGCGCAACCTCGCCAAGTCCGTCACCGTGGAGTGACCACCTAGTGTGAAGGCATGGTTCCGGGCCCAGCTGCCAGGCGTTTCCCGTGGGGCCGGCGCCGGTCGCGCGACCAGCGGGCGGACGACGCCGTCGTCGGCCTGGTCGCCGGAGTCCTCGCCGGCCGCGCGGAGGCGCTGGTGGTCGTGCTCGGCGCGGGGGAGGACCTGACCGCACGGCTCCGGGCGGCCGGGCCACGCTGGCAGGTGCTCCACTCCGACGCGACGCCGGCCGAGCGGCTGGTGGACCTCGCGCTGGCAGGGCGTGCCGACGTCATCGTCGACGTGTCCGACGGCGAGCAGCGGCTGCGCCGCTTCCACGCCACCTTCTTCCACCTCGCCGCCGGAGGTGCGTACGTCGTCGCCGGCGCCGCCGGCGAGCTCGGCCCCGCCCCCGGGCCGCTCGGCGCGTTCCTCGCCGAGTGCTGGGCCAGCGACCCGAAGCCGCTGCGCGCCGGCAAGCGCTCGCTCCCCGAGAGCCGCCGGATCGCGGTCCGCATGCACGTCACCTGCCGTGCGGAGGACGGTCAGCTGGTCCTCAGCCACGACCTCCCCGACGTCCGGGTGAAGCTCGACGAGCCCCAGACCAACAGCTATCTCGCCCGAGCGGGCGGTCCGCACCGGGTGCTGTCGGTGCTGGAGGCGGGCACGCCGCCCGATGCCCGGGTGATCACCGAGGGGCCGGAGCAGCGCGAGCCGGCCATGGACCGACCGGTCTCCGGGGCCGCGATCTCGCTGCGCGACTACCGTGACGTGGTCGTCGACGTCGAGCAGACCGTGATGACCGATCGCGTCGTGCTGGCCGACAGCTTCCGGCACCACCAGTGGCAGCGGCTGGTCACCCGGCGGATCGCGGACGTGGCGCCGCGCTTCGGCGTACCCGTGACGCCCGTGCCCGCGGACCTCCCGCGGCTCGAGGGCACCTACCTCCACCTCGACAACGAGTTCCGCGGGCACTTCGGCCACCTGATGACCGAGGTGGTCTCCCGGATGTGGAGCTGGCCGGCCGCGCTGGACGTCGACCCCGACGTCCGCGTCCTCGTCGGCGCCGCGCGCAAGCGCCCGGAGATCGCGCCGTGGGAGTACGACTTCTACGAGGCCTGCGGCATCCCGCGCGAGCGGATCATCCGGATCGACGGGCAGGTCCGGGTCGAACGCCTGCTGTCCGGGACGCCGATGTTCAGCAACCCCAACTACGTGCACCCGCGGATCGTCGAGACCTGGGACCGAATCGGCGACACCCTGGCCGCCGGGGCCGACGACCGCCCCCGCCCCGCGCGGATCTTCGTCGGCCGCCGGATCCGCAAGCGGGCCTGCACCAACGCCGGCGAGGTCGAGACCCTGTTCCGGGACCACGGCTTCGAGGTCGTCCACCCCGAGGACCACCCGCTCGGCGAGCAGGTGGCGATGTTCCGCGCTGCCCACGTGGTCGCCGGGTACGCCGGCAGCGGGATGTTCACCACGGCCTTCGTCCCTCACCCGCAGCGGCTCATCCTGCTCGGCTCCGCGGCCTACACGCCCCGCAACGAGGTGCTGATCGCCGCGGTCCGGCGGCACCGGATCGACTCGGTCGTCAGCCTGCCGGACGAGGACGACGTGCAGTCCCCGTTCCGGGTCGACCTGGAGCGGGAGGGGCCGTACCTGCGCTCGGTCCTGGCCTCGCTGTGAGCTCGACCGAGTTCGTCGAGGAGGAGCGAGCGCCAGCGAGCGACGTATCGAGACGCCTCACCGACGTCTGCCTACGCCCGGTCAGGGGATGGCGACCGTGACCCGGACCGGGGCGTGGTCCGACAGCAGGCTGGTCCAGCGCCCGTTGGCGTAGGGCTCCTCGGTCTGCCACGACGTCACCCGGGCGCCCGGCGGGACGAACACGCGGTCGATGTGCCCACCCCAGCGCGGGAAGATCCGCGGCACCGGGGACCACTCGGTGAACGAGTTGAGGTACGGCAGCGCGTTGTAGGCCTCGGCGACGTCGTACGCGTCGTCGTACCCGAAGGCGTTGAGGAACTCCCGCGCCCCGTCCCAGCCGCTGCCGCGGTCGGAGTTGAAGTCGCCGGCGAGGACGATGGGCAGGCCGCCCGCGGCACCGGACACGGCGCCCCAGAAGGCGGCGGCCTGGTTGGCGCGGGTCTGGTCGGAGGCCTGCGACGGCGGGGCGAGGTGGAGCGAGGCCAGCACCAGCTGACGGTTGGTCGCGGTGTCGGTGACCCTCACCCAGCAACCGCCGTGGGTGTAGCCGGTGAAGCGGAGGCCGCCCGCGCTGCCCGGTTCGACGGTGAACTTCGAGGACTTGACGATCAGCGACTGGTTGCGGGCTCCCCCGAGGACCGGATCGCCCGGGTAGCCGTCGCTGACCCGGCAGCCGAGGTCGTACCCGGGAGTGTCCTCGAGGTCGTTGATCGCCGGCGCCGACTCCTGGAGGGCGACCGCGTCGGGAGCGACGGCCGCGATCCGTGCCTTGGCCGCCGCCGCCCGGTCACCCCAGGGGTGCTGCCCGGAGCAGTTGTCACCGCTGCCGCTGCAGACGTTCCACGTCATCATGTTGACGGCGAGGTTGCCGCCGGTCGCCCGGCTGGTGGGCGCGGTGTGCTTGCACCCGGCGGTGCCGAACGCCCCGACCCCGCGGGGACCGGACGGACGGACCTGGAAGCAGTAGGTGCGGCTCGGGTCGAGGCCCCCGATGGTCACGCTCGCCACGCCGGAGCCGGCGCCGGGCACGGTGACGCGCTTGGTGTTCTTGGCGCCCTGGATCGGGTTCTCGTTGCCGAGGTAGTCGAAGTCGTACGACGTCGCGCCGGGGACCTCGTTCCAGCGGAAGGTCAGCGCCACCGTCGCCCCCTGGATCTGCTGGCGGTCGACCCACACCGGCTGCACCTGGGCGAGCTGCGCCGTCGTACGGCACCGGGTCTTCGACCACTTGCCCTTGCGCTTGCCGTTGTAGGCGCGCACCTTCACGCAGTAGTCGGTGCCCTGCGCGAGCCCCTTGATCGTCATCGAGGTCTTGCGGGTGCGGTCGGTGTGCGCCTTGCCGCCGGGAGTCCGCCACTTGACCTTGTACGACGTCGCCCGCGCCGCGCGCTTCCACTTCACCTTGAACGAGGCGGTCGTGCCGTCGACTCGCGGCTTCGCGAGCTTGACGCCCTTCACCCGCGCCGGCTTGGGGGCGGCGGTCGCGGGCTCCGCGAACCCGGCGACGAGACCGGAGGTGCACAGCAGGACGGCGATCGTCGCGAGCAGCAGCTGCCGCGCACGGCGGGGCGGGGTGTCGGGCCTCATGGAGCTCTTTCTCGTCGCGGAGCATGACCGGGTGCCGAGGGTGACAGCGGTCGCGGACCTTCCGGCATTACAGGCTGTCCTTACCAGATCGTGCCGGATTCAATCCGCCGTGACCCAGCGCACCGCGACGAGGATCACGCCTCGCGCGCTTGACGGCACTAGTCTTGACGGGTGAGTGACCTTCCCAGTGACGCCGCGGACCAGCCCGCCACCTTCGCCGACCTCGGTCTCGGTGACCGCATCCTGAAGGCTCTCAAGGACATCGGCTACGAGTCGCCGTCCGCGATCCAGGCCGAGACCATCCCGCACCTGCTCGAGGGACGCGACGTGATGGGCCTGGCGCAGACCGGCACCGGCAAGACCGCCGCGTTCGCGCTGCCCATCCTCGACCAGCTCGACCTGTCGCAGAAGACGCCGCAGGCGCTGGTCCTCGCCCCGACCCGCGAGCTGGCGCTCCAGGTGTGCGAGGCGTTCGAGAAGTACGCCGCCAACCTGCGCGGCGTCCACGTGCTCCCCGTCTACGGCGGCCAGGGCTACGGCGTCCAGCTGTCGGCGCTGCGTCGCGGCGTCCACATCGTCGTCGGCACGCCCGGCCGGATCATGGACCACCTCGAGAAGGGCACGCTCGACCTCACCGAGCTGCGCTTCCTGGTCCTCGACGAGGCCGACGAGATGCTCAACATGGGATTCGCCGAGGACGTCGAGACGATCCTCGCCGACACCCCCGACGACAAGCAGGTCGCGCTGTTCTCGGCGACCATGCCCAAGCAGATCCGGTCCCTGTCGCAGACCTACCTCAAGGACCCGGTCGAGATCGCGATCGAGCGCAAGACCCGGACCGCCGAGAACATCAAGCAGCGCTACCTGATGGTCAGCTACCCGCAGAAGGTCGACGCGCTGACCCGGATCCTCGAGGTCGAGAACTTCGAGGGCGCGATCGTCTTCGTGCGCACCAAGAACGAGACCGAGACGCTGGCCGAGAAGCTGCGCGCCCGCGGCTACAGCGCCGCCGCGATCAACGGCGACATCGTGCAGGCGCAGCGCGAGCGCACCGTCAACCAGCTCAAGGACGGCAAGCTCGACATCCTGGTCGCCACCGACGTCGCGGCCCGCGGCATCGACGTGCCCCGGATCAGCCACGTCTTCAACTACGACATCCCCACCGACACCGAGGCCTACGTGCACCGGATCGGCCGCACCGGCCGCGCGGGCCGCAGCGGTGACGCGATCTCGTTCATCACCCCGCGCGAGCGCTACCTGCTCAAGCACATCGAGAAGGCCACCCGCTCCACGCTCGAGCAGATGCAGCTCCCGAGCGTCGACGCGATCAACGTCTCGCGCCTGAGCCGCTTCGACGACCAGATCACCGCCGCCCTCGAGTCGCCGAGCATCGACTTCTTCCGCGACGTCGTCGGCCACTACATCCGTGAGCACGACGTGCCCGAGGTGGACGTCGCCGCGGCGCTCGCCATCGCCTTGCAGGGCGACACCCCGCTGCTGCTCGAGGAGGAGCCGGAGCCCGAGCGCCGGCCGCGCCGCGAGCACGACGACCGGGGCGACCGTGGCGACCGCGGCGACCGCCGGGGTGGCGACCGGGACCGTGGCGAGCGTGGCGGCCGGGACCGTGCGCCCCGCTCGGGCGGCAGCTTCCAGTCCTACAAGATCCAGGTCGGCAAGCGGCACCGCGTCGAGCCGCGCCAGATCGTCGGAGCGCTCGCCAACGAGGGTGGCCTCGACCGTCGCGACTTCGGCAAGATCACGATCCGCCCCGACTACTCGATCGTCGAGCTTCCCGCGCGGCTGACCGACGACCAGTGGGAGCGGCTCAAGAGCACCCGGATCAGCGGCAAGCTGATCGAGCTGGCCAAGGACTACGGCCCGCCGAACCGCTCGCGCAAGCCTCGCGACTGACCTAGTTGTTCTGACCACGGACGTTAGGTACGGCGGGTCGGCTGGACCATGACGAAGACCTCCGGGTGAGGTGTGGAGCTACCACGCACCCACACTCACCACGGAGGTCTTC